>DATLQT010000029.1:0-13814 GCA_035535055.1 Candidatus Dormiibacterota bacterium | reverse complement strand
GATAGCGACCTTCTCCCATGACCTGATCACGGCGATGGAATCCGCTGACCCAAGCCTAAGCATCTCGGTAGCCGCTATCGAGGAGCCCGACCTGTTGCGTCGCTACGACGAGCAAGTTCGGTGGCGGATCCGGCAAGGCGACGCGGGGAGCTATCGCCGGGCGGCCGAGGCAATCAACGCATCAGAAGTCGAAGTCGTCAACGTCCAACACGAATTCGGGCTCTATGGGATCTGGCGCAACGGCGCCTACGAGGACCATCTTCGCACCTTCCTGGAAGCCCTTCGCAAGCCCGTGGTGACGACCTTCCATACGATTCCCCCGCAGCCGGCGCCATCGCTGCGTGAGGCGGTTCGCACGGCCGCCCGGCTCAGCGACGAAATCGTAGTGATGGCCGAAACCGCCGTTTGGCTCCTCGACTCCGCCTATGGGATCGACCGACCGGCGACCGTGATCCCACATGGGATGCCGGCGATCGAGCCGCACGGCCGGAGGCGGATGAAGGAGAGATGGGGCATTACCGGGAGAACCCTGATCTCCACCTTCGGCCTGGTCGATCCGCGCAAAGGCCTCGAGTACATGGTGCGAGCGATGCCGTCGGTCCTGTACCGCCACCCGGAAGCGATCTATCTGGTCGCCGGACAGACCCATCCGGAGCTGGTGCGCAAGGCGGGCGAGAAGTACCGGGATTCGCTTCTGGCCGAGGTCGAGGGCCTTGACCTGGAGAGCCACGTCCTCTTCAGGAACGAATACCTGGCTCAACAGGACATCATCGATCTGCTGATCGCCACCGATGTCTACGTGACCCCCTACCTGGATCCGCAGCAGATAACCAGCGGAACTCTGGCTTACGCGCTCGGCGCGGGCAAAGCGATCGTCTCGACCGCGTATCTCCACGCTCTCGAATCGCTGGCCGACGGCCGGGGGCTGGTCGTGGGATTCCAGGATTCTGGGCAGCTAGCGTCGGCCGTGAACTCCATCCTTGACGATCCCACGCTCAAGGCCGGTCTCGAACATCGCGCCTACGCCTACGCAAAGGACATGGCCTGGCCGATGGCGGGCAAGCGGTGGTTGGACCTGATGCGAAAAACAGCGGCTCGGTCGCCGGCCGCTGCGCTGACAGCGGGGGGATACGGCCGTGGCTGAAGCCGAGCTGGGCCATCGCGTGCCGGACAACCCACTCTTGACGAGCGCCGACGTGACGCCTTCACAGCGCAACCTGGAAGTTGTTTCGGTGTTCAATGCGGCCGCTGCCAAGCTCGGGGAGGAAACCATCCTCCTCCTCCGGGTTGCCGAACGTCCTCGTTCGATCAAGGGCCGGCCGCCGACCGGCGCGCAGACCCTTGACCTCACCGCAACCGATGACGGCCTTCGCCCGCTTCCGCCTGGAATCCGGGGCGAGAACCTGCTCGGAGTTACCTACCTTGACACCTCGAGAGAGCCGCCGAAGGTGGTCATCGCCTACGTTCCGCGGACTCTCCCGGGAATCGACCTCGCCGACCCAAGACGGATCCGCTTCCATGTTCAGCCGGCTCGGCCCGAGGGGTTGGTCGAGGTGCGCGATTACCTCACCTACATCTCGCATCTGCGGGTGGCCCGCAGCACCGACGGCGTGCATTTCCGGGTCGACAGCCGGCCAGCCTTGATGCCCTCCAACTCACTGGAGGAGTACGGCTGCGAGGACCCCCGCGCGACCCTCATCGATGGCCTCTGGCACATCACCTACGTCTCCGCCGGCCGCCTGGGGATCACCACCAGCCGGGCGACCACCTCGGACTTCTGCACCTTTGAACGGCAGGGAGTGATGTTCATGCCCGATCAAAAAGACGTGGTGATCTTCCCGGAGCGGGTCGGCGGCCGATTCGTGGCGCTGACCCGGCCCATGCCTCAGTCGTTCAACAAGGTCCTTGGAATCTGGATCGCCTTTTCCGACGACCTCCATCAGTGGGGAGGGCACCGGCCCTTGGCCCTGCCGCGTAAAGGGATGTGGGATGCGCTTCGGACCGGCGCGAGCGCGGTTCCGTTTCGCGTTCTCGAGGGTTGGCTCGAGCTCTATCACGGCGTCGACGCTCATGGACGCTACTGCATGGGTGGGCTGCTTCTCGATGGTGAAGATCCCAGCCGGGTGATCGCTCGGTCTCCGGTCCCGATCCTGGTGCCGACCGAGGATTACGAACGAAGTGGGCTATATAACGAGACCGTTTTCTCCTGCGGGCACGTCGCGCTCGATGACCGCGGGGAGCGAATTCGGATGTACTACGGCGCCGCCGACAGCTGCGTCGCGGCAGCCGATTTCGAGGTGCGAGATATCATCGCCTCGCTGGCGAGATGCTGAGACAGCTTGCGGCGCTCACGCACCGCGTGCCGAGAGCCGGCCCGAGGGCTCTTGCCGTCGCCGTCTACGCGAACGCAGAAGGGGTGGAACTGCCCGCCAAGGCGGCCGGCCTGGAAGGCGTGGCCCGTGTCGACGACGCGGCGCGCGCTTGCGGGCTGCTCTGCCGGCTTTGGATGGCAACCGGCAATCCGGCCCTTCGCGAGTGGGCTGAGGGCCTGCTCGAGTTCGTGCTCTGGATGCGTGCGGGAGACGGCTGTTGGTTCAACTTCATCGACGACTGGCAGGGCATCCGCAACCGAGACGGCGTCACCTCCGCGCCGGGCGTCAACTTCTGGCAGGCGCGGGCCGCTGCTGCGCTCACCGAATGTGCCGTGACCCTCGGCGATGCCGCCGCGCGGGCCGCTGTCGATGAAGCCCTCCCTGCAGCCTCGGCGGCAGCCGTACCGGCTGACGTCCGGTCCCTCCATGCGCTGGCGGCGCTCAACCTGCTGCGCGCCGGCGACGACCCTCGGTTGCGCTCGCTACTGGCGAGCTGGTGCGACGAGATCCTCCCCCGCCGATCAGGTGTGGTGCTGTTGAACTTCGACGGCGAATCAGCGACGCCTCATCTGTGGGGTCACGCGCAGGAGGCCGTGCTGGCAGAGTCGGCTAAGGCGCTCGGGCGAGAGGAGCTGGCGACTGCTGCCATCCAGAGCGGGGACGCGGTCTTTGGCGCGGCGATCAGGTCCGGCTTCGACCTCCCGAGCGCAGTGCCCTACGACGTCCAATCGGCGGTGTTCGTGATGGACTTTCTGGCTGCTGCGACCCGCGGGTCCACCTATCTCGAGCTCGGCCGGCTGCCGCGAAGCTGGTTCGAGGGGCGAAACCCGGCAGGTGCGCCCGTCTACGATCGCGCTGGCGGCCGAGTCGGCGACCGGATCGACGCCGGTCGCGTCAATAGGCATTCCGGCGCCGTGGCGAACATCTCGGCGGGCTCGGCCCTCCTCACAGATCCGTTCTTGTTGGAGTTGGCAAGGAACTGGACAGGCTTTCGGCCCTATCTGTCCGGCGATCTCGCCGCAGCCGCCAGCGGAGATGGCGGGGGACCGTCCGCTCAAGGAGGCATCCGCCATGGATAAACCGCAACCCTTCGACCATGTGCCGGAGGTCCTAGACGAGCAGGCCTGCCTGTTCCTCCTTCAATCCCGCGACCTGGGTCGAATCGCATTCAACATTGAGGGCCGCGAGGAGATCTTCCCCGTCAACTATGCCGTCGAGGGGCGGATTATCGTCTTCCGCACCGCACCAGGCACCAAGCTCAAAGCGGTCCCCAACCTCCCGCTGGCGTTCGAGGTTGACAGCTGGGACCCGAAGTTGGCGGTGGGCTGGAGCGTGGTCGTCAAGGGCGAAGCCGAAGAGATCAGCACCAATCCCGGTCGGACCGCGGAGCACCTTCGCCGGACACTTGCACGCCCGGCTGCACCGGGAGAGCGCTGGCACTGGCTGGCGATCATGCCATCGGAGATCTCTGGGCGGCGGTTTCACGTGCCGACACCGCGGGGCGAGCGCACCTAGACACCCTGCCGAGACTCACCCGCTTCGAAGCCGGGGGCGACCTGGAAGCGTCGAGAGCTGTCGTCGATACTTGCCCCAGTCCCCCTTTGATACGCATCCACGGGAGGCCCAATCAGTGGCAACCATCTGCTAGTAACGTCTACGGGCCTTGATCGAGCTGGTCCGGACGCTCCGCAACCCTTCCGGGCTGCACGCCCGTCCTGCCACGGTCTTCGTGCAGGCGGCGGCCGAACTCAACGCTGGAGTGAAGGTGATCGACCTCGACGGCGACCTCACGGCCGAGGTCGACGGCAAGAGCATCCTGTCGATGCTCGGGCTCGGCATCCCGAGCGGGCACCGGATCCGGGTCACGGTGGATGGTCCCGACGAGGCTGCGGGCAGCGCGCGGCTGGCCGCTCTTATCGAATCAGGGCTCGGCGAGGGCGCTCCGGAGGACAGTTAGGGCGCCGGCCGCGGTTCGTTTGCCAAGCGCGTCGCGGGCGGCCGCCCGGCAACGCTCGATCCCGATTCGACGGAGAACGCCGGCAACCACAGTCAGCGCGTCGGCAGTCATGCTCAGCGCTTCAACGCCGACCCCGGCCAGGAAGAGGGCACCCTCCGGCCGACCCGCCATCTCACCGCAGACAGCCACTTCCATACCGAGCCGGCCGGCCGACGAGGCCGCCAGGGCGATTAGGCTCAGCACGCCTGGGTTGAACTCGCTCAGCCGCGCGTCCCAGTCCAGCTCGCGGTCGGCCGCGACCGTGTACTGGGTAAGGTCGTTGGTGCCCAGGCTGATGAAGGCGGCTACACCCTCGAAGGCGTCGAGGGCGGCGGCCACGGCCGGCACCTCCACCATCATCCCGAGGCGGGGAACCCGGCCCCCGACTCGCTTCGCCTCGGCTGCGAAGCGGCGGCGGGCGGCCAGCATTTCCTCCCGCGCCGCCACCATCGGCAGCATCACCTCGAGGTTCGGACAGTCGGCGGCCACCCGAGCCAGCGCCCGGACCTGGGGACGCCAGAGCTCCTCCCGCTCAAGCCAGAGCCGGGCGCCGCGGCGACCGAGCGCGGGGTTCGGCTCGGACTCCACGGGCAGGTAAGCCAGCGGCTTGTCAGAGCCGGCGTCGAGGGTCCGGATGACGACCGGATGCGGCGACATGACCCGGCACGCGTCGGCATAGACCGCCTCCTGCTCAGCCTCGGCCAGCGGCTCAGAAACGGCCAGGAACATGAACTCGGTCCGAAAGAGGCCGATCCCCTGTGCGCCCTGCAAGACGGCGGTGTGGGCACCGTCGCGAGACCCGACGTTGGCCATCAGGCGGACCGGCAGCGCGCCCAGCTCGAGCGGCGCATGGTGGGTTCTGCGCGCCTGGACCTCGGCCCCGGCGGCGCGGCGTACCTCGCCGCTGGAGCCGTCGACCTCGGCGGCCTCCCAATCCGCGCAGGCCTCCATGATCCCGGCGGCGCTGACGACGGCCGGGATTCCGAGCTCGCGGGCCACGATCGCCGCGTGGGAGGTGCGGCCGCCGGTCTCGGTGACAATTGCGAGTAAGAGGTCGGGGTCGACCCCCAGCGCGTCAGCGGGGAAGATCTCGTGGGCGATCACCACCGACGGCCGGTCCAACCCGCAGAGCTGGTCGCCGGCCACCCCGGCCAGCTCCGCCGCCGCCAGCCGGCCGACCTCGCGCACGTCCGCCGCACGTTCCCGGAGGTAGGGATCGGCCAGTGCCGCCAGCTTCGCGGCCTGGCGCTCGACCTCCTCCCGTAATGCGACAGCTGGGTCGGTACCACCCGCGACCCGCTCCTCGACCGAGCGAAGCAGGACCGGATCGCGGGCCATGGCCGCCTGGGCGCGAAGGATGTCGGCGCCGGCCGCCCTGGCGGCGGGCAGCGATTCGGCCAGCTGGTCAAGCCGCCGAGCGGTCGTGGCCAACGCCTGGCCGGCGGGCACCGCCGCCGGGTGGCCGGCGGCCTCGATCGGAGACGGCACCCTGAAGATCGGGCCCGAGGCGCTGCCGGCCGAGGCGGGAGTTCCCCGGACGGCCGGCCCTGCGATAGCCATCGCCGTTTCAGGCCGCCCTGGTCGCCAGCAGGCGACGCGCCCTTACCGGCGAGAGCTCGAGGAGGCGAGCCGCGAGAGAGCCGTCGGCGAGTGTCCGGATCAGGCCGCCGAGGGTCTCCGCCTGGCGGTCTCGCTCCGGCAAGCTGAGCACCGCCACGAGGCGGACCGGTAGTACCTGGCCCGGATCGTCCATCCGGTGGAAGGGCACGGGCTGGTCGAAGACGCCAAGGGCGGCGGCAGCCCGGAGCGCTCCCGGCGCGTCGGTGTGGGCGAGAGCGAAGGGCACCGCCGCCGGCAGGCCGGTCGGGTGCTCCGCCTCGCGGACGACCATGGCCTCGACATGCTCGGGAGTGACGGCGCCGGCCGCGACGAGGAGGCGGCCGACCATCCGGATCGCCTCTCCGGGATCGGTGGCGGCGTCGAAGTGGGCGACCAGGCCGGGTGCCCAGAACAGGTTCATGCCGCGCCTCCAACAGCCGCCGTGGACAGCATCCGCAGCGACGCGGCGGGGTTCTCGGCCAGGGTCAGCTCGCGGCCGACCACCGCTACGTCCGCGCCGGCCAGGGCGGTCTCGTGGAGGCTTCCGGCGCTGAGGCCGCCGTCCACCTCCACCTCCAGGCTCAGTCCGAGCAGCCGCCGGGCGAGCGAGATCCGATCCGTGCTCCCAGGCAGGAAGTGCTCACTGGCGAGATCGGGCTCGCTGGTCAGCAGCGAGACGAAGTCGGCGCAGCCCGCGATCGGCTCCAGCGCGGCCACCGGTGTGACCGGGTTCACGGCGAAGCCGAGGTTCAGGCCGTGGTGGATCGCGATGGTCCGCAGGCGCCAGGGATAGCGGACGACCTCCAGGTGCACCAGGACACGGCTGGCGCCGGCCGCGGCCAGGGGACTGATCCAGGCCTCGGGCTCCTCCATCATCAGGTGCACCTCGATCGGCAGGCGCTCGGCGTTGGCCAGGGCTTGGACCAGCTCGAGGCTGCCGCCCAGCCAGGGGACGAAGCGGCCGTCGCCGAAGTCGACGTGGAAGCCGTCGACGCCCGCCTGGCGAAGGCGGCGCGCCGCCTCGCCGAGCGCCAGCGGGTCGGCCGCCGTCAGCGAGGCAAGAATCTTCACAGCTGTCCTTCCTTCAGATCGCGACCGGCGCCCGCCGTGGCTGTCCCTGCCAGGCGCCTGACTCGCGGGCGGCCAGGAGGAACTCGTGGACGCGTCCGGGGTCCACCCGGTTCCAGGTGATCCCTCCGACCTTGAGGGCGGTGCCGACGATGACCGCGTCGGCGTCGGCGAGGAAAGCGCCAACGGTCTCCGGCCGGACGCCGGTGTTGGCGATCACCGGTATGTCTCCGACCGCCTCCTTGGCGCGCCTCACCAGGGAGGCGTCGGGCGCGGTGCCGGTGAGCGACCCGGACACGCAGATCCCGTCGGCCAGGGAGCTGAAGACGGCCGAGCGGGCCGCCAGCTCGATCGCGCGCTCGGCGAGAGGCACCGCGAACTCGGCCGAAACGTTGTAGAAGAGCTTGACCCGCTCGGCGCCGATCTCGCGACGGAAGCGAAGTGATGCCGCGGGGTCCGTGTTCCAGAGTCCGAAATCGCCCGAGTAGGCGCCGGTGAAGACCTCGCGGACGAAGTTTGCTCCCGTCGCCGCGGCGATTGCGATGGCGGCTATCGGGTCCCAGAGCACGTCCACCCCGAAGGGGATCGACATCTCCGGGCGCAGCGTGCCGATGACGGCCGACATGACCGCGACCGTTTCCGGCCCGGCCTTGGTCCGGTAGGGCCTGTCGCCCTCGTTGCAGAAGAGGATGCCGTCGACGCCGGAGTCGTTGAGGATCTCGACGTCGTGGGCGACGGTCGACACGATGCCCTCCATACCCGCCGCCGCGTCGTACAGGGGCTGTCCCGGCAGGGGCGGGAAGTGCGCCATCGCGATGATCGCCTTGGGGCGGTTGAAGATCTCCTGGATGGCGTTCACTGCTGGACCTCCTGGGCGTCGAGCGCAGCCTGCCCGCGGCCGAGCCGGATCCCCTGCGCAGAGGCGACGAAGCGCTCCAGGAGGTCGACGGTGGCCGCGATGTCGGACAGCTGGACGGTCTCGACCGGGCTGTGGGTGTAACGGACGGGGATCGCGAGCTCGGCGGTGGCGATGCCGTCGGCGGTCGCCATTGGTAGAAAGGCGGCGTCGGTGATGAGACCGACGATCGCCTGGTACTGGGGGTTGAGGCCGGCCGCGGCGGCGGCCTCGGCGAGGGCGGCCAGCAGCGCCGGGTCGGGGATCAGCCCGCCCAGGGTGCCGCGGCCGTGGAAGCTCAGCCGGGTGAGGACCGGGCCTCCGCCGAGCCGGACCGGGGTGTGGCCGGCGAGGTCGGGGGTGTCGGTGGCCGGGGCGACGTCCAGCTGGACGGCCATCCGCGGCTGCAGCCGGGCGGCCAGCGCCAGGGTGCCGCGGACGTTGAACTCCTCCTGGACGCTGAAGCCGAGCTGGACCGCCACCGACGGCGGGTGGTCGCGCAGCCGTCGAGCCAGCTCCAGCAACGCTGTGACGGCCACCCGGTCGTCCATCGATTTCCCGCTCACGCGGCCGTTGGCCAGCTCGATCAGGCCGGGCGCATAGGTGACCGGGTCGCCGACCCGGATGCCCGCGGCGATCGCCTCGCCGGCGTCGGCGAACCCGGCGTCGACATAGAGCTCGGTTGCCGGGAGGGCGACGTACTTCTCCTCCGGCGGCGTCAGGTGATGGGCCTTGAGGCCGATAACGGCCGGTATCCGTCGGCCCCGGGCGTGGACCTCCACCGCGGTGCCGGGCAGCACCCGCTCGGGGACGCCGCCCAGCCGCTCGAGGCGCAGGAAGCCTCCCGGCTCGATGAAGCGGACGATGAGGCCCAGCTCGTCGGTGTGCGCGAACACGAGCAGGTCGGTGCCCGCCTCGGCGGGCCCGAAGCCGGCGGTGACGTTTCCTATCCGGTCGACGAAGGGCTCCAGGCCGAGGGCCTGGAGGCGGTTGACGACCTCGGCGACCATCCGGTCCTCGTTGCCCGACGGCGCCGGGATCGCGGACAGGTCGCGGAGGGTGTCGAGCAGGGCGAGGGGCGGCGCCGAAGCGCCGCCCCTTCCATTACGCATCGAGCGCTACCCGATGACCCGACGCCCGGGAGCCGCCGGTGGCTTGGGCCCGGGGGGTTCGGGCGCCACCGTAGGGACGGGGGTGGGCGCAGTCCCAGCCCCGGTCTCGGACGGCTCTGTCGGCGGCACGCTGGAGGCGACGGGGACCGTCCACTCGAGGGGAGCGGGCGGAGTGACGACCCCGACCTCCTTGGGGAAGTACTGGTAGTTGCGCAGCAGGTAGGCGCCGACGATCGCGAGGACCAGGAGGGCGACCGGCCCGACGATCCCGAGGTACTGGGCGCTGATGTACGCGATGAAGGCGAACAGGTTGCCCGCCGAAAGGGCACTGATGGCAGTCGCGCCGGTGGTCAGCGCGGGCAGCTTGTAGCCGATCTCGTGCGCGGTCGTGGTCAGCTGGGGTCCGAAGAAGCTCGTCAGGTAGAGGACCATGACCATCGTCACCGCGCCGATGACGTAGGTGCGGAAGAGGTTGCCCTTGGTCAGCGGGGTTGCCATCGCCACGAAGAAGGCGAGAGCCGCGAGGTCGGCGAAGGGCAGGGTGGTGTTGCCGGGCAGGATGGCGGCCAGGATCAGCACGGTCGGGATCAAAAGGATCGAGGCAGCGATGGTGATCGGGTGTCCGATCAGGATGGCCGAGTCGAGCCCGACGTAGTACTCGCGGCCGGCGAAGTGCTTCTGGAAGAAGACCCGAGCGGCCTCCGAGACCGGGACCAGGCCTTCCATGAAGATGGCGATGATGCGCGGGACCAGCAGCATCACGGCGCCCAGCTGGACGGCGAGGATGGCCGTCTGGGCGAAGCTGTAGCCGGCGACGAGGCCGAACAGGATGCCGAGAATGACACCCAGGATCAGCGGGTCACCCATGACGCCGAGGCGCTTCTGGAGCGACTCCGAGTCGGCCTTGATGTCCTTGACGAAGGGGATGCGGTCCATGACCCAGTTCATCGCCAGCACGACCGGGACGGTCGTCACGGCGAACCCCTGGGGAATCGAGATCCCCGGCAGGTTGAAGAACTTCTGGACCGAGGGCGCCGTGATGTCGGCGACCTTGAGGGACAGGATCATGTGGAAGGCCGCGGCGGCCAGGCCTGCCCAGTAGTTGTGGCCGGTCACCAGGTAGACGAGGGACCCCGTGAAGGCGTAGTGCCAGAAGTTCCAGATGTCTACGTTGAGGGTCTTGGTCAGCCGGCCGACCAGCATGACCACGTTCACGCCCAATGCGACCGGGACGATGATGGCTCCGATCGTGGTGCCGAAGGCGATCGCGGCGGCGACCGGCCAGCCGACGTCCATCGTTGTCAGGTGGATGCCGAGCCGGGAGATGATCGCGCTGGTCGCCGGACCGAGGGCGCCGAGCAGAAGGGTGATGACGAGGCCCAGGCCGACGAAGCCGACGCCGACCGTCAGGCCGGAGCGAATCGCCTTGGTCCAGCGCTGACCCAGAGCGATGCCGAGCACTCCGATGACGATCGGCAGCACGACGGTGTTGCCGAGCGTGTCACGGATGTACGTCAATACGGATTGCCAATCCAATTTCAGGCACCTCCATTGAGAGCGCGGAGAATCTGTTCGAGGGCCTCCTGGTCGCCGATCCCGGTCAGGAAGGGGATGCCGCTGACGATCGGCTTCCCGAACTGGCCCGCGACCGCTGAGGTCGTGACGATGGCGTCGACGTCGTCCACATAAGCGCCGATCTCCGCAACTCGGCCCTGCGTGATGTCGACTTCGAGGCCCCTCTTGGCGAATTCCCTCGACAGCCGATCAGCGACGTGGGTAGAGGTGGCGATGCCTGTGCCGCAGGCCACCAGCAGCCTCTTTCGACGAGCCACCATGTAGGAAGGATTGGGCAGCACTGAACAGGAAGTCAGGGCCATTGGTCCGGGTCCGTTGGGGCCTAGTGAGCCGAGGGATATCCGCGGCCGGCCCACGTCTGATTGGCGCCTACGGTCGACCGCACTTGCCGGCTACATCGCCAGCCAGCGGCGGAGCCCAGCCAACCGAGCCTGGTAGAGCGCCCGGATTCAGCCCGCTATAAGTTGGGCTCAAGCTCCCGGGCATGGCGAGGTCGGTCCCGGCGGCGACGGACCGTTCGACCCTGAGACTGCATCGGCGGGCCGACGAGACTGATGCTAGGAAGGCCCTCAAATGGCAAGCAAACCGCCAGTCAGCCGCTTCGTGGTCGGCGTGGACGGCTCCGCCGGGGCGGCCGAGGCACTCGAGCAGGCGACTCGCCTGGCCCGGGCGACCGGAGCCGAGATCGTCGCCGTTCACGCCATGGAGAACACGCATCGGCTGACCCACGCCGGACTCTACGGCCTGAGGGACGCGCCGCCGAGGCCAGGTCAGAGCCGCGTCGCAGAGGTCCACGGGTTCGTCCGGCATTGGTGCCGGCCGTTGGAGGAATCGGGCGTCAGCTACCGGACGATCGTCGAATCGGGCAGCCCCGCGCTCGTCATCCAAGCGGTCGCCGAACGGATCGGCGCCGACTTGGTGGTGGTCGGACGGCGGGGACGGGGAGCGCTCGCCGGGTTCGTCCTCGGCTCTGTGAGCAGCCGGCTGGCCCATACCTGCCGACTGCCGCTACTGCTGGTCTCGCTACCTCCTGAGGCCAGGACTCGCGAACCGGCGAGGGCCGGCTCCAGGACGGCCTGAGTCCCACGGTGAAGACCTTTACCTCGCCCTCGTGACGCGCGAGCGTGACCGTTTCATGGACTTCCTGCGGGTTGCGAGTCTGGCGATCGTGGTCGCCGGCCACTGGCTGGCCATCGTTCCGTACGTCGAGAACGGCATCGCGGGTGGGCGGATGCTTTATAACGTCGACCCTCGCTTCTGGCCGGTCACCGGGATCTTCCAGGTCATCCCGCTCTTCTTCTTCGTCGGCGGCTTCGCCAATTTCACCTCCTACGCCTCACTTAGGGCCGCCGGAGACGAGGACCGGTTTTGGAGCCATCGCCTGCGCCGGCTCCTGGTGCCGACCCTGGTGCTGCTCGGCTGCTGGTTGGGCCTAGAGGCGGTGCTGAACATCCTGGAAGTGGGCGGCCCGGGCCCGCTGCGGGGCATGAAGCTGGGCAACATCACGCCCTTCGCGGCGCTCTGGTTCCTGGGTGTCTATTTGGGACTGGTTCTGCTGGCGCCAGCCACCATCCGGTTCCACCAGCGTTTCGGGGTCTGGGTTCCGGTTGGGCTGGTCGGCTCTGTGGCGCTGGTCGACTTGCTCGCATTCGGCCTCGACCATCCGAGCCTGCTCGGGGTCAACATCATCCTGGTCTGGCTGATACCACACCAGCTCGGCTACTTCTACGCCGACGGCAGGTTGAGGCGGCTATCGACCGGATGGCTGCTCGCCATCGCGGGCCTCGCGCTGCTTGCCGTCCTCCTGTTGACCAGCCTTCCCATCTACGGCCGCAACCTGCTTGACAATGGGGTGACACTCATCGGCATCACCGCCCCAACCCTGCCCTTCGCGGTCCTTTGCCTTCTGATCGTCGCCCTCGCGCTAATTGCTCGGCGCCCGCTGACGGCGTGGCTGGCGCGGCGAACGCCGTGGCGGGTGGTGAACGCCGCCAATTCGATCGTCATGACTGTCTTCCTGTGGCACATGACTGCCTACTTCGCGGTTGTGGTCGCGCTGGCTGGCATGGGCGCCTCACTGCCGGCGGGGCCCGATGCGGTCTGGTGGCTGGAGCGGCCGCTCTTCCTGCTGCTGCCTGCATTGGTGCTGGTGCCCCTGGTCTGGGTCTTCGGGCGCTTCGAACGCCCCGCCGCGCGGCGCCGGTCCGCCGCCGTCGCCGGCTAATAGGAGCAGACCTCCCGGAAGATAGGGGGGTGTCCGAGTCGCCGACGGTCGAGCACTCAGTCGGGCTTGGCGCGTGAGCCATAGATCTAGATGGTGCCGCCGTCGGTCGACGAGGAGAGAAGACGACCGGTGGGATGTCGGGCCGACGGAGCCCTGCTCTATTAGCGCGTCGCTGCTCTTCTCGGACTCGGTTTTTCGACATGGCGGCGAGGAGGTGCGATGGTCTTCGTAGGAGTCGACTGGGCAGAGGCCCACCAACGACGTCTGCGTGGGGTCGCGTCCCAGGGCTGCTGTAAAAGCGGAGACGTTTCTCCGTGCGGCAGGAGCATCTTAGGCGGTCATCTCGACGGGTGATTGGGTGCGCCTGGCGGCGCGCATCTGAGCAAGCTGTTGGTGCTCGAAGTCGGTGAGGGCGAGGCCTCGGCCGGCGGCGATGACCAGGTCCATGACCGCCCAGCACAGGCTCAGGCAGCTGGTCTCGCCGGGGAAGCGGCCGATGACCTTGGTCCGCCGCTTGACCTCGCCCAGCGAGCGTTCGAGAAGATTGGTGGACCGAAGCCGTTTGCGCAGTCGGAGCGGGTAGCCAAGGTGAACACAGAGCGCCGGCAGGTCCTCGGCGAGGGCGGCCGCCGCGCCTGGATAGTCGGTCTCCAGTTCGCCCACCAGGCTGCGCAGGCGAGCCTCACCGTCGGCCGCCGAGCCAGCCAGATCGAGGGCTGCCCAATAGGCGTCGCGGACCCGATTGTGGAGGTCCTGGCGCTTGGGCAGCTTGGCGATCACGTTCCGTAGCCGGTGAACCGTGCAGCGCTGGCGATCGCTGTCCGGCCAGAGTTCGGGAACCGCCTTGTTGAGACCTGGAGCGCCGTCGACCACCGCCAGCCAGGGCGCCCGGAGGCCACGACGGGTCAGGCCCCGTCCCATCTCCAGCCAGTCTTCGTAGCGCTCCCGTAGACCCAGGCAGACGTCGAGCAGC
>DATLQT010000028.1:0-4634 GCA_035535055.1 Candidatus Dormiibacterota bacterium | reverse complement strand
GCCCCGAAGCCGATCCGCTTGTGGCCGATCCGCTGCTCGATGATCCGCTCGAGCCCGTCGAAGGCGCCGCCGCAGACGAAGAGGATGTTGGTGGTGTTGATCTGGATGAAGTCCTGGTGGGGGTGCTTGCGGCCGCCCTGGGGCGGTACGTTGGCGACGGTGCCTTCGAGGATCCTTAGCAGCGCCTGCTGAACGCCCTCACCGGAGACGTCACGGGTGATCGACGGGTTGTCCGACTTGCGGGCGATCTTGTCGATCTCGTCGATGTAGATGATCCCCCGCTCGGCCCGGCTGATGTCGAAGTCGGCCGCCTGGATGAGCCGGAGAAGAATGTTCTCCACGTCCTCGCCCACGTAGCCGGCCTCGGTCAGCGAGGTGGCGTCGGCGATGGCGAAGGGCACGTCGAGGATCTTGGCCAGCGTCTGGGCCAGGTAGGTCTTGCCGCAGCCGGTCGGACCGACGAGCATCACGTTCGACTTCTGGAGCTCGACGTCGCCGACCATCTTGGAGGCCTGGATCCGCTTGTAGTGGTTGTAGACGGCCACCGAGAGGACCCGCTTGGCGTGGTCTTGGCCCACCACGTACTGGTCGAGCGCGGCGCAGATGGTCTTGGGGTTGGGGATGAAGCCGGTCTTGGTCTTCTTCGAGGTGGCGGTCCGGTTGTCCTCCTCGAGGACCTCCTGGCAGAGGTCGATGCACTGGTCGCAGATGTAGACGCCCGGGCCCGCGACCAGTTTGCGCACCTGGTCCTGACCCTTTCCACAGAAGGAGCAGCGGGTGTAGCGGCGGCGGTCTTCGCGTTCGTTCATGGGGTTACAGGGATCCTAGGCTGGCGCCGGCGAATTATCGCCGCGCAGTATCTCACTGGCAAGGTTGATGCAGTCGCTGCAGATGTAAACGCCCGGCCCGGCCACCAAGCGTACCCGTACCCGTCCCCGCAGCCCGGCCTCGCCCGTCTCGCCCTGGGCCTTGCCGCAAAAGGAGCACTTCGGCCGGTGCCGAACCTGCCCCTTCCCCTCGCGGCGCCGAAAGATCATTGGAGGTCAGGAAGCCTCCTCTTTCGCCCCCGGTTGGGTCGCCTTGACCGGGGCCTGGATGATGTCGTCGATGATCCCGTAGGCCTTGGCCTGGTCGGGGGTCATGAAGAAGTCGCGCTCGGTGTCCAGCTGGACCTTCTCCAGCGGCTGACCGGAATGCTGGGCGATGATCTGGTTCAAGAGCTCGCGGGTGCGCAGGATCTCCCGGGCGTGGATCTGGATGTCCGAGGCCTGGCCCTGGGCGCCGCCCAGGGGCTGGTGGATCAGGATGTTGGCGTGGGGCAGCGCGAAGCGCATCCCGGGGGCGCCGCCACAGAGAAGCACAGCGCCCATCGAGTAGGCCATCCCGATGCAGAGGGTTGAGACCTTGGGCCGGATGTACTGCATGGTGTCGTAGATCGCCAGCCCCGCCGAGACGACCCCGCCGGGACTGTTGATGTAGACGCTGATGTCCTTCTCGGGGTCCTCCGACTGGAGGTAGAGAAGCTGCGCGATGATCAGGTTCGCGATCCCGTCGTCGATGGGTGTGCCGACGAAGACGATCCGGTCCTTGAGGAGCCGGGAGTAGATGTCGAAGGCCCGCTCGCCCCGGTTGGTCGTCTCGACGACCATCGGCACCAGGTAGTCGGTGATGGGCTCCACTGGCGTCATTATCCTTCCCCCGAATTCGATTCGCCGGTGCCGGGGCCGGCGGCGAGGGCCACCAGGGCTTCCAGCGTCTTGATCCTCGTCAGGCGGTGCCGGAAGTACTCGACCGCCGTGCGGTTTTGGGTCAGCTTGTCGACCTCGCCCCTCAGCTCGGGGTCCTTGTTGGCCTCGCTGAGAAGATGGGCGTAGACCTCTTCGGTGGTCGGCTCGATCCCGAGCTTTTTGGTCGCCTCGGCGAGCACCATGTCCACCCGGAGCCTCGATTCGGCGTCGGGGCGGGCCTTGGCGGCCCACTCCTGGGCGGTCGTCCCCGCGTAGGCGAAGTAGCGGTCGAGGCGCAGGCCCTGCCGCCCGATGCGGGCCTCCAAGTCCTCCAGCTGGTGGGCGACCTCGTGGTCCACCAGTGACGCGGGGATCTCGACCTCCGACGCCTCCACCACCGCCTGGAGCACCTTCTGCTCGTGGGCGAGCTCGTCGATCCGCGCGGCCTGCTCTTGGAGGTCTCGGCGGACCGCGATCTTGAGCTCGAGCGCGGTCTTCTGCTCCCCGTTGGAGATGGTCTCCGCGACCCTGTCGTCGAGCCGGGGCACGTCCTTGCGCTTGACGCCGTGGACGGTCAGCCGGAGATGGGCCAGCTTCCCGGCCACCTCGGGAGCCGCGTCGTCGGGCATCTTGACCTCGGCCTCCGCCACCTCGCCGGTGCTCTTCCCGATCACGGCCTGGTGCAGCTCGGGGATGAGCACGCCGTCCTTGACCTCGATCTCCATCGCCCGCCGGGCCTGGGAGGGGACGTCGACGCCCGCCGTGCTGACGTCGAGGTCGGCGACGATCACGTCGCCCTCCTCCACCGGCCGCTCCACCGGCTCCAGGGCGGCCTGCGTCTCCAGCAGCTCTTGGACCCGCTGGTCGACCATCTCGTCGGTCACCTCGGTCACCGACGGCTCCATCCGGATCACGTCCAGGTCGGCCAGGGTAACGGCCGGCATCACGCTGACGGTCGCGGTGAAACGGGCCGGCTTGCCCCGCTCGAACTCGATCAGGTCGACGCGCGGGCGGTCGATCGGCTCCAGCTCGCTCTCGGTCAGGGCGCGGTTGACGACCTCCGGCACGAACGATTCGATGACCTCTTCCCGGATGGCCTCGGCGCCCAGACGGGCCTCGAGCACGGCCCGCGGCGCCTTGCCCGGCCGGAAGCCCTGGACCTTCACCTTCTGGGTGAGCTTGCGCAGGGTCTTCTCGTAGGCGGCCTCCAGCTCGGAGGCGGGGACCTCGATGGTCAGCGCGACCTGGCTTCCGGGCAGCGCCTCGCGGGAGATGGTGAGCGAGCCGTTCGGGGCTTCAGCGGTCACCAGCGAGATTCTAGGAGCCGCGCTTGGCTCGGCGCGTCAGGGGTGCTTCGGCGTCGGGAGCACCGTCGGGGTCGGCGTCGGAAGTGGGGTCGGGCTCGGCGTCGGGGTGGGCAGGTCGATGTAGGTGGGCCCCGCGCCCGGGTTGGGCGGTACGGCGCTGCTGATGGGCGAGGGCGATGGGCTGGCCGAGTCGCCGGGCAACTTGGGCACATTGCGCTGGTCGGCCAAAAACCAGGCGTGGTTCCCCCCGCTGACGACATCGCTGGGCTGGGTGTACCAGCGGTTGGCGGGAACGCCCTGGAGGTCCTGGTCGACGAAGGTGTGAAGCGCCGGCAGGATCGTTACCTCGGCGTCCGATCCATTGACCATGAAGTGGTTGTTGCCGAGGGTGTCGCCGATCCAGAAAATGGTCGCCAGGTCGGGCGTGAAGGCGATGCTGGCATTGGACTTGAAGTCGTCGCTGGTCCCGGTCTTGGCAGCCACGGTGTGGTCCGGCCAGTGGAGCTGCGAGTTGAGCCCGAAGAGGAGGCGGCGGTTGTAGTTGTCGGAGAGGATCTGCGCCTCCACGAAGCAGACGCCGGGGTCCACCACCTGCTTGCGGCTGGCGTCGGGGTTGGCCTGGTAGAGCAGCCTGCCGTGCGCGTCCTTGACGGTGAGGATCGACTCGATGTCGTGGTAGACGCCGAGGTCGGCCTCGGTCGCCAGGCCGTGGGCCTCGTCGAGCAGCTTGACGGGATAGCCGCCGAGGGTCAGTGAAGGACCATACGACGTGAGCGGTGCGTCCGGTTGGTAGACGCCGTTCACCGGGGCCTCCGGGTGGACGCCGACCGAGCGCATGAAGTTGACCACGGTCGGGACGCCGATCAACTGCTCGACCTTGACCGCCGGGATGTTGAGCGAGTTATCCCAGGCCTCCCGCAGGGGCAGGGTGCCGTAGGTGCCGTGGGTGTAGTTGTAGACCAGGTAGTCGGGGGCGTCGACCTGAGGGATGTGGTAGGGACTGGGACCGTCCTTGATCGCCGTCTCGCTGGTCACCTGGCGGGTGTTGATGGCGGCCGGGTAGGTGAAGGCCTTCATCGAGGAACCGGTGTTGACGGGGACCCCGCTGACGTAGTCGTACTGTCCGGCCTCGCTGTTGTAGTCGTCGCTGCCGACGTAGGCGATGATCTCGCCCGTCTGAGGGTCAAGGGCGACCATCGCCGAATGGAGCTGGCCGCTGGTGTCCCGCCAGCGCTGGTTGGCGAGGTTGGCCCGGACGTCCGCCTCGGCCTGGGTCTGCTTCGAATAGTCGAGCGTCGTGGTCACGTAGAGCTGCTGGACGCCGGGGTTGAAGCCCAGGCTGTGGAGCTCGCTCTCGACGTAGTTGACGAAGTGCGGCGCCAAGAAGGTGTTGACCTGGGGATGGAAGGTGATCTTTTCGGCCAGCGCGGCCGTCTCCTGCGCGGGCGTGATGTCGCCCTGGTTCACCATCGCGTCGAGGACCTGCTGCTGGCGGGCCGCGGCCAGGTCGGGATGGATGATCGGGTCCCAGTCGGAGGGCGCCTGGGGGATGCCGGCGAGCATCGCGCCCTCGGCCAGGTCGAGGTCCTTGGCGTCCTTT
>DATLQT010000027.1:0-22859 GCA_035535055.1 Candidatus Dormiibacterota bacterium | reverse complement strand
AGCGCTCCTGCACGCATCGTCAACGTCTCCTCCGCCATGCATCGGTCGGCGCGGTTGGATCTGGACGATATCCAATTCGAGCGGCGCCGTTACTCGGGTACGGCCGCTTACGGGCAGTCGAAGCTGGCGGTGCTCGCTGTGACGCTGGAGCAGGCCGCACGGCTGGCCGGTACGGGAGTCACCGCCAATGCCGTCCACCCGGGCTTCGTCCGGACCCGCCTGGGTGAGCACGATGGTCTGCTGCGGATCGCCTGGCGGCTCGGGAGCCCCCTGATGGTCAGCCCTGAGGTAGGCGCGCGTACTTCAGTCCGGGTCGCCTCCGCGGACGACCTTGCAGGGGTCACCGGCCGCTATTTCGCCAACGGTCACCCCGTGAGCTACAGCCCCATCGCGGATGACGTCGCTATTCGCGCGCGGCTATGGGCGGAGCTCGAGAAGCTGACGCTCGTGCCTGAGGCCGTCGGGCTCCGCCGGAGGGCGCCTGCTGTCCTGTAGGCGCGGCCGATCTCCACTCGAAGTCGCGCGACCGTCCTCCCTATCAGCGAAGTGGTCGTCATGACCGGGGAGGGCCGTTCGCGGGCACCAGCGGGAGCCAGCGAAGCCGGACCCCGATCCGTTGAGCGATCCGCCGTTGTCCGAGCAGTTGGATGCATCGCTGCGGAGGGAGCCGCCCGTGAGCCGTGAGCGCTCCGATCGCCTCCATCGGCGGTTCGCTGGTCGAGGGCATTTTTGGACCGCCCGTCTTGCCTTGTTGGATTGGGAACGGCCGGCGCGCACAATGGGAAGCCACTTTCAGCCAGGGAGGTCCGGGAGCTCGTGATGGTGGCTTGCTGATGGTGGGTCGAATCTCTTCGCCTCGGTTCGTCGGGCGCATGAAGGAGCTTGATGTACTCGAGCGACTTCTGTCTGGTGCGTCGGAAGGCAGGGCTCGGCCGTGCTGGTCGCGGGTGAGGCTGGAATCGACAAGAGCAGCCTGGTGTCCGGGCTCGAGCAGCGGCCTCGCGAGCGGGGCATGCTTGTGTTGTCGGGCTAGTGCGTGCCGTTGGCCGAGGGTGAGCTGGCCTTCGCACCAGTGATCTCGGCGCCCGGGAGGTGGTCGAGGATCCGGCGAGCTCGGTGCCGCTGGACACGCCGCTGCGCTCGGCGCTAGCGGCCCTGTGGCCCGCTTTGGGAACGGGCACAGGCTCGGCCGGCGGCCGGGAGCAGTTGTTCGAGGCGATTCTGCGTGTCCTCGCAGGGCTCGCCGAGAGCCAACCGGTGCTGTTGATCGTCGAGGATGTGCACTGGATCGATCGTTCGTCCCAGGATCTGCTCGCGTTCGTGGTCCGCACGACGACACGCTGCTGGGCGAGCGGCTACGGCTGCATCGGGCGATCGCCGAGTCGCTCGATGCGCATCGCGAGTACGCCGTGGCTGAGCTGGCCGCCGAGCGGGCCTATCGCTGGCTGGCAGCCGGGGAACGAAGTGCCGCGCTCGGAGCGTCGGTGCAGGCGGCGAGCGAGGCTGCGGGGATGCGCGCCTATCGCGAGGCGGCCGCACACATGGAGCGCGCGCTCGAGTTGTTAGCTGAAGTCGCTCTCGCTGATGTCGAGCTTGAAGTGCTTGCCGACTTTGTCTGGCCAAGGACGTGGTGGCGCCGGCGCAGCGCTCGGACGCGGCGCTGGTCAAGGCCCGGGCTCACCGGCTTGTCGATGACACCCCGGTGCACAGCGTCCCCAGCCTGCTCGCCAACCTGGCCACTTTGACCAAGAACACCGTCCGCGTGCCCGGTCAGCCGGCGACCTTCGACAAGCACGCGCTGCCCACCGACCTCCAGAGCCGCGCCCTCCAACTGCTCGGCCTCAACGCCTCGTTGTAGCCAGAACCTGCATCGCCATTCCGAGTTCACCTGAACTCGGCCGGCCTCCGGAACTTCGGACTAGACAGTCACGCGGGAAGGAGGGCTCCCACCGTCCCTTGGCGAAAATTGAACTGCCGTCCGTCAAGTCTGGCTGGATAGGCCAGCTACTGGCGCCTGGCCATGGAGCCGAAGTCCAGCGCGGCGCTTACGAGAGCGAGGGCGACGAGCATGATCGCCGCCGTCCGATTGCCTGCCATCCATGCCAACGGGGCCCCGACCACGAGGCAGACGATGTAGAGGGCAGCTCTAAGCAGTCTCACTCTTTATCCGACCGACTCCGCAGACAGCGACATCAGCAATGGTCCGTGAGGTTGTCCCGTAGTTCGTAGAAATTGAGAAGCGGTCCTCCACCCCGCCGTGCCGTGTGGTACGGAAGCGGGCGACCAAACCAAAGGAGGAACCGCCCGTGGCAACCATACCGCGCCCCAACGTCGTTCACCTGGCCCAGGGACGGCCGCCGTTCCCGCTCCCGGAGCAGGTCACAGTCGGGCTCGCCGCCTTCCAGGAGACGGTCAGGGAAGGGCTGCTGACTTTCTGCGTTGGCGTCGGCCTGTCGGTGGTGGCGGAGATCTTCGAAGAGGAGATCACCCAGCTGGTGGGGCCGCGCGGCAAGCACGACCGGGAGCGGACGGGCTACCGCCACGGCCAGGAGGACCGCCAGCTGAACCTGGGCGGCCGCCGGGTCGAGGTACAGAAGCCGAGGGCCCGGACCAAGGCGGGCGGCGAGGTAGAGCTGGAAAGCTTCCGGTTCTTCGCCGGCCGGGACCTGCTCACCCAAGCTGCCTGGACCGGATGCTGGCGAGGCTTTCGACGCGCCGCTACGGAGCCGGTGGGAGTGGAGCCGAAGGCGACAACACGCTCGTCGATCTCGCGTCGGTTCGTGGCCGGGACCACCCGCAAGCTGGACAAGGCCTGGCAGGAGGCCGATGCCGAGAAGGCCGAGCAGGAGCTGCGGAACCTGGCCAGGCAGCTCCAGGGCGACCATCCGGGCGCTGCCGCCAGCCTCCGCGAGGGGCTCGAGGAGACGCTGACCGTGACCAGACTCCATCTCAGCCCCAGCCTGCTGCGGACCTTCAAATCCACCAACCCGATCGAGTCCATGATCTCGGTGGCTCGGACAGTGACCGGCAACGTGAAGCGCTGGCGAGATGGCCAGATGATCCTGCGCTGGACCGCCGGCGGAGTGCTGGAGGCGGAGAAGCAGTTCCGCCGGGTGAACGGCTACCTCGATCTTCAGCTGCTCCGCATTGCCCTGAGCGGCACCTTGCCGGCGGGCGCCGTCACTGTGGACGCTGCCGCCGGCTGACCCGGCGGCCTCGCCAGCCGTGACGTGACTGTGGGATACCCAGAGATAGAGGCGACCTCGCCGCCGGCTTCCTGGTGGTTCTCTGTGCCTCGGTTTCTCGACGCGGCGCAGCAATTCGCGTCAATCTCGGCTCAGAGGCGCCGCCCGCCAGCTCATCCCCTCCGAGCCCGCTCCCCAGTCGCCGCTGGGCCGTCCTAGTCAGATCCGCGATAACCTACAGATTGGCTGGACCGTCCGAATTTCAACGACGTTCGGGACATCCTCATGGTCCGCCCGCGAGACCTTGAGATGTCGCCTCCTTGAACGAGCGAACTTCGGAACAGGTTGCGTCCATTCTGACTTGATCACGATCCGCGCTTAGGTCGACCTTGGTCTGGGTGGCGCCGAAGGCAGTGCGCAACTCGTGGACTGTAGTCGTCCAGCCTTAAGAACGTCTTGGAGCTGACGGATTAGGCTCTTCCCATTCGATCGCCTCGCTCAATCACGTGCCGAGCAGCCTCCATCGGCATAAGCTAGCGAGGCAAGCAGCCTAGTTGAACTGGTCGACCATGGTCGAGCGGCCGCTTTGCGTCGCCTTTTGCGGAGGCCGTGCCTGGCGCTGTTGCAGCGGCTGCCGTTCGTTAACACTTGTTTGATGCAATTGGAGCGTGGCGACCCCCACTGCCATACCACGGCTTCCGACGGGCTGGCCACACCTGCAGAGCTGGTCGCCGCCGCAGTTGTGGCCGGCTTGGACCTAATCGCGGTAACTGACCACGACACGATGTCGGCAGTTGCCGAGACCACCGCTCGCGGTGAGGCGGCCGGCCTGGCCGTTGTCGCCGGTGAGGAAGTGACCTGCCGCTGGCCGGAACAGACGCACGTCCTCGCGCTCTACCTGGAGCGCCCGGTCCGGTCGGGCCGCTCCCTGCAGGAGACCGTCGACGCCATCCACGACCAGGGCGGGCTGGTGGTGATCCCCCATCCGTTCATGCCGACCTACTTTGCATCGTGCCAGCCGGGCCAGCTGGACCGGTTGCTCGCCGAGCGCCGGATCGACGGGATCGAGACACACTTCACCGCGCCCATTACAGCGGGCCGGGCTCACTCGCTTGCCGCCTTCGTAAGCAGCCACCCGGACCAGATCGGCGCTCACCTCGGCGCCAGCGACAGCCACTTCGGCCACCTCGATCTGGGCCGGGTGCTGACCGAATACCCCGGTAGAGGTGCGGCCGGCTTTCGAGCGGCAATCGAGCAGCGAACGACCCGGCCGCAGGTCGGAACGCGGCAGCCCATCCCGGCATCCTTGCTCGCCCGCCAACAGCTCAAAAGCCTGGTCGAGCTGCCGCTGCGCCGGCTCAGCGGTCGGCTCGGGTGAGGGCCTGCGGCTAGCGCACCTCCCGGCGCGCCGCCAGGCTCCGCGCGCGGCGACCATGCGCCTCCAGTGCCCGGGCATAGACGGCCTCGACACGGGGGATCACCGCCTCCCAAGAGTGCAATTCCGCCTTGGCCAGGCCAGCCCGCGCCAGCCTCCGCCGCAGATCGGCGTCGACAGCGGCCCGGAGCAGCGCGGCGCTCAGCCGGTCGGTGTCACCGGGCGGCACAAGCAGTGCCTCGGTCTCGGTCTCGACCAGCGACGCGTAGCCGGCGATCGAGGAGGCGATCACCGGCAACCCGCTTGCCATAGCCTCGAGGAGCACCAGCCCGAAGCTCTCGGCGGCCAGCGAGGGGGCGCAGAATAGGTCGGCGGCGCTGTAGTAAGACGGAAGAAGAGCCCGCGGCACCTGGCCCTCGAGGCTCACGCCCGGCAGCCGTAGGTGCCTGATCTCGGCCTCGACCGAGCGCCGGAGAGGTCCGTCGCCGACCACTACCAGGCGGCTGCCGGGCCGGGCCTGAGCGACCGTTGCGAAGGCCCGGACCAATTCGAGCACTCCCTTGCGTTTCTCCAACCGGCCGACGAAGAGGATCGTCGTCCCGGTGCGGTGATGGTGTTCGGGCGATTCAGCACCGGGCCGGAAAAAGGTGGTATCAACGCCGTTGGGAACCAGCTCCGGCTCGGCTTCAGGAAAATACTGGCGAACAAATTCGCGGGCCGGCTCGCTGACCGCCGTGATGGCATCGAGTCGGCGCAGGTAGGGGGCCAGCAGACGGCGGCCCAGCCGGTAGCCGAGGTTACGGTCGGCGTAAGCGTGGAAGGTCCCCACGTTGGCGGCACGGGAGCGGCCGAGCAGGCTGAGCGGTGTGGTCGGCAGGAGCGGCTCGTGGAAGTGGATGACCTCGCTCCTTTCCAGAACCCGGTAGGTGGGGGTGCGCAGTCGGAGCCGGAAGGTCACGCGGGCGATGGAGTCGTTCATCGGGATCTTGATCGGGTGGCCCAGGCTGTGGAAGTCAGGGTGGTCGATCACGCGCTCGCTGGCCGGCGCCAGCGTGTGAACCTCGTGGCCGCCGGCCCGCAGCCCCAGCGCGAGGCTGCGGACGTGCTCGTTGACGCCACCGGGAAAGGCGAAGTCGTAGGGCGAGACGAGCGTGATTCTCACCTCTCCTCCTTCGGCTCCCAAATCGAGTGGAGGACGTGCCACTGGTCTGGGTGGGCGCGAATCCGGGCCTCGAGCAGGCGCAACACCCGGGCGGTCAGCTGGCTGACCTCGGTGGCTAGGTCCCCGCCGGTTTGGTGGGGCAGGATCGGCTCCCCGGCCTCGCCAAGGCAGCGTCCGTCAGGGAGGCGCCGGGCACTGAAGGGAATGATCGGGACTGAGCGACGAAGGGCGATGCTGGCCGGCCCGGTCGGGATCGGGGCTGGCGCACCGAAGAAATCGAGCCGGGCGCCGCTGCCGAGGATGTCGCGGTCGATCGCGGCGACCACGATCTCATTCCTTTCTAATGCTTTCAGAGCTTGCCGGAGTCCGCCGCGGTTGAGGGGCAGCACGGATAGGTTAAAGCGGCCGCGGGTCCGCCGGTACCACTCCATCATCGCAGGCGGCTGGAGTTCCTCGGCCAGGATTGAGGCGGGCACCAGCCGGCGCCCGGCAGCGGCGGCGACCAACTCCCAGGGTCCAGCGTGGACCGAGAGGAAGAGCGCGCCCCGGCCGTGGCTGAGGGCCGCCCACAGGTTCGCCTCCCCTTCGAACTCCACCCGGGCCGCCAGCTCGGGGGTACTCACCGATGGCAGCCGCATCAGGTCGACGTAATCGCGGAGGTACTCCCGAAGGTTGGCGCGCAGGAGCCGCTCCAGCTCGACCGTTGACAGCTCGGGCAGGACTCGGCGGAGGTTGGCGCGGAGGTGGCCCAGCGGTCGCCTGGCGAAAGGGGAGGCGAGCGGCACCACGACTCCGGCGGCAGCGTACGCGGCGGCGAGGGGGACGCGGGCCACCAACGGCTGGAAGGCGCGAAAGACCGGCCAGCCCGCCACCCGGTCAGGGCTCGAAAAGGGGCTTAAAGGCAAACCACTGCTCGGGCCGCGGAGCGATGAAGTGCTCGAAGCGAGTTGCCACCTGCTGGGTCAGCATGGCCTCCGCGGCCTTGCCGCCAGGGCCCGCAGGAGCCGGTAGCGGGGGGTCGAGGTGAACGTGGTAACGACCTGCGGTGGTCGAGTAGACGCATGCAGGGATAACGGGCGCCCCCGCCCGGCGGGCCAGCCCGGCGGGGCCCCTCGCGATGCGGACCCGGCGGTGGAAGAACTCGACCTCGACGCCGCCTTCATGGTGGAGGTCGCTGAGCAGCGCGACCACCGAGTTGGCGGCCAGCGCCTCCAGCACTCGGCGCGGGGTGGTGCGGTCGAGCGGGATGACATCCACGCCGAGCCGCCGACGGCTACCGACCACCGCCCGGTCGAGAGACCCCGGAAAGCGCTCGGCGACGGCTGCCATCCGGTAACCGAGGACGCCAGCGTAGGCCGCGCCGACATCCCAGGAGCCCATATGGGGCACGGCCAGGATGCAGCCCCGACCGCCCGCCAAGGCTGCGTCGATGCCGGCCAGACCCGTGATGGTCACCAGCTCCAGCAATCGCTCAGGGGTTAGGCGGCCGACGAGCACGAAGTCGCTCAGCATCCGCGCGTAGTTCTGGAACGCCCGACGAGTCAACCGCTTCACCTGAGGAGCGTCCTCGGGGAGCCCGAGGACGGCCGCGTAGTTGGTGCGGGCGGAGCGGCGGTGGGACCGGTTAAGCAGGTACCAACTCGCCCCGCCCAGGTCCGCCGTGCCATAGCGCGAGGCGGCGGGCAGGGTGGCGAGGGCACGCGCGCCAAGGCCGTAGGCGAGGGCCAGTGTCACTTCGCCGGATCCTTGGTCGACGGTTCCGGGCGGGGGAGGTAGCGGACGTTGAGAAAGATCTCCCCTGCTGTGGCACCGACCGTCCGCCGCCCGACCGCCACGTACGCGATGCTCACCGAGGCCAGCAGCAGCGCGATGAAGACGATGCCGTGCCGGTCGGAGAATGACAAGGCCACCTCGAGCACCTCGGTGACACCAACCATCAGGCAGGCGATCACGCCAATGTCGAGGCCAAGGCCGACGGCCAGTCGCCAGGGTCGGGAGGTCAAGACAAAGGCGTTCTCGTGCCGCTGCACGGGTGGAATCAGCCGCACCGCGAGAAAGGCCAGCACCGCCAGTAGTGAGATCAGGCCGATGGTGAGGCCGGCGCGCTCGGCGCTGCCCATCAGGCGAAATGCAGGGGCTCCGACCACTACTCCCAGCAGGGTGAAGAGGGCCACCCAGGCAGCCGCCGCCGGCGCCACCCCGGCCAGGAAAGTGCGCCGGCTGACACCTGACGCACCTCCGACCAACGAGACGTAGACGCGCAGACCGGGAATCAGTCGGGCGACGCAGATCTGCCACCGACCAGCGCTCATCAGACGCTGCGCGACGCGGTCATAGGCGCGACCGGCGTGAAGCCGCTCGGCTAGCCGGCGGGCGCCCAAGGGGCCCATGAGCCCCGCCCACGCGTGGCCGGTCAGCGCTCCACCGATAGTCGCGATGAAGGCCAGCGGGAAGAAAATCCAGGGGGAGATGACGCCGGCCGCCATCAGCACGCCAGCGGCGATCAGTACACCTTCGCCCGGGGCCGGGAGCGGAATCCCCGCCTCCTCCAGGTAGAGCAGCCCGCAGCTGACTAGCACCGGTACCAGCCCCTGGATCGCGGCGAAGACGTTCATCCCGTGATCGTTAGAAGGCTATCAATTTGAACTCGGCGATCCTCAACGGCTCTGCCTTCATGCCCATTCGTGCATCGCACCCTCCTTGAAGTCGTGGCTCGCGGTCCTGAGCGCTGATCGAGCGCCGTGCGACAAGCCAAGGTGCGCCTTTGGCTGTATGTACGACTGCAGCAACCAGATCAGCCGGCTGACGGTCGACGGGCAGCGGCCGTGGCCTCACCGATGCCGCTTCCGGCACCCGTGACAATGGCACCTTGCCGTCCAAGCCAACCATCAACCCAGCCATCAACGGAGCATAACGTCGCCGGTCTTAGGCGTAGGACGGCGGCCAAGGATGCGCCTCCCTTGTGAGAATGGATTGGCGGGGAGTTAGGCCTGGGTAGCCGGGCAAGCCCGGGTCGCGGGACGCACCGAATCTGATTCTTGAACTTGGTCGCCCGGACGAGTTGTTCAAGTCTTGGCGTCGACCGAGTCATGGCCTCCGCTGACGGCCGCTAATTTGATTGAGCCGCCTGGCCCGAATCACACCATGAGCTCCCCGCTCGAATAGATGACTCGGTCTTTGAACACCGCATCGGCGTGGCGCCGGGACGACCGCCCCCACCTTCCCCTGGGTCGAGATGGCCCTGCCCCTTGACACGCGACCGTCCTTCATGGATGACACTCAATCTGCCGAAACCGGCTGGACTTGAGCAGACTAATCGGACATCGTCGATGTCGGTTCGCAATACGAAACGACCTTGGCAGACCATCGCGGACGGCCCAGATCGGGCATGGCATTCACAGGTCGGGGCCCGAAAATCCGCTGGTTCCACCAACCCGCCTTTTCTCAGTGTCTCGCTCTATACCGCGGCTGTGTCGCGAACACTGATCGTGGGCAGCGAGTACTACTCGGGCCAGAACCAGGGTAGGGCAGTCGCCACGTGACGGCCCGTCGTCTCGGCGGGGGGCGATGCGGGGGGTGCATCGCCCCCCGCGGTCGCCCTGCGCTCCTTCTGCGCTGACCGGCCTCGCCGGGAGGACCTATGGCACTCGATCGCGCGGCCTTCAGCCCTGTTACCCCTGCTTGTCAGGACAGAGGATGCGATCGGAGGTATTTCCAAATGGTCACACACGTCGCCGCCCGGCATTGGTGGATGTTCGCCATCCGGGGTGGTCTCGCGATTCTCTTCGGTCTCCTGGCTCTGATCTGGCCGCTGGCCACCATCCTGGCGCTTGCGCTGCTGTTCGGCGCCTACATGCTGATCGATGGCGTCCTTGCTGGCTGGTATGGAGTACGCGAGCGTCGCGGCTGGTGGATCGTGCAGGGCATAGTCGGATTGGCCGTCGGTGCAGTTGCGATTCTGCTGCCAGGCATCACAGCTATCGCGCTCCTGTACCTGATCGCACTGTGGGCGATCGTCCGCGGCATTGCCGAGTTGATCATCGCCGTCGGGCTTCTTCGTCTGATTGGCCAGGGTTGGCTGCTCGCCACAGCCGGCGCTGTCTCGATCGTCTTTGGCGTGTTGGCCGCGTTCTTCCCTGCTGCCGGGATTTTCGCCATCATCTGGCTGATCGGACTGTACGCGATAGTCCTTGGCGTTCTGCTGGCGGCGAACGCAATCCATCTTCACGGCTGGCGTGTCCGGAGCCGGTCAGTCCTGAGCTGAGGTATCCGTGAACATACTGGAAGTTCAGGAACTGACTCGAAGATTCGGGGAGCTCACCGCCGTCGACCATGTCAATTTCGCCCTTCCAGCCAGGCGACGTCTTCGGTCTGCTCGGTGCCAACGGAGCCGGCAAGACAACCGTGATCAAGATGCTGACGACGCTCCTGCCACCGACGTCTGGCACCGCTGTTGTGGCGGGGTTTGACGTCCGCCGCCAGCCTAACGAGGTACGCCGCCGCATCGGCTACGTCCCCCAGATGATCTCGGTGGACGGGGATTTGTCCGGCTACGAGAACCTGCGGGTGTTCGCCCGCCTTTACGACGTTCCGCGGCAGGAACGTGCAAGCCGCATCGAGGAAGCACTGCAGCTGGTGGGGCTCGCCGAAGCCGGCCCCAAGGTTGTCAAGTCCTACTCGGGAGGCATGATCCGGCGCTTGGAGATAGCCGAGGCGATGCTCCACCGGCCGCCCCTCCTCTTCCTCGACGAGCCGACCGTCGGTCTGGATCCGATCGCGCGGGAGACGATCTGGTCCCACATCCGCGACCTTCGCTCGACCCGCCGGACCACCATCCTCCTGACCACCCACTACATGGATGAGGCCGAAGAGCTCTGCGGGCGAGTGGCCATCATGCACGACGGCCAGATCGCGGCCACCGGGACACTTGATGAGCTGAAAGCGTCGCTGGGCACGCCGGAGGCGATCCTCGACGACGTCTTTGAGCGATACGCAGCCGGCGCAATCGAGGCCGGAGGAGGTTTCCGCGAGACAGCCAGGACAAGGCGTGCTCTCCGGCGCCTCGGCTAGACCCGGCCTTCCTGCTCGGCAGGCTGCCTTCGCTGGCGCATACCACTTTGTCGACAAGACGCTGATGATCGTGGAACTCGAGGTCTGGAAGCTGCGCCGCGACCCTACCGAGCTCATCACACGAGCCGTGCAGCCGATGCTCTGGCTGCTGCTCTTCGGCGAGGTGTTCAACCGCCTCAAGGTGATCCCGACCGGCAATCGTCCCTATTTGGACTTCATGGCACCAGGGATCCTGGCGCAGAGCGTGCTTTTCGTGGCCATCTTCTACGGCATCAGCGCGATCTGGGAGCGCGACCTTGGCGTGGTCCACAAGCTGATGGTCACGCCGACGCCTCGATCGGCGCTGGTCCTTGGCAAGGCGCTCTCGGCGAGCGTGCGGGGGCTGTCACAGGCGGTGATCATTTACGCCCTCGCCCTTGTCCTCGGAGTGGGCGTCGACTGGAGCCCGCTCGCCATTCTCGGGGTGCTGATCCTGGTCCTGATCGGGGCCGCGCTCTTCTCGACCTTCTCATTGATCATCGCCACCATCGTCAAGACGCGTGAACGCTTCATGGGCATCGGCCAGGTCCTCACGATGCCGCTCTTCTTCGCCAGCAACGCCATCTATCCACTGGCGATCATGCCGCAGTGGATGCAGGTCATCTCGAAGGTCAACCCGCTCAGCTATGAGGTCGATGGCATACGCGCGCTGATGCTGTCAGGTGGCACCAGTGGCTTCGGATTGGTCACGGACTTTGCGGTGCTGCTCGCCATCGCAGCAGTCCTGGTCGCCCTTGCCGGTAGGCTCTACCCGCGGCTCGTGACGTGAGTTCTCCTTCGGTGGAGTCCGGTCGTTGCGTGTCGTCCCCGCTTCACATCAACGAACCAGTCGAGGCTATTAATCTCGGTTGATGGTCGTCGGGATGATCAGCACCGGCACCTCGGCAAATTCGAGGACCCGCTCCGCTTCGCTCCCCAACAGTGACTTGCCGGGACCGGTCCGGCCCGTCCGGCCCATCACGATCAGGTCCGCTCCCCAGGTTGCCGCCTGCTGAAGGATCGTCTCGAAGGGCACCCCGGGCTCGACGAGGGCGGTCTCCGGATCAAGGCCGGCCTGCCGTGCTGACGCCGCCACCTTGGCGATGGCGTTCTCGGCGCCGAGCCGGCGACGAGTCCGTAGATCGGCGTCTTCGGAAACTGTCTCCAAGACTGACACGATCCGTAGTCGTCCCTGGCCTTCCTGAGCAATCCTGATCGCGAGGCCCGCTGCCTTGTCCGCGGCGGCGGAGCCATCGAAGGCAGCCAGTACGCGCCGGAAGATCATCGGTGACCCTCGATCTGCGTCCTGGCCCAGGCGGCCCGAACCAGCTCCTCCCGCTCCTTTTCCTCGAGCTGCAGCTCCAGTCCGGCCTGGGCCTTGATGAGAGCGGGCATCCAGCGCCGCTCGATTGCCCGGACGCGCCGGGTGGTGGAGCGCAACTCGTTCTCCAACCGGCGCAGGGCGGTCTGGGCCGCGGCCAGCTCGACCCCCGCCCGGACGGCCGTCACGGAGTGCTCCGCCGCAATGTCGAGAGCTGACGAGCCTCCACCGGCAAGGGTGGCTGCGGGCTCCGCTGCAACCTGGATGTCGGACGGGTAGGTGACGCCGAACGCGCTTCGCTCGCGTATCGTCACCCGGGCCGGCCGCACGGGTACGTGAAAGACCTGCTCGGGACCGCCAAGAACCATCGCCCTGGTCATCCACACATCCAGGCTTGCGTATGCCCTCCGCCAGTCCGCCTGCGCCCGCTCGGCCACCGCCGCGAGCCGCTCGCGCTCGAGGGAGAGAACCATCCGCTTCTGGGCGAGGAGGTCGCGACCCTTGGTGGCGAGTTGACGGCGGTCGCGCAGCCAGAGCGCACCCGAGCGGCCGACCGGATGGTGAATCTTCATCGACCTGCTCCCAGGTGCTGGGCGATCATCTCGGCGGGGAGCATGACCAGCTCCCGGCGCGGTAGCCCTGAAAGCAGATGCCAGCCGCGGTCCAGCGTCTGGTCGATGTCCCGAAACTCATCCGATCCCTGCTGGATCAGCTCCCGGTCGAACCCCTGCGCGAACAGCAGGTAGTCCCGGTCGGTCTGCGAAAGCGCGTCGGCCCCGATCAGCTCCGCGAGCTCCTGGGACTGGCGCGCGTGCGCCAGCGCCGCGTAGAGCTGGTTGGCGAGTGCAAGGTGGTCGTCGCGGGTTCGACCCGGCCCGGCGCCGTGGCGCATCAACCTCGAAAGCGATGCCAGCGGATCGAAGGGCGGGTAGACGCCGCGGGCGAGGACGTCAGCCGAGAGAACCAGCTGGCCCTCTGTGATGTAGCCGGTGAGGTCCGGCACCGGGTGCGTGATGTCGCCGGCCGGCATCGTCAGCACCGGCAGCTGCGTGATCGACCCGCGCCGGCCCTGAAGCCGTCCGCACCGCTCATACAGCGACGAGAGATCGCTGTACAGATAGCCGGGGAATCCGCGACGGCCGGGTAGTTCACCGCGGGCAGACCCCGCCTCGCGGACGGCTTCGGCGTAACTGGTCATGTCTGCCATCACCACCAGCACGTGGTGGTCGAGGTCGAAGGCCAGATGCTCGGCGACCGTGAGAGCCAGTCGTGGGGTGAGGATGCGCTCCACGACCGGGTCGTCGGCGAGATTGATGAACAGGGCCAGATCGCCTTCGGCGGCCCTCGTCTCGAGCACATCACCAATCATCTCGGCGTCCGGGTGGGTGACCCCCATGGCCGCGAAGACAACGCTGAAGCGCTCTTCCGCCACCTTCGCCTGCGCGGCGATCTGGGCGGCCAGTTCCAGGTGTGGGAGGCCACCGACCGAGAAGATCGGCAGCTTCTGGCCGCGCACCAGCGTGGCCAGACCGTCTATCGCCGAGATTCCAGTGATGATGGGGTCGGCCGGGGCCATCCTCCGAGCGGGGTTCAGAGGCTCGCCCGCGACCGAGCGCCATTGCCTCCCGCGGACCGCCGGCCCGCCGTCGATGGGAACACCGCGACCGTTGCAGACCCTTCCCAACCAGCCTTCACCGACAGGGATCCTCATCGGCGCGCCTTCGAAGGCGACCCTGAACCCGCCCGGGCGGAGGCCGTCGGTACCCTCGTACACTTGGACGAGCGCGGTCTCGTCGCTGACCTCGAGGACGACGCCGTGGCGAAGCTGGCCGGCGTCGGTCCTGACCGTCGCCTCCTCGTCCCAGCCGACACCGCCGACGCCGTCCAACTCGACCATTGGTCCCTGGACCCGACTGACAGAGCCGTACTGGACGATCGGAGGTAGCGGGGCCTTCATTGCAGCGACTCCACCGCCGTGACAATGGCAAGGGCAGCCGCCTCTACCGGACCGCCATCCGTCGGAAGGGACTCCTCGCGGGCGCGGACCAGCGACGATAGATCGAGCTCTTCGATCGAGACTGCCGGCACTCCCCTGGTTACGGCGGAGAGGAAGGCGTCATGGACGGCGAGGACCGACTCGACCATGGCCACCTCTTTGGCGGCGCCGCAGTAGGCGTCGTTGACCGAGAGTGAGCTCTGCTGAAGGACCGACTGGCGGATCAGCCGCGCGGTCAGCATCACGATCCGCTCCCGGTCGGGCAGGCCCGTCGCGCCGATCAGCTGGGCGATCGATTCCAGCCGATCGGATTCGGCCAGGAGGTCGAGAAGGCGGGCCCTCCGGGCTCCCCAGCCGCTGTCACCGTTAGCCGCGTGCCAGTCGCGGACCACCTCGCTGTCACGGCTGAACGAGTCGTGCCAGTTGACCGCCGGATAGTGACGCGCGTAGGCGAGGTCGCGGTCGAGCGACCAGATGCTGCGTACAAAGCGCGCGGTGTGGGCGGTGACCGGCTCGGTGAAGTCGCCGCCGGGCGGCGAGACCGCCCCGATGATCGACAGCGAGCCGGTCTCTCCGCCCAGGGTCGTGACCACGCCTGCCCGCTCGTAGAAGGCGGCCAGCGCTGAGGACAGCGTTGCCGGGAAGCCTTCCTCCGCCGGCATCTCGCCCGCCCGGGCAGCGAATTCGCGGAGCGCCTCGGCCCAGCGGGAGGTCGAGTCGGCGATCACGACCACATCCAGGCCCATGTCGCGGAAGTACTCGCCGACGGTCACGCCGGTGTAAATGCTCGCCTCCCTCGCCATCACGGGCATATTCGAGGTGTTGGCGATGACGACCGTTCGCTCCATCAATGACCTCCCCGTCCTCGGGTCCTGGAGGAGAGGCAACTCGGAGAGGACGTCCGCCATCTCGTTGCCGCGCTCACCGCAGCCGACGTAGACGATGACGTCGGCATCGCACCACTTCGCGACCTGCTGAAGGAGGACGGTCTTGCCGGTTCCGAACCCGCCCGGCACGGCGGCGGTGCTGCCCTTCGCGATCGGGTAGAGGATGTCGAGGACGCGCTGCCCGGTGATGATCGGTGCCCCTGCGCGGAGTCGCTCGCGGGCGGGCCGCGGGCGCCGGACCGGCCAGCGGTTGCTAAGCCCGACGGCTCGGCTGCCAATCACGGCGAGTGCTTGGGAGCTTGGGCAAGAACCCGCCGGTGCGATCTGGTCGACCCGCCCGGCGATCCCCGGGGGGACCAGCATCACGTGCTCGAAGATCGATTCCTTGACCACGCCCAGGCGGGTACCGGCCGACACCTGGGCGCCGGCCTCCACCTCAGGGGTGAAGTCCCAAGTCGTCGGCGCGGATGGCGGGCGGGGGCCCGATTCCAACCGGTCGGCGGCGCCTGAGAGCGGCTGGAGGGCGCCGTCGAAAACGCCGCCGAGCAGTCCGGGGCCCAGCGGAACCGAGAGCGGCTCACCGGTGGCGACGACGTCGTCGCCCGGTCGCAGGCCCCCGGTGTAGTCGAAGACCTGGACGGTCGCGATACCACGATTCAGCGCGAGGACTTCGCCCGGGAGCCGCCGGGGTCCGACCTCCACCATCTCCTGGACGGCGACGCCGTCGATTCGCGAGAGGACCATCGGCCCGGTGACCTTCAGCAGGCGGCCGGATCTCACTGCGATACCTCCTCGGGCAGGAGGTCGGAGTCGGCCAGACAGCGGTCGACGATGCTGGCCATCGAATAGTCGACCAGCCGGTCACGGTCGCGGGCCCGGATGCCGCCATCCGGCACCAACTCGATCTTGCAGCCGGCATCGAGCACGCTGCGGGCGGCGGCCTCGAGCCCTGCCCTCAGCTCGGGGAGGCGGGGGTCGGATTGGACCGCCTCGAGCACCTGGCCTCGCAACGCCTTCTCGCCCTCTGCCCTCGCTGTGAGAAACAGGCGAGTGGTATCACGCCGTGCAATGGCGCTCTCTCGCCTGGCCTCGGCTTCGACGGCCGCAACGGATTCCGTGCGCGCTTTGTCCAGGACCTGGTCCGCCTCCCGCCTGGTGCCTTCGAGCAGCGATGCGGCCTGCGCCCTGGCGGCGGTGAGCTGCGCCTCCGCCTCGCGGCGCGCGTCGGCGAGATACGCCGTCCGAAGGTGGTCAAGAGGCACTCGGAATCACCACAGAGAGCAGGCGCCGGCTTTCGATAATGGGCGCGACCGCGGCGGCCGCCTCCGGCGTCAGGATCAACACTCCGACATCGGTTCCCAGGCGCCTCAGCGCGGACACCGCCTCTTCCGGGGAGTCGGTGGGGATCACCTCGACGCCGGCCAGGTGGAACCCGGCCAGCCGCGCTTGTCTGCCGAGGGCGACGATCGAGCTCATGCGTGACCCAGCAGTGCGACGGCGATCACCAATCCGTAGATGGCGATTCCCTCCGCCAGACCGACGATCACCATCGCCCGGCCGAAGGTCTCCGGCTTCTCGCTGATGGCGGCCAGCGCCGCCGAGCCCGTGTAGGCGACCGCGATGGCGGCCCCTATCGACGACCCGGCTACCGCCACGGCAGCTCCGATCATCGCCGCCCAGCCATTGGGCGAGGGATTGGCGGCGAGCAACGTGTAGCCAGAGGTGCCATTGCCGGTGCCCGCAAGGACCAGCAGCGCTCCGAACGCCGCGCCGATGATCAGGTTGCCGGCCGCGAGCGCTCGCAGGGCGGTCCGGCTTCGCTTCTGGAAAGCCCATGCCGTGGCGGCGGCCAGGGCAACGAGGACGACCACCGGAATGTAGGAACTCATGCTCCCTCCTTTGCTGGTTGGACCTGCCAGGGTTCGAACGGACGCCCCTCGCCCTGGTAGATCCGCGAGAAAAGCTCGTAGTACTCGAGCCGCAGTGCCTGGACTCCGGCGACCAGCAGTTCGAGCGAAAAGGCGACGGCGTTGCCGACCAGGAAGACCAGAGCCGCCACCGGCCAGAGGTCGCGCCAGAGACCTGAGGTGGCACTCCAGACCAGCTCTCCGATCGCGGCATGGACCATGCCGAAGGCGGCGAGCCGGGCGAACGAGATCGAGTTCGAGGCCAGGCCGATGACCGCGTTGAACAGCTCGACGATGGCCTGGAGCACGCCCTTCGAGCCGCCACCGGCCTCCCCCCAGAGGCCGATGAAGATCATCAGCAAGCCGAAGGCGAATGCCGCGAGGGAGACGACGAGCAGCGGCCGGATGTCCCAGTAGACCGCCGCCACCATGCCGCCGACGGCCAGGAAGGTGACCAGTCCGGCCAGCCCGGAGGACGAATAGGCCGCCGCCCAGGGCCCGGATTCTCGCCAGCGGTTCACAGTGCCGATCAGGTAGCTCACCGCCAGAAGAACCGACCCCACGATGACGCCCACCACGAGGAGGCGCACTGGGTCCTGCAGGGGTTGAAGCCAGAGGGCGGGTACAAGTCCCGTGGGCCCGAAGGCTTCGCCGTAGGCGGCGCCGAAGCCGGCCGCCACCAGGCCGGCCGCGGTCGGGAGCAGCCAGTAACGGCGGAGGGACGCAAGCCGGGGATGCGGAAGGAGCCGGATCAGCACGCCGGCCAGGGCCAGCAGCAGGCCATGGCCTACGTCGGCGAACATCATGCCGAACATCAGCACGAAGGACACCGCCGTGAAGGCGGTTGGATCGAGGTCCGCGTAGCGGACGGTGCCGTAGGTTTCCACCAGCGGCCGGAAGGAGTCGCCTGCCCTCGGCCTGCGAAGCAGCGTCGGTGGATCGACGTTGGGCGGACAGGGGAGCTCCACCAGGTCCGCCGCCGCGGCTGCGAGGCGCTTTTTGACCTCCTGGACACGATCGCTGGGCATCCATCCCACGGCGACGGCGAAGTCACCGTGGAACACCGCCGCACGGCTGCGCCGCTCCAGCTCAACCTCACCGGCGAGCAGGTCGGCGCGCTGCGTACGCTCGAGATCGGCCGCACCGGTCGCAGACCGGGCCAGCAACGGCGCCACCTCGCGTATCCCCGCTGCGTGGAGCCTTCGCAGCGCCTCGGCGTCCTCGCCTTCGTCCGACTCGACCTGCTCGAGCTGGATCCAACCCGTGGCGGCGGCTATGACCAGGGCGTCCCGGAAGGCTGCCAGGCGCGTGACGATCGCGATCCTCGCCATGGGCACCGTCTCAACCGCTTCAGGCAGCCTCGGCAAAGGTCTCCTTCGCGACCGCGTCGCCGTCGGCGGCGGTGAGGGCCGCGCGCACCAGCCAGGTGTCATGAGCGCTCAGAGCAACTGCCGCCACCACCACGTCGGGGCTGTATCTGCTGGCGACCAGGAGCCGCGCAGCGTCGGCAGAGACTCGTTTCCACCAGCCGGCCTCGGCCAACCAGAGATCCTCCGCGGCGGCGACACCCTCGAGAACCGAAGACGCGCCTTGCGAAATGAAGCCCGACAGCACGTCCAGCGAGCCCGCCCCCGTCCAGCCGCGACGGAGGCCGCGCCCGCCGCTGCGCTCCAGGTTCGGGTCCACCTGGCCTGCGGTCACCAACCTCGCCGCCAGCAGCACGCGGCCCGCCTCGGCCCAACCGGCCGCGGCCGGAACGGAACGCGCGACCCAGGCCGCCCAGGCAAGGCGCATCCAGTTCACGATCGCCTCGTCTGTCACCCCACCTGGATCCCCCCAGCGAGATGCAGCCAAAGCAGAGCGGACGACGTCCGGGCTTGTCGCCCGCTCAAGGGCCGGCCAGGCGACGGCGAGCCGCCCGAGCCGAAAGAGCTCCGGGCGGGGTCCGCCGGCGAAGTAGGCCAGCCGTTCCTGGACGTTGACGATCTCGAACCACGCTGCCAGTGCCTGGACTGTCGACGTTCCTCCGGGTGGCACCCAGCCGGCCAGCATCCGCAGCCTCCAAAGCAAAGATGCGGCGACGGCGCGCTGCGCCTCGACCACGGACATGGTGGGAGTGACCTCGTCTCGGTACGGTCCCGAAGCCAGGGCGCGAATGGCGGACGCGCTGTCGGTTGCCGCCAGTGCGCGGGCACCGCGCGCCCCCAACCGTCGCCGCTCCAGCAGCGTGGCCCGGACGCTAGCCGCGACCCAGGCGGCCGACACCGCTCACCTCCCGTTGGCGGACGCCGGCGAAGATCCGCTCGACGAGCCGACTCGTGTTCTTGGGGGAGAGCTCTCGCGCCTCCGCCCGAGCCTCATCGGCACGTTGCGCTGCCAGGTGGCGCTCATGAGCCGCCGACAAGCGAGCCGCCTCCAACCGCTCGGCGGCCGCAGCCTTCCTTACTGTCCCCACCTGCCCCTGCGCCTCGGCGGCCAGGTGCGCCGTTGCAACCCGTGCCGATTCGAGGATCAGGTCTCGCTGCCGCTCCGCCTCCGATCGGATTCGAGTGCCTTCGGCGGCCAGCGCGTCGAGCTCTGCCAACAGCGGTCCGATCTCAGCAGCGAGCGCCGAAGGCAGGTCCTCCGGCATGCCCGGCACCGCGCCGACCGGCGGCGGCGGCGCCCAGGTCTGACGCCAGCGAGCCAGGAGATCGCCGAGGGACTGCATCAGGATTCGATGGTGCCGCTCGCGGCCTTCCCAACCGAGGGCCGATCGGCCACTCGATCGGGGGGACTCCGGCCCTCCGCCCCGCTCCCGCGCAGCAGAGGGTGACGCGATCCTGCTCGCTGCCTCAGCCCACTTGGACCTCTTCTTCGGCCTGCTCGCCCCTCCTCTCCGGCCGGTAATGCGGGGGACGAATGCGGTGAGCCGGGCCCTTCATGCCAGCTCGGCACCTCCGCTTATTGAGGGAAGCGGATGTAGAGGACGCCTGAACAAGGCCTTTGGGTTTGAGGACCAACGCCTCTCGGCAGACTGCCCCGTTGCTGATACGCGTTACCTGAGACGTCATGCACGATCCGATTGAAGCCACGGCCAAGCGCCTCTTCCGCGACCGACGCGATGCCGGCCGTGTCCTGGCCGGGTTGCTCAACCAGTATCGGGATCGCGCTGACGTCATCGTCCTGGCCCTGCCACGTGGCGGCGTCCCGGTGGCCTATGAGGTGGCGGCGTCTCTGGGCGTCCCTCTCGACATCTTCCTGGTCCGCAAGCTGGGCGTCCCCGGCCACGAGGAGCTGGCCATGGGAGCGCTTGCGAGCGGCGGTGTGGTCGTCCTCAACGACGACGTCGTGCGCGGTCTGGACATCGGGTCCGGCGTCATCCGCCGAGTGGCCGAGCGGGAAGCTGCCGAGCTTCGTCGCCGGGAGCGGGAGTACCGCGGGAGACGGCCTCCGCCGGAGGTCGCCGGCAAGGTCGTGATCCTGGTCGACGACGGACTGGCCACCGGAGCGAGCATGCTCGCGGCGGTCGACGCCATCCGACAGCAGGAACCGGGACAGATCGTGGTCGCCGTACCGGCAGCACCCGAATCGACCTGCCGCGAGCTTCGCGAAGTGGTCGATGCGGTCGTCTGCGCGACGACGCCCTCGCCGTTCTTCGCGGTCGGCCAGTCCTACTGGGACTTCAGCCAGACCGACGACGATGAGGTTCGCCACCTGCTTCGCGAGGCCTGGACAAACCGCTTGAAGTCAGACCCCCGACCGCCGCGGCTGAAGATCGCCGAGGCGCGCCCGAACCTGGACCCGGTCGTCGCCTCACGCCGTCGCCAGGACGCTCTCCTCGACCTGGTCGGGGACGCCCACTTCGTACTCCTTGGCGAGGCCTCCCACGGGACCCACGAGTTCTATGCCGAGCGTGCAGCCATAACGCGGCGGCTGATTGAGGAGAAGGGCTTCTGCGCGGTCGCGGCCGAGGCCGACTGGCCGGACGCCTACCGAGTCAACCGCTTCGTTCGCGGGTTGGGCGCCGACCCGACAGCCGAGCGGGCCTTGCTCGGATTCGAGCGCTTCCCGACCTGGATGTGGCGCAACTCGGTCGTGCTCGAGTTCGTAGGCTGGCTCCGGGACCACAATGCCGACCTCGCTGCCGAGCGGAAAGCTGGCTTCTACGGCCTCGACCTCTACGGGATGTACCGAGCGATCGACGAGATCCTCGCTTATCTGGCGCGGGTCGACCCGGCTGCGGCAGAGCGCGCCCGTGAGCGTTTCGCTTGCTTCGACCATTACGACGGCGACGCCCAACGTTACGGCTATGCGGCGGCGTTCGGTGCTGGGGAGTCATGTGAGACGGTGGCCGTGGAGCAACTCGCCGACCTCCATCAGCACCGATTGGAGTACGCGCGCCGTGACGGCCTGCTGGCCGATGACGAGCTCTTCCACGTGGAAATGAGCATGAATTCGGTCAAGGCGGCCGAGGAGTACTACCGGACCATGTTCGGTGCCGGCGTCTCGTCATGGAACCTGCGCGACACCCACATGAGCAACACGCTGGACGCGCTCGCCGAACACCTCGGCCGGCGGCGTGGCGAGCCCGCACGGGTGGTGGTCTGGGCCCACAACTCGCACGTCGGCGACAGCCGTGCGACCGAGCGCGACGCCATCGGTGAGCTCACTCTCGGTCGCCTGGTTCGTGAGCGTCACCCCGGCGATTGCCTGCTCGGCGGCTTCACCACCTACTCGGGCACGGTGACTGCAGCCGACGACTGGGGGGCGCCGGTCCGGCGCAAGAAGGTCCGCCCGGCAACGGATGGCAGCGTCGAGGAGATGTTCCACCGAGTCGGCGAGGAGGGCTTCGCGATCCCGTTCCCCTCTTCCCCCGGTTGGGCGGAGAGGTTGCGGACACCCCACTTGGAACGTGCAATCGGCGTCATCTACCGGCCCGGCACCGAGCGCCAAAGCCACTACTTCCGAGCTCGCATGTCGGACCAGTTCGACATCGTGATCCACATCGATGAGACCCGGGCGGTCGAGCCATTGGAACGGTCGCCTCACTGGGACGCCGGCGAACCGCCCGAGACCTTCCCCTACGCCGTTTGACATTGAGCCGATGTATCGAGGGTCTTCGGGAACTGCGGGGGCTGCCTGTGCCTCGGCCTCCTTGCGCCGATGATCCAGGGTCGGTTCTCGGCGCAAGTGATTCAAATGGAGGACTGCCGTGATAAGCAGTGATCTGCTGGCCGACGCGTTCGGCCGGATACCCGACCTCGTTCACGGCGTCCTTGAAGGCCTGACTCCCGACCAACTGACTGCTCGCCTCGACAGCGAGGCGAACTCAATTGCCTGGCTGGTGTGGCACCTGAGCCGGATTGCCGATGATCATGTCGCCGCCATCGCTGGCCGTTCGCAAGTCTGGACTTCAGCAGGGTGGGCACAACGCTGGGGCCTGCCCCTGGACCTCGCCGACACCGGCCACGGGCACATCGCCCAACAGGTCGCCGCGGTTACCGGGGACGCCGAGATGCTGCACGGCTACTTCGACGCCGTACATGAGATGACAATTCGGTTCGTTCGCACACTGACCGATTCCAACCTCGATCGCATCGTCGATGAGCGCTGGGACCCACCCGTAACGCTGGGCGTGCGACTGGTAAGCGTGGTTGGCCACAGCTTTGAGCAGGCCGGCCAGGCTGCGTACGTCCGCGGCATCCTTGAGCGCAAAGAACGCCTGTAGGTCTGATGTCCCGAGCCTGGCCATCGGCCCTCTGCCGACCGGGCCAGGGCACTCGGAGCACGTCCGGCTTCCGTCCAGAATTCCAGTGATGAGTGAGAGCTGGATCCGCGGCCGCACCGTGATGATCACCGGGGCGACCAGCGGCATCGGGCGGTCCACCGCCGAGGCGCTCGCGCGGCTGGGCGCGGAGATCGTCTTGGTCTGCCGCGATCTCGAGCGTGGCGATCG
>DATLQT010000026.1:0-26374 GCA_035535055.1 Candidatus Dormiibacterota bacterium | reverse complement strand
CGGTCGCCGACCCTGCCGAGGCGGCCGAATTCGGCCTGGGCCAGGCGGTGACACGGTGCGTCGCCGAGGGCAAGACCTTCGTCGCGTGGGCGCTCCGCACGCCGGACCTGGATGCCTTGCGCACCAAGCTGGAGCGAGCGGGCTGGAGCCTACCCCCGATGTGGGAGGGCTCCCGGCCGCTGGCGGACGGGAGGACGCTCCGATGGCGCACCCAGGACCTGGTGCCCCGCGGCCAGGCGACGGCCCTACCCTTCGCGATTCAGTGGGATGTCCCGGAGGACCTTCACCCCGGGCGGGCTGTCGCCTCGCACCGGGTCGGTGCCGCCTCCCTGAGAAAAGTGGTCGTCGGAGCCCGCGACGACGTCCAGGCACGCGAGCAACTCCATCTGCTGCTCGGCGACGGCGACCTCTACGAGGTGCAGGAGGCCGCGGAGGACGGCGTGTGCAGGCTGATCCTCGCCACGCCGGGCGGCGAGGTGGTCATCGACTGAGAGCGCCCTTCGTCAGCCGCACACATTAGTCGCGCCAGGCGGCGCGACGGTGGGCGCGGTAGATGCTGGCTAGGCGGAGATGTCCGTGATCCTGAGCGGAGCCGGACCTTACCATTGCTCGGTGACGCCGCCGCGCCTCACCCGCCTCGACTGCTACCAGGTGGAGCTACCGACTTCCACCCCGGGCTACGAGATGTCGAAGGGGCGCCGCCTCACCTCCTTCCAGACCACGGTGGTGCGGATCCAGGACGAGGAAGGGCGGAGCGGCTACGGCGAGAGCTGCACTCTGGGCACCAACTACATCGAGGCCTTTCCGGCCGGTGTCCAGGCCACGATCCGCGCGATCGCGCCAGCGGCGCTCAGCGCCCCGCTCTTCCAACCGCGGGTCCTGACCGAGGCGGTGGATGGCGCAGTCCTCGGGCACCTGGCGGGCAAGGCAGCGGTTGACGTCGCACTCTGGGACCTGCGTGGCAAAGTGCTGGACCTGCCCGTGTGGGCTCTGCTGGGGGGGCGCCAGCGGGAGAGCTTCCCGGCCTTTCACGCCATCTCGCTCGCCGCGCCCGAGGTGATGGCGGAGGAGACTCGGCGGAAGCGGGCGGAGGGTTACCGCTGCTGGCAGCTGAAGCTGGGCCAGGAGCCCCGGGCCGACGCCCGCCGGCTCGCGGCGGTGCTGGAGGCGGCGGGCGACGCGGCGGACTTCGTCACCAGCGACCCCAACGCCGCCTGGACCGTGGCCGAGGCCTGCCACTTCATGGACCGCATCCAGGGACTGGACACCTTCGTCGAGCAGACCTGCCCGACGCTGCGCGAGATGCGGGACGTGCGCAAGCGTTCGCACTGGCCGGTCACGGTGGACGAGGCGGTCACGCAGCCCATCGACCTTCTCGAGTGCATCCAGCTCGAGGCGGCGGACGCTCTCAACATCAAGATCACGCGGGTGGGCGGCCTCACCCGGGCGTCCATCCTCCGCGACCTGGCTCAGGCGGCCGGGCTGATGCTCATGGTGGACGAGCCGATGGGCAGCCATCTCGCCACCGCGGCCATCGCACAGTTGGCCGCGACCTGCGACCCGCATTCGCTGCTCGCCGCCTCGAACATCGGCGCCTACTCGGCGCTGCCGCTGGTCGATCGGGCGCCCACCTTCCGGGACGGCCAGGTCCTGATTCCGGACGGGCCGGGGCTCGGCGTGGAAGTGGACGTAGAGGCCCTCGGAAGCCCCATCTTCGGGGTCCGCGCGGACGAGGTCTGAGGTGCGGTACTCGGCCTGAAACAGTGTGCGGCGCGAAGCTGAGGCCGACCCGCGACTGGGCTGGAGGGCGGTCGGCCGGAGCAGCGCGTTCGGCTATCTCCACCCGCACCGTGCCCCCGAAGGTAGAGAGCGGCTGCGGGCGGGAGATGGTCCGGCGCCTGGCCGGCTTTGAGGAAGCACGGTCGAGTACGCCTTGGGTGGCCCGCTCGGGATGACCAAGAGCAGGTTCCCCTCACGGCGCAGATATCGGCCGCCTGCGCAGATGTCTGCCCCCTGCCACCTCGACGCGCGGTCCAACGGCCGCGACACCCAGGTGGCGGCGATGCGCGAAGATCATGTTCGGGTTTGCTGCTCGGCGAGGGCCGGACCGATGCCGACTACATGCCGTCTGGGCGCTGCGCATCGGCACCGGCAGCGCTGTCGATGCGGCGGGCGGATCGCCGCGCCTCTAGCCCGCGGCCTCCTGCCCGTACACCGAGAACGCGAAGGCCAAGTTGGCGGCCAGGGTGGCAGTCATGTCCCGGTGGTCGAGGAGGGGGTTCACCTCCACGATGCTGAGCCCGCCGCAGTGGGGAGAGAGCAGGCGCATGCAGTCCAACACCTCCCGGCTCGTGAGTCCGCCCGGCTCGTGGGCGCCGGCGCCCGGAGCGGCGGAGGGGTCGACCACGTCGATGTCGAAGGCCAAGAAGACGTGGTCGCAGCCGGAGATCCGCTCCCGGATTCGCTCCCCGGCTGCCTCCACGCCCAGGCGCTGGAACTCCGCGGCCGGCATCTGCGCCAGCCCGGACTCCTCGATGTAGCGCCGGGAGGCGGGGAAGTTGAAGTTGCGGATCCCGACCTGGATGCAGTGGCGGGCGCTCACGCGCGGCAGTTCGAGCGCCCGGCGCATCCCGCTCGACTGGCTGAAGCGGCCCTGACGCGAGCTCTCATCCAAGAGGTCCAGGTGGGCGTCGAAGTGGACGATGCCGATCGGGCCGCGGTGGGCCTCATGGAAGCCGCGGAGGCACGCGAAGAGCAGCGAGTCATCCCCGCCGACCACGACCGGCACCCGGCCCGCATGGACGCTTCTCGCGACGGCGTCGCTGCAGGCCTGGAGCGAGGCGATCAGGTCGTGCGGGAGCACCTCCACGTCGCCGCGGTCTTGCAGCAGGTCGGGCGGCGACGGGTGCAACCGGCCGGTGTCGTTGGAGTAGATCTCGCCGGCCTGGGCCCGCATCCGCATCCAGCCCAGAGCCTCCCGCACCCTGGCGGGCGCGTAGCGAGAGCCGGGCCAGCCCAGCGTCGAAGCCCCGTCGAAGGGCACGCCCCAGAGGTCGAACGTGCGCAGGGGGGAGGCCACGCCCTCAGACCTCGTAGAAGTTGATCTTCCGGGGCCGGATCCGGATCAGCTCGCCGTCCCCCGGATGGCCACCCTTGATCCAGCGCTCGACGTACTCGCGGCCGCCCTCGGGGCCGAGGAAGCGGTGTGCCTGCTCGCTGACGAAGGGGATCCTCAACGCCTCCGGCAGCGTCTCCACCTGGGCATCGCCAACCACGCTGACGAGGAGGTAAGGCGCCTCCGGCGTCGACACGGAGAGGGCCGCATGGGGGTCCGCCGCCAGGCAGCGGCCCTTGTAGGCACGGGGTGGGCTCGCGATCAGCAGCTCGCCGTCGCGGTAGTCGAACCAGACCGGCAGGACGTGCGGGTAGCCGTCCAGACCGTGGAAGCCGAGCTGCCCGACGATAGAGCTGCGGAGGAGTTCAGCGGCCCGCGGGTTCATGCCACCATTCTGCCGCCTCGCTGCTCGCGCCGTTGCCCGCCTCCGCTTACCCTCTTGGCTGGAACCGATTCCTTTTTGCAGGGAGGTAAGGAGAATGGCCGCACAGGCTTCCAGGCTGCTCACAGAACAGGACGTCGAGTACTCGGACCTGGTCCCGGGGATGCAGCTCGCGCGGGCGATCACGGCCCAGGGCACGACCCAGCTGGGCGGCGGCTACATGAAGTTCACCGAGGACTCGGTCTTCGCGGACTGGACCCTCAAGTACGACGAGGTCCTCTTCGTCCAGAGCGGCGAGCTGGAGGTGGAAGAGAAGTCCGGCAGCGTCGTCGCAAGGGCGGGCGAGGCGATCCTGATCCCGAACGGGACCAAGGTCACCTACCGTGGCAAGGCCGGGACCGTCGGCTTCTTTGTGCTCTGGCCCTTCGACTGGGACAGGAAGTAGTCCGCTCCAGCCTTTGGCCGGGTGCAACTCCCCAGGCGTCTACGCCGCCCACCACACCGGATCACCCGGTCGATCACCGCATCCGCACTTCGGCATTGGCGGCCATTCGAGACGCAGCTTGCGCGCCATAAGTGGCCGGGCTGGTCTTGAATCCGTGGCCAAGCTCAGGTCTGGATTCGGTGACCCTGCTGGACGTGACCGTCCTTGACAGCGCTCGGGGCACCACCCGATACTGCATCCACGGCGGAGTAAGCAGCCTGTCGTTGGCGCACGCCCGCCCCGCAAAAAGCGGGAAGAGGGCGGCAGGCGAGCTCCTGGCCCGGTGGGCGGAGGGGGGCTTTCGATCAGGTCTCTTCTGGAGGCGATTTGATGGTGAGACGGCATCTGTTGTTGGGCAGCTTGGTTGGACTGGCTGCTCTCGTGGTCGCTTGTGGCGGTTCGAGTCCAAGCGGCAGCTCGAGCGCTCCGATCATGGTCGGGATCACGGGGCCGTTCACGGGCCCCTACGCCGATCCCGGCAACGCGATCAAGAACGCGGGTCTGCTCGCGATCGACGACATCAACGCCGCGGGCGGGATCAACGGTCGCAAGCTGCAGGGGCTGTCTGAGGACGACGCCTGCGACGCCCAGCAGGGCGTGCAGGCCGCCGAGAAACTGCTCACCGAAGGCATCGTCGCCATCGTGGGCGGCTACTGCTCGGGCGCCTCGATCCCGGAGAGCGACACCCTACATCGCGCTGGGGACCAGCCGTTCATCACGGCCGCGTCCAGCAACCCCAAGTTCACCGAGCAGGGTTACGACGACGTCTACCGAATTGTCTCCCGAGATGACCAGGAGGCGCCGGCGACGGTCGACTTCTTCCACTCCTTCCTGCACGCGACGAAGATCGCGATCATGAACGACAACAGCACCTACTCCCTCGGCCTCGCGAACTCGGCCAAGTCGACAGCGCTGTCAATGGGCATGACGGTGACCTACTTCGACTCGATCACCCCCGGTGAGAAGGACTACTCCGCGGCTCTGGAGAAGGTCGCGACCGGCAATCCGGACGTCCTTTACTACACCGGCTACTACCCGGAGTACGGCCTCCTCGCCAAGGAGTACGGGACTCTGGCTCCCAGCTACAAGCTGGACGGCGACTCCGCCTGCGTGGACCCGAGCGTCATCAAGGTCGCGGGCAACGCGATGGACAACCCAGGCATCACGCTCACGACCCTCCCCACGACAGAGTTCATCCACAACGCCAAGAATGACGCCTTCACGAGCGCGTACAAGGCGCGGTTCGGGACGGCCCCGGGGGACTACTCGTCCTACGAGTACGACGGCATGATGGCGCTGGCGCAGGCCCTGAAGGACGACGGCGGCAAGACCGACGCCAAGAGCCTCAACGCCGCGCTGCACAAGGTCTCGCTCACGGGCATCACCGGGACCCTGCAATTCGACAGCAAGGGCGACCGGCCGGCCCCGGAGTTCCTCGCCGTGAAGGCGACGGGCAACCCGCCGACTTTCGCTCCGTTCGCGCTCCGAATCAACGGAACCTGGAAGCAGCAGACCTGATTCGGACTCTCTAGAAACCCCACTGAGTCGGAGGCCAAGGAGGCCTCCGACTCTTCCTTTTAAGCGGCGAAGGCTTTAAGGGGCGAAGGCCGGAAGGCTTCCGGCCCCTTTCTTCCTATGTACGCACCCACATGCACTTGAAAGGTGCCGACCGATGTCCACCCTCCCAGTTGGGCCCTCAGCCGGCGGTGAAGCCCCCGTCCACGGAGAGGCAGGCGCCGGTCACCTGGCGGGCTTCGTCGGAGGCCAGGTAAAGCACGGCGGAGGCGACGTCCTCTGCCTCGCCCAGCCTGCGCAGGGGCAGCGAGGCCGTCAGCTGCGCCCTGAAGCGCTCCGGGTCGGGTTGCTCGGCGATCCAGGTCCTGATCAGCGGGGTGTCCGTCAGGCCGGGGGCAACGGCGTTGACCCGGACCCCGGCGGGACCCCATTCGACCGCCGCCGAGCGGGTGAGGCTCAGGAGCGCCCCCTTGGCCGCCGAGTAGATGCCCATACCGGCGCCACCGACCAGGGCGTAGCGGGAAACGACGTTCACGATCGAACCGCGGCCCCGCTCGCGCATCACCCGGCCGGCCAGGCGCAGCATCCAGAAGGCGCCCAAGAAGTTGACCTCCAGCACCCGCCGCGCATCCTCAGTGGCGGTCTCGTCGATGTCACGCACGAAGTCCAGGGCGGCATTGTTCACGAGGATGTCGAGGCCGCCGTAGCTCTCCTGCGCCAGGTCGACCGCCCGCGCCGCAGTGGCCTCCTCGGCCACGTCCGCCTCCAGGAAGCGCACGCGGTTCGGGCCGAGCTCCTTCCGGATCTCAGGCGCCGGCGGGCGGCGGGCAACGATCACGAGCGAGGCCCCCTCCGCGAGGAACGACCGCGTCACCGCGGCTCCGATCCCCATGGTACCGCCGGTGACGATGGCCACCCGGCCCTCCAGGCGGCCGCCGCTCATCTCAGGCCGTGGCCGCGGCGCGGGCCAGCAGGGCCAGCATCTCGAAGACGACGCTCGAGGCCACGATGGCGGTGTTCTGGGCCACGTCGTACTCCGGGATCACCTCGACGACGTCAGCTCCGACCAGCCTCAGCCCCGCCAGCTGGCGCAGCAGCACCTGGACCTCCCAGCTGGTGAAGCCGCCGATCTCGGGCGTGCCGGTCGCAGGGGCGTAGGCCGGGTCGACGAAGTCGATGTCGAAGGAGAGGAAGACGGGCCCGGCGCCGGCCCGCCGCAGGATCCGCTCGGCAACCTGGCGCATGCCCAGCTCGTGCGCCTCCGTCGCCGGGATCACCTCGAAGCCGAGGCGCCGGGGCACCTCCCAGTCGTCCTCCGAGTAGACCGGCCCTCGCAGCCCGACCTGGATCGTGCGGGCCGGGTCGAGCAGGCCCTCGCGGGCAGCGTGGAAGAAGGGCGTCCCGTGCGTGTAGGGAACGCCGAAGTAGCTGTCGGAGGTGTCGCTGTGGGAGTCGAGTTGCACCAGTCCCACGGGCCCGTGGGCGGCGGCGGCGGCGCGGAGCTCGGGCAGCGCCACCGAGTGGTCGCCGCCCAGTCCGATCGGCACGACCCCGGCCCGGTGGAGGGGCAGGAGGCCCTCGACGATGCGGCTCGCGGACTCCTCGAAGTAGCCGGGGACGACGGGGACGTCGCCGTAGTCGACCACCGAGAGGCGCTCGAAGACCGGGACCGAGGACCCGCTGTGGTACGGCCGCACCAGGGCCGAGGCGCTGCGGATCGCCTCCGGACCAAAGCGCGCCCCCACCCGGAAGGTGCCACCGGTGTCGAAGGGGATGCCCACGATCGCCGCGTCCACGTTCTCCAGGTCATCCGTCACGTGGGGGAGGCGCGCGTAGGTGCGCACGCCGCTGAAGCGCGGCGTCCGCATGGAGTCGGCGGGCCCGTAGCGGGGCTTCTGCGTGGTCATGGTTGGAAACCCAGCGCCCGCCGGCTCAGGCGCTCGTCGCGACCTCTTCGAAGCCGCCGAGGTACGCCTTCTGCACGCGCTCGTCCTGGGCCAGCGTCCGGGCCTCGCCCTCCAGCGCGATCCCGCCGGTCTCGATGACGTAGGCCCAGTCGGCGATGGCGAGGGCCTGGCGGGCGTTCTGCTCCACGAGCAGGACCGCGGTGCCGCGCCGGGCGATCCTGGCGACGGTCTTCAGCACGTTGCGGGCGAGCAGCGGCGAGAGCCCGAGCGAGGGCTCGTCCAGCATCAGGAGCTTGGGCTCGGACATGACGGCCCGGCCGATCGCCAGCATCTGCTGCTCGCCCCCGGAGAGGGTGCCGGCCAGCTGGCGGCGCCGCTCTTCGAGGCGGGGGAAGAGGTCGAAGACGGCCTGCTTGCGCTCTTTGATCAGGGCGTGGTGGGCGCGGATCAGGTAGGCACCCAGGTTGAGGTTCTCCTCGACGCTCAGGATGTTGAAGATCCGCCGGCCCTCGGGGACCTGGCTCAGGCCCTTGCTCACGATTACGTGGGCGGGTACCCCGACCAGGTTCTGGCCGTCGAAGGTGATCCCCCCCGAGCGGGGGCGCAGGAGCCCGGAGATCGTGCGCAGGGTCGTGGTCTTGCCCGCGCCGTTGCCGCCCAGGATGGCCACGATCTGGCCCGGTTCGGCCTTGATCGAGATGCCCTTCAGGGCCTCGATGTTCCCGTAGAAGACGTGGAGGTCTGAGACCTCGAGCAGCGCCATCAGTGACCGGCGGCCTCCGCGAGCTCGGCGTCGTCCTCCTCGCGGCCCAGATACGCCTCGATGACACGGGGGTCCTTTTGGATCTCGTCGGGCCTGCCGAGGGCGATCAGGGTGCCGTGGTCGAGCACCGCGATCCGGTCGGAGACGCGCATCACGAGCGCCATGTCGTGGTCGATTAGCACGACTGTGATGCCGAGGTCCCGGATTTTGCGGATCATTACCAGGAGCTCCATCTTCTCGGTCGGGTTCATGCCGGCCGCCGGCTCGTCCAGGAGCAGCAAGTGGGGGTGGGCCGCCAGGGCGCGGGCGATCTCCACCCGCCGCTGGTCGGCATAGGAGAGCTCGGTCGCGAGGAGCCCGGCCTTGTCCTCGATGTTGAGGAACTGGAGCCAGCGGCGCGCCTCGCGCAGCGTGCGCAACTCGTCTTTGCGCTCACCCGGGGTGTGCAGCATGGCCTGCCAGGTCATGGTGCGGTGACGCGGGTAGAGGCCGACCATGACGTTCTCGAAGACCGCCATGCCCTTGAAGAGCCGGATGCCCTGGAAGGTGCGCCCGACGCCGCGCGACACGATCTGGTGCGGGCGCAGGCCGTTGAGCGGCCGCCCGTCGAAGAGCACCCTCCCCTTGGTCGGCCTCTGGACGCCGGTGATGCAGTTGAATACGGTTGTCTTGCCGGCCCCGTTGGGCCCGATGATGCTGAAGATCTCGCCGCGCTTCACCTCGAAGCTGACGCCGTCCACGGCCTTGACGCCGCCGAAATAGCGCTGCATGCCCTCCACCTGGAGCAGCACCTCGCCGTCCACCGGCGCCTTGTGCCTGGCGGCGGCATGCTTCAGGTCCCTCCGCTCCATCTCGGCCTGGTGCTCCTGGAGGATGTCAATGGCCACGTTCTCCGATTCCTCGTCCTGCATGCCGTAGAAGGGCTTTGGCTTGCGCCGGATGCGCGGCCACAGACCCTGCGGCCGCACCAGCATCATCCCGATCAGAAAGATCGAGAAGGCGAGGATGCGGTACTGACTGAACCCGCGCAGCGCCTCGGGCAGACCGACGACGACGAGCGCCCCGAGCAACACCCCGGGCAGGCTGCCCATGCCGCCCAGCACGACCAGGAGGAGCACGTAGACCGAGAGCGTGAAGGTGAAGCTGGTGGGGTCGATCGCCCCGATCCGGGTGGCGAAGAAGGCCCCCGCCAGGCCGCCCCACATACCGCCCATCACGTAGGCGGTGAGCTTCAGCTTGAGGGAGGGTACCCCCACGGCCTCGGCCGCGAAGTCGTCCTCCCGGATGGCGACCCAACCCCTGCCGAGTCGCGAGTTGTCGAGGTGCTGGGCGAAGATCATCGCCAGGGCCAGCAGGACGAGGGAGACCCCGAAGAAGGCGATCTGGGAGCTGAGCTGGTAACCGAACAGAGTGGGCCAGGGGATGTCCAGCACGCCGTTGGGGCCGCCGGCGTAGTCCCAGTTGTTGAAGGAGATCCTGGTGATCTCGCCGAAGCCCAGGGTCACGATGGCGAGGTAGTCGCTGCGGAGCCGCAGCGTCGGGTAGCCGATGATCGCGCCGGCCACGCCTGTGAAGATGACGGCGAGCGGCAGCGCCGCGAAGAAGTTCCAGTGGCCGATCGTCATCAGCAGGGCCGCCGTGTAGGCGCCGATCGCGAAGAAGGCCGCGTAGCCGAGGTCCAAGAGGCCGGCGTAGCCGACCACGATGTTGAGGCCGAGGCCGAGCATCGCGTAGGTGGCGACGGAGACCGCCACCGCGGTGACGTAGTCGTCGCCGTAGGCGCCGACCGACAGCCCGACCACGGCGAGGAAGACGCTGACGCGGATCCAGAAGGGGACGCGCAGCGCCCGGCTGCGCCAGACGCCCAGCGCCGGCGGCATGAACCTCGCCACCCGTTCGGCGATCACATTCGCTCCGCGACGCGCTCGCCGAAGAGGCCCGTCGGCTTGACGACGAGCACGGTGATCAGGACCCCGAACACGACCACGTCCTCCCATTTGCCCGACAGGTAGCCGGTCGTGTAGGCCTCCAGCAGGCCGATGATCATGCCGCCCGCCATGGCGCCCGGGATGTTGCCGATGCCGCCCAGGACGGCGGCCGTGAAGGCGCGCAGGCCGAGCAGGAAGCCCATCGTGAACTGGATCTGGACGTAGTAGAGGCCCAGCATCACGCCGGAGGCGGCGGCCAGCAGCGCCCCCAGAACGAAGGCGAGCCGGATCACCTGATCGACGTTGATGCCCATGAGCCGCGCCGCGTCGTGGTCCACCGCCAGCGCCCGCATGGCCGTGCCGATCGTCGTGCCCTGGATGAAGAGGTAGAGACCGGCCATGAGCAGGAGACTGACGCCGAAGAGCGCCACCTGCACGTAGCTCACGTGCACCGGGCCGATGGCGAATCCGGTCGAGGGCAGCAGGTCCGGCGGGTAGGCGTTGATGGCGGCGCCCCAGATCACCTCGGCCAGGTTCTCCAGTAAGAGGGACATGCCGAGGGCGGTGATCAGGATGGCGAGCAGCGACCGCTTGAGGAGCGGCTTATAGGCGAATTGGAGGATCCCGAGGTTCACCACCGCCGTCCCGAGCATCGGGATGACGAAGGCCGCGACGATGGCGACAGGCAGCGGTAGGTGCTGGAACCCGAGGGCGACGAGCAGGGTCCAGCCGAGGTAGGCGCCCACCATGGAGAGGTCACCCTGGGCGAAGTTGATCAGCCGGATGATCCCGTAGACGATCGTGTAGCCGAGGGCCACAAGTGCGTAGAAGGACCCCACCGTGAGCCCGATGACCGTGTATTGAAGAAAAGGTCCCATCTAGCGTGAAATCCCTCCACCTTGTGGCGAGGCTGCTAACCCACTCCCGGGCCAACGGCCTTTGGCGACCGCAGAGCGTGCCGTATCGTAGCAACTCGTCCTCGGACCCGGCCCAAGAGAAGTTGGCTCGCGCCAGGGCCCTACGGGTCGGCCGGCGGCGGGAAAGGAACAGGGCTGTCGCGCCTCCGGGTGGCCATTCTGGGCGGAGTGGTGAGGAGAGGGCGGCATGAAGCCGCTACACACCCGGCAATGTACAATCTGCGGCATGTATGTGCGCAAGCAGATCGTGGTGCCGCCCGAGGTGGACAAGCGGATTCGCCGTCTTGCCCGCCAGAAGGGCATCTCACAGAGCCAGCTGATCGTGGAGGCGGTCGATGCGCTCCCCGACTCCTCGAGCCAGCTGGACCACTTCCTCCCGTTCTCGGGCGTCGTTAAGGGACCACTGGCCAACCTTTCGGAGGAGGTGGACGGGGTGGTGTACGGCTGAGAAGTGCGGGCAGTCCTTTTGGACACGGGCCCGATCGTTGGCTTCCTGTACGCCGGCGACGGGCATCACGCCGCCTCCGAGGCTGCAATTGCGGTAAGCGCCAGGAAGGGACGCGCACTCTGCACGAGTTGGGAGGTCGTTGGCGAGGCGTACACCTTTTTTCGGATGCGGTACTCCCCTCCCAACTCGGCCGAGCCGGCGCTCGAGGTGTTGCGTTGGGCACGGGAAAGCGCCGTGGAGGTGCTCGCCACGATCGACGCGGATCACCAGCGGGCGGCGGCTCTACTCGCCCTCTACGGCCAGCTGCGGCTCTCCTATGTCGACGCACTGCTCCTGGCGAGCGCAGAGCGGAATCACGTGGAGGAGCTGCTCACGGTAGACGGCCGGCACTTCGGTGCGGTGCGACTGGCGCACCGGATGGCCGTGACCCTGGTCTGAGGATCTGACGATGAGCCGGAACGAGGAAACGAGGCAGGACACGCGAGGGCGGGGCCGAAGCGCTGGATCGCCTGCGATCGGCGGCTGAGCACGGCCGGCCGACGCCGATGCTGCTCGTTTACACCCGACAGTCGGTCAGCGCCTTCGACCACGATGTTCGCCCGCGAGGGGCATCGCTCGATCAGCAGCTCGACGCGGTGCTGATCTTTGTGCACGATCGTGGCGCTCCCGCCAACCCCCGCCCACTTGCGGCCTGTGGCAATCTCTGCAGGAGTGGAGGTCACCGCCCGCCAGGTCCTGGAGCGGATGCTCCGCATCCCCTCGGTCACCGGAGCGGAAGGCCAGCTGGCGGAGGCCATGGCCGGGTGGTGCCGGGAGGCGGGGCTCGCGGTCGAGCTCCACGAAGTCGCCCCAGGACGCCCCAACCTGATCGCCCGTTGGGAGGTGGGCCGGCGCCCCCGCCTGGTTCTCACCGGGCACCTGGACACGGTGCCGGTCGGCGAGGGCTGGACGCGGGACCCCTACGGGGCCGAGGTCGTCGACGGCCGCATGATCGGCCGCGGCGCCTGCGACATGAAGGGCGGCCTGGCGGCCGCGCTGGCGGCCGTGCTCGACCTCCGCGCCCGTGGCCTCGAGCCCGCAGGCGACGTGATGCTCGCGGCCATGGTGGGTGAGGAGGAGGACTCGGCCGGAACCCGGGCCCTGGTGGCCCGGGGACTCGAAGCCGACCTCGCGGTGCTGGCGGAGCCGACCGGTCTCCAACTGGTCACCGGCAACCGCGGCCTCCTCAACTATGAGCTGGTGGTGAGCGGTGCCTCGGCCCACGCCGCGTCGCCGGCCCTCGGGCGCAACGCGGTCGTGGCCGCGGCCAGGCTGGTGCTGGAGCTGGAGGCCGTCGGGCGGGAGCTGGCCGCGCTCTCCCACCCCCGCTTCGGCTCGCCGAGCCTGACCGTGGGCACCATTCACGGCGGCACCCGACCCTACGTGGTACCCGACCGCTGTGTGATCGAGGTGGACCGTCGCTTCAACCCGGACGAGACCCGCGAGGGCGTGCTGCGGCAGCTGGAGGGAGCGGTGGCCCGTGCGCGCCAGCAGGTCCCTTGGCTCGAGGTGGAGATCCAGGAGGGCCCGGACTACCTTGCCTTCGAAATCCCGGAGGAGCACGAGCTCGTTCGCGCGCTCGGCGACGCGATGGAGGCGGCCGGCCTTCCCCGCCGGCTGGCGGCGTGGCGCGCCGCCAGCGATGCCGGCTTCTTTGTGCACCGGGCCAAGGTCCCCTGCGTGCTCTTCGGGCCCGGTAACCTCGAGGAGGCTGCTCACCGGCCCGACGAGTGGATCGACCTGGAGGAGCTGGCGAAGGCCCAGGTGGTCTTCGAGAACCTGCTCCTTGCGGAACCTGACGGCAGCACGAGTGGAGGTGACTGATGGCGGACTTTCCCGAAGAGGAGTATCGGGAGCGGCAGGAGAAGACGCGGGCCCGGATGACCGAGCGTGGACTGGACGTGCTGCTCGTGACCGACCCGGCCAACATGAACTACCTGACCGGCTATGACGCCTGGTCGTTCTACGTCCCCCAGGCGGTGATTGTCCCGGCGGCGGCGGAGCCGCCGATCTGGGTCGGGCGCGGCATGGACGCACAGAGCGCGCGGCTCACCACCAACTTGCCGCACGACCGCATCCTCGCCTACGCCGACGACTACGTCGAGCACCCGGTGAAGCACCCGATGCAGTACGTGGCGAGTGTGCTCGCGGAGTGCGGCTACGCGAGGGGGCGGATCGGCTATGAGAGCGACGCCTACTACTTCTCCGCCAAGAACCTGCAGGTGCTGCGGCAGGAGCTGGCGGACGCCACCTGGAAAGACGCCTACCTGCTGGTCAGCTGGATCCGGACCTACAAGTCGGCGCGCGAGATCGAGGTGATGCGCCAGGCTGCCCGGATCGCGGAGCAGGTGATGCGGGTGGCGATCGACGCCGTCGCCGTCGGCGTCCGCGAGTGCGACGCCGCGGCCCTGATCTCGGAGGCTCAGATCCGGGGCACGACCGAGTTCGGCGGCCAGGCTCCGGCCAACCCACCCTCCCTGTTGAGTGGCGACAACGCCGCCACCCCCCACGCGGCTTGGTCGGACCGGCCGTTCCGGGAGGGCACCGCGACCTGTCTCGAGCTCAGCGGCTGCCGGCTCCACTACCACTGCGGCATCTCCCGGACGGTCTGGCTGGGCCGACCGCCGGACGAGATGCGCCGGCTCGAAACCGCCACCAGGGAGGGGATGGAGGCGGCGCTCGCGGTCGTCAAGCCGGGCGCCCTGTGCCAGGACGTGGAGCGGGCCTGGCGGGAGACCATCGCCCGGCATGGCTTTTCCAAGCCGTCCCGGATCGGCTACTCGATCGGGCTCAACTACCCGCCCAACTGGGCCGATCACACCGCGAGCCTGCGGGAGGGTGACCAGACAATGCTCGAGCCGAACATGACCTTCCACCTGATGCTGGGCATGTGGATGCAGGGCTGGGGTTACGAGCTCAGTGAGACGTTCCGCGTCACGGACTCGGGAGTGGAGCTGCTGGCGGACTTCCCGAAGCAGCTCTTCGTGAAGCAATGATCAGCGAGGCGGCGCCGCTCAGCGTCGTCACCGGGGGCTCGCGCGGCATCGGGCGCGCCTTCGTGCTGGAGGCTGTGCGGCGCGGCCACCGGGTGGTCTTCTCCTACCTCAGCCGGGACGCGGACGCGAGGGAAACAGAACGCCTGGCCGCCGAGCTGGGCGGCGTGGCGCAGGGCCTGCGGGCGGACCTCACTGCGAAGCAGGGGATCGCCACCCTCGCCGAGGCGGCGCGGGCGATCGGCGAGGCGAGCCTGCTCGTGAACAACGCCGGCGTGAGCGAGGAGTGCACGCTCGACGACATGACCCCGGAGGCCTGGGAGCGGGCGGTGGCGCTGAACCTGACTGCCCCCACCTTTTTGGCCCAGGCGCTGGCGCCAGGGCTGCGGGCCACGCGCGGCGCGATCCTGAACGTGAGCAGCGACGGCGGCGTGGCCGGCTCGTTGCACGGGCCGCCTTACGGGGCGACCAAGGCCGGCCTGATCGGCCTCACGAAGACCCTGGCCAGGGCGCTGGCGCCGGAGGTTCGCTGCAACGCCATCGCGCCGGGCCCGGTGGCGACGGAGATGTGGTTCTCCATCGCACCGGACGTGCAGCAGCAGGTACTGGAGCATGAGATGCCGCTCAAGCGGATCGCGCAGCCAGAGGACATCGCCCGCGCCGGTCTCGACATCGCCAGCTGGCCCGACGCCACCGGCATCGTGGTCGTGCTGGACGGCGGACGCATCATGTGAGCTGGATGGAGATTTCCGGATGAGGGTTCTGATCGTCGGCGCGGGGCTCTCCGGCTTGGTCACCGCCATGGAGATGCAGCGGGCGGGGCACGAGGCCGTGGTGCTGGAGGCGAGGTCGCGGGTCGGCGGCCGCGTCTTCACCCTCCGCGAGGGGTTGGACGACGGTCAGTTCGCCGACGTCGGGGCGGAGATCATCTACCCGGGGCAGAACAACATCGCCGAACTCTGCCGTCGCCACCGCCTCCAGCTGAGCGAGGGCATCGAGCTGGGCGAAGGCGCCCCCGTGCTCCTCTTCGGTGGCAGGCGGCTGCCCCAAGAGGCTGCGGAGGAGATCTCGGGCGAACTCCGGCTGGCCATCCGCCAGACGCCGCCCGGCAACTACGAGTCCGTGGCTCAGTGGCTCCGGCGCGCGCACCTCTCCCCACCGGCAGAGGTGCTGCTCACCGCCATCGCCCAGTCCACTCCCGCCGCCCCGCTGCGCCTGGCCGACGCCGGGGAGCTCAACGTCGAGCTCTCCTGGGGGCACGGCTATCGGAAGATCATGGGCGGCAACGACCTGCTGCCGCAGGCTCTGGCGAAAGACCTCGACGTGCGCCTGGAGCAGCCGGCGCGCGTCGTCGGCTGGGGCTCTGCCGGCGTCACCGTCGAGACCGACCGGGAGACCTTCCGCGGCGATCGCGTCGTGGTGACGGTGCCCGGGCCGCTCGTCTCCGAGCTCGCCTTCGAGCCGGTGCTGCCGAGGGAGAAGGTGGCGGCGCTGCTGCAGCTGCGATACGGGAACGCGACCCGCCTCATCGTGCAGTACGCCGAGCGGGACCTTGTCAAGGACGCGATCGGGTCGAGCTGCTACACGGACCGGATGCCCGGCTTCGTGATGGAGCACTCCGCCAACCAGCCCGGCGACAAGATCGTGATCAGCGGCCTTGCGGCGGGCGACGTCGAGCCGGTCGGCATCCCGGACGGCGAGATCCTGGACCAGATCGACGCCACCATGAGCTCGGTCGTGGGCCGGCCGATCCGCCGCCTCCACGGCTACGTGAAGTCCTGGACCCGCGACCCCTGGACGCGGGCCGTAGTCCGGGCCCCGATCGGCGACCAGCGCCAGGCCGTGCTGCCGCTCATCGCGGCCCCGCTGGAGGGGCGCCTTTTCTTCGCCGGGGAGCACACCGACGACCGCGTCGGACCGGGTGGCATGGAGGGAGCCATCAAGTCGGGCTACCGCGTCAGCCGCGAAGTGCTGGCGGAGGCCTGAGCTGGCCGTCCCAGCCGAGGGTCGCCTAGGACTTCCTCGTGAGCGGTGCCGGCTGGCGGATGCCCGTGCCACCATGGCGGCCGCCGTGGCGAGCTCTCTCGCGATGGCGGCACCGATGCCTCTTCCTGGAGATCGGACTCGAGGTCATCGCGAGACCCAGCGGCTGCCCCGGACAGTCTCCCTCGCGCGCTCTATGGAGCTGATCCTGACCGGCGAGCCGGTCTACGCCGAGACCGGCCGCGCCCGGGGGTTTGTCAACCGTGTGCTAGAGCCAGCGGAGGTGAAGCCCGAGGCGCTCCGGCTGGCTGAGGTGCTGCTGCAGCGGGGGCCGCTCGCTCTGCGCGCCGTCGAGGAGGCGGTGCTGCGCGGGCTCGAGCCGCCTCTCGAGCAGGGCCAGGCCGTGGAGGACAGTCTCTTCAACCGCGTAGGCGGCAGCCGCGATGCAGCCGAGGGGAGCACCGCCTTTGCCGAGAAGCGGCCGCCGGCCTGGGGCGGCGAATAGTGAAGCCGCAGCGCGGCGCCCGCGGGATCGCGATGACCCCCGACGAGCGGGACGCCTTCCTCCGAGAGCAGCTCGTCTGCCGGCTGGGCACGGCGAGTTCCGACGGGCGCCCGCACGTCTCGCCGCTCTGGTACGTCTGGGACGGAGAGGCGATGTGGTTCTACTCGCTCGTGCGCAGCCAGCGCTGGACGGACCTGCAGCGGAACCCGCGCTGCTCGGCCGTGGTCGACGCCGGTGAGGGCGAGTACCTCGAGCTCCGGGGCGTCGAGTTCGGCGGCACCGTCAGTGTGCTCGGCGAGGTGCCGCGGGTCGGGGAGCCGGTCCCGGACCTGGCGCCTGTTGAGGCGGATTACGTGCGCCGATACCGCGCCAGCGGCATGGGCTGGGACGGCCGCCACGCCTGGCTCCGGCTCCATCCGGAGCGCGAGTACAGCTGGGACTTCCGGAAGCTGGAGGGGGAGCGGATCGGCACCTGACCGTTCCGCTCCCCCTCCGGCTCAGGCCGTGGCCGAGTCCTTGTCCACGCAGAAGGACACGCCCTGCGCAAGCGGCAGGCCCTTGCCATGGTTGACCGTGCAGGTCTGGCGACGCACATCGGCCTTCGGGGCATCGGAACCGGCCTGGCGGCCTGCGCCCTTGCCTTCTCGCCGCCGAAGGCCCGGCCGGTCTCCGGCCCCGAGCTCCCCACGTTCACGCTCGCGAGACCGAAGTCCTGTCCCGCGGCGCCAGCGAAGCCGGCGCTTGGCCGACCGGGAAGTCGGTAGTGAAGAAGCTGCGCTGAGGCCCTGAGGGACCGAGTTGTTGAGCGCGATCACCTCCTCCCTTGTCTCCACCTCGAAGGGGTGGTCTTGGGCGTGAAAACCTCGGGCCCAGCCGTGTCCTCTCTGAAGGCGCCGTCCGACGGCGACTCGCCGATTCCGAATGCGTGCAATACCGCGTGGACCTTGAGCGACCGCTCTCCACTTGAGTTGTCACCTCAACTGCCTCCTCCCAAGCCGCTTGCCTGGGCGAGGTCTATCCCGGGGGAACTGCCCGCCCAGGTGAGGTCTGGATCCGGTGGGCGGCTGCCGGCTGAGCTAGGACCTCTCTGGAAGGGTGGCGCTGCTGCCTACATCTCCCGCCCGGTGGGCTCCAGCTCGTAGGCGATCACCTCGATCGGGGTCGGGTTGAAGCCGTTGCAGGGGTTCCGCTCCTGCGGACAGTTGGAAATGGCGATCAGGAGGTCGCGCTCCGCTTTGAGGTCGATGAAGTCGCCTGGCTTGGAGACCGGTTCGATGATCTCCGTCTTCTCCGTCGTCACGGGGACGTTCATGAAGATGTTGAAGGAGTACGGAATCTCGCTCAGCGGGATGCCGTAGGGCTCCAGCGCCAGTTCGAAGTTGCTGCGGCAGTTGGGGGTCCCGCGGACGCCGTAGCGCACACGGTTCGTACCCTCACTGCAGGAGCCGGCGATCAGGTCGTGGACACCGCAGTGGTCCTCGATGATCGTCATCAGCTTCGTCGCCCGGGTCGAATAGAGGCTGTGCCCCTTGCTGATGTGGATGGTCCGGTTCATGAGCAGAGTGTTGTTCACAGAGAGCTTGTCGTCGTTGTCGTGGAGGTCGAAGCAGAGGAAGTCCACCACCTGTTTACCCTCCAGGTCGACGATCCGGCAGACCTGACCCGCGTACATCGGGAACGCGAGGCGCCCGCGCGCGGGCACCACCTCGTCGAAGACCCTGAGGTTCCGGTCGCTGCCGGGCGCGGCGGCCACGGTCAGGCTCCCGCCGGCGCGGCCCCCTGCTGCGCCGGCTTGATGACGAGCTCGAGCAGAAGCTCTAGCTGCTCCAGCGTGTCCGTGGTGGGACCGAGCACGACGTACTCGCAGCCGTGCGACTCGAGGTCGAGCAGACGATCCACCTGCTGCCGCGGGGTGCCCATGAAGTAGCACTGCTGGAGGTGCTCGAAGCTCCGGTGCTCCCCCATCACGGCCTCGAATGGCTCCCGCTGCTCGCTCAGCGCCCGCTCCCGGTCATCGGTGTCGACCACGTAGATGAAGTTGCAGTGCCCGAAGACCAAGCCGTCCGCCGTGCCCTTCCGCTGCACGAGCTCGCCCTTGATCAGATCCCAGTCCCGCTTCACCCACTCCTGGGTGCCGGAACAGCGGGATAGCCAGGCGTCGGAGCGCAGGATGCGCTCCAGAACGCTCTTCGCGAGCACCGGGACGTCGTGGTACTCAGCGTCGGGGATGCGCGAGCCGCCCGCGACCCAGAACTGCGGCATGGTCGTCGGGCGCGGGTCGATGGTGACGTTCCGGAACCGGTAGTACTTGCCCTCGAAGCTCGCCTTCTCGGTGCTGAGGAGCAGGCGGACCGCCTCCATGATCTCGTCGGTGCGGCCGCCCCGCTCCTCGATGGAGGTGCCCGTGACCTCGAACTCGGGTGGGTACCAGCCAGGACCGACGCCGAACATGAAGCGCTCGCCGGACAGGTGGTGAAGGGTCGCGATCTCCTTGGCGAGCAGCACCGGGTTGCGCAGCGGCAGCACCAGGATCCCGGTGCCAAGCTTCGCCCGCTCTGTGATCGCGGCGGCGTAGGTGAGCACGCTCATCGGCTCGAGCCAAGACATCCCGTAGAGGCCCTCCGCGTGGAGGAGGTGGTCGATGACCCAGATGTCGTGGCCCGCCTTCTCAATTTGGAGGATGTACTGGCGCAGCCGCCGCCGGTGCACTTGGTCCCCATCCGGGTAGGCGTAGGACGGGAGCCAGATGCCGAACTTCATCGTCATCGCTTCTCCTCCTCCGCTGCCGGCGCGGACGCCGAGCGGCCATCCTTGTAGTAGCGGACCTCGAAGGTGGTGCAGCCCTCGGGCGAACGCCAGGGCCCGTGGGGCATCCCGGGCGGCCGGCAGGCGTACATTCCCGCGGTGAAGTTCTGTCCCAGAGTGATGTCGAAGATCGCGCCCTCGACGATCCAGACCTCCTCCCAGAAGTCGTGGCGCTGCACGCCCGCCGTCTCAATCCCGGGCGGGAAATAGAGGAGACGCGTGTAATCGCCTGACTCCGGGTCGTGCGACAGGATGCGCTCGTTCAGACCGGGTTGGGCAGCAACCGGGGTCGCCGGCGACTTCGTGACGTCGAAGAACTCGAACTCAGGTTTGGCCACTGCTATCTCCCCCAGGTTTCAATCGATCGGGTTGAGCACCCTTACGTCGTATCCGATCTCCAGGCTCCGGCCTCGGGCGGGGTCACGGAGCGAGCCGCTGAAGTGCGCGCCGAACTTGAGACCCGCTACGAGGGGCACCGTGCCGCAGAAGATGACCATGCGGTCTGTCCGCCGCTCCTGCGGAACCGTGGCGACCAGCTCTTCGACCGGCAGCATCGCCGTGAGGTTGGCCGACTGGTAGAGCTCGCCGTCGCTCTGGCTCTGCAGCTCGAGGTGGTCCCACTGCCGGGCGACCTCGTCGAACGGCCAGGCCTCCCCCGAGACGACCTTCCAGCAGAGCTGCTTTGCGACCGGCACCGACTGCTTCTCCAGGTCGCGGTCGGTGTGGTCGCTCCCAACCGCCACGTAGAGCGGTCGGCCGTCCAGCACCAGCAGCACCGGCTCGATCTCCCCGCTCGTGCCCGACCCGTACACGTCCACCGCCGCCGGGTTGACGGCGAGCAGATGCGGCAAGAGCGGGTAGCAGCAGGGAACGCGCCGTGGTGGCGGCACGCCGTGCTCCTCGAGCTCCTCGATGTGGCGGTCGATCGCCTCGCGGTCCCGGCCCGTGTAACCGGCCGCGAAGCAGGCGAAGCCACGCAGGTCAACCTCCTCGCGGGAGCCCGACTCCCTGACCACCGAGAGCCTTGGCCCGCTCAACGGACCGGCTCCCCGTCACCCGCGAGCAGCCGGTTCGCTTCCAGCACCGCCTCGACGATGTTCACGTAGCCGGTGCAGCGGCAGATGTTGCCGGCGAGCTCCTGTCGCACCTCCGCCTCGCGGAGGTCCGCACCCCCGCGGCGGGCCAGCACGTCCGCCGCCGTGATGAGAAAGCCGGGGGTGCAGAACCCGCACTGCAGCGCGTGCTTCTCGTGGAAGGCCGTGCGAAGGGCGGCCGCCAGCTCCGCCCCGCGCCCGTCGAGACCTTCGACCGTTGTGACCTCGCAGCCGTCGGCCTGCGCCGCGAGCATCAGGCAGGAGCGGACGGGCTGACCGTCCACCAACACGGTGCAGGCGCCGCAGACACCCTGCTCGCAACCGAGGTGGACGCCGGTCAGGCGCAGCCCGTCGCGCAGCAGGTCCGCCAGCAGCATCCGGTCGGGAGCCTCGGCGGTTACCCGCTCCCCGTTCGCGGTCAGCGTCAACGGCGGCATCGATTCATCCTATCATCGGCTAATTGATACACTCCGGCCCCATGGCGAGCGGCTCCGTCGGGGCTGATCAGATTCAGCCCGTCCGCCGTCGCCGGCTCCCCAAGCAGGTGGCCGATGGGCTGCGCGGGCTGCTGGTCACCGGGGCCTACAAGCCGGGGGATCGCCTGCCCACGGAGAGCGAGCTGGCGCGCCGGTTCGGCGTGGGCCGGAATACTCTGCGCGAGGCGGTGGGGCAGCTCGAGATGCTGGGGGTGATCGAGGTGCTGCAGGGGGGGGGGACCTTCGTCCGCTCGCCTGACGCCGGCCGCGTGGCGGAGCCCTTCCGGGTCGTGATGGCGCTCTCGTCGAGCTCCACCCGGCAGGTGCTCGAATTCAGGCGGGTCCTGGAGCCCGGCATCGCGGCCCTGGCGGCCGAGAAGGCGACGCCGGAGCAGATCGCCCGGCTCGAGGAGCTGCTCGACCGGAAAGTCGCCCTGCAGCGGCGGAGCCGGGCCACGGCCGTGCTCCAGACGGACCTCGACTATCACCTGGCGCTGGCCGAGGCGACCAACAATCCCCTGATCCAGGACGTGGCGCGCGCCCTGCTCGGGCTCCTGCGCGAGTTCCGCCTTCGCCTCGGGCGCCAGGCGTCGTTCAGTGACGAGCTCACGGCCTGCGAGCGGAGGGTGCTGCAGGCGGTGGCGGCTCGCGACCCGGCCCTGGCCATGGAGGCGATGCAAGAGCACATGGCGCTTCTCAACTCCTTCATCCCCGAGGACGACTAGCCGGTCGGCGCGCCGCCCTCTCGGCGCGCCCGCTGCACGGCCTCCCAGACCGTGCTCGGCTTGAGAGGGGTGCGGTCGATCCTCGCGCCCAGTGGTCGGAGGGCGGCGGCGACCGCGTTGGCGATCGCGGCCGGCGGGGCGATGGCGCCGCCCTCGCCCATGCCTTTCATGCCGAGCGGCGTGTCCCGCCCCAGGGTCTCCAGGTGATAGACGCGGATCGCCGGCAGGTCGGTGCTGCCCGGCAGCAGGTAGTCCATCAGGGTGGAGGTGAGGATCTGCCCGTCCGGTGAGTAGGCGATCTCCTCCAGGAGGGCACCCCCGATGCCCTGCGCCACCCCGCCGTGGACCTGCCCGTCCACGATCATGGGGTTGATCATCCGGCCGCAGTCCTCGACCACCACGTAGTCGAGGATCCGGACCTCGCCCGTGGCGGGGTCCACCTCGACCAGCACGGCGTGGCAGGAGTTGGCGAAGGTCCCGCTGCCGGGCTCGAGCTCGTTGTGGACGAATGCGGTGAGCCCGGGCTCGACGCCCTCGGGCAGCCGCTCAGGCCGCAGGTACGCGATCTGTGCGATCTGCGCCACCGTCGTGTGCGGCTGGTCCTGCCCGGGAATGGCGATCACGCCCTCAACGATGTCGAGCTGGTCGGCCGGCGTCTCCAGCTCTGCCGCGGCGATCTGGAGCAGCTTGGCCCGGAGCTCTGACGCGGCCCGGTGCACCGCCCCACCGGCCATCACGGCGCTGCGGCTGGCGAAGGTGCCCATGCCGTAGGGGCTGACGCCGGTGTCGCCGTGACGCACCGTGACGCTTCGGTGGTCGATGCCGAGGGTTCCCCCGATCACCTGGGCGAGCGACGTTTCGTGACCCTGGCCTTGGCTCGACGTGCCGACCGCCGCGGTCACCTCGCCGCTCGGGTCGATCGTGAGCATGGCGCTCTCGTAGCCGAAGATGATCGGCAGCCCGCGCTTCACCCACTCCGGGGTGCCGTGCGCCGTCTGCTCGGTGTAGTTGGCGAAGCCGATCCCCGCATACCTGCCCTCAGCCTCGGCCGCGCGCTGGCGCTCGGCAACCCGGTCGTAGTCGATGTATTCGGCGGCCAGCCGGAGCGATTCCTGGAAGGAGCCGCTGTCGTAGGTGAGCCCGGTGACCGATACGTACGGGAACTCGTCGTCGTTGACCAGGTTGCGCCGGCGAATCTCGACCGGCGAGAGGCCGAGGCGGTGCGCCACCTCGTCCATCGTCCGCTCGATCGCGAAGCAGGCGCCCGGCCGGCCGACGCCCCGATACGGCCCGCTGGGAGCGGTGTTGGTGCAGACGCTCAGCGCCTCCGCGTGATAGGTCCGGATGCGGTAGGGACCCGGGACGATCCCGAGGGACATGTTGGCCTCCATCGCCGCCGTCCAGGGCCAGGCACCGTAGGCGCCGACGTTCACGGCCACGCGCACGCGGAGGCCCAGGAACTCGCCGTCGCGGGCGACGTGGGCCTCCACCTCGTACTCGTGCTCTCGGGCGTGGAGGCTCGCGATCAGGTTCTCGCGCCTGTCCTCGAGCCAGCGGACGGGCCGGCCCAGCCGCATCGCCAGCGCGGCCACGATCGCGTCCTCTGGGTAGAGGTTGCACTTGACCCCGAAGCCGCCTCCGACGTCGGGGGCGATGACTCGGATCCTCCGCTCTGAGAGCCCGAGCACCATCGCGAGGCCGGTCCGCAGGAGGTGCGGCACCTGGGTGGAGGTCCACACCGTGAGCTCCTTGCGATCGGGGTCGTAGCTGGCCAGCACCCCGCGCGCCTCCAGCGGAACTCCGGTGTAGCGGGCGTTGGAGAGGTGGTCGGTGTAGATGAGGTGGGCCCTCCGGCGGCTCGCCTCCAGGTCGCCGACCTGAACCACCCGCCGGAGGAACAGGTTGTCCGGAACCTCGTCGTTGGCACGGGGGGCCCCGGAGGCGAGGGCGTCGCCAATCGCGACCACGGCCGGCAGAGGCTCGGCGTCGACCGACACCTGGTCCGCGAGATCCTCGGCCTCGTAACGGGAGCCGGCCACCACGGCTGCCACGATCTCCCCTACGTAGCGCGTCCGGTCCTTCGCCATCACCGGCTGGGCATGGGCGGCATAGCCCGGCAGCGCGGAGGGCGCCTGGATCGGCCGCAGCTCAGGCAGGTCGGCCGCCGTCCAGACAGTGCCGGTGGCGGCGCCCTCCGGGGGACTGATGGAGCGCACCCCCGAACGCGCGTGGACCGAGCGTACGAAGGCCACGTCGAGCGTCCGAGGAAGGGCGAGGTCCGCCACGAACTTGGCCCGGCCGTGCAGGTGCGGGCCGTCCTCCATCCGGTGAACCCGGGCGCCGATCAGGCCGGGCGCGGCCTCGTGGGTCATGCCCAGGCCCTCAGCAGCGCCCGCCGACAGATGGTAGCCGCGAGAGCCAGCTTGTACTCGCGGCTTCCGTGCAGGTCGCCCGCGGGCTCGAGGCCCTCCAGGAAGCCTGCGATCTCGGAGTCGACCGGCAGGCTCTCCCGGGATCTTCCCCGCAACGCCGACTCCAGGCCGGGGAGGCGGACCGGCCGCTCACCGGCTCCGGCCACGGCCACGCGAGCCTGCTGGACGGTGCCGTCCGGCGCCCTTTCGATCCCGGCCAGCGCGAGCGCTAGGCTGAACTCGCCCGATTTGCGCGCGAACTTGGAGAAGCCCCAGACCCAGCCCTCGCGGAGGGGCAGGACCGCCTCCCGGAGCAACTCGTCGGGTTCCAGGGCGGTGGCGAAGAAGCCCTGGAAAAAGTTCTCGACGGCGATCTCGCGCTCGCCCCGCTGCGACACCGCGCGGACCCTGCCCCCCAGGCCGCAGAGGACGAGCGGCCACTCGGCCAAGGGATCGGCGTGTGCGAGGCTGCCGCAGAACGTGCCCCGGGTGCGGATTGCGCGATAGGCCAGCCCGGCCGCGATTTCCGACAGGATGGGCAGTGCCCTGACCAGGGCTGTGGCGGACTCGATGCCGGAATGGCGGACCAGGGCGCCGATCCGGACCTCGCCCGGACTCACCTCGATCGAGTCGAGACCGGGGAGCCGGTTGATGTCGACCAGGGTTCCGGGCTGCGCCAGCCTCAGGTTCAGAAGCGGCACCAGGCTCTGTCCCCCGGCCAGGACCTTGGCGTCCGGCTCTGCCAGGAACTCCAGGGCTTCGGACATTCCGGCGGGGCGCCGGTAGCGAAGGCCGCCAGGCTTCATTTCGTCGGATTGTAGGATGAATTCCAGCCGGGATGGCCAGCGATCGGGGGCCAGATCGACGAGCTGCTGGACGCCCTGGAGCGCCTCAGCTGAGGATCGGGAGCTCCGCCGGTGCCCGCTCCGTGAGCAGCTCCGCTCCCTCCTCCCGGATGACGATGTCCTCCTCGTGGACCATCAGATGCCCGGGGGCGAACTCGTAGCCCGGCTCCAGCGTGAGGACAGTGCCCGCCTCGAGCACCGTCTCGTCGCCCGGGTGGTTGCTCGGCGGCTCTGTCAGCTGCAGGCCGAGCCCGTGCCCCAGCCTGCCGACGTTCCCCAGCGAATCCGCCCCCATCGTCTGCGCCATGGCCAGCCAGACGTCGCGGGCGCGGACGCCCGGCCGGGCGGCTCGGAGGCCGGCCTCCGTCGCCTGCCAGACGTTGCGATAGGCGCGCTGAACCGCGTCGTCTGCATGCCCGACCGCCCAGTTGCGGTTGAAGTCGCAGAAGTAGGCGTCCCAGAGCGTCCCGGTGTCGATCGTGAGCACGTCGCCGTCCTGGAGCTGCCGGTCCGTGGGCCCCATGATGATGTTGTCGTAGCCGCCCTGCCCCGCCACTCCGATCAGGTAGGGACTCGTGTCCGCGCCGCGCCGGATCAGGTCGGCGCGGAGCTTCTGTACCAGGCTGCGCTCGGTGTCGGAGGGGCTGAAGAGGCCGGGCAGGGCGGCGTAGGCCTGGGAAGCGATGCGGCAGGCCTGCCGGACCTTGTCGATCTCGAGCTCTGACTTAACGTGCCGGCAGCTGCGGATCACACCGGTGCCGTCGGCCATCTCGACCCCGGCGCGGCGCGCGACCTCCTGCAGGTCCGCAATGGGCATCCGGAGGTGATACTCCCGCCCCAATTCCGCGCCCACCCGAGCTCCCGTGCCGACCACCTCCTGGAGCGTCGAGGCCAAGAGGCTTACTCCGTCGTCCTCGGGATCGGGCGCCGGCCAGGTGCGGATGTCGCGTATCCAGGTGGCGCGCATGCCGGGCTCCCCGATCTCCGGTATCACCGCGATCGGGAGGCCGTCGCGCGGCACCACGGTGTACCACGGACG
>DATLQT010000025.1:0-9019 GCA_035535055.1 Candidatus Dormiibacterota bacterium | reverse complement strand
GCCTTGATGACCTGCCACTGTTCCAGCTCCTGGCCGCGGGTCGAGGGACCGGTTACCGAGTAGTAGGGGGCCGGACCGTCGGGGTAGCAGTGCGTGAAGCGGAGCGAGATCCAGCCACGGCCCGCGCCGACCGAATCCATCGCCGAACGGACGGCGGCGGTCACCCGCCGGTTGAACGCCTCGAAGTTGTCCCAGGTGCAGGCCGTCTCGAAGGTCTCGTTGATCACGCCCATCCCGGCGATGGCGTCGCGGTAATAGGGCATCCGGATGAAGGCATCCCGCCAGGCACCGGCCGCGCCCTCCCGCGCGCCGGCCTCGCCGGCGCTGGTGCCGAAGGCCTCGGGCACCTCCCCGCGGTGGTCGCGGCAGCACTCGGCGGCCCGGGCGATCCAGGCGTCGAGGGGGTGATCGGCGGACTCGAAGGCGACCAGCACCAGGGTCCGGCTGCCGTCGCCGGCGCCGTTGTAGAGAGCCTCGTTCGGATCGAGGAGCCGCAGGTTGGAGGGGTAGAGCCCGGCTTGGGAGATCGCCCGACAGGCGGCCACCGCATCCGCGAAGCGCACGAACTCGGCGCCCAGGTTGGTACGGAATCGCGGCCGGTCCTGGAGCCGCATCCAGGCCTCGGTGATGATCCCGAGCGTTCCCTCCGAGCCGAGGAAGAGGCGATCGGCGCGCGGGCCGGAGCCGTCGCCTGGAAGCCGCCGGGTCTCGACCACCCCGGCCGGGGTGACGACGCGCATCGACTCCACGAAGTCGTCGATGTGCGTGTAGAGGGTCGCGAAGTGCCCGCCGGAGCGGGTCGCGATCCAGCCACCGAGGGTCGAGAGCTCAAAGGACTGCGGGAAGTGGCGAAGGGTGAGGTCGTGGGGCTTCAGCTGCGCCTCAAGCTCGGGGCCGAGGGCGCCGCCCTGGATCCTCGCCGCCCGCGAGGTGCGGTCGATCTCCAGCACCCGGTTGAGGTTGCGCAGGTCGATGCTGACCACCGGCCTCGTCTCCCCGGGAGGCGCCTCGACGCCGCCGACCACGCTGGAGCCGCCGCCATAGGGGATGGCGACGATCCCGGCATCGCCGGCCCAGGCCAGGAGGGCGGCAACGTCCTCCTCGTTGCGCGGAAGCGCAACCCAGTCGGGCGCGGGCGCAAAGTCCCGGCGGTAGGCGCGGACGACGTCGCGGTACGACTTGCCGTAGGTGTGGCCCGCCCTCTCGTATTTTTCGCCGGTCAGGAGCTCACCGATGGACGCCGGGGGCTGAACGCGAGGCGGCCGGAGCTCTATCTCCTCCAGCGCCGGCGGATCGTCGACGGTCAACTCACCGCCGCCGAAGCGCGACGCGAGAAGCGCCGCAAGGTTCTCCTTCTCCTCCCTCGAGAGGTCGAAGTCCTCGTACCCCCAGCCCCAGAACTTGCGCCTTCGAGCCAACCTCCGGGTACCTCCGAATTACGATGGCCGGGTCAAGTGGGCCCCAAGACCTTCTACGGCTGGTACCTGGTAGCCGGCCTCGGGGTCACCACGATTGTCTCCTACGGCATCAGCCAGTACCTGTTCGGCGTTTTGGTGGTGCCCATCCAGCATGACCTCGGTGCCTCGCGCGCGACCATCTCCGGCGCCTACTCGCTCGGCCTCGTCGTCGCCGGCGTGCTCGGTCTCGGCGTCGGCCGGCTGGTTGACCGCTACGGCGCGCGGCTGCTGATGAGCGCCGGCTCCGTCCTCGGAGCGGCGACGCTGGTCGGCCTTTCACGGATGACGGCGGTCTGGCAGCTCTACGTGCTCTGGGCGGGCTGCCTGGCCCTGGCGATGGCCCTGACCCTCTACCCGGTCACCTTCGTCGTCGTCGCCAACTGGTTCGGGCGGAAGCGGGGCACGGCGATGGCGCTGCTGACGGTCGTCGGCGGCCTCTCTTCGCCGATCTACATCCCCGTCGCCGGGCTGCTCGTCGCCCGCGTGGACTGGCGGCAGGCGTTGCTGATCCTCGCCGCCAGCGCGCTGCTCATCGCGCTGCCGATCCACGCGATCCTCGTCCGCCGGCGGCCGGAGGACCTCGGGCTCCTTCCCGATGGCGACTCCATGCCCGAGGGCCATGACCCCGACGCCGTCCCCGGTCACCGGCTCGCCGAGGCGCTGCGCAAGCCGGCCTTCTGGACGCTGCTCGCGGCGAGCGCCCTCAGCACGGCCGCCTACGGAGTCCTCCTCGTGCACCTTGTCGCGTACCTCATCAGCCGCGGCTATGACCCGGTCCTGGCCGCCGGCGTCTTCGGCCTCACCGGCCTCGCCAGCCTGTCCGGTAGGTTCATCTTCAACGTCGTGAGCGACCGCTTCGGCCCCCAGCCGTTGCTCGGGCTCTGCCTCGGCATCCAGGGTCTTTCCGTCTTCCTGCTCCTGGCGGCCGGCCCGTTCGGATTCCTGGTCGCCTTCGTCGCCGTCTACGGCAGCGCGTTCGGCGCCATCTCGCCGCTCCGGGCGTCGGTGCTCGCCGGTCATTTCGGCCGCCTCGCTTACGGCTCGATCACCGCGGCCCAGGGGCTGCCGATCGGTATCGCGGCCGGACTCGGGCCCCTGATCGCCGGGTTCCTCTACGACGTCTTCGGCGACTACCGGCTGGTGCTCGGGCTCACCGCCGGCGCCTTCCTCGCGTCAGCGATGGCCGTCTTCGCCACCCCAAGGGCGCGCCCGGCGTGACCGGCGAGCCTTTCTGGCAGCCGCCGCCGCGGGTGCCGACAGAGGCACTTCCGGCCCGGGTCGAGGTGCTCGTCGTGGGCGGCGGGATCACCGGCGTCAGCCTTCTCCGCCGGCTCAGCGAGCGGGGCGTCCGAGCGGCGCTGGTCGAACGGGCCCAGCTCGCCTTCGGCGCCAGCGGGCGCAACGCGGGCTTCCTGCTCGAGGGCACCGCCGCCAACTACGCCGAGGCCTCACGCATCCACGGCCGGGCGAAGACCGGCGAGGTCTGGGCCTACACGGCCGAGAACCACCGGCGGCTGGCCGAGGCCCTGGCCGGTCGGGCCGGGTACCACCGGGGTGGTTCGCGGACGCTGGCCGCCTCGCCCGAGGAGGAGCTGCAGCTGGCAGAGGCGGTGGAGCTGATGAACGCGGATGGCTGGCCGGTCGACTTCGACCATCGCTCACTGCTCAACCCGCGCGACGGTGAGCTGCACCCCGCCGCGGCGGTGGGAGCACTGGCGGACGACTGTCCGGCCGGCTCGATCTTCGAGGAGACCGCCGTCAGCCGCCTGGAGGAGCTTCCGATCGCGACCGACGAGGTCGTGCTCGCCACCAACGCCTTCACCGGGCAGCTCTTGGAGGGCGTCCCGATCGCCCCGAGGCGCGCCCAGATGGTGGCGACGGCGCCCTTCCCCGGGCGCGTGGCGGACCGGCCCACCTACTCCGACCGCGGCTACCGGTACTGGCGCCAGCTCCCTGGGGGCGAGGTCCTCGCCGGCGGCTACCGCGACCGGGCGGTCGAGGAAGAGGTCGGCTACGGCCTCATCACCACCCCGCTGATCCAGGGTCACCTCGAGCGCCACCTGGCGGAGCTCGGCGTCACCGCCCCGATCACCCACCGCTGGGCGGGGACGATGGGCTTCACGCCGGACTCCCTCCCCTTGGTCGGCAGGGTCCGGCCGGGCCTTTCCATCTGCGCCGGTTACACCGGCCACGGGATGGCCTTCGCCCATCTCTGCGCCCGAGCTCTGGCCGACCACCTGGTGGGCGGCCCTCCGCCTCCGAAATGGCTGGACCCAGGGCGATTCAAGGAGTAGATTTCCCGAACCGGCAGTCACCCAACTGACTTTGAACGCAACCCCGACACTCGCCATCGAAGCCGGTCGCGAGGCCTGGATCCTCCAGGCCGAGCTCTCGGGCTCGCGGGCCCGCGTGGAGGGCGACGCCAGGGTGGTGGCCGGCATCCTCCACGGCGATCGCTCGGGCCTGGAGGCCTTCCTCCAGCACAGGATCCGGGTGAGCGGGAGCCTCTCGCTGGCACTGCAGCTGGAAACGCTCTTCGGCAACGGCCGCCACCCGCAGAGGTACGCCCGTTCCCGCCGGGTGACCGCCGGCGGCATCGACACCTTCTACCTCGAGTGCGGGACCGGCTCGCCGGTGATCCTCCTCCACGGCCTCGGCGCGACCAACGCGTCCATGCTGACCTCGCTCTGGGCTCTCTCCCGCAACCACCGCGTGATTGCACCCGACCTGCCCGGGCACGGCGAGACCGGCAAGCCGGCGGCCCGCTACGATGCCGCCTTCTTCGCCCGCTGGCTGCTCGCCTTCGCCGGCAGGCTGGGGCTCGACCGTCCTCACCTTGCCGGCAACTCGCTCGGTGGGCGGATCGCGCTGGAGGTGGCGATCGCCGCGCCGGACCGGGTCGACCGGGTGGCGCTGCTGGCAGCGGCGCCGGTCGTCCACCGCCTCCGGCAGCTGGTCCCGGTGGTGCGGATGCTGCCGCCGGAGATGGCGGCGGTCCCTCTGCCGATGGGTGAGAAGCAGGCCCTCTCGATCCTGCGCACCCTGTTCGCGGAGCCGTCGCGGATGCCGCTCGAGTGGTTCGAGGCCGCTGCGGGCGAGTTCGCCCGGGTCTGGCGGCTGCCGGGCGCCCGCATCGCCTTCTTCTCCGCGCTTCGAGAGATCTACCTCGAGGAGCCACACGGCGACTCCGGCTACTGGCAGCGGCTGGCGACCATGAAGAACCCCGCGCTCCTGCTCTGGGGCGAGCGCGACCCGCTGGTGCCTCTAACACACGCGCGCGCGGTCAGCCGCGCGCTCCCGCACGCGACCTCGTTGGTGCTCGAGAACTGCGGCCACGTCCCCCAGTACGAGCTGCCCGACATGACCAACCGACTACTCGCTCGCTTTTTCGCATAAACCTCCGCAAGCGTTAGACTCCGTGCCCGTGCCGCGCACACCCCATCCCTCCAGCGATTCGTCACGCCTTGCCGTCGAGACCCGCGACCTCGGCCGCGTCTACAGGACCCGGAACGAGACGGTCGCGGCTCTCCACTCGGTGAACCTCCAGGTTCACGAGGGCGAGCTCTTCGGCGTGCTCGGGCCCAACGGGGCCGGAAAGACCACGCTCATCAAGATCCTGGTCACCCTGCTGCTGCCGAGCTCGGGTACGGCCAGGGTCGACGGGCTGGACGTGGTCAGAGACTTCCGGCGGCTGCGGCCGCGGATCGCGATCGTGTCGGGGGGTGAGAACGCCGGCTACGGGCTGCTGCGGGTCCGCGAGCAGCTCTGGATGTTCAGCCAGTTCTACGGGATCAACTCCAGGGTGGCCCACGCCCGCATCGATGAGCTGCTCGAGCGGCTGGGCCTGGCCGACGTAGCCAACCGGCAGATCTCAGGGCTCTCCAGCGGCATGCGCCAGAAAATGAACCTGGTCCGCGGCCTGATGACCGATCCGCGGGTGCTCTTCTTGGACGAGCCGACGGTCGCCCTCGACGTCGGCGCCGCCCACGACCTCCGCGAGGAGGTCTTGCGCTGGATGGCCGAGGACCCCACCCGGACCGTCATCCTGACGACCCACCACATGCAGGAGGCCGACGACCTCTGCGACCGGATCGCGATCGTCAACCACGGCCAGGTGGTGATCGAGGGGACGCCGGAGAGCCTCAAGCACGAGGTCCAGCGGGACGTCGTGGTCGACCTCCAGCTGGAGCCGGGCGACCCGCTCCTGGACCGGTTGCGCGCGCTGGAGGGGGTCGGCGCGGCCAGCGTGCGTGAGGAGGATGGCGTCGACCGCTTCAGCCTCCTGCTCTCCGACGACGCGGTGCTGTCCAACGTCATCAGCGCGGTGGAGCGGAGCGGCCGCCGGGTGGCCGGCCTGGCCAAGCGGCAGCCGACGCTGGAGGACGCCTTCGTGAAGCTGGTCGGCCGCGGCATGGACGAGGAGGAGGACTCCTCGTGACCGGCGGCCCCTCCGAGGTGGCGATCTTTTTCCGGAGCGTCGTCGCGCGGGCCTACCCGCGGGTCGTCGGCGCCAATCGACAGAAGTCCTGGATCTTCTTCGACATGGCTTTCCCGATGATCGGGACACTGGCCATGGTCTTCGTCTACGAGGGACTCCACGCGCCCCACCAGTACCTCGGCTTCGTGGTTATGGGCGGGGGGATGCTGGCCTTCTGGCAGAACGTCCTCTGGAGCATGGCCGCCCAGTTCAGCTGGGACCGCGACAACGGGACCCTAGAGCTCTACGCGGTCTCCCCGACCACCTTCGAGTCCATCCTGCTCGGGATGGCGGTCGGCGCCATGTTCACGACCTCGATGCGGGCGGGCGCCGTCATCCTGATCGGGTCACTCCTCTTCAGCGTGACCTACAACCTCAGCGGGCTCTTGCCGGCGGCGGGCATCTTCCTGCTCACCCTCTCGGCGCTCTACTGCCTCGGGATGCTGCTGGCGAGCCTCTTCCTCTACTACTCGCGGGAAGCCTGGCACCTCTCCAACGCGCTCCAAGAACCCGTCAACTTCCTGAGCGGGCTCTACTTCCCGGTCAAGGCGCTGGGCGCCTATGTCGGCGGCGCCGCCTCCCTGGTCCCGCTCACCCTCGGCCTCGACGCGATGCGCCAGCTGCTGCTCCCGCAGACGCCGCGCTTTTTGGCGCCGGGGTGGGAGGCGCTGGTGGTCGCCCTCCAGATACCGGTCTTCGGCTTCCTCGCCTACACGTCCCTGCGCCGGATGGAAGGGCGCGCCCGGGCGGAGGGAAGGCTGATCTCGAAATGGTCGTAGCTCCGCCACTGGGTCCCGTCGCCCGCACCTGGGCGGGCTTCAGCACCGCGGTCCGTCTCGGATGGGCGGTCTCCAGCAACTGGACCCGGCCGCTGCTGTTCGTGATCTACATCGTCCTTCGGCCGATCTCCGCCGCCCTGATCCTGGTCGTCATGTACGAGGTCATCACCGGTGGTCGCGGCAGCGCTTTCAACTACCTCTCCTTCCTCGTCGTCGGGACCGCCTTCTGGGCGTTCGTCAACGAGGGGGTGAGCGAGTTCGCGGTCGGCATCCTGGAGGACCGCGGCCGCTTCAAGATGCTGAAGTACGCCTACCTGGCACCGATGCCCTTCCCCGTCTTTTTGGTCGGGCGGGCCGCGTCCAAGCTGACCAGCGCCGCCGCGTCGGTCCTGATCGTCCTGGTGGTCGCCACCGTCGGCCTCCGGCTGCCGATCAACCCGCTCAACGTCAACTACGGGCTGCTGGCGATCGCGTGCCTGCTGGCCTTCATCTCGCTGATGGCCTTCTCGATCGCGCTCAGCATGATCCTGCTGGCCGGCCGCGACGCCTACGGGTACGGCGAGATCATGGCCCAGGTCCTCTACATCTTCTCGGGGGCCATCTTCCCGATCTCGGTCCTACCCGGGCCGCTGGCTTTTCTGGCGTCGCTTTCGCCGCTTGTCTACTGGCTCGAGCTCACCCGGCGCGCCATCCTTCACGGCCGGGTCTACCAGATGTTCCCCGGACTCAGCGACGGCCAGGTGCTCCTCCGGTTGAGCCTCGCCACCGTGGGCACCGTTGCCCTTGGCTACCTCGCCTACTCCTGGGCCGACCGGCAGGCTCGCCGCAAGGGGTACATCGACATGGACGCCAACTCCTAGTTCCGAGCGGAGCCACCCCTCCATCCGCCCCGCGACCACCTGCCATCCCGGCCCCAGCATGAGGTCGTGGGCGAGATCCGGGAAGACCTCCAGCTCGGCGCCATAGGCCTCCGCGGTCGCCCGAGCCTCGCGGACGGTGAACGTGCGATCGGCGCTGCCCGCCAGTACCAGCATCGGCAGCTTGCGCACCGCGGCCGGGTGGGGCCGGTTGAAGACCATCATGTCGAGGTAGGCGAGGTAGGACTCGTCCTGCAGCCGGTCGTGCAGGGCGCGCACCTCGCTACCCCGCATCGACCTCGGAAGAAGCATCTCGGCCGCCAGCTCGGGCGTCTCGACCACCGGCCACAGACTCATGGTTAGGTTGGTCTTGAGGAACTGGAGCGGGTGCCGACCGGCGAAGCGCATGGTCGTCGCGAGGACTCCGGCCGGCGGTACCGAGGCGAGCAGCACCGCGCCCGGCGCCGCGTTTCGCTCGAGGTACTTTTGAACGATGAGCCCGCCCATGGAGTGGCCGATGACCACCGGCGCCGACCCCATGGTCCCGGCGGCGATGGCGACGTCGTCGACGTAGTCCGCGATCCGCGTCCAGCGGAGGCCCCTTCGTCCCGGGGCCGCCCCGTGCCCGCGGAGGTCGACGGCTTTGACCGTCCAGCCGCGGTCGGCGAAGTAGCGGAGGAAATGCTGTTCCCAGCACCAGGCGCCATGCCAGGCCCCGTGCACGAACAGCAGGGGCGGCCGCACCGGCGGCTGCCCGTCAGCCCCACCCATCTCCCGGACAGATAGTAGATCGGGCCGGCGTCGAAATTCGACCTAACGCCCGTAGATCGAGCCGAGCGCCGCCACCTCGAGCGCTCCCAGGGGCGCCAGCAGGGCGAGCAGCGCGCAGGCCGCCCCGAGGGCGTACCGCCTCGCCGCCGGCCGGGCCATCACGGCGAGGCCGGGCAGCACCGCCACCGCGATCACGCCACCCAGCAGCCCCGCCGAGACCTTAACGTCGAAGGCCGGCGCGAAATTGGCGGCGGTCGCCAGCACCGCCACCGCGACGATCGCAAGGCGCAGGACGGAAAGCTCGGAGACGGCCAACCAGACAAAACGGGCAGCGGCGAGGTAGACGAGCGGCATGATCGTGATCCGGTACCAGCCATAGGACGCCGCGTAGGACGCGGCGAAACCGACCATGGCGAGCAGGTAGACGACCGCGGGGACGGTCAGCAGGTCCCAGTCCCCCCGCCGCCGGCCGAGCAACTCGATGAGGGCCAGCCAGCCGAGGAACCACCAACCGTCGACGGCGTGCTGGCCGTCGAAGCCGGTGACCGCCGTGATGAAGCTGTAGCCGCTGTACCCGCTCAGCTGGGAGCTGCGCTGGGCCACCTCGGCGTTGAAGGTGTGCCAGTCGAGCAGCGCGACGTAGCCCAGCGCGCCCGCCTCACCGGCGGCCGTCGCTGC
>DATLQT010000024.1:0-5864 GCA_035535055.1 Candidatus Dormiibacterota bacterium | reverse complement strand
TGCGCGTACCCCGAGGCCACCAGCGCGTCATCGATCACAAAGATCGATAGGGGCAGGAAGAGCAGGGCCATCACCACCGCGGACAGCACCAGCATCTGGCCATGCTCGCCGCCAAGGGACCGGCTCACGGGGTGCGGCTCCTGAAGGGCTCGATCAGCGCCCGCGACTGCCAGGTCAGCGGCACCCGCCGGCCCAGGATCTCGGACACGATCGGGAAGGCGGCCAGGCTGACGTAGGCGTGCACGGTGACGATCAGCGTCCCGCCCCGCTGGAAGCCGGCGGTGTCGATCGTCACCTCGAGGTCCTGCAGCTGCGAGCCCTGCGCCGCCTGCTTGGCCGCGTCCTGGCCCGCGACCTGGGCGGCCTGAGCGCTCGGCGCTCGCGCCGCCGCGAGCGCGGCCTCGCTCGCCGCCTCGCGAACGGCCATGTCCTCGCCCACGATCTGGCCCACGGCGATGGTTCCCAGTGCGAACAACATCAGCACGAAGGCGCTCAGGGCCCATTCGACAAGCGCCTGTGCCGACTCCGAGGCCCTCACGCGGTCGATCCCGGCTCGAACCGTTCCAGGGTGTGGACCGAGCGAGCGTGCACAGCCATCCTGGTGAAGGGCGGCATGGGCACCGGTACCAGCGCGGGCGCATAGGCGTCCGCGCTCACGATGATGAGGTTGCCGTCCTGGGTGACCGTGATGGTCGCGGGGGCCGCCCCCGGCTCCAGTCGAGCCCAGAGCTCGGCCGCCGCCGTCTGGCCATCCGCGGGCTGATGCCCGACCAGGCTGGCCTGGAAGGCGCCCTCTCTCGTCGCCAGGTCCAGGTTGGTGCGGTAGTTGAGGAAGATCGCCACCTGCGCCGTGCCGACGACCAGGAACATCAGGGCCGCCATCGTCATTCCGAACTCGACCATGGCCTGGCCGCGCTGGTTCACAGCCGTCCCAGGGTCCCAAGCAGCGGAGTGAAGATGAGGAACATGACCAGGCCGAGGAGCGGGATCACGAAGAAGACCAGGGCCGGCAGGAGCATCAGCACCGGGGCCCTCGTGATGCGCTCCCGATAGCGGGCGTGCCAGGCCTGCCGCATCCGCCGGCAGACGTCCGCCAGCAGCACTGACATCCCGGTGCCGTATCGGTGACCCACGCGGAAGGCGTCGGCGAGCTTGTGGATCTCGTCGTCGGCGTACTGCTCCGCCACCTCGTCGAGGGCCGCCTCCAGGTCGAGGCGCCGCACCTGCTTGAGGCGCAGAGCCTCTCGCAGCAGCCCCGAGGCATGATCCTCGTAGGCCGCAACCGCCGCCGCCAGCGCCCCCTCGGGCGTGACGGCACCGGCCTCGAGCAGCACTCGGGCGCCGGTCAGGACTCGGGGCAGCCGGCGCTGGACCCCGGTTCGGATGCTCTTCGCGCCGAGCTTCCAGCTGAGCAGCTGAGCGGCGGGAGCGGCGAGCGCTGCCAGGACGGCGACCGCGGGCGCTGCCGCCGCCAGCCAGGGCGTCCGCGTCAGGAGCGCGACCAGCAGGGTTGCAGCCAGGCCGGCGAGCGCTGCGCCGGCGGCGATGGTTCCGAGGTGGCGAGCAATGCGCTCAGCGGGCACCGCCCGCCCGAGGATTTGCAACAGTCTGACATCGGCGTCCGGTGCGGGCACCAGCTCCGACAACACTTTCGAAACCCAGCCTCCGCCTGAGGGCAGTCGGAGCACGCCCAACGCGGGTCCGCTCGCACCTCCCTGGACGGCTGACAGCGCCCGGCGATGGAACATCCACTCCTCGGCGGTGAGCCGGCGCGGCCAGATCACGATGAGCACCGCGCTGGCCAGGCCGATGACGCCGGAGAGGCCGAGGGCGGCCGCCAGCGGCGAACTCACGCGACCACCTCGCGAAGACGAATGCGCTCCTCCCGCGGCGGCTCCGACATCCGGCGCAGGACGCCCAACCCGATCGCCATCCAGCAGGCGGCGACGGCGAAGACCGCCTCGCCGGCCGTGGTCCGCAGCGGCGCGAGAAGAGCGGGCGCCAGCATCTGAAGGGTGACCAGGAAGACAAAGGGGAGGGTCGCCAGCAGGACCACCGAGGCCTCGATCCCCGCGCGCATCGCCTTGGCCTCGCGCTGCAGCCGGATGGTCTCCGACCAATCCTCGATCAGCGCCTCCAGCGCCGGCACCAGCTTGCCGCCCTGGCGCCAGTGCAGCAGCATGGCGAGCGAGAGGTCGTCGAAGAGGGGATCGGCGACCTCGTCGCGGGCGCGCTCAAGGGCCTCCGCGAAAGCCGCACCGCCCGGTCCGAAACCGCCCGCGAGCACGACCCGAGCGAAGATCGGCCGGACCCCGAAGGGCCCGTTCTGGGCGAGCGCCTCCATCATCTGGGTGGCATTCCCCGCCCGCGACATGAGGGCGACGCCGTAGCGCAGCGCGTCGAGCAGCGCCTCCTGCCGGCGGGCCTCGACGCGCTGCCTCCGGATCTCCAACAGCACACCAAGCAGGTGATGCACGACCAGGAATCCGATCAGGCCGAGCACCGGGAAGCCAAACCAGATCCAGGCCGCCAGCCCGACCAGGAGCGACAGCCCCAAGCGGCTCGTGATCCAGGCCACGACCGGCAGGGTCCCGAGCCCCGCCTGGGAGAGGACCACGCGCGCGGCGTCCACCTGCAGTGCCGCCCTGCCGATCTCGCGCAGCCGGCGCGCGGCCGGCCGGAGGTCCGGCGATGCCACGGCGACCAGCAGAACCACCGCCACCGCGAGCGAGCCGAACGCGATGGTCCTAGACACCGGCGAGCACCTGCTGGACGACGCTCTCCGGATCTTCGCCCGCGGCCTCGAGCTTGTGCCAGACCTTGTCGGGCATGTGGCGGACGTTCACGTCCTGCCAGGTCCAGGAGTCGAGCTCGGGCCGGTAGCGCACGAGCTCGGCCACGACCGGGGCCCCGAGCGGGTCCTCCGGGTTCTCGTCGACGAAGGCGAGAGCGGCGAGCCGCCGGACCTCCTGGCGCTGCCGGTTGAACGCACCGAGGTGGACGATGAGGTCGACGCCGCCGCCGACCATGCTCCGAACGACGTGCGGGGCGAGGTTGCTGTCGGCCGACATCGCCATCACCTCAAGGCGGTTCACCGCCATGCGTGGGTTGCTGGCATGGAGCGTCGTCAGGCTGCCGTCGTGGCCCGAGGTCATGGCATGGATCATGTCCAGGGCCTCCTTGCCGCGGACCTCACCCACGATGATCCGGCGCGGGCGCTGCCGCAGCGCGCCGCGCTGGAAGAGGTCCTGCAGCGTGATCCGCCCGCTGCCCTCGACGTTGGCGTCGCGCTCCTCGAGGCTGATGAAGTCATCCCGCAGGTCGTGCAGCCAGAGTTCGGTCTCGGTCTCCAGCACGCACGTGCGCTCGCCCTCCGGGATCATCAGCGCGAGCACCCGCGCGAGCGTGGTTTTGCCCGTCCCCGTCGGCCCGCTGATGACCACGTTGAGCCGGCCGCGCACGGCGGCCTCCAGGAGTGGCACCGCGGCGCGCGGCAGGGTGCCGGCATTCGCCAGGTCCTCCAACTTCATGAAGCGGCGGAGCTGCTGCTTGCGGATCGTGATCGCGAGCGGCTTGGCCGTCGGCGGCAGGATCGCGTTGAGTCGACTGCCGTCGCGCAGCGTGATCGTGACCATCGGGTTGGCGAGGTCGAAGTGCTTGCCCGCCTGCTCCGCGTAGAACCTCACCAGGGTCACGAGATCGTCCTCCGACGTGTACGCGTAAGGCAGTGGCTTGCGGTGGTCTCCGAAGTTGAGGTAACCGCCTCGGGTGCCATTGATGTGGATGTCCTCGACCCCCTCGATCGCCAGCAGCTCGCCCAGCGGTCCGAGCGCGCCATGGGTGACGTAGAGCCGCTGGCGGATCTCCCAGTACTGGACCTGGGATAGCCGCGGCAGCGTCGTCGACCGCGCGGTCGCCGCGTGGTAGTCGCGGACCGCCTTGTCGGCGAGCGCGAATATGACGCGATCGTCGGAGGGTTGGGGGCGGGGGTCGGCGCGGCCGCGCAGGAGATCGTCGAGCTCCTTGCGGAAGGCCGGCCGGATGTGCTCCTCCGCCAGCTCGACGCTGTCCGCCGGCGCGTCGATCGCGAGTGCCTCAGCGGACAAGGGAAAGCTCCGGGACGGGCGCGGACGCGAGCGATGCCGCCAGAGCTTCGAAGGCCTCGCGGGCGATCGCCGCCTCTTCTCCGTGGGCTTTTCGGTAGCGGGGATGCTCCGGATCGGCGGTGTTGAGGGCGCGGACCGAGTGCTGGATCTGGACGCGGGCCCAGTACTCGGGCGTGTCCGGGATCGAGCCCGCGACCCCCAGGTCATGCTCCTCCTGCACGTAGCGGTCGGCCCCGGCCAGGGAAAGTGCGTTCACGCCGTTCAGCACCACAGCCGCCTTCGCCAGCCACCGCGGCTCGCCCTCGTAGAGCTCGCCGCGCCAGCGCTCCAGCGCCTCCATCCCAAGCGGGGTTGGTCTGACCACCCAGAGCAGGCGCGCGTTGGCAAGGGCCAGCGGGAAACCCGCGCCCCGCACCCGGCCGAGGTCGATGACGATCTCCTCGAAGCGATTCATCGCGGCATCGAGCAGGCCAGTGAGGAAGTGATCTGTGACGCGCTCGGCGAGCCGGGGCACCCGCACTCCGGCGAGGACCGCGATGCCGTCCCGCCAGGCCACGTGCTTTTCGAGCTCGTCGGCGTCGACCGGTGCGAGCTGGGCGTTGTAGGCGACCTGAGCGATCCCGGCCGTGGTCTCGATGTCCAGCAGGGGCGCGATCTCGGCCGAATCGTGGTGGAGGTCGAGCAGCAGCGTCCGGCTATCGCGAGCGACGACGGCGGCCAGGCCGAGGGCGACCGTGGTCGCTCCGTCCGCCCGAGCCGAGAAGACGCCGGTGACGCTCATCAGCCGCCTCCCCCGGCGGGGATCTGGTTCTGGACGGCGCCCGGCTGCATCCTCATGAGAACCAAACCGCCGTGATCCGAAAACCACTGAATCTGTGGCGCGAGCTTCGCCGGCAGCCACAGGTCGTCGCCATTCTGGTCGACCGCAATCACCCGGACGTCCTGGACAAAGACGAACTCCACCGGCTGGCCGCTCGACGAGTTGCCGTTGACCACGATCGCGACGTGGTCGCCAGCGGTGAGATCGCCGGGCTGAGAGCGGACCGGCACATGCATGTCCCAGTAGCCCGCCGTGCTCTGCGGCGCCAGGACGGCCGCCGGAACGAGGTCGCCGGCCGGGACGTCCATCGAGGCGACCTGGCCGACCAGCTGGTTCTCGTCCGAGCTGCGCATCAGGGTGGCGAGGACAGCGGGGTCGCCGGTGCGGACCGTCGTCACGGAGAGATCGTCGGCGGTGATGGTCGTCCCGGCCTTGATCGCCTTGGACGCACGCAGCACCGAGACCATCTGGTTGGCGTCGGCACCCGGCCCCAGGACGAAGATGGCGTAGACGGCCAGAAGCAGGGCGATCCCGGCGCCGACCAGCGCGGCCAACCTCCAGCGCCGCTCTACCGTGCCGGATACGACTGGAAACCGTCGGCGTTGGGGGATCGCGCTCATGCCGCTGGTATCGCCTCCGGTTGAAGCTGGTAGACGGAGTACTGCTGCGTGAAGGACGTCGTCTTCACGCCGAGCTGCTGCCAGGGGCCGCCGTTGACCCGGTAGGTCACCTCGTAGCGGAGGACAGCCCGAACCTGCAGGCCCAGCGGCTGGCCATAGGTGTCGCTCTGGTAGATGTGCTGCACGTCGCTCGGCTGGGGATAGGGCCGCCCGAGATCGCTGGAGTCGTAGCCGAGCCCGTCGCCAAACTCCCAGGTGACCCCGGCCAGAGCGGCGTGGACCGTCACGGTCAGAGGGCCCGCCGTCGCGGTGGCGTCC
>DATLQT010000023.1:0-35153 GCA_035535055.1 Candidatus Dormiibacterota bacterium | reverse complement strand
CGCCTGGGTCTTCTGGCCGAGGCAGAGCGGCGTACCCGGGCGCGCCAGGCGCTGGCGGCCGAGGTCGCCGAGCTGCAGCGCCGGGTCAGCCGGCTGGAGGCGAGGCTGGCCGATGTTTGAGAGCCTGACCGACCGCATCTCGGCCGCCCTGAAGAAGTTGAGCGGCCGCGGGGTTCTCAGGCCGGAGGACGTCGAGGTCGCCCTCCGCGAGGTGCGGCTGGCGCTGCTCGAGGCGGACGTGAACTTCCGGGTCGTCAAGGACTTCTCCGAGCGGGTGAAGGAGCGCGCTGTCGGCGCCGAAGTGATGAGCAGCCTCAGCCCCGCTCAGCAGGTGGTGAAGATCGTCGACGAGGAGCTGGTCGCACTGCTCGGCGACGCGGGCGTGCCCGCCGGCCTTCGCTACAGTCCTCAGCCGCCGACCGTGATCCTGCTGGCCGGGCTGCAGGGCTCAGGCAAGACCACCACGGCCGTCAAGCTCGCCCTCCTCGCCCGCCGGGACGGCCACCGCCCCGCAGTGGTGGCCCTGGACCTCCGTCGCCCGGCCGCGGTCGAGCAGCTGCGCCTCCTCGCGGAGCGCGAGAAGGTGTCCTTCCTCAGCGGTGAGGGCCCGGTCGAGGAGATTGCCAAGAGGTCTGTCGCCGAGGCCCAGAGGGCTGGCTGCGATGTGGTCATCCTCGACACCGCTGGCCGCCTCCAGGTCGATCCCGAGCTGATGGGGGAGCTGGTCCGGCTGAAGCAGGCGGTACTGGTGACGGAGACGCTCCTGGTGGCAGACGCGATGACGGGGCAGGAAGCCGTCAACGTCGGGGCCGCCTTCGACCAGGCGATCGGCATCGACGGAGTGATCCTGACCAAGCTCGATGGCGATGCTCGGGGCGGCGCCGCGCTCTCCCTGAGGGCGGCGACCGGCCGGCCGGTCCGGTTTGCCGGGGTGGGGGAGAAGCCGACCGACCTCGAGCCCTTCCGGCCCGACCGGATGGCCTCGCGGATCCTCGGCATGGGCGACGTCCTGACGCTGATCGAGAAGGCTCAGGCCACGATCGACGGGGAGACCGCGGCCAAGCTCGAGAAGAACGTCCGGGCTGGCAGGGTGACCTTTGACGACCTGCTGCTCCAGATGCGGCAGCTCAAGTCACTCGGCTCGTTGGAGAGTGTCGTCTCCATGCTGCCCGGCGGCGCCGGCCTGAAGGACCAGGTGGCCGGCCCGCAGGCCGAGAGGGAGGTCCGCCGGATGGAGGCGATCATCAGCTCCATGACCCGGGCCGAGCGGGCCCACCCGGAGCGGATTGACGGCTCGCGTCGGCGCCGGATCGCCCGTGGCAGTGGGACCCAGGTCGCCGACGTCAACCGGGTTTTGAAATCACGCGAACAGATGGAGCAGCTCATGAAGCAATTGAGCGGGGGTAGGCCCGGCAGAGGCGCCCCCGACATCAACCGACTGATGAGGAGGAGATGACTTGGTAAAGATCAGACTCAGGCGCATGGGGGCCAAAAAGCGGCCCTTCTACCGGCTGGTGGTTGCCGACGCACGCTCGCCGCGCGATGGCCGGTTCATCGAGCAGCTCGGCATCTACGACCCGCTGACCTCCCCGGCCACGATCCGGATCGACGGTGAGAAGGTCCAGCAGTGGATCTCCAAGGGAGCGCAGCCCTCCGACGCCGCCCGCAGCCTGCTGCAGCGAGAGGGGATCATCGAGGGTCCGGCCGTCCGTCACCCGAAGGCGATCAACGTCGGGGCGGTGCCCAAGGCGCCCAAGCCCGCCGCCAAGAAGGTGGAGGCCGAGCCGAAGGTCGAGGCGGTCGCGGTGGCCGAACGCGAAAACGAGGCCGAGGCTGCGGCAGAGCCCGAGGCCGAGTCGGACGCCGAACCCGTGGCCGCCGCGGAAGCCGGCGCGGAGCCCGCAGCCGAGGTGGAGGGCGAATAGTGGGCGAGTTCAGGCGTCCCGAGCAGGGCGGGTTCCGCCGCGAGCGGCCGAGCGGGCCGAGCGGCCCTCCGGTCGACTACCGGGCGCTGGTCGAGTTCGTCGCCAAGTCGATCGCCGAGAAGCCCGACGAGGTGAAGGTCGAGGCCTTCGAGCGCTCTCGGGGCACCCTCTCGGTGACCGTCAAGCTGGCTGGCGAGGACGTCGGCAAGCTGATCGGCAAGGGCGGACGCAACATCGAGGCGCTTCGCGCGCTGGTGCGCGCCGCCTCCCTGCGGGAGCGGCGAAGGGTGTTCGTGGACCTGGCGTGAGCGAGATGATCCGAGTCGGGCAGGTGACCGCGCCCTTCGGAGTCGAAGGAGCCGTCAAGGTCTATCCCTTGACAGACTTCGAGGATCGCTTCGCGCCCGGTTCGGAGTTGGTCCTCCAGGGAGAGGTGAGGCGGGTCGAGTGGTGGAAGCCGGGTAGTCCAACCGTGACCCTGAAGCTGGTGGGAATCGACAACCGCACCCTCGCCGAACTGGTGCGCGGGAGCTACCTGGAAGTTCCGGCCGAGGCCGCGAAGCCGCTCGCGGAAGGCGCTTACTACCACCACCAACTGGTCGGCCTGGAGGTCTTCACCGATTCCGGGAGGCGGGTCGGGATGCTCAGCAGCGTGCTCGAGCGGCCGGCCAACGACGTTTGGGTGGTCTCGGCCGAGGACGGGGCGGAACACCTGCTGCCGGCCACGAGGGACGCGATCCTCGAGGTCGACCTTGCGGCGGGCCGGGTGACGGTCCAGAACTGGCTGTTTGACGTCGAGGAGGCTCGCTGAGGCGAGATGGCAGCCATCCGCTTCGACGTCGTCACCGTCTTCCCGGGAATTTTCGGCGCCGTGTTCGAGGCCGGCGTGGTGGGCCGCGCGATCGCCCGCGGCCTGGTGGAGCTGGAGGCGCACGATCTTCGCGCCTTCACCCACGACCGCCACAGGCAGGTGGACGACCTGCCCTATGGCGGCGGCCCCGGGATGGTGATCAAGCCGGAGCCGGTCTTCGAGGCCATCGAGGCGGTCCGCGCCCAGAACCGGGGCCCGGTGATTCTGATGGAGCCTTGGGGCGAGCCCTTCAACCAGACGCTGGCGCGCGAGCTGGCGGCCGAGCCGGGCGTCGTGATCGTCTGTGGCCGCTATGAAGGGGTCGACGACCGGGTGCGCGAGACGCTCGCAGACCGGGAAATCTCGATCGGTGACTACGTCCTGAGCGGCGGCGAGCTGCCAGCCATGGTGGTCATCGATGCCGTCGCCCGGTTGGTTCCCGGGGTCCTGGGAGACCAGGAGTCGCTCGCGGGCGACTCCTTCGCGGCCGATCTGCTCGGCCATCCGCAATACACTCGTCCGGCGGAGTTTCGCGGCCTTCGGGTGCCCGATGTGCTGCTCTCCGGTAACCATCGAGAGATCGAAGCCTGGAGGCGAGCGCGGGCGCGGGAGCGCACACACGCCCGGGCGGGAAGCCTCGGCAGCCAGGGGGAACAGTCATGAACGTGATCGACCAGATAGAAAAGGAGCAGTTCAAGGAGACGGTGCCGGCACTCCGGCCGGGCGACACCATCCGCGTGCATGCCAAGGTGGTCGAGGGGACCCGGGAGCGGATCCAGGTCTTCGAGGGTCTTGTGATCCGGGTGACTGGCGGTGGACTCCGCAAGAACTTCACGGTGCGGAGGGTCACCCATGGGGTAGGGGTCGAGCGGACCTTCATGATCCACTCGCCCCGGATCGACAAGATCGAGGTGCTCCGGCACGGCGACGTCCGCCAGGCCCGGCTGTATTACCTCCGGGACAAGGTCGGCAAGGAGGGCCGGATCCGCGAGCGGCGGCCCAAGGCCGCGCCGGCCGCCCCGGTCGGTGAGCCGGCCGCCAAGTAAAACTTTCCAGCCCAAGCTTTGCTTTGGCTAGGCTTTCGCGGCTTTGGTGAAGAGGCGAACCCGCCGGCCCCAGCTGTGGGCGTGGGAGCGGACCGCGCTCAGGATGGGCTTCAAGGTCGTCGCCGGGGTTGACGAGGTCGGGCTCGGGCCGCTCGCGGGACCGGTGGTGGCCGGCGCGGCGGTGCTCCCGCTGGGCGCCCGGCTGCCGGGGCTGGACGACTCCAAGAAGCTCACCCACCTCCAGCGGGTCCGCCTCGACCGCGGCATCCGCCGCCGCGCAGTGGCGGTGGGCGTCGGGCAGGTCGACGCCCACGAGTTCAACCGGGTCGGGATGACGCGGGCCCGCCAGTTGGCGATGGAGCGCGCGGTTGCCTCGCTCGGGCTGCCGGTCGAATACCTGCTGCTCGACGCCTTCGACGTGCCCGAGTCGCCTCTGCCTCAGCTGGCGGTGGTGAAGGGCGACAGCACCTGCGCGTCGATCATGGCCGCCAGCATCGTGGCCAAGGTTCACCGCGACCTCCAGATGATCGAGTTCGACGGCCAGTACCCCGGTTACGGGTTCGCGCTCCACAAGGGCTACGCCACCGCCGCCCACCAGGAGGCGATCCGCTTCCTCGGGCCCTGCCCGATCCACCGCACTTCCTGGCGGCGTGTGCGCGAGCTCGCCGCCGGCTCCGCCGTGGTCGTGGAGGAGGAGACGCTTGCCGCCGCGGCAAACCCTCGGTAGGGCCGGGAGGAGCTGGCGGCGGGGTAGCTCCGCGCCCGGGGCCACGATGTCCTCGAGCGCAACTTCGGCTGCCGGCGGAGTGAGATCGACCTCGTCTGCTGGCGCCGAGGTCAGCCTGGTCGAGGTGAAGACCCGCGCCAGGGCCGGCCACGGGAGCACCCTCGAGGCCGTGGACGAGCGTAACCAGCGAACGATGGCCTCGGCGGTGGCCGAGTATCGGGCAGCGACCGGGTGGCGGGCATCGCTTCGCTTCCACTTGGTCGGGATGTCGATCGAGGCGGTCGAAGACGTCCTCGCCTGAGCCCGCCCCGATCGTGGCCACCATCCGTGACGCCGCCCGGGTGGTGCTGATCGACGGCGCCGGCCGGGTCTTGTTGATGAAGTGGCGGCTGCAGACGGGCGGGGCGATCTGGATCACCCCCGGTGGCGGCCTCGACCAGGGCGAGAGCCACGCCCGAGCGGCGCTGCGGGAACTTGCCGAGGAGGTCGGTCTCAGAGGGGTCGAGCTGGGCCCCTGGATCTGGTCCCGCGAGCACCGGCTTCGCTGGAACGGCCGGGACATCCTGCAGCGGGAACGCTTCCACCTGGTCCGGGTGGAGAGCCATCAGCCCGACCGGTCGGGCAACGACGAGCAGGAGCTGCGGGTGATCGAGGAGGTGCGCTGGTGGTCGCTCGAGGAGATGGCCCGCTCCGGCGAGGTGTTCTCGCCCGGTCGGCTGGTCGAGTTGGTGGCACCGCTCCTAGAGGGCAGGCTGCCGGCCCAGCCCCTGGAGCTCGAGGCGTGACCCTCCAGGCGGTGACCTTCGACTTCTGGGCAACGCTCTTCCAGTGGAACGAGGATGCCGGCGAGGTGCGTCGGGCCGCGGTGAGGGAGTTCGTGGCCCGCCATCGGGCCGAGCTCTCCGCCGAGGTGGTCGACGCCGCTTTCGCCGCCGGCGTGGCCGCTCAGAACCAGGCCTGGCGGAGCGAGTCCCGCCACTTCGGGCCGGAGGGGATCATCGAGCACCTGCTGGCCGAGCTCCGGCTCGAGGTGCTGCCCGAGTCGCGCGCGGAACTGCGGGCCCTGATCGAGGACCCCCAGCCCGACCGCCGGCTGGCGCCGGTCCCCGGGGTCGAGGATGCCCTGCGCGGCCTCCGGGCTCGCGGCATCCGCCTCGGAGTCGTCTGCGACTCCGGGATGATGGTCGGCCGTGTCCTTCGCGGCCAGCTCCAGGGCACCGGTCTCGGCGCCCACTTCGAGCCGGGCGCGCTCGCCTTCTCGGACGAGGTCGGCGTCACCAAGCCGCGCCCGGAGATCTTCCGCCGTGCCCTCGGCGCCCTCGGCGTGCAGCCGGCCGAGGCCGCCCACGTGGGCGACCTGCGCTTCACCGACATGGCAGGAGCGAGGGCGCTCGGTATGCGAGCGGTGCGCTTCCGCGGCTTCAACGACGATCCCGGCGAGGGCCCCGAAGGGGACGCCGTGATCGACGACTACGCCGACCTGGAGCGGGCCCTCGGGCTCACCTAGAACGGAAAGCGGGTGAGGTAGAAGCTCGGGCTGCCGGGCGGCGTCCTCCCCGCCAGCACCACCCGCGGCCGCTGGCGGGTGCACTCCGCGGGGTGGACCTCGGGCCGCAACGCGTTGAAGATGGGGAAGCGGAGAGTCCCGTCGGGCGACCACTCCGAGTAGCGCACGGCGACCACCAACTCCGGCCGGACCCAGTGGACGGGGGAGACCATCACGGGTGGCGGCGCCAGCGGGCTCTCCGAGGCGCGCAGGTCGGCTATCCGCCGGCTGACCTCGGCCCGGACCGCCGGCTCGAAGGCCCCCCCGACCGTCCCGCAGGGGAGCAGCCGGCCCCCCTCGTAGAAGGCGACGACGAGGGCGTCGTAATCCTCCTCCGAGCGGCCCATCCAGCCCACCACGACAAAGGGGTCGGATTTGACCGCCTTGACCTCGAGCCAGAACGGGCTGCGCTGGCCTGGCACATAGAGACTCTGGCGGTGCTTCGCCATCATCCCGACCAACCCTTGCTCAAGGCAGGCTTCGTAGAGCTCCACGCCCTCGGCCTCGATGTGCTTGGGCGCGTAGAGATGTCGGCCGGGAGTGACCACCTTCTGAAGCTGCTTTTTGCGCTGGTAGAGCGGCTTTCGGAGCAGCGGCGCGCCCTCCCGGTAGAGCAGGTCGAAGGCGAGGTAGGCCGCGGTGCGCTGGTCCTCGCCGGCCGGTCCCGTGAGGCGGCGCCGGAGCCCGGCGGTGTCGGGCCGTCCCTCGCCGTCGGTGACGACCAGCGCGCCGTCCAGCACGGTGCCGGGTGGCAGCTGGCTGCCCAAGGCGCCGAACTCGGGGAATCGATAGGTGACGTCGCGAAGCCCGCGATCCTGGAGCCTGACCTTGCCGTCCCGGTCCGTGAAGAGGAGGCAGCGGAGGCCATCCCACTTGACCTCGAAGAGGTAATCGCTGTTGCTGAAGGGGGCCTCCGACGACTCCGCCTGCATCGGGCGCACGAGGGTGGGAAAGCCACCGACCTCGATCGAGAGCTGGTCCGGGCTGGAGGACACCTGCGGGCAGCTTACAGTTGGAGAAGGCTGCCGTGAGACTGGGTGACTTCGAGCTCCACATCCTCGTCGCGACGCGTATGAAGTTCGACGGCGGGCTGGTCTTCGGCGTCGTGCCGAAGGTGGTCTGGGAGCGCTACAAACCGGCCGACGCCGCCAACCTGGTCGAGATGGCCTGTGTCGGGGTGATCGTTCGCAAGGACGGCCGGACCATCCTCTGCGAGACCGGAATTGGGTCCAAGCTCGACGAGAAGCGGGCGTCCCAGGTGGCGCTCCGCGAGCCGGAGGGCGCGCTCACCGCCCTGCGATCACTCGGGATCCGTCCCGACGAGGTGGACGTGGTGCTCTCAACCCACCTCCACTGGGACCACGCCGGCGGTTACACCCGGCGGTCGGAGGGCGGCGCGGTGGAGGTGACCTTCCCGCGCGCCAAGCACTTCATCCAGCGCACCGAGTGGGACTTCGCTCTCGACCCCGACCCGCGCTCTCGGGCGGCCTACCTGGCCGACGACTTCGTGCCCGTCGCCGACGCCGGGCTGGTCGAGTTCGTGGATGGCGACGCCGAGGTGCTGCCCGGAGTCGAGCTGCGGCTGACCGGCGGGCACACGCCCGGCAACCAGGTGGTGATCTTCCGGTCCGGCGACCTGGCAGCCGCGATGACAGGCGACCTGATCGGCGTCCCGCAGCACCTGCGGCGGTCCTGGAACTCGGGTGGGGACCTCGACGTTGTCCGCGCGCTGACCGAGAAAGGGCGGCTCCTGGACGAGGCGGCGGAGCGGCGTTGGCTCCTGATCCTGGGGCACGAGACCGACCGTCCGGCGGGCTACGTCGGACCGGGAGGCGAGTGGGAGCCGGAGCCCGACCTCAGCATCTAGGCCGGGCGTAACCCCCCGCCGCGGTCGCCCTGATCAGGGCGCCGCGCACTGGGAGAACCCGCAGCTGATGTTGGAGAACATCTGGTAGATGGTCTGCCCCTGGGTGATCAAAACCACCACCACCACCACCGAAACGAGGGTGAGGATGATGGCGTACTCCACCATGCCCTGGCCTCGGCGCCAGGAGGCACGTCCGGAGCTGCTCACGACGCGGGGCTGTCCATTCATCTTTCGTTTACCAGGCGAATCAACGCGCGAAGCTGACCGTACCGATCACCTCGGATTCGGGCGAGCTTAACGGGGCTGCTCCCGGGGCCTTCCGGCCCTGCCCTAGCCTGCAGCTCCGATGGTCGCCTCGGTCCTCTCCTGCTGGCGGCGCTGAGCGATCTGCTGGTGGTTTTCGAGGCGTCCGAGCGAAGCGGGGCCCTGATCACCGCCGAGGCGGGCTCGCACTCGACCAGGAGGTGGTGGCGGTGCCCGGCAGCATATTCAGCCCGCTCGGTGTCGGCTGCCACCAGCTCCTCCGCGACGGCGCCCGACTGGTCCCGAATCCTCGCGACGTGCTGGCCGCCCTGGGGAGGGTCCAGGGGGTGCTCGACGACACGCTCCGCCCGCCGTCGCGGCGTGGGCTGAGCGGCCGGGGCGGGCGAGACGGGCTTCTCGCTCATCTCTCGGACACGCTGCCGGTGACCGCCGCGGCGGCCGCGGCGAAGCTCGGGCTCGGCTTTGCCGAGGCGCTCGCGAGGCTGACGGCGCTGGAGCTGGACGGGTCGGTGGAACGCCGCGGTGACGGCTACGTCCGGCGGCCGAGGAGGGAGTAGGATGGCGCGCCGAACGGTATAAGGAGGTCCATGGCAGTCAGTCTGATCATCGTCGAGTCACCGGCCAAGGCTCGGACTTTGAAGCGATTCCTCGGGGATCGTTACGACGTCCGAGCCTCGATGGGACACGTCCGGGATCTTCCCGCGAAGACGCTCTCGGTGGACGTCGACGCCGGCTTTGCGCCCACCTACGAGGTAGTCGAGAGCCGCAAGAAGACCCTCGGTGAGCTCCGAACGGCGGTGGGCCGCGACCGCGAGGTGATCCTCGCCTCCGATCCCGATCGCGAGGGCGAGGCGATCGCCTGGCACCTCTCCGAGGCGCTCCACCTCCGCAACCCGAAGCGGATCGAGTTCCACGAGATCACCGCCGACGCGGTCCGCCGCGCGCTGGAGTCTCCCCGCGACATCGACATGAACCTCGTCAACGCCCAGCAGGCGCGACGGATCCTCGACCGTCTCGTCGGCTACCGGCTGAGCCCCTTCCTCTGGGACAAGGTCCAAAAGGGGACCAGCGCGGGTCGCGTCCAGTCGGTCGCGCTGCGCCTCGTCTGCGACCGCGAGGCGGAGATCCTCGGTTTCGTGCCAGTCGAATCCTGGAGCCTCGACGCGGTCCTGAGCAAGGCCGGGGAGGAGCAGCGCTTCAGGGCGCGGCTGATTCGCCGGGCCAGCGAGGGCGAGAAGTCGAAGCTAGAGCTCGCCGACGCGGCAGCCAAGGACACGATCCTGGCCGAACTCGGCGACGGCGCCTCCTACCGGGTCCTCGACATCCAGGAGAAGAGGCGGACCAAGGGCTCGCCGCCGCCCTACATCACCTCGACCCTTCAGCAGGACGCCTCCAGCCGGCTCCGCTTCGGCCCCAACCGCACGATGCGGGTCGCCCAGTCGCTCTACGAAGGCGTGGACCTCGGTCCGCAGGGCTCGACCGGCCTTATCACCTACATGCGAACCGATTCGACCAACATCGCGGCCGAGGCCGACGGCAAGGTTCGGGGCTGGATCAAGGCCGAGCTAGGCGACAGGTATCTGGGCCGCGCACGTACCGACAAGGCGCGAGCCGGAGCCCAGGAGGCCCACGAGGCGATCCGGCCGACCGATCCCGGTCGCCGGCCCGAGTCGGTTCGCGAGTACCTGAAAGACGACGAATACCGCCTCTACGAGATGATCTGGCGCCGGTTCGTGGCGAGCCGGATGGCGGACGCGGTCTACACCGGCAACCAGGCCGAGATCCAGTCTGGTGACCTGGTCTTCCGGGCCAGCGGCGTGCGGCTGACCTTCGACGGCTTCTACCGGGTCTGGGAGCGCGACGAGCGCGACGACGAGGCGCAGCTGCCCGAGCTCACCGTGGGGGAGGTGCTGACCGTGCACGGCCTGGAGCCCGAGCAGCACTTCACCCAGCCGCCGGCCCGCTACAGCGAGGCGACCCTCATTAAGGAGCTGGAAGAGCGGGGGATCGGACGCCCGTCCACCTACGCCAGCATCGTCACCGTCATCCAGGACCGGGGCTACGTCGAGGCCCGGGAGCGGCGTCTGCACCCGACCGACCTCGGCCAGACCGTCAACAAGGTGATGGTCGAGCACTTCACCTCGATCGTCGACGACAAGTACACGGCGTCGATGGAGGAGAAGCTCGACGACATCGAGAAGGGCGGGCTGGAATGGGCCACCATCGTCGGTGGCTTCTACGGACCCCTTGAGAAGATGCTGAGCAAGGCCGAGGAGGCGATGCCCGCCGAGACCGGCGAGGAGTGCCCGCTCTGCCACGAGGGCCAGCTGGTCATGAAGACGAGCCGCTTCGGCCCTTTCAAGGGCTGCTCGCGTTACCCGGCCTGCAAGTACCGGGAGGCCAGCCAGCCCAACGGCGAGCCGGCCCAGCCCAAGCTCCTCGACGAGGCGTGCCCGGTGTGCGGCCGCCCCCTCCAGCTGCGCAAGGGCCGCTACGGCGAGTTCGTCGGCTGCTCGGGCTACCCGGAGTGCAAGTACATACGGAAAGAGGAGAAGGACCAGCCCAAGCCAACCGGCCAGACCTGTCCCCAGTGCGGTAAGCACGAGCTAGTGGAGCGCAAGGGACGCTTCGGCACCTTTCTTGCCTGCTCGGGCTACCCCGAGTGCGACTACCGGGCCAACCCGCCCCGCAAGGACGGCAAGCCGCGAGCAGAGCCGAAGCTGTTGGACGAGTCCTGCCCGGTCTGCGGGAAGCCGATGGTCGAACGGAAAGGCCGCTTTGGCACCTTCAAATCCTGCAGCGACTACCCGCGTTGCAAGGGCCCCCAGGCGGCGAAGAAGGCGACGGCCGGCCGCTTCTAGGCGGGTCCCGCCCGCTTGGGTATACTGCCCAACGCCGGCGACGCGCCGAGTACACACGCCCCGGGTGAAGTACCCCTGTCCGCCTTTTGAGGCGGCTGCTGCCGGGGCGGAGGAAACTCAACAGGAGGTAATCGACCCTTGGCGCAGGTAACCCTGAAGCAGCTACTCGAAGCGGGCGTCCATTTCGGACATCAGACCAGCCGCTGGAACCCGAAGATGAAGCCCTACATCTTCACCGCCCGCAACGGCATCCACATCATCGACCTGCAGAAGACGGTGCGGCTTTTGGACGACGCCTACGAGTTCGTCCGCAGCACCGCCGCCAGCGGCCGGCCCGTCCTCTTCGTGGGCACCAAGAAGCAGGCCCAGGAGACGGTCCAGACGGAGGCCGCCCGCTGCGGCATGTTCTTCGTCAACCGGCGCTGGATGGGCGGCATGCTGACCAACTTTTCGACCATGCAAAAGCGGATCCGCCGGCTCTTCGAGCTGCGTCGGATGCAGCAGGAGGGCCAGTTGGACCAGCTCTCCAAAAAGGAAGCCAACCGCCTCCAGGATGAGCTCGACAAGCTGATGTTCCACTTCGACGGCCTGGCCGACATGAAGCGGCTGCCGGGCGCGGTGTTTGTGGTGGACCCGCGCAAGGAGCACATCGCCGTCACCGAGGCGAACCGGCTCAAGATTCCGGTCATCGCGATCACCGACTCCAACTGCGACCCGGAGCTGATCCAGTACGTGATCCCTGGCAACGACGACGCCATCCGCGCCGTCAAGCTGATCACCGGCAAGATGGCGGACGCCTGCCTGGAGGGCCGCCAGGAGGTTGCCGAGGGTGAGCTGCCGGCGATGGACGAGCGGGAGTTCTTGCCCACCGAGCCGACCTACGAGATACCCGAGGAGTACCTGGAGGAGGACGAGGACTACCGCCTCCCGAGCGTCTCCGAAGACGAGTTCCTGACCCGCGACGACGAGGACCGGTAGAAATTCCAATGGCAGAGATAACAAGCGCGACCATCAAGCAGCTGCGGGACCAGACCGGCGCCGGGATGCTTGACTGCAAGAAGGCGCTGGAGGCCAGCGGCGGCGACATCGAGGAGGCCGTCGTCTGGCTCCGCGAGCAGGGCATCGCCAAAGCCGGCAAGCGCGCCGGCCGGGCCACATCGAATGGGGTCATCGAGGCCTACCTCCACCGCACCGGGGACTACCCGCCCCAGACCGGCGCGATCATCGAGCTCGATTGCGAGAGCGACTTCGTCGCCAAGGGCGAGGAGTTTCGGTCCCTGGCGAGGGAGCTGGCCATGCACATCGCTGCCGCCGCCCCGCGCTGGATCGCCCGCGAGGAGGTCCCCGAGGAGGTGATCGCCCAGGAGCGCGAGGTGGCGCTGGAGCAGGCCCGCAACGAGGGCCGGCCGGAGGCGGCCTGGGAGAAGATCGTCGAGGGCCGGGTGAACAACTTCGTGAAGGAGAACGTCCTGCTCGAGCAGGCCTGGGTGCGGGAGCCCAAGACCACCATCGAGAACCTGATCAAAGAGCACATCTCGAAGCTGCAGGAGAACATCACGGTACGACGCTTCTCTCGCTACGCCGTCAAGGAATAGGCACACTTCACTTCGGAGATGGCTGAAACGGGAGGAGATCCCCGCTACCGGCGTGTCCTGCTCAAGCTGAGCGGCGAGGCCCTGCTCGGCAAGCGGCAGTACGGGATCGACTTCGACGTCGTCCGCTCAATCGCGACCCAGGTCGGCAGTGTCCACCGGCTGGGCGTCAACGTCGGGATCGTAATCGGCGGCGGAAACATCTTCCGGGGGATGGCCGCCAGCCGTCGCGGCTTCGACCGGGCGACTGGGGACTACATGGGCATGCTGGCGACGGTGATCAACTCCCTGGCGCTGCAGGAGGCACTGGAGGATTCGGGAGTACCGGCGCGGACGATGACCGCGATCACGATGCCCCAGGTGGCCGAGCAGTGGATCCGCCGCCGCGCGCTCCGCCACTTGGAGAAGGGACGGGTCATCATCCTCGCCGCCGGCACCGGCAATCCCTACTTCACCACCGACACCACCGCGGCGCTGCGCGCGTTGGAGATCGAGGCCGACGTGCTGCTGAAGGCGACCAAGGTGGACGGGATCTACGACTCCGACCCGCTGGACAACCCGGACGCCAAGAGATACGACCGCCTCGACTACCTGGAGGCCCTCAACGAGAAGGGCATCGACGTGATGGACAACACCGCGCTGACCCTGTGCATGGACAACAAGCTGCCGATCATCGTCTTCGACCTCCTGAAGGAGGGCAACATCGAGCGCGTTGTCCGCGGCGAGGAGATCGGCACCCTGGTGGCCGCCCGTGACTAGCGTGGGGGCGGGGCAGGCCCCCCCTTCCAGAACCCTCTCGCGGCGCGACGCTGGTCGGCGGGGCGGCACAAGCCAATCGGCCGGGATGAACCCCGCCTACCTAAGACGCCTTCTTTTGGTCAGGAACCTCGTTGGTGGCCTCCAGTGATAGATCCGATCCTGGCCGAGGCGGAGTCCAAGATGGACAAGTCCGTCGAGGCGATGCAGCGCGACCTGACCTCGATTCGCACCGGCCGCGCCAACCCCGCGCTCATCGACCGCGTCCAGGTGCCCTACTACGGGACGCCGGTCCCGCTCAATCAGATCGCGCAGATCAGCGTGCCCGAGGCGCGGATGCTGCTCGTCAACGTCTACGACCGCAGCCAGGTGGGGGCCGTCGAGAAGGCGCTGCGTGCGCCCGAGTTGGGCCTCAATCCGGCCTCCGACGGGAACGTGATCCGGGTCCCGATCCCGCCCCTGACCGAGGAGCGCCGCCGCGATTACGTGAAGCTCGTCCGCCAGAAGGCCGAGGAGGCCCGCGTCGCCATCCGCAACATCCGCCGCGACGAGGTCCATCGGGTGGAGCGGCTCGAGAAGGACGGCGAGGTTCCCGAGGACGAGGCGAAGCGGGCCCGCGAGCGCCTGCAGAAGATCACCGACCTCCACGTCGGCCGGGTGGACAACCTGGGCGCCGCCAAAGAAGCCGAAGTGATGGAGGTCTGACGACCGCGTCGCAGGAGGTCCCGCACCACGTCGGGATCATCATGGACGGCAACGGCCGCTGGGCGAGGCAGCAGGGCCGCTCTGTGAACTACGGCCACCGCGCCGGCGTCCGGGCCATCAAGCGGGTCATGTACGCCTGCGACGACCTCGGGGTGAAGGTGCTCAGCATCTACGCCTTCTCAACCGAGAACTGGAGCCGGTCCCGACGCGAGGTCGGGGGGCTCATGCGGCTCTTCGAGGAGACGGTCCGGCGCGAGTTCGACGAACTCAACGAGCGCGGCATCCGGGTCTTCATCTCGGGCCGTCGCGATGGCCTGAGCGCGAAGCTGGGCGGAATGCTCGACGACGTCCAGCGCCAGACCCGGGACAACCGGAAGGGAATCCTCAACGTCTGCCTCAACTACGGCGGGCGCGCCGAGCTCGTCGACGCCACTCGGCGGCTGATCGCGGACGGGGTGGCGGCGGCGGAGGTGGACGAGCGCGCGATCGCCGACCGCCTCTACGTGGCCGGCCTGCCCGATCCCGACCTCGTCATCCGGACCGCCAACGAGAGCCGTCTCAGCAACTTCCTGCTCTGGCAGTCGGCCTACTCCGAGTTCTACGTGACGCCGACGCTCTGGCCGGATTTTGACAAGCCGGATCTGGAGGCGGCGATCGCCGAGTACAACCGGCGCGAGCGCCGCTTCGGCGGCCGGGTCGACAAAGCGTGAGCCTCTCGCCCCTGATGGTGCGAATCCTGAGCGGGGCGGTCGTCCTCGTCGTCTGCCTGGGCGCCATCTTCCTCGGCGTGTATGGCGTGGTCGGCCTCTGCGTGCTGTTGACCGCATTGATGCTCTGGGAGTTCCGCGGGCTCTCCGACAAGATGGGCTCGCGGGCGCCGAGCTGGCTGCTCTACCCGCTGGGTAGCTACATCACCTTCAGCGGCACCTTCCTGCGCGGCATCTCCCTGCAGCTGATCCTGAGCATCGCCCTCGTCGGCGGGCTGCTGGTCTTCCTCTTCCTCCCGGGCCGGCGAGAGGGCCTCGGCCGCTGGGCGATGGGGATGGCCGGAGCCCTCTACATCGGACTTCCGATGAACTGCTACCTGTTGCTCTACTTCTCGGGCCACGGGGGCCTCGGGTGGGTGGTGTTCGTGATCCTCGCCGCGGCCCTCACTGACGTGCTGGCGCTCCTCGTCGGCAGCCGACTCGGGCGGACGCCATTCTTTCGCCGGATAAGCCCTCACAAGACGGTCGAGGGGGCAGTCGCGGGACTGATCGGCGCGGTCCTGGTGATGGTCTTCGGCAGCCTGGTCACGCTCGGGCTGCCGCTCCAGCACGCGGTCGCAATCGGGATCCTGGTGGGGATCGGCGCCGAGGGCGGCGACCTCGTCGAGTCCCAGATGAAGCGGATCGGCGGAGTCAAGGATTCCTCGAGCCTGATCCCGGGACACGGTGGCGCGCTCGATCGCTTCGACTCGATCCTCTTTCCGGCGATCCTCGTCTTCTACTACGCGTCCTTCGGCGGTCTCCTCCGGTGAGCCGGCTCCGCATCGCCATCCTCGGGGCGACCGGGTCAATCGGCTCCCAGGCACTCGATGTGATCGACCGCTATCCGGATCGCTTCGAGGTCTTCGGGCTGCTGGCCGGGAGCCGGCCGCTGGACCGGGACGCCCGCTTCGCGATCCGCGCCGCCGACGTCGATGCTGCCGCCCGGACGGAGGAGATGGTCACCCACCCGGACTGTGACGTCGTTGTCACGGCGATCCCGGGCGCCCGGGCGCTGGCGCCGACCCTGGCCGCCCTGCGGGCGGGGAAGGTGGTGGCGCTGGCAACCAAGGAGGTGCTGGTGATGGCCGGCGAGCTGGTGATGACGGAGGCCCACCAGCGGCTGCGCCCGGTCGACTCCGAGCACTCGGCGGTCTGGCAGTGCCTCTGGGGCGAGCACATCGACAGCGTCAGCCGGCTGGTCCTGACAGCGTCGGGCGGGCCCTTCTACGCCCGGCCCGAGGTGGACCTCGAGCGGGCCACCGTGGCTGAGGCGCTAAACCACCCGCGCTGGACGATGGGTCCGAAGGTGACGGTCGACTCGGCCACGCTGATGAACAAGGGTCTGGAGCTGATCGAGGCCCACCACCTCTTCGGCGTCGCGCTGGACCGGATCGACGTCGTGATCCACCCCCAGTCGATCGTCCACTCGATGGTCGAGTTCATCGACGGGTCGAGCAAGGCCCAGCTCGGCCAGCCCGACATGAGGCTCCCGATCGCCGTGGCGCTCGCCTACCCTGACCGGCTGCGCGGCGTGGTCGAGCCGCTCTCCGTTCCCACGCTCGGGAGCCTCGACTTCGCGCCGCTCGACCCCGTCCGCTTTCCGGCGCCCGGCCTCGCCCGGCGCGCCGCGGCCTCCGGCGCGCCCTACCCGGCGGTCCTCAACGCCGTCAACGAGGAGGCGGTGGGTGCCTTCCTCCGCGGCGAGATTCGGTTCCCGGGCATCCTGCGGGCGGTCGAATCTGCCCTCGAGCATTACCGGGGGTCGGGCAGCTCACTGGAAGAGATCATGGAGGCTGACCGCTGGGCCAGGGACTACTTCAAGGAGATCGCGGGTAAGGTTTCCCCGTGACCCTCGTTGCTTCCTGGGCGGTCGGCATTCTCGCCGTCGTCGGGATGTTCTTGCTGCTGATCGGACCCCACGAGGGCGGCCACTTCCTCTTCGCCAAGCTCTTCAAGGTCAACGTCTACGAGTACTCGCTCGGCATGGGCACCCGGCTCTGGTCGACGACCCGCAACGGGACGCTCTACGCCCTCCGGCTGCTGCCGATCGGCGGCTACGTCCGGCTGGCCGGGATGGAGCCGGGCGACTACGACGCTCCCAACGGGTTCCACTCCAAGGCGGCCTGGAAGCGGCTGCTGGTCCTCCTCGCCGGCCCCGGTGTGAACTTCCTGGTCGCCGCCGTCGCGATGACCGTGATCGCACTCACCCAGGTCAACACCGACGCCGGCAAGGTGATCAACGTCCTTCAGCCGACCGGTTCGGCGCCGAGCCCGGCCTGGAGCGCCGGCATCCGGCCCGGGGACCACATCGTGAGCATCGACGGCCATCCGGTGACCAGCACCCAGCAGATCCGCACCGAGGTCGATAAGGCCGACGGGCAGCCGCTGACCCTGGTGGTCAGCCACCCCGGCGGCGCGGCCCGCACGATCACCCTGACGCCAGCCTACAACCCGGACCAGAAGCGAAACATCATCGGGATCGGGACCGGCATCTTCACGCCCGCCCAGGCGGTGATGACGGGGGTGACCTTCCCCGTCTACGCGGCGATCGGGATCGTGATGGGCATCTACGCCCTCGCCAGCGGCCAAGTGCCGGGCGGCTTCTTCGGACCCCAGGGCGCGACCGGCGCGATCGGCATCGGGTACCTGACCGTCGAGGCGGCCCAGGCCGGCTGGGTCAACTGGCTCAACATCGTTGCGCTGCTGTCGGTGGCGCTCGGCCTGGCCAACCTGCTGCCGTTGCCCGCGCTGGACGGCGGCCGGATCGTGGTGGTGCTGCTGGAAAAGCTGCGCGGCCGCCCCTTCAACCGCGAGAGGGAGATGCAGCTCCAGCGGTTCGGCCTGGCCGCGCTCCTTGCGCTGGTCGCCTTCATCGCCTACTTCGACATCCAGCGGATCATCAACCACCAGTTCCCCGGCTTCGGCCAATGACGACCGAGACGCTCAGCAAGCGGCGTTACTCGGTACCCGTCCGCGTCGGCGATGTCGTGATCGGCGGCGCCGCGCCGATCGCCGTGCAGACCATGACCAAGACCGACACCCGCGACGTCAAGGCCACCCTGGAACAGATCGCGCGGCTGAAGGACGCCGGGTGCGAGATCGTGCGGCCTGCCGTGCCCGACCGGGAGGCGGCCGAGGCACTGAAGGAGATCGTCCGCCGCTCGCCGCTCCCGGTCATCGCCGACATCCACTACGACCACACCCTCGCGCTGGCTGCGATCGAGGCCGGCGTGGCCTGTCTTCGGCTCAATCCGGGCAACATCGTCGACCGCGACAAGGTGGTCAAGGTGGTCAACGCCGCCAAGGAGCGCGACATCCCCTTCCGAATCGGCGTCAACGCGGGGTCCCTGCCGGAGGAGGTCCACAAGTCGATGCGGGAGGCGCGCGCGGTCGACCGCGACGATCGCCATCGCACGGCGGAGCGGATGGTCGAGGTCGCCCTCGGCCACTGTCAGATCCTGGAGGACCTCGACTATGGCGCCGGTCACATCAAGGTCAGCCTGAAGGCCACCGACGTGCTGACCAACATCCTCGCCAACCGGCTCTTCGCCCAGGCCCGGCCCTACCCGATCCACCTCGGTGTCACCGAGTCGGGCCCCGTCCAGGCCGGTTCCATCCGCTCCGCGATCGGGCTCGGAATCCTGCTCAGCGAGGGGATCGGCGACACCATCCGCGTCTCGCTCGCCACCGACGACCCCACGGAGGAAGTGCGGGTCGGCTTCGAGGTACTGAAAACGCTCAACTTCCGCAACGAGTCGGCGACGCTGGTCGCCTGCCCTACCTGCGGCCGCCTGGAGTACGACATGGTGCCGACCGTGAAGGCGGTGGAGGCGCACATCGCCAACCTCAAGGTGCCGATCACGGTTGCCGTGATGGGCTGCGTCGTCAACGGCCCGGCCGAGGCCCGCCACGCTGACATCGGCGTGACCGGAGGCCGCGGCAAGGGCGTCATCTTCAAGAAGGGCAAGCTCTACAAGACAGTCCCCCAGGAGGAGTTGCTGCCGGTGCTGCTGGCCGAGGTGGACGCGGCCGCTGCCGAGCTCGCCGCCGTCGGCGCGGGAGATCGATCCCAACCGGGATAATTCGGAGGCTCATGGCCTCCAACCCCGAGGAGTACGCGCTCCCTAAGCAGCTGACCGCGATGTCGGCGGACTTCGACCGCTGGTACACGGACGTCATCCGCCTGACCGAGATGGCCGACTACTCGGGCGTAAGGGGCTGCATGGTGATCCGCCCCTACGGATACGCGATGTGGGAGCTGATCCAGCGCGCCTTCGACGACATGATCAAGGAGAGCGGGCACGAGAACGCCTACTTCCCGCTCCTGATCCCCTACGACCATTTCATGAAGGAGGCGGAGCACGTCGAGGGCTTCGCGCCCGAGGTGGCCTGGGTCCAGTACGCGGGCCCCAAGCCGGTGCTCACCTCTCCGGCGAACTGGACCGACGCCGAGAAGGCCCAGGAGGCAGAGGGCTGGCTAGCGCAGCCATTGGTCATCCGGCCGACCTCGGAGACCATCATCGGGCCGGTGATGAAGAAGTACATCCAGTCCTACCGGGACCTGCCCCAGCTGCTGAACCAGTGGTGCAATGTGCTCCGCTGGGAGATGCGGACGCGCCTTTTCCTGCGCACCGCGGAGTTCCTATGGCAGGAGGGCCACACCTTCCACGCCAGCCACGCCGAGGCGGCCGAGGAGGTGACGCGGATCCTCGAGTACTACCGGTCGGTCGCTGAGGACTGGCTGGCGATGCCGGTGATCATGGGCCGCAAGACCGACTCCGAGAAGTTCGCCGGGGCCGAGTACACGACCAGCATCGAGGCGATGATGCGGGACGGCCTGGCGCTGCAGGCCGGCACCTCGCACCACTTCGGCCAGAACTTCAGCCGCGTCTACGAGATCGAGTTCACCAATCGCCTCAACGAGAAGGAGCTGGCCTTCACCACCTCCTGGGGCATCTCCACCCGCCTCATCGGCGGGCTGGTGATGGCGCACGGCGACGACTTCGGGCTCCTGGTGCCCCCCCGCGTCGCGCCGGTGCAGGTCGTGATCGTCCCGATCTTCCGCGACGAGGAGTCACGGCGGGCCGTGGAGGGGTTCGTCGAGCCGCTGACCAGGGAACTGAAGGGCCGAGTTCGCTTCAAGGTCGACTGGCGGGACGAGCGCCCGGGTAGCAAGTACGCGCACTGGGAGCTGCGCGGGGTGCCGCTCCGGGTCGAGGTCGGGCCCCGCGACATCGAGGCCGGCCAGGTGATGGTTGCCGACCGGCTCAGCCGCTCGAAGTCGGCGGTCCCGGTGACTGGGCTGGCGGACAGGCTGGCGGAGCTGCTGGAGGAGTACCACCGGCGCCTCTTCCAGCGCGCCCTCGACTACCGGGAGGAGCACACCCACCGCCCGAAGACTAGGGCCGAGTTGAAGGAGATCTACGCGGCCGGCAACGGCTTCGCCTGGGCCGCGTTCTGCGACCGGGCCGAGTGCGAAGCGGACCTCAAGGACGCCATTGGCGTGACGACCCGCAACAAGCCCTTCGAGGTGGAGGGCGATTACGGCGACCGGTGTGTCTGGTGCGACCAGCCCGCCACCACCGTGGCGGTCTTCGCCCGGAGCTACTGACCGGGCTTCAGCAGGCGCTGATGACGATGCTGGGACCGGGGTGCTCCAGGGCGCCGAAGTCGGAAAGGGGCAGGAAGAACGCGTCCAGCGGGTCGTAGACGCCGGTCATCGCCGACCCGACCGGATAGGGCATGAAGGTCGCCAGCACCCGGCCGCCGGCGGCGGGCGTCGGACCCTGCCAGGGCGGACCCGAGGCCGTGTAGCGGTAGCAGGGGATTCCGGGCCGGTTGATGGCGTAGCGGTCGCTGTAGCGACCGAGCTGGAAGCTGTCCGCCAGTGGGATGCCGGTGAGGTAGATGTTATGCAGCGGCTCGGCGGCGATCTCGGACGAGTCGTAGACGGGTTCGGACCAGTAGCTGGACACCTGGAGCTCGCTGCCTGCCGGGACATTGGCGTCCAGCCATCGTGCGGCCAGCACCCGGGTGTCGGTCTGGTCGAGGAGCCTGTCCGAGCTCGCCGAGGCCAGCAGGGAGGGGACCAACACCAGTCCCGCCAGGGCGAAGCCCACCGCCTGCGGCCGCCGTCCCACACCGCCGCGGAAGATGCCCCCGCCGAGCAGGCAGAGCGCCGGCAGCATCGGCAGCACGTAGCGGAAGAAGACCTCGTGGCTGAACCCGATCAGCAGGTAGGAGGCGAGCAGGGAGCCCGCCAGGGCGAGGTCGACCGGCCGCCGCCGCAGGAGCGCCACTCCGAGTCCGATCAGGCCGAGCAGGTAGCCGCCGGGGCCGAGGCCCGCCGGGAGGCTGACCGTGGGGTGGTAGAGAAACCCGATCGGCAGGTCCCCGTATCCGGAGATGGCCCGCCCGCCCAGGAACCGGATTCCGCTGATGAGCGCAAGGGGATGGCCGACCGGCGCCAGTAGGAGAAGGAAGGCGACCAGCGCCGAGCCGGCGGTGACGGCAAGCGCCCGCCGGCGGTCCTGACCCGGCTGCTGGAGCAGGAGGAGGACGAGGTAGACGATCACGGCGCCCGCCGTGTACTTGGTGCCGGCAGCCAGCCCTGCTGCCGCGCCCGCCAGGGCCCAGCCGCGTGAGTCGCTGGCGCGGCCACCCAACCACAGGGCCAGGGCGACGAACGCGAGAGCGATTAGGTCGACCCGGGCGAAGTGCGCGTTCTGGACCGCCAGGGGGGCGACCGCGAACATCACCGCCGCGAGGAGCCCCGCGATCACGCCGTAGGCTGCGCGCCCCGCCAGGCCGACAAGCGCGGTCGCGCCCGCAAAGGCGACCACCGAGACGATCCGTGCCGCCATGTACTCGAGGGTCGGATCGACCCGGTCAGCCGCCCCCAGGTGACCGGGCGCGAACAGGCCCAGCAGCCATTCGGCTCCCGCGAAGGTCCAGAGCCCGAGCGGCGGATAGGCGTAGAAGAGCGGGTCCAGGCTGTGGTTGACGGCCATCTCGACTGCCCTGCCGACGAAGACCTCCTCGTCCGGCCGGAAGTCGAAGGGCAGCCCGAAGCCGAGGCCCCAGGCGCCGAGGAAGGCGGCAAGGGTTACCGGCAGCAGCAGGAGGACGGCGGCAGGCGGCCGCCACCGGGTCACGTGCGCAGGTCGTCGATCGCGGCCTGTCCGGCCGCCATCCAACCCGGGTCGGCGAGCCAGTTCTCGACTCCCCAGAGCAGGATCACGCTGACCCCGGTGCCGGCGTAGACCTGGGCGCTCTCCAGCAGGTCCTCCTCGTTGAAGCCGGGATCGCCGTTCCAGGGCGCGCCTTGCATCTCGGTGATCCAGACCTCCTTGCCGCTCTTGGCGGCCTCCGAGGCCCAGTAGGTGAGCGTGGTCGCTTTCCAGCCGATCCGCTCCAACACGCTCGCCTGGGCGAGCGGGGTCGACGGGGTGTCGACGTATACGTCGAGTCCGAGGACGTCCGCCAGCTCCAGAGTCGGCTGCGGATGACCCGCCGGCTTGGGGCCCGGCAGGATGTTGAAGAGCCAGCCGAAGCTGCTCGAGGCTTCCAGGTCGAGGTTGATGCTGGCCGAGTTGTAGGTGGTGATCACCGCTCGGTGGATCGGATCGATGCTCTTGAGAAGCGCCACCTCGTCGGCGACGACGCCACCGGCGAGGGCCACCTGTCCGAGGCTGAGGTTCGTATTGTCCAGGGGTTCGTTCTCAATCTGCCAGGCGTTCAGGACGGGGTTGCCGGCGAAGTGCCGGAAGGTGCCCGCCAGGTAGGCGAGGTAGGAGGCGGACGCCGTGATCTTGGCCAGATCGAGCCCACCGCTGGTGTCCACCCAGGCGGGCAGGTGGACCTCCGGCCAGGACAGGTTGCGGACCCCGACGACAAGAATCACCTGGGTCTGGTGGGCGTGGCGGCGGCTGTTGTCCGCGCTTATGACCTGAAGCAGCTGGTCGACCTGGGTGAAGTCGAGGGTGGCCTGGTCGGGCGCCACGTCGCCCCAGTAGACCGGGATCCGGACCAGGTCCGGGCGGAGCCGGCGGATCAGCCGGTCCAGCGAGGGGGCGGGCTCGAACCCGAGCCACTGCGCGTTCCCGGGCACGAAGGTGAACCCGACCTGGGTGTGGACGGGCCGGGGTTGGGCGATGGTCGGGGGCACGGTTGCGCCCACCGCGAGGATGCTGAGCGAGAGTGCCAGGATCCGCAGCGGGCGGAAGGCGCGTAGAAGCAGCACTTGAATTAAAAGTTAACGCGTTTGCGCCTGAACTCAAGATTAAGCCGCCAGCCGGCTGAATTCGCGACGGACTAGCCGGTTGGGTTCTCGAATGCTCCAACGACTGGCGCGTCCTGGTAGAGCGACTCTTGCGGGATGATCTTGAAGGCTCCCTTCTCGTGCGCCTCGAGCACCGCGTCGGCCACGGCCGGGTGGAAGTGGGTGCCGCGGCACTTGGAGATCTCGCCGAGGGCGACCTCGATCGACATTCCCTTCCGGTACGGCCGGTCCGACGTCATCGCGTCAAATGCGTCCGCGGCCGCGACGATCCAGGCGATGATCGGCAGTTCGTCCCCGCCCTTGCGATCTGGATAGCCCTTGCCGTCGAAGCGTTCGTGATGAGAGCGGACGATGACCAGCTCGTCGGTCAGCATGTGGAGGTTCTTCAGCACGTCGTAGCCGACTACCGGGTGACGCTTCAGGATGTCGAACTCCTCGTCGGTGAGCTTCCCGGGTTTGCCGAGGATCGCGTCAGGAACGTTGATCTTGCCGATATCGTGCAGCAATCCGCCCTGCTCAAGGCGCTTCCAGGCGCCGGTGTCGCCGGGGGCGTAGTGCATTTCCCGGGCGATGGCCAGCGAGTACTCGGTCACCCGGCTCGAGTGGCCGGCCGTGTACCGATCCTTGGCGTCGACCAGCTGGGCCATCGCTTTCAGGGACTCGAGGACGACGAGCTCCCGCTCCCGGAAGAGTCGGGCGTTGTCGATGGCGACCGAGGCCTGGGCCCCGAGCTCGGTGGCCACCCGCTCGTGGTCCTCGCTGAACGGCTTACCGGCCACGTAGTTGGCCAGGAAGATCACGCCGATCGGCGTGCCGCGGAGCAGAAGTGGAACGCACAGCACGGCGCGGGGGTCCAGCGGCCCGGCGGCCGCCCCGTCTTTGTTCTCGAAGTGCATGAAGGGCTTGCCGGTGGCGAAGACGTCCTGGCAGATCTCGCCGCCGAGCTCGAGAGCGAGGCGTTGGGCGGTGTCGGGGTCGGAGCCTGTTGCGGCGCTGACCGCAAGCTTGCCACCGTCCTCCAGGGCGAGGACGCCGATCTGGGCCTCGGCAGCCTTGGCGACGGAGGTGAGGACCTGGCCCAGCACCTCGTCCAGCTCCAGGGTCGAGGTGACCGCGGTCAGCCCCTCTATCAGGTTGCCGAGCTCCCAGACCATCTTCTTGCTCGAGTCGTAGAGCTCTGCGTTGTTGAGTGCGACGACCGCCTGGTTGGCGAGCGTTGTGAGGACCCGGGTGTCGTCGGCGCTCCACTCCCGCTTCTCGGGGCTGAAGACCGCGAGGGTTCCCCAAAAGGCCTGCTGCGCGTTGATCGGCACACAGAGGGCGGCGTGCACGCCGGCGGCGGCCAGATCGGGCGGCGCGGCCATGTCGAAGGAGTCGATGACGTCGCTGACGGCCAGCGGCTGGCGGCTCAGCGCCACCGCACCGATCACGCCCTGCCCGTTGCTGATGACGAGGCCCGTCACGTCGGGCGGGAAGCCGAGGGCGGCGATTACCCGGTTCCTGTCACCGTCGGCCTGGGTGAGGAGGGCGTGGCTGCCACCGGCCAGCCGGGCGGCGACCTCGAGCGTCTTCATCGCCAGGGTCCCGGCGCCCTCGGTGGTGGCGGTCAGCGCCTGGGAGATCTCGCCTAGCGAGTCGAGGGCGGACGTTACCTTGACCGCCTGTCCTGACACCTTCTGGAGGATTCGCGAGTTCTCCACCGCGACACCGGCGATCGCTCCCAGCTCCTGGAGTGCCGGGATGTCGCGGTCACCGAAGCCCATGCCCCCCTTCCGCCCGAGACAGAGGGCGCCGAAGACGCCCTCGCGGCCGGTGATCGGCGCCAGCGCCTCGGAGACCTGTGTGGCATCCGATTCGACCTTCATCCCGCTGAAAAGACCGTCGGCCTTCGTCAGCAGCCGGCGGATGACCACCTTCCCGTCCCCGCGAACCTCGGCCAGGGACGACTTGTCGATCTCGCCGACGGCATCGGTGCCGAGCAGGCGGAAGGTCCCGTTCGCTTCGAAGTTAGCGACCATCGCGGAGTCGTAGGGCACCAGCTCGCGGGCACGATCGACGACCAGCTTCATCACCTCGTCGAAGGAGAGCCCACTGGCCTGCTTGGCGATCTCGTTGAGGATCGAGTAGCGGGCCAGCTCCTCTTTAGTCTGGGAGACGGCGGTCTGGCTTCCGAAGTAGATCGCCGCGCGGATGGCCAGGGTCTGCGCCAGCCTGCGGTCGTCGGGGCCGAAGCCGCCCGGCTTGTTGCCCATCGCCATGAACCCGCCGAGGCGGCTCCCCATCAGCATCGGCTCGACGAGCACGTTGACGAGCTTCAGGCCGGGGCTGAAGAGGCGCGCGACGTGCGCGAGCCGCTCGCGGTCGTCGGCGTAGAACTCCTGGTTCGCGGCGAGTGGGTTGAGCAGTTGATCACCGCCCTCAGGCCGCGGGATAAGGGCCTGTGGACGGCCGCTGGTGAAGCCCGCGCCGGGCAGCTGGGGCAGGAACTGGTGGCCATCCGCCGTGATCAGGTAATAGACGCAGAACCCGGCACCGAGCTGGCGGGCGCTGGTCGCCGATAGGGCCGCGAGGTCGCTGAAGTTGATGGCTGGGTCCTCGGTCGCGGCAAGGAACATCCGGTGCTGTTCTTGAAGTTCAGCGTTGAGGCCCTCGACCTCGCTGACCCGGGCGCGGATGGCGGCTGTCACCCGCGAGTAGGCCACCGTGCTGAGCACGCCGCCGAGAAGGAGACAGAGGAGGCCTGCCGAGTTGACTCCGAAGAACTCAATCTTGGCGAAGTGGACCTCGAGGGCGGTGGAGGCGAGGCCCGCAAGGGCGAGGCAGACGGCGATCTTCCACTGCCGATAGAGGAGCCCCGCCGTCCACGCAGCCGCGCCGGCGAAGATGGCCAGCAGGGCCGTTTGCCCGCTGTATCCCTGGATGTTGAAGCTGGCCCCCGCGAGGATGGCCAGGCCGGCCCCCGCGAAGAGGGCAAGCTGAAGGCTGAGCCCCCGGCCCCTCATGGCGGCGCCCATTCTACTGACGAGCTAATGAATTCGGGTATATAAGCTTTCACGTGACAGTATCCGAGCTCCTCCGGATCTCAGAGCATCTCCCGCCGGAGGACCGGGAGCTGGTTGAAAGGGCCTACCAGCGGGCCTCCGCGGCGCACTCCGGGCAGCGCCGGCTGTCGGGCGAGGACTACGTCAACCACCCGCTCCAGGTGGCCTCAATCCTCGCCGAACTGCGTCTCGACGCGGCCACCATAATCGCGGCCATCCTCCACGACACCGTGGAGGACACAGAGCTCACGGCCCAGGAGTTGTCGGCCGAGTTTGGGCCCGAGGTGGCCAAGCTCGTGGAGGGGGTCACCAAGCTGGGCCGGATCTCCATCCGCTCCGAGCAGCAGCACCAGGCCGAGAACATCCGCAAGATGCTGCTGGCGATGGCGGAGGACGTCCGCGTCGTCCTCATCAAGCTCGCCGACCGCCTGCACAACATGCGGACGCTGGAGTTCCTGCCCGAGGCCAAGCGGCTGCGGATCTCACGCGAGACGCTCGACATCTATGCGCCGCTCGCTCACCGGCTCGGGATCTGGCAGCTCAAGTGGGAGCTGGAGGATCTCGCCTTTCACAACCTTCAGCCGGATGACTACCGGGACGTGGTCAAGCGGATCAACCGCGAGCGCAAGGACCGCGAGACGGTGGTCAGTGACCTCAACGAAATCCTTGCCGCCGAACTGGCCAAGATTGAGATCGACGCCGACATCTCAGGCCGCCCCAAGCATGCCTATTCGATCTGGCAGAAGATGAACCGCGACGTCAAGGACTTCGCCGAGATCTACGACCTGCTCGCGATCCGGGTGCTGGTCAATTCGGTGAAGGATTGCTACGGGGTGCTGGGCGTCGTCCACTCGCTCTGGAAGCCGATGCCGGGGCGGTTCAAGGACTACATCGCAATGCCCAAGTCGAACGGCTACCAGTCACTCCACACGACCGTAATCTCCCACTCCGGCGACCCGATCGAGATCCAGATCCGCACCCACGAGATGCATCGCTTCGCCGAGTACGGGATCGCCGCCCACTGGGCCTACAAGGAGGGCGGCGATGGCGGCGCCAGGGTGGCCGGCGGGCGCAGCAGCGGCAAGTTCGACGAGCGCTTCGGATGGCTCCGGCTGCTGATGGAGTGGCAAAAGGAGGTGCTCGATGCCGAGCAGTTCGTCGACGCGGTCAAGGTCGACATCTTCGAGGACGAGGTCTTTGTCTTCACGCCTAAGGGCGACGTCCTGAACCTGCCGGCCGGATCCACTCCGGTGGACTTCGCGTACCGCATCCACACCGAGGTGGGGCATCGCTGCATCGGCGCCAAGGTCAACGGCCGGATGGTGCCGCTCGACTACGCGCTCAACAACGGCGAGATCGTTGACGTTCTCACCACGCGGTCTCCGCACGGGCCGTCTCGGGACTGGCTGAACTTCGTCAAGAGCGCCTCGGCCCGTGACCGGATCCGGAAGTGGTTCAAGGCCCAGCGGCGCGAGGAGAACGTGGCCAAGGGCCGCGACATGCTCGACAAGGAGCTGCGCCGGATGCACCGGCTCGGCCTCGCCCAGCTGCCCGACGGCCGGCTGCTGGAGCTGGCCAGGCAGTACAAGTACACGACCGAGGACGACTTCCTGGCGGCCGTCGGCTACGGCGAGGTCTCACCGCACGCCGTGATCATGAAGATGGCGCTGGTCCCGGGCGACGACGGCGACGAGCTGAAGTCAATCCCGCTGATCCCCCAGGTCGAGCCGACGGCGCGGGTCCTGGTCCGCGGGGAACGGGGCGTCTTCACCACCATCGCCTCTTGCTGCCAGCCGGTCCCGGGCGACGCGATCATCGGCTACACCACCCGGGGTAAGGGCGTCACGGTGCATCGCGCTGACTGCATCAACGCCGTCAATGCGGTGGAGAAGCACCGCCTGGTGCCGGTCGACTGGGATGGGCAGGCGACCCACCTCTACCCGGTCGCGATCAAGATCGAGGCGTGGGACCGGACCGGGCTGCTCCGCGACATCGCTACCGTGGTGGCGGAGTCGAAGGTGAACATGAGCGCGGTGAAGGTGGAGGTCTACGACGACAAGTCGGCGGTGGTGTCGACCACGGTGGAGATCGACTCGCTCTCACAGCTGTCGCGGCTGATGGAGAAGCTGGAGCTGGTGCGCGATGTGACGACCGTCGCTCGGGAGGTCGGCTGACGCGCGTCGAGGTCGAAGCCACAGCCGATTCCCGCTGGGGCACCAACTCCTATCTGGTCGAGGACGTCGACAGTCATGACGCGGTGATCATCGACGCTAATTTCGAGCCCGAGGCGATGATCGAGGTAGCGCGGCGTCGTGGGGCCAGGGTGCGCGCCATCCTGCTGACCCACACCGACGGTGACCACGTCGCCGGTCTGCCCGCCCTGCTGGAGGCCTTCGGGCCGCTGCCGGTCGCGGTCCACCCCGCCGAGCGGGAGATGATCACCGAGGGCAAGCCACTGCGGGCCAATCTCCCCTTCCCGTCGCCCAGCGCCCCGGAGGTGGTGGACCTGGTCGAGGGATTGCCGTTCAGCGCGGGCACGCTCACCTTCTCCGTCCTGCACACGCCCGGCCACTCGCCGGGGGGCGTGACGCTGGCGATCGGCCAGCTGCTCTTCACCGGTGACGCCCTCTTCGCTGGCTCGATCGGGCGCAGCGACTTCGCCAACAGCGACGGGGCCGCGCTGCTGGAGGGCATCCGCTCCCAACTGCTGCCGCTGCCGGAGGACTCGGTGGTCCTCGCCGGGCACGGTCCGGCCTCGACGATCGGCCGTGAGAAGCAGTACAACCCCTTCCTGTGAGCAACCCCCGAGGTCTGAACCGCCGAGACGGCTAGGGGCCGAGAACCTCTTCGCGCCAGCCGCCCCGGCGGCGGGTGAGGAGCAGGCGGTCGTGGAGACGGTCCGGGCGGTGCTCCCAGAACTCCACCCAGTCCGGGCGCAGCCGGTACCCGCCCCAGAAGGGCGGCAGCGGTATCGGCCGATCCGGGAATCGATTCAGGACCGCCTCTTGGGCGGCCTCCAGCGAGGTGCTGGCGGCGATCGGCCGTGACTGCGGTGACGCCCAGGCCGCCGCCTGCGACTCGCGCGGCCGGGTGGCCCAGTACGCCAGCGACTCCGCCCGCGCGGTGCGGCTCACCCGGCCCGCCGCGCGCACCGACCGCCCGGTCACGCCCCAGTAGACGGTCAGCGCTGCCCGGGGGTTGGCGGCCAGCTCGGATCCCTTCCGGGAATCCCGGTTGGTGAAGAAGACGAATCCGCGCGAGTCCCACGACTTCAGGAGCACCATCCGAACCGACGGCCGCCCGTCGGCGCCGGCCGTCGCTAGCGCCATCGCGTCCGGCTGCGACTGGCCGGCCGCCTGCGCCTCCCGGTACCACTCGGTCACCCGCTGGAAGGGGTCCATGGGACGCAACAGTAGAATCGCGAGGTGCCTCCCCACCAGCCGATCCGCGCCACCCGGGGAGTCCGCGACATCCTGCCGGCGGACCGGCCCCGCTGGCGTCACGCCGAGCAGGCGGCCATCAGGGTGGCCGAGAGCTTTGGCTACCAGCAGATCGAGACGCCCATCCTGGAGCCGGTCGAGCTGATCGAGCGGGGGGTCGGGGGCGAGACCGACATCGTTTCGAAGGAGCTCTACAAGTTCAACGACCGAGACAAGAGGTGGCTGGTCCTCCGCCCGGAGGGAACCGCGGGGACCGTTAGGGCCTACTTCGAGGGCAATCTCAACCAGGGTCCGCAGCCGGCGCGGCTCTACCTGATCGGGCCGATGTTCCGCCACGACAAGCCGCAGGCCGGGCGCTACCGCCAGCTGTACCAGTTCAACCTGGAGGCGATCGGCGACGGCTCGCCCGCGCTTGACGCTGAGGTGGTCGAGGTCGCCTGGACCTGGTACCGCGAGATCGGTCTCAAGGGCGTGACTTTGCAGCTCAACAGCGTCGGCGACGCCGTCTGCCGGCCGGCCTACCGGGCCGCGCTGCTCGCCTACCTGGAGCCGATCAGGGACCGCCTCTCGGCGGACAGCCGGCGACGGGTCGAGACCAACCCTTTGCGCGTCCTCGACTCCAAGGAGGACTTGGAGCTGCTGCGCGACGCCCCACTGATCGGAGACCACCTCTGCGAGGACTGCCGGCACGCGTTCGACGAGGTCCAGGGCCTGCTCCGGGAGGCGGGTGTCGAGTTCAGCGTCAACCCCCGCATCGTCCGCGGCCTCGACTACTACACCCGCACGGCCTTCGAGTTCTGGCACACCGGCATCGGCAGCCAGCAGAACGCGCTCGGCGGCGGCGGTCGCTACGACGGGCTGGCCTCCGACTTGGGCTGGCCCTCCACCCCCGGCGTCGGCTTCGCCGCCGGCCTCGACCGCACCGTCGCCATGCTCGAAGAGGAGAGCGTGGGGGTCCCGGCTCCGCCGGCCGCCGACGTGGTCGTCATCGGCGACGGCGTTTCCGCCGAGCATCTCGCCCTGGTGGGCCGGATCTGCCGCGCGGCGCGTTCCACCGCCGTCGACTACAGCGAGCGGAGCCTCACCGCCAAGATGCGCTCGGCGAACCGGGTCGGCGCCCGATGGGTCGCGCTGATGAACGCCGCCGAGGCCGGCCGCAACGTCGTCCAGCTTAAGGAGATGGGCGGCGGTGGGCAGCAGGAGGTCGCCTGGTCGAGGCTAGACGAGGCCCTGCGATGAGCGGCTACTCGGCTCCCAAGTGCGGCCAATTGCGGGCCTCCGACGTGGGCCGGCAGGTCGAGCTCTTCGGCTGGGTCGCGACCCGCCGCGACCACGGCGGCCTGATCTTCATCGATCTACGTGACCGCTGGGGCGTCGTCCAGGTCGTCTTTAACCCCCAGGACTCACCCGTGGCGGCCGCGCGAGCTAGCGAGCTACGCAACGAGTTCGTGGTGCGGGTTTCGGGCGAGGTCCGGCGCCGCCTCGAGGGACGTGAGAACCCGAAGCTGGTGACTGGCGAGATCGAGGTGCTCGCGAGCGACCTGGAGGTGCTCAGCGAGAGCAAGACTCCGCCCTTCCAGACCGAGGGTGAGGCCGACGAGACGACCCGGCTCAAATACCGCTACCTCGACCTCCGCCGGCAGCGGCTGCAGCGGACCCTCGAGACCCGGCACCGGCTCAACAAGATCATCCACGGCTACTTCGACGAGCACGGGTTCTGGGAGGTCGAGACCCCGATCCTGATGAAGGCGACGCCGGAGGGCGCCCGGGATTTCCTCGTTCCCAGCCGCCTCCACCCGGGCGACTTCTATGCTCTGCCCCAGTCGCCCCAGCAGTTCAAGCAGTTGCTGATGGTCTCCGGCGTCCAGCGCTATTACCAGATCGCCCACTGCATCCGCGATGAGGACCTCCGCGCCGACCGGCAGCCGGAGTTCACGCAGCTCGACATGGAGATGTCCTTCAACGACGAGGAGGACGTCATCGACGTGCTCGAGGGCCTCTTCGGCCGGATCTGGAAGGAGCTGTTAGGCGTCGAGCTTGCGCGGCCCTGGCTGCGGCTGAGCCACCGGGAGGCTTTGCTGAAGTACGGCACCGACAAGCCCGACCTCCGCTTCGGTCTCGAGATCGCCGACCTCGGCGAGGTGCTGAAGGACACCCAGGTCCAGGTCTTTCGGCGGGCGCTCGATTCCCCGGGCGGCGTCGTCCGGGGGTTTGCCGTCCCCGGAGGGGCCGACATCCACCGCCGTGAGCTGGACGAGCTGACAGTGGTCGCCAAGGGCGCCGGCGGGCAAGGCCTGGCCTGGCTGCCGGGTCCCCTTGACAAGTTCCTCGACGAGGGCGAGCTGAAGGGCATTCGCGAGGCGACCGGCGCCGCCGAGGGTGACCTGGTCCTGCTGGTCGCCGACCGGCGGCGGAAGGCGGAGACGGTACTGGGCCTCATCCGCGGCGAGGTCGGGCGCCGCCGGGGCCTGATCGCCGAGGGCGAGTGGCGGTTCGCGTGGATCTATCCGATGTACCTCTTCGAGGAGGACGACGACGGGAACCTGACCTACGGCCACCATCCCTTCACCCGGCCGATGGAGGAGGACCTGCCGCTGATCGAAGAGCGGCCCTATGACGTCCGCGCCCATGCCTACGACATCGTTCTCAACGGTTACGAGCTGGGGAGTGGCAGCCTCAGGATCTACGAACGCCGAATGCAGGAGCGCGTCTTCGAGATCCTCGGCCTCGACGCACAGACCATCCAGGCGCGGTTCGGGCATCTTCTTGAGGCCTTCGAATTCGGGGTGCCGCCACACGGCGGCTTCGCCTTCGGGACCGACCGGGTGGTGATGCTGCTGTGCGGCACCGACAACATCCGGGACGTGATCGCGTTTCCCAAGACCCAGTCGATGCAGGACCTAATGCTAGGCGCGCCGAGCCCCGTGGACCCGAGGCAGCTGGACGAGCTGCACATTGCGGTTAGACCGCCCAAGCCCCGGGTAAAATGACCACACCGCCGCCGGAGCGGGGACCCAAGTGTGCGTTGCCCAATATTCGCCGTAGAGGGATCTCGGAGTCCGGAGGCAGACGGCAAGCCCGCAGAACATCGAGTCAGACGGGACGTCGAAAAGCCACGGCAGAGAACCCACCTAGTGTCCGAGAGGACAACCCCAGGGTCTTCGCTTCGGCGGCGGTAACCATCCTCGCCGCGTAGTGCACCCGGCACTGCTGCTGGCGCCGATCTTCGCTCTCATTGCAAGCCAGCTCTTCTACGCCTTCTGGCCGTACCGGGTGCGTAACTACCTCGCAATCCTGGTTTTGAGCATGGCCGGCTTCGGCCTCGGCCAGCTCTGGCAGTACCTGCAGCTGCCGTCGCTCCACCTGGGCGAGGGAAACCTGGCGCCGGGGCTCGTCTTCGCCGCACTTTTGCAGCCCCTGGCACCGAGGCTGCCCATACACTTTCCACGCCGCGAGGTTTCGCCCCGCTCCAACTGAGGTATCCAACGACTTGACCTTCGCCTTCATCTCACTCGGAATCCTGTCCCTGGTCCTGGCGCTGTTCCTGGCCTGGACGCTCTACCGGCTGACGAGGACGTTGGCGGCGGTCGAGGAATTGGTGATGACCACCACCGAGGAGATGCGCGAGACTCTGCCCGAAGTGCGTCAGAGCATCGGAAACGTCAACGACATAACGGCCGGCGTTAACGTCGGCCTGCGCGCGATCGGGGGTGGGGCGACCGAGCTCGGCAGCCGGCTGAAGATCGGCACGGAGGCCGCGGCGCACGGGGTCAAGGTGGGGGCCGCCGCACTGTGGCGGTCGATGCAGGAAGGAGACTGAAAGAGAAGATGGCGAAAGACGAGAGAGAGGACGGCGGCGGTTTCGGCTGGGGATTCTTCGTCGGTGGCCTGATTGGCTTCGTGGCCGGGGCGTTCCTAGCCTCCGGCCCGGGCCGCGACAGGGTTGACAGCATCCGCTCCCGGACGATCGAGCTGACCAGCTCGGGCGAGCTGAGCGAGCGGGCCCGAGCCTACGCGGAGCGGGCACGGTCGGCGGTCAAGGACCCTGAGCATCCCCTCGGCAAGGCGGTCCGCGAGGGCGTGGCCGCGGCCCGCCGCCGGCGCAGCGAGCTGGAGTCGGCACCCGCCGGCGTGGACATCACGGGGAACGGCAAAAGCGAATGACCCGCAAGGCCCTGGCCGAGCTCAAGCTGCTCGCACAGCCGGAGATGATCTCGACCGCGAAGCGGACCGCGTCCTCCCTTGGTAGCCTGGTCGGCTTCAGCCTGGAGGACATCGACGAGCTGGTGATAGCCGTGGCCCAAGCCTGCGACAGCGCCATCGAGGCGGGCCGCGAGGCGTGGGGCGAGGAGGCCACCCTGAAGCTCACCTTCTGGCAGAACGAGCGGGGCCTCGAGGTCGAGGTCCAAGCCGTGCAGCCGCGGGCGGCGGTGCTTGGTGAGCGGCCGCGCACTCCGCACCCGATCCACGATGCCGGAGTCGAGAAGATGGCCTACGACATGATCCGCTGCTTCGTCGACGACTTCCGCCCCGCCCTGGGGCCGAATCGGGTCCGGTTCAAGCTCGTCAAGTACCTGATTGGGTAGCCGGCTCGAGATCCCGAGGGAGGAACTCCGCGCCCTCCATCGCGAGTACCGAGCCTCCAGCGACCCAGAACGGAAGGAGCGGATCCGGGAACGACTGGTGGAGGGCTATCGGAGCCTTGTCTATTTCCTCGCGCGAAAGTTCATGAACCGGGGTGAGCCCCTGGAGGACATCGTGCAGGTCGGCTTCTTGGGCCTCATCAAGGCAATTGAGCGCTTCGACCCCGACCTCGGCAACGAGTTCACCACCTTCGCCACGCCCACCGTCACCGGCGAGATCAAGCGTTACTTCCGGGACAAGGGCTGGGCGATCCGGTTTCCGCGCCGGCTCCAGGAGCTGTACCAGCAGGTGCTGCGCGCCAACGAGGAGTTGAAGCGCGACCTGGGCCGCACGCCCCGCGTGGCGGAGATCGCCGAGAGGCTGAAGGTCTCCGAGGAGGAGGTCCTAGAGGCGATGGAGATGAGCCCGGCCAAGGCCCCGCTCTCCCTCAACGCGCCTGTCTCCTCGGACTCCGGCGACGACGGCCGCTCTCTGTCGGACGCCATCGGCAACCCCGACGCGAACCTCGACCGGGTCGAGATGCGCGACGTTCTGCGCCGGGCCATGGAGCACCTCACGCCGCGCGAGCGGTCAATCATGGCCATGCGGTTCTACGACGAGATGTCGCAGTCGGAGATCGCCAAGCGACTCGGCATCTCCCAGATGCACGTCTCCCGGCTGCAGCGGGCGGCGCTCGATCACCTCCGCGAGGTGGTGCCCCAGGAAGCCGAGTAGCGGCGGCTAGGCTGGCTCGTCGAAGGCGAGGGTGGCCAGCAGCGCGAGGTGGTCCGACGGCCAGTGGCCGGAGGGCGTCCGGCAGGATGGGTCGAGGCCCAGGCGCTCGATCTTCAACGGGCGGATGGCGCCGCGTGTCATCACC
>DATLQT010000022.1:0-19032 GCA_035535055.1 Candidatus Dormiibacterota bacterium | reverse complement strand
GCGCCCGGCAGCCAGCGGGCCAAGCTCTTCCTGATCGTGGACGACCACAGCCGGCTCTTGGTCCACGGGCGTTGGTGCCCCTGGGAGAAGATGCGTTCGGGGCAGGAGGTACTCCGCCAGGCCATCGAGCGCCGCGGTCTGCCCGAGCAGCTCTACGTCGATAACGGCGCCGCCTTCGCCGGCCATGAGCTGGGTCGCAGCTGCGCGGTGCTCGGCATTCGGCTGATCCATTCCCGCCCTTACGCGCCTCAAGGCCGGGGCAAGCTGGAGCGCCTCAACCGGGTCATCCGGGAGCGCTTCTTGCTTGAGGCCGAGCAGGTCGGCATCGCCAGCTTCGAGGAGCTCAACGACCGCTTTTGGGCCTGGACTGAGCGCTACCTCAATCTCCGCCGCCACAGCCAGACCGGCGAGGCTCCGATGGAGCGCTTTCAGCGCGGACAGCATCGGGAAGCAGACCCTGAACGCCTCCGCCAGGCCTTCTTCTGGTCGGAGCCGCGGCGGGTGAGCCGGACCGGAACCGTTCAGTTCCAGGGCAATCAGTACCAGACCGACCCTGCTCTGCGCGGTCGCCAGGTCGAGCTCCGCTACCGGCCCGAGGACCTGACCCGGATCGAGGTCTGGTTCGAGAACCGGCTCTTTGGCTCGCTCACCCCGCTGGTCATCGAGCGTCACGTTCACCCCGCCGCCCCGCCTCTGCCCCGACCGCTGGCCGAGCCGACCGGGGTCGATTACCTGGGCCAGGTGCTGGCCGAGCACGAGGCCCTCGAGACCGGCTCCATCGCCTTCCGCCAGCTGCTCATCCAGGAGGACCCCTCATGAGTTCACGAACCGCCGCCCCGCCCGCTCCTACTGCGGTCATCAGGGCGCCCTGGCTGACCCATTTCGGTTTCACCCGGACGCCCTTCTCCAAGTCGCTGGCGCCGTCCGAGCTGTTCAGTCGCCAGCCCCACCAGGAGGCGGTTGCCCGCATTCTCCATTGCATCCAGGAGTCCGCCCTGGGTGTCATCACCGGCGAGGTCGGCGCCGGCAAGACGGTCGCCGCCCGCGCGGCACGGGCCGCGCTCGACCCCATCCGTCACCAGGTGATCTACGTCGCCAACCCCGCCTTCGGAACCCGCGGCCTCTACGTCACCGTGGTCCAGGCCCTCGGCGCCCAGCCTCGCTTCTTCAAAGCCGAGGTGATGGCCCAAGCCCAGCAGTTGCTGGAGGCCGAGGAGGCCGAGCGCCACCGCCGCGTCGTCATCGTGGTCGACGAGGCCCACCTCCTCAAGCCCGACCAGCTCGAGGAACTCCGGCTCCTGACCAACTCCGACATGGACTCCAAGAGTCCCTTCGCCGGCATCCTGCTCGGCCAGCCCACCCTCAACCGGCAACTACGCCTCGGCGTGTTCGCCGCCCTCGACCAGCGCATCGCCACTCGCTTCCACATCCCGCCCATGGATCTCGGCGACGCCACCGCTTACCTGCGTCACCAGCTCGGACTCGCCGGACGCTCCGACCAACTCTTCGCTGACGACGCTGTCGTTCGCCTGCACCGGCTCTCCAACGGCGTGCCCCGTGCTCTCAACAACGCCGCCACCGCCGCGCTCATCGCCGCCGCCTCCGACGGCAAGGACATCGTCGATGACGCCTGCGCCAAGAAGGCCCAGGCCGAGCTCACCCGCGAGTAGTGGCTCCGACATCACCAGCGAGCGGCGCCATTTCCTCACCACACATCAGCGCCGCTTCCTCACCATTTAGCTCCGCCGCCAACAACAGTCAACGCGAGGTAAGCCCAGAGGAGATCGGCCACTAGCTGCCAGCCGTCCATACGCCGAGCCTAGGGCTAAGCAGGAGGTCTATAGATAGACATCTTCAGCCCTTGTGCAAGAGGACGAGGGCTTGTGAAATAGGACAAGGTTTGAGCGCCCTGCGGTGCTACGAGAAGAGTTCGTCCAGTCCTATTAGCCTGACCCCATGCCGAGCTGCGGCGGCAGGCAGGCGGCTATCGAATCCGCGAGCAAAGACCACAAGGTCAGCTTTGGCGGCCATTCGACCGAGGCGGTCCCGCGCTTCCAAGACCTCTTTGATCGTGTCTGAGCGAGCCCTTTGGGACCATTCGCAGGCGCCGAGGAGGGCATAGTCTTTCTTGCCCTTAGCGACGACATCAAATTCGGCGTCGGCCACCCACCAGGAACCCAGCTCATGTACTTGGGACGCCCAGGGAGAGTACTTGCCGACCCAGGTTCGGCAGCAATCTTCATAGACCTGCTCGCCGGTGTAGTTAGGTAAGTCGGCCGCGATCTCCTCGTAGACCGGGTCTATGAGGCCGCGCGCAAGCCGACTTCGATTGGGATAGACGTAGCGGAACCAGAACTGGTGGAAAGGTTCAATGATCCGCCAGTAGGGCTGGCCAGTACCCTTGCCGACCGACCTCCGGTGTTCGACATAGCCGAGGCTCTCGAGGCGGAGAAGGAGTTGGTACACCTCAGGTGCCGGCTGCTCGGAGGCTCCGGCCATTTCCACAAGCTGAGTCTTGCCTTCGCTAATCAGACGCAAGAGGCTGAAATAGGTGGCAGGCTCTCGAATGCCGCGTTCGCCGCGAAGGAGGTTCAACGGCTCTTCGTACATCGGCCCCGCACTACTCAGGATCGTTTCGCAGATGACCTCCTTGAGAGGGCGCCCTCCTCCCCAAACCTGGTATTGGGCCGCCCCTCCAAGAACTCCGTAGCGCACGATCTTGTCCTCCGCCGAAGCAGTCGGCGGGGCGAACTCGGCGGCCGTTCGATAGTCAAAGGCTTCGATCTGGGGTCGCCAAGCCGCCCGGCCGAAGAGGGCTTTATTGCCTTCAACAAGCTCTCTCATGACGGACAACGCACTTCCGCAGATCACAAGGAAGATCGGCCGGCCGTCCCGCTCCCAGGTGTCCCACCACTTCATGATCGTGCTGGCCAGCGATCGATCCTTCACATGTACGTATTGGTATTCGTCAATCACCACAGCCAGAGGGCCGACGCTAGCCTGGGCGTCCACAAAGGCGAAGGCCTCGTCCCAGGTGCGAAACCGAAGAGTCGGCTCGCCAGGCACGAGTCTCGCAGCCTCCTGGGCGAAGAGTTCGAGTTGGGTCTCTCTCTGGCCCTCCGTCGCCTGGTAGCTGATGATTCGGTCCATGTGGATTCCACGGCTGAGTAAGAAGCTCTTGCCAACTCGCCTTCTCCCTCGAACTACGGCAAGCTGGGGCAGGTCGGTCTGGAGACGCTCGAGGTCGGCCAACTCGGCTCCCCGATCAACAGTTGATCTCATGAGCGCCATCCTACATTAAGTTACGACTTATTAGGTTACGACTTAATAGGTGATGACTTATTGGCTACCCGCCGCCTTTGGAGGTCGTAGTCAACGCGAGGTCCTTGGCCCTGCATCTGGCTCGGGCGACGGCCGATGACCCGCCCGATCTAGACCCAGGCCGCCTAGCTCTCGGCGAAAGCCCTCCCAAACCGGGAATCAAGCATGCCTGGGCCTGCTCCTCAACGGCCTCAAGACTCTCTTGTGGCCGTTTTCCAGCCTCCAGCCCGCCTTCTAGTGGAGAATTAGCCCGATCTCGGTCCAGGGCTCTATTTGGGCCTAGGTTTTCAGCCAATTGTTCAACCGCCCCCAATGAGTGGCTCCGGTCGAAATCGATTCGTCGCGCCGAGCCGCTCTGACCGGCGGTTCCGACCGCTGCCCCTAACCGGTCAGGCGGGCCGGGGAGTTCGGGAAGTTGGGGGCCTGCTCCCTTCTTGGACTCATCAGACCATCCCCAGTTCCCAGCGCGCATCCTCGGTCATGCGCTCGGGGGTCCAAGGCGGGTCGTAGACGATCTCGACGCCGGCGTCCTTGACGCCGGGGATCTCGAGCAGGTGGTCGCGGACGTCGCTCATCACCTCGCCGGCCATGGGGCAGCCGAGGGCCGTGAGGGTCATCTTCACGTCGACCCGCTCCTTCTCCCTGTTGACGTTGATCTCGTAGATCAGCCCGAGGTCGACGATGTTGACGGGGATCTCGGGGTCGAAGCACTCGTGCAGCTTCTCCAGCACCACCCCCTCGTCGACGGCGGTCATGGCCTCGCTCATGGCTTCTCCACCGGCAGGCCGGCCTCCTTCCAGGCGCCGAAGCCGCCCCGGAAGTTGACGACGTCCTTCACCCCCAGCGCGACCGCCATCTCGGAGGCGACCGCTGAGCGCTCGCCGACCTGGCACTGGAAGACCGTCCGGTCGCGGAATTCGTGGCCGGTCGGATTGGCCAGGATCTTGCCCAGGACGACGTGCCGCGCGCCGGGGATGTGGCCGCGCTCCCACTCCCAGTCCTCGCGGACGTCGACCACCTCGTAGCCCTCGTCGATCAGACGCTTGACCTCGTCCACCGGGGCCTCTTTAAAGCCCTCCTCCTGGTTCGTCTGCGCGCTCATTCCTCCTCCTCTCCGGTCCAGTCTCCCAGACCCCAGGCTCCGACCTTCAACACCTTCAGTGACAGCAGTGCGCACTTGATGCGCGCGGGTGAGATCTCGATACCGAGCTCTTCGAAGACGTCCTCCTTGTTGATCTTGCGCGCCTCCTCGACCGTCAGCCCCTTGATCCGCTCGGTGAGCAGCGAGGCGGACGCCTGCGAGATGGCGCAGCCGCGGCCGTGGAAGCGCACGTCGGCGATCTTCCCGTCCTCGACGGCCAGGTCCATCCCGATGACGTCGCCGCAGAGGGGGTTGTCCTCCTCGTGGGAGATCGTCGGCGACTCCAGCCGGCCGAAGTTCCGCGGGTTCTTGTAGTGGTCGAGGATGTACTCGCGGTAGAACTGCTCGTCGGGGTTGCCGGAGTTCACGCGAAGATCCTCTGGGCGTCGCGGACGCCCTCGACCAAGACCTCGATCTCGTCCCGCCTGCTGTAGAGGTAGAAGGAGGCGCGGGCGGTCGCCGTCACGTCGAGCCGGTTCATCAGCGGCTGGGCGCAGTGGTGGCCGGCCCGGATCGCCACCCGGTGGCGGTCCAAGATGGTGGCCAGGTCGTGCGGATGGATGCCCTCGACGGCGAAGGAGACGACCCCGGCCCTCTCGCTCGCCGGCGGCCCGAAGAGGGTGACGCCGGGCACCTCGCCGAGCGCCTCCAGCGCGTACTCGGTGAGGTCGCGCTCGTGGGCGCGCACCCGGTCCAGCCCGACCGAGTCCAGGTAGTCGAAGGCGGCGCCGAGCCCGATCACCTGGGCGATCGGCATGGTGCCGGCCTCGAAACGGGTCGGTATGTCGGCGTAGGTGGCGCCCTCTTTGCGGACGCTCCGGATCATGTCGCCGCCGGCCAGGAAGGGATCCATCTCCTCCAGAACCTCGCGACGCCCATAAAGGATTCCCGCCCCCGTCGGCCCCAGCATCTTGTGGGAGCTGAAGGCGTAGAAGTCGCACCTCGCCGCCTGGACGTCGATGCCGGCGTGGGGAGCGCCCTGGGCGCCATCCACCAGCACCGTCGCGCCCGCCGCCTTGGCCGCGGCCGTCATCTCGACGACCGGGTTGACCGTGCCCATCGCGTTGGAGACCTGCCCGAAGGCGACCAGCTTCGGCTCCTGCTTCAGCAGGTCGGCGAACTGGTCCTGGCGCAGGCGACCGGAGTCGTCGATGTCGACCCACTCGATGCGGGCGCCCTTCTCGGCGGCCAGGATCTGCCAGGGGACGATGTTGGAGTGGTGCTCGAGGATGGTGAGCACGATCAGGTCGCCCGCCTTGACGTTCTTGCGGCCCCAGCCGTAGGCCACCAGGTTGATGCCCTCGGTGGTACCCCGGGTGTAGACGATCTCGCGGGTCGAGCGCGCGTTGATGTAGCGCTTCGCCTTCTCGCGGGTCGCCTCGTAGCGCTCGGTGGCGATCTCGCTGAAGCGGTAGGCGCCGCGGTGGATGTTGGCGTTGAACCTGGTGTGGTATTCATCCATCGCCGCCAGCACCTGGCGCGGTCGCTGCGAGGTGTTGGCGCTGTCGAGGTAGACGACGCCGGTCTCGAAGATCGGGAAGTCCTTCCGGACCTCGTCGACGTCGATCGGTTTCAGCCCTGCCATCTCAGACGTCGACGTAGACGTCGCCTCCTTCCACGGTGACCGGGTAGGTCCTGGCCGCCACGACCGCCGGCAGACCGGTGACGTGGCCGTCCCGGAGGTCGAAGCGGGAGGCGTGCTGTGGGCACTCGACCTCGAGGCCCCAAAGCTCGCCGTCGGAGAGGTTGAACTCCTCGTGGGTGCAGATGTCGTTGAGGCAGTAGAACTCGCCGTTCTCGGCGTGGGCGACGCAGAGCTGCAGGTCGCCGTGCTGGAAGTGCTTCATCGAATCGACGGCGATCTCGTCGGTGGTGGCGACGCGCAGCCTAGCCAAGCCTCGCCTCCAGCTCCTCCTCGACCAGCCTGCGAGCCTGCTCGAAGGGGATCCGGTCGACGACCTCGCCGAAGAAGCCCTGGACGATCATCCGCTGGGCGGCCGGCCGCGGGATGCCGCGCGAGGTGAGATAGAAGAGGCTCATCGGGTCGACCGGGCCGACGGTGGCGCCGTGGGTGCAGCGGACGTCGTTGTTGTCGATCTCCAGCATCGGGATGGAGGTCGCCTTCGCCTTGTCGGAGAGCACCAGGTTGCGGTTGGCCTGGTAGGCGTCGGAACGCGCGGCGCCCTTCTCGATCCGGATCAATCCGGCGTAGACCGCCCGCGAGGTGTCCTGCAGCGCGCCCTTGAAGAGAAGGTCGCTGGTGGTGTCGCCGACCTGGTGGTCTTGGAGGGTGTGGAAGTCGAAGAACTGGTCGCCGGAGGCGAAGTAGACGCCCTTCAGCTCCGCCGAGGCGCCCCGGCCCTGGAGGTTGGCCTCGCAGCGGACCTTGGCGAAGCGGCCGCCGAGGGTGATGTTGAAGATCCTGACCCGGCCGTCCTTGGCGATGTGGGCCCGCTGGTTGGCGAACTGGTAGGCGTGGCGGCCCCATTTCTGGAGGGACACATAGCCGACCTCGGCGCCCTCGCCGACGAAGATCTCGGCCGAGCCGCTGGTGAAGGCGGCCGACTCCAGCGACGGCGAGAGGAACTCGTCGAGGTAGTTGAAGCGCGAATTGCGGCCGGCGACGATCAGGGTGTGGGGGAGCACGGCCGCGCCGCCTCCGCTGGACCAGAACTGGCCGAGGATGGGCCGCTCGATCTCGACGTTGTCGGGCACGTAGAGCAGGGTTCCGCCGCTGAAGAGCGCGGCGTGGGCCGCGGCGAACTTGTCCCGGTCGGCCGTCACCTCGCTGAAGAGGCGGTCGCGGACCAGCTCGGGATGCTCGCGGGCGGCCTGGCTGAGCGGCATGAAGACGACGCCCTTGCGGGTGAGCTCCTCGTCCACCTCGACCTTCCCCGGCTCCGAGCCCCGCTGCCGGAGCACGCCCGCGGCGCCCTCGATCGGAAGGCCCGGGGGCCCGCCGTTGGCGGATTCAAAGGGCGCGAAGTCGTCGAACTTGAAGCCCTTGAAGTCGACCCGGCGCCACTCCTCCAGGGACCGGTCGGGCAGGCCGATCCTCTCGTAGACGTCCCACGCCTCACGGCGCCGAGCGCGCAGCCAGTCGGGTTCCCCGTGGAGGCTGGCGATCTCCTCCACGGATGCCAGGGAGAGAGGCACAGCTACCCGACCGAACCTTCCATCTCGAGCTGGATCAGCCGGTTGAGCTCCACCGCGTACTCCAGCGGCAGCTCCTTGGTGAAGGGCTCGATGAAGCCGTTGACGATCATCGTCTCGGCCTCGTTCTGGGTGATCCCGCGGCTCATCAGGTAGAAGAGCTGCTCGTCGCTGACCTTGCTGACGGTCGCCTCGTGACCGAGGGTCACGTTCTCGGCGTCGACGTCGTTGTAGGGATAGGTGTCAGAGCGCGACTCGTCGTCCAGCAGCAGCGCGTCGCACTTGACGAACGACTTGCAGTTGTTGGCGCCGGCATAGACCTTGATGTGGCCGCGGTAGCTGGTCCGGCCGCCGCCCTTGCTGATCGACTTCGAGGTGATGGTCGAGGTCGTGTTGGGGGCGACGTGGATCATCTTGCCGCCCGCGTCCTGGTGCTGGCCCTTGCCGGCGAAGGCGACGCTCAGCACGTCGCCCTTGGCGCCCGGCTCCATCAGGTAGACGGACGGGTACTTCATGGTGATCTGGGAGCCGAGGTTGCCGTCGACCCACTCCATGGTGGCGTCGGCGTAGACGGTCGCCCGCTTGGTGACCAGGTTGTAGACGTTGGTCGACCAGTTCTGGATCGTCGTGTAGCGGCAGCGCGCGTTGCGCTTGACCACGATCTCCACCACCGCCGAGTGCAGCGAGTCGGTCGTGTAGATGGGGGCCGTGCAGCCCTCGATGTAGTGCACGAAGCTGCCCTCGTCGCAGATGATCAGCGTCCGCTCGAACTGGCCCATGTTCTCGGCGTTGATCCGGAAGTAGGCCTGGAGCGGGATGTCGACGTGAACGCCCGGTGGGACGTAGATGAAAGAGCCGCCCGACCAGACCGCCGTGTTGAGGGCGGCGAACTTGTTGTCGCCGGGCGGGATGATGGTCCCGAAGTACTCCTTGAAGAGGTCGGGGTGCTCTTTGAGCGCGGTGTCGGTGTCGGTGAAGATCACGCCCTGGTCGGTCAGCTTCTGGTGCAGGGAGTGGTAGACGACCTCCGACTCGTACTGCGCCGAGACGCCGGCCAAGAACTTTCGCTCCGCCTCCGGGATGCCGAGCTTGTCGAAGGTCCGCTTGATGTCCTCGGGGACCTCCTCCCAGGTCGTTCCCTGCTTCTCGGTCGACTTGAGGAAGTAGAAGATGTTGTCGAAGTCGATGACCGAGAGGTCGGCGCCCCAGGTGGGCATCTTCTTTCGCTTGAAGATCTCGTAGGAGCGGACCCGGAGCTTGGTCATCCACTCCGGCTCCTGCTTCATCCAGGAGATCTCCTCGACGATCTCCTGGCTGAGGCCGCGCTTGGCCTTGAAGACGAACTTTTCGGGGTCGAAAAAGCCGTACTTCTCCCTGTAGTCCTCGCCGACGTTGATCTTCGGTGCGACAGCCATTACGCGCTCACCTCCTCTGCGGCGGGTTCGTCAACCCACTCCGAATAGCCCTTGGCCTCCAGCTGGTCGGCCACCTCCGGTCCGCCGGAGAGGACGAAGTTGCCGTTGACCAGGACGTGGACGAAGTCGGGCTGGATGAATTCCAGGATCCGGGTGTAGTGGGTGATGATGAGGACGCCGAGGTCCGGGCCCCGCATCTTCTGGATCGCCTCGCTGACGTACTTAATGGAGTCGATGTCGAGGCCGGAGTCGGTCTCGTCGAGGATCGCGATCTCGGGCTTGAGGACCGCCATCTGGAGGATCTCGACCCGCTTTTTCTCGCCGCCCGAAAAGCCCTCGTTGATGTAGCGGCTGAGGAAGCCCTTCTCGATCTTCAGCGTCTCGAGGTAGGGCTCGACCAGGGAGCGGAACTCCTTCGGCGAGACCGACTTCGACTTGTCCTTCCCGTCATAGCCGCGGTGCGCGTTGAGCGCGGTGCGGAGGAAGTTGTTCATGGTGATGCCCGGTACCACGATCGGGTACTGGAGGGCCAAGAAGATGCCCATGCGGCTCCTCTCGTCGGGCGTCAGCTCGACGATGTTCCTGCCCTTGAAGAGGACCTCGCCGCCCTCGACGGTGTAGCCGGGGTGGCCCATCAGCGTGTTCGAGAGCGTCGACTTGCCGGACCCGTTGGGGCCCATCACGGCGTGCACTTCGCCCTTGTTGATGCCGAGCGAGATCCCCTTCAGGATCTCCCGCTTCTCGACGCTGACGCGCAGGTCTTTGATCTCCAGGTCCGCCATGTATCTCTTTCCTTTCTCCAGTCCCTATCGGGTCTTGACCAAGTAGGTGCAGGCTGTGTCCTCATTGGCCAGCCAGGTCGTTCGCTCCACCTCGGTACCCAGCAGCCGCTGGTACATCGACTGCTCCGAGCGGCAGGGATGGCCGGTGGCCGCTGCGACGTCGGCGATCGGGCAGTTGCAGTGCCGGATCGCGAAGGTGCCATCCCCATTGTCGGTCACTTCGGTCATGTGCCCGGACGCCGCGGCCATGCGGCCGATGAGGCGCACCTTCTCCTCCAGGCTGTGTCCGGCGAGCTGAGGCGCGGCGCCGGCCTCGAGCCGGGCCGATCGCTCGACGAAGAAGCGCTCGAGCTGGTCGGCGGACAGGAATCGGACGAGCTCGCCCGCCAGTTCGCGGTGGGCGTGCGGGAACTGCTCCGCCGCCGCCGGGGTCAGTTGATAAACGTGCTCGGGCCGTCCGGGGCCGGGGTGAGGTTCGCTGTCCCTGGCGACCAGTCCCTCTTCGAGCAGTGCCTCGAGGTGGCGCAGGGCGCCCTGCTTGGAGACCTCCAGGTGGGCCGCGACCTCGGCCAGGGAGGCCTGGCCATTCGCCTTCAGGAGTCCGAGGATGGCGTCCTTGCGCTTGTCCACGTTTCGATTCTACCCAATTGATCAACGTGACCGTTTATAAATGAGCACCGACCTCGCGCTGCTGCTCCTCGGCCGGGTGCTGCGCGCCTTCGGGTTCGGCTTCTCGCCGGTGTTGCTCGGCCTCCTCCTCGAGCACCGGGGCCTCGGCTCGGCCGCGATCGGCCTGGCCCTCACCGTCGGCCTGCTGGCCGCGGCCCTCTCCGGCCTTGGCGCCGCCGCGGCGTCGCGGCGCTTCGGCAGGCGCCCCGTCCTGGCCGCCGCAGGGCTGGCCATGGCGATCACCGGTGGCCTCCTCTTCGTCGCGACCAATCAAGTGGTGCTGGTCCTCGCCGGCGCGACCGGGATGCTGGGCGCCGCCGGCCTCGACGTCGGCCCCTTCCTCTCGGTCGAGCAGCCGATGCTGGCCGAGACGGTCGGCGGCCCCGGCCGCAACCTCGCCTTCGCCCGCTATTCGTTGAGTGGCGCGCTGGCCGGGGCGGCCGGCGGGCTCGCCGCGACCCTCGCCGCGGGGCCGTCGGCCTACCCGGGTTTCTTCCTCGGCTTTGCCGGCATCGGCCTCGTCACCGCCCTGCTGCCCCTGCTGCTCACAGAGCGGGTCGAGGCGAGGCCGGAGCCGGGCCCGCGGTTCGACGTGCGGCCGATCGCCGGCCTGGCCGCCCTCTTCGGGCTCGACGCTCTCGGCGGCGGCTTCATCGCCAACGCCGTCATCGCCTACTGGCTTCACGCGCGCTTCGGCGTCGGCGCGGGTGTCCTGGGCCCTGCCTTCGCGGCGATCGGCCTGCTCCAGGCGGCCGCCTACGAGGTGTCGGGGCGCCTCGGCAATCGATTCGGCCTCGTCAACACGATGGTCTTCACGCACCTGCCCAGCAACGTGCTGCTGCTGCTGGTTCCGTTCAGTCCCAACCTCGGCTGGGCACTGGCCCTGCTGCTGGCCCGCTTCTCGATGTCGCAGATGGATGTTCCGGCCCGCCAGGCCTACATCGTCTCCATCGTCCCGCCTGCCCATCGGGCGAGCGCGGTGGCGACCACCGCGGCGGTGCGGGGGATCGGGCAGGCGGCCGGGCCCCTCCTGAGCGGGCTCGCCATCCAGGCTGCGCTCTACGGCCTTCCCTTCTTCGCCGGCGGCGCCTTGAAGATCGTCTACGACCTCGGCCTCTACGCCGGGTTCCGTCGCCGGCGGGCTGAACACGAGACGGCCGGTTGACAACGACGCTATCAACATAGTTCGATTGGGCCACCCCGGCCTCGGCAGCGATGTCCTTCAGGGAGGTGTTGGCACGTCGTCGCCGAGCTGGAGAACGTGACCCGGGCGCTGCCGTCGCCGATCCCGATGCCGCCCGAGGCGCTGGCCGAGGCGATCGTCGGCGCCATCGACGGCATCGCGCTCCAGGCCCTTCTCCGCGATGGCGACCCGCGCCCGGCCTTCCAGGCCCTGAAGGCGATGACGCTCGGGATGGCGGCGATGTCCTGTTTGGCGGCCGGCGAGCGGCCGCCCCTGGATCACCTGACCTCGCTGCTCCCGGCCGTCGTCTAAAGGACGGCTTCGGCCAGGCGCTCGGCCTGGACCACCTTGGGTACGGCCGCGAAGAAGATCACCTCGTCGCAGCCCACGGCCCGGTAGGCGGCGACCCGCGCCGCGGCCTCCTCGGCGTCCTTCACCGCTCCCGTCCAGACGCGGTCGCCGTGCCCGCCGTAATAGCTCTTGAGGCTGCGCTCGCCCCACTCCTGGGCATCGTCGCCGAGAGCGAAGTAGACCAGCGCGCGATACTCCGGGCTGCCCTCGCGGCCCGCCTCGCGCCAGGCGGACCCGACCCGCTCCATGGCCTCTTCCAGCGTCTCCGGCGTCCCGCCGCCCTGGGTGTAGCCGACGCCGTACTTCAGCAGCCTTCGCAGGGACTGGTCGGAGCCGCCGCCGAAGAGCATCGGGATTGCGGACCCGTGGAAGGGAACCGGCGTCACCGGGACGTCGGCGCCGGGCAGGGCCTCGCCGCGCCAGGCGCGGTGGATCAGCTCCAGGGAGGCGTCCCAGCGCTTCCCGCGGGTGTGGAAGTCCAGGCCGGTCACCGCGAAGTCGTCGGGTCGGCCACCGACGCCGATCCCGAGCGCCAAGCGCCCGCCGGAGAGCTGGTCGAGCGAGGCTGCCTGCTTGGCCAAGAGGACGGGTTCTCGCGCCGGTCCCAAGAGGACGTCGGTGAAAAGGCCGATCCGCTCGGTGGCCCCGGCCGCGGCGGCGAGCGTGACCAGCTCCTCGTAGTTCGGATAAGCGATCCGTCCGATGGTCGCCAGCGTCGAGAAACCGAGCTCCTCGGCCCGGCGGGCCACCTCGACGAGGGTGCGTCCAGCAGAGATTCCGGTGGCGCTGTTGGGGAGGCCGAGTCCAATCTTCACGACAACGACAATTGGCTTCGATGGCCGAAGATTTCACCGAGCTTGCGGGGGCCGAGATCGAGCGCCGGATGGAGGACCTACGGGCCCGCATGCGCCCGATCGAGCTGGACCTCGACCGGCTCCGCGGTGAGCGCGACCAGCTCGCGACCGAGCTGCGCCGGCGCCGCCGGCTGGCCGAGATGGGCGCTCGCCGGGACTTGAAGGAGGCCATGCGGTCGGGCGAGCTGCCGACCATCGCCGAGCTGGTCGCCGTAACCACCGAGGGCTCCTTCGACGATTACGTCTTCAACGTGAAGACCGGAGGCGTCGTCAGGCTCGGCTTCCCGGGCGCTCGCTCCCAGACCATCGCCTTCACCGACGGCCGGCAGGTGGCGCAGGCCAAAGACCTGGCCGAGGCCGCCCGCTACCACGCCGCCGGCTGGGAGGCCGGGGCGCCCGGCAAGCCCGGCGTCCGGGTCCATTTCCCCGGTACCCGGACCGAAAGGCTGGTCGGGGCCGACGAGGTCTTCGTCAGCCCCTCGAACCCGGCGCCCGGGTAGTGGGGGACGAGGCGACCGGGAGCCCCACCAACCCGCGGGGGACCATCGGAAGCCGGGCCGTCGGCAATGCGGCCATGCTGCTGGTCGCCCGTGTCGCGTCGAGGGCGATCGCGCTGGTCACGGTCTTCGCCACCGCCAACGAGCTGCTGCCGGCTCGCAACGGCGAGTTCCAGACCACCGTCACCTACACGGCGCTGATCTCGATCCTGGTCGACCTCGGCTTCAACACCCTCTACACCCGCGAGGGCGCCAAGCACCCGGGCGAGATCCCTCGCTACCTGCGCAGCGTCCTCAGCACCCGGGCCCTTTTCGCGGTGCCGGCGCTGGCCGCGCTGGCGGTGACGATGTACCTCTCGGGGTTCCAGACGCTGCTCATCCCGGCCTTCGTGGTGATGATGCTGAGCGCCTACTCGAACGTGCTGAGGAGCACCTTCTACGCGCTCGGGACGCTGACCTTCGAGGCCTACGCGATCCTGGCCGAGTCGGTCGTCCTGCTCGGCGGCACCCTGATCGGCGTCCTGACGCACCGCGGCGTGGACTTCTTCCTCTGGTGCTACGCCGTCAGCTACGGCTTCAGCTGCACCTACTTCGTCGTCGTGCTCACCGTCCGCCGGATGGTCGCCTGGCGGTGGGAGTTCGAGCTCCGCTTTCTGCGCGAGTGGCTGCCCAAGAGCCTCCCCTTCGCGCTCGCCTTTGTGATCACCACGCTCTACTTCAAGATCGACCAGCCGATCCTGCTCCACTTCCGCGGGCTGACCGAGGTCGGCTGGTACGCCTTCGCCTACAAGCCGATCGAGGCGCTCCTCTTCATCCCGATCACGCTCTTAAACGTGGCCTTCCCAGTGCTCGCCGTCTACCACCAGGAGTCGAGGGAGCGGCTTCTGCGGGCGACGGCCAGCTTTTACCGGGCGCTGCTGGCCCTGGGCTGGCCGATCAGCGTTGGGACCGTGCTGCTGGCCCCGGGCATCAACGGGCTCTTCGACCGCAGCGCCGGGAGCCAGTTCGCGCCGGCCGCGGTGGCGCTCCAGATCCTGGGCGGCGCGACCTTCTTGATGTTCATCACCAACGCCTTCATCGCCGCCCTCAACGCGATGAACCGCCAGCTCCTCTTCACCTGGGCGGCCACCGTCAGCCTGGTCGTCAACGTCGCCCTCAACCTCTTCTTGATCCCGGCCTACGGCTACCAGGGCGCGTCCTGGGCCACCGACCTCACCGAGCTGGCCCTGCTGGTGGTGGGCTGGCTGATGGTGCGCCGGGTGCTCGGTGTGGTTCCGATCGGAAGGCTGAGCTGGAGGATCCTCCTCGCCGGCGCGGTCATGGGAGCCGTCCTCTACCCCTTCCGCGCGACTCACGGCTGGCCGGTGCTGCTTGCGATACTGGTCGGGATGGTGGTCTACGGCGCCGGCCTGCTCCTCTTCCGCGCGGTCGAGCCGGAGGAGTTCGCCCTCGCCCGTCGCGCCATCCTCCGCCGCCGCGGCTAGGTAACCCGGCATGTGCGGCATCGCGGGCTTTTGGGGTCCGCCCGACCCCGACCTGCTGCAGGCGATGAACGCCTGTATCAGGCACCGCGGCCCCGACGGGGATGGCTTCCTCGCGGGGCCGTCCGCCTCGCTCGGGATGCGGCGGCTGGCGATCATCGACATCGAGGGCGGCAACCAGCCGATCGGCAACGAGGACGGCAAGGTCCAGTGCGTCTACAACGGCGAGATCTACAACTACCGCGAGCTCCGCGCCGAGCTGGAGTCCGCCGGCCACCGCTTCCAGACCCGGAGCGACACCGAGGTCATAGTCCACGCCTACGAGGAGTGGGGTCCGCAGTGCTTCGGGCGGTTCAATGGCATGTGGGGGGTCGCCATCCTCGACGCCCGCGAGGACTCGCCGAGACTGACCCTGGCCCGCGATCACTTCGGGATCAAGCCGCTCTACTACGCCCGGGCGGGGCAGCGCGTCCTCTGGTCGAGCGAGGTGAAAAGCCTGCTCCAGGACCGGGCGCTGGCAACCGCCCCCAGCCGGCAGCGCATCCACGACTACCTCGCCGCGGGCTTCCACGACCACGTCCCCGACTCCTTCTTCGAGGGCGTCCGTCAGCTCTCGGCGGCCAGCTACGCGGTCGTCGACGGCTCCGGGCTCACCGAGCACCGGTACTGGACCCCGCAGCTCTCCGAGGATGGCAGCCGCGACCCCGCCGAGTTTCGGGCCCTCTTCGAGAAGGCGGTGGAGCGGCGGCTGGTGGCGGAGGTCCCGGTGGGGACCTGCCTCAGCGGCGGCCTCGATTCCTCGACCATCGTCTGCTTCATGTCCGACCTGCTTCGAAAGCAGGTGCCGGACGCCGCCTCCATGGGCGACCACCTGAAGACCTTCAGCGCCGTCTTCGACGGCGACCCGATCGACGAGCGGCGCTACATCGAGATCGTCCTCGAGGCGACCGGTGCTGAAAGCCACCTGATCCATCCCCGGGCCGACCGCTTCCTGGAGGAGGTCGGCGAGGTGGTCTGGCACCAGGAGGAGCCGATGGTCTCGACCGGGCCCTACGCCCAGTGGTGCGTGATGCGCAAGGCGCACGAGGAGGTCACCGTCCTGCTCGACGGCCAGGGGGGCGACGAGCTGCTGGCCGGCTACGTCCCCTACCAGTTCGTCTACCTCCGCCAGCTGCTGGCCGAGCGCAGCTACGGACGCTTTTTGGCCGAGGGCTGGGCCGCCCGTGACGTGCTCTGGCCTCTGCTCCGCCGCCGGCTCTCCGAGCGCGGGCGGCGCTTTCCCAGCTCGCGCCTGATCCCGGCCGCCTTCAGCGCCTCGGTCGAGCCCGCCCGCGATCCCCGCGTGCGCGACAACCTGAAGCGGCGGCTGCTCCAGGACCTGACCACCTTCAGTCTGCCCTCCCTTCTCCGCTACGAGGACCGCAACTCGATGGCCTTCTCGATCGAGTCCCGGGTGCCCTACCTCGATCAGGAGCTGGTGGAGTGGATCCTGCGGCTCCCCTCGGCGGCGATCATCGACCGGGGCTGGAGCCGGGACATCCTTCGCCGGGGCCTGGCCGGGATCCTGCCCGACGAGATCCGCCTGCGGCGGTGGAAGGTCGGCTTCACGACACCCGAGTTCCGCTGGCTGCGCGCCGAGCGGGCCTGGATCCAGGGTCTACTCCGCTCACCGCTCTTCTGCTCCCGGGCCTACTGGGACGGGCTGGGGGTGGCCGGCGCCTTCGACGCCATCTGCGAGGACCGGCTCGAGGAGCACCCCTTCATCTGGCGGACCGTGAACCTCGAGGTCTGGCTCAGGACCTTTTTCGGGCCCTCCGGCGGCACCGTCACCGGGCGCAGGCCCGAGGCCGAGCTCACCCGGATCGGCGACGAGGCGGCGGTGGCCATCGCCGGCACCGCGCAGGCGCAGGCCGCGCTCGTCGAATTCCGTCCGAACCCGGGCCACCACCTCTTCCAGCAGGCGCCCGGGGGCGGCATCTTCGCGCGGGCGCCGCTGCGCTCGCGCAAGGTCGGGCCCGGCGACGACCTGGCGGCAGCGCTCGCGGAGGCCCTCGGCGACCGGCCGGTGGCGGCCGGGGACATCCTCGCCCTGAGCGAGAAGGCGGTGGCGGTGAGCCAGGGCCGGTCGCTCCCGGTCTCCGACATCCACCCGGGGGCCGCCGCGCGCCTCCTCTCCCGCTTTGTCCGCCGCAGCCCGGTCGGGATCGGCATCGCGATGCCGGAGACGATGCAGCTGGCCATCGAGGAGGTCGGGCTGGCGCGGATCCTGCTCGCGGCGGTGGCGTCGATCGGCGGCCGCCTGGTCGGGCGCAGCGGCGACTTCTACCGGGTCGCCGGGCCGCGGGTGGCGGCCATCGACGGCCCGACCCCCTACACCATCCCGCCCTCCAACACCCACGCCAAGCGGGCTCCGGCAGACCCGGACGGCGTCGCCCGCACCCTTTCGGAGCGCTTCGGCTGCCAGGTCGCGATCATCGACGCCAACGACATCGGGGTGGTCGTGCTCGGCTCCAGCGAGGGCGTGGACACCCAGCTGGTGAGAAACCTTTTCCGCGACAACCCGTTGGGTCAGAAGTCCGAGCAGACTCCGTTCGCCCTGCTCAGACGGGTCGGTGTCGCCAAAACGCCGGAGCCCGCCGCCTAAACTCTCGCGGGGAATTTTTGGTTGGGGAAGCGCCTGCAGGAACTCAAAACGTCGCGCGGGCACAGGACCCGCGCCCGGATCCACGCCTTCTGGTCGCCGCTCGGCCAGCGCGCGCGGCGTAACGGGCGCCTCCGCTGGGTCGCCGCCGTCGTCGTGTTCCTCGTCGTCGCGGCCGCCGGCGGGGACATCTACGCCGCGCAGTACCTCTCCTCTCTGCCCTCGATCAAGGGTCTGGACGCGGCCACCCTGGCCGGCGACACCTTCATCTTCGACCGCAACGGAGTCGCTCTCGCCGACATCGGCAACAACGGCAACCACCGCCAGTACCTGACGCTCAAGGACATCAGCCCGAACGTGATCCGGGGCACCATCGACGTCGAGGACAAGAACTTCTACAAGAACCCCGGCTTCGACATCACCGGCATCGTCCGGGCCGCCTACGACAACTTCCGCCATCAGTCGGTGGTCGCGGGTGGCTCGACCATCACCCAGCAGCTCGCCAAGCAGCTCCTCCTCACTCCTGAGCAGACCTACAGCCGAAAGATCAAGGAGGTCGTCCTCGCCTACGAGCTGTCGCAGAGCTACACCAAGGACCAGATCCTCGAGCTCTACCTCAACAACAGCTACTACGGCGAGCAGGCCTACGGGGTGGAGGCGGCCTCCAAGGCATACTTCCAAAAAGACGCCAAGGACCTCGACCTGGCCGAGGGCGCCATGCTCGCCGGCATCCCCCAGGCGCCCTCCGACTGGGACCCGATCATCCATCCCGACCTCGCCGCGGCCCGCCAGCGGCAGGTCCTCGACGCGATGCTGAACCAGGGCGACATCACCCCCAAGCAGGAGGCCGACGCGCTGGCCGAGAAGATCACCTTCCATCCCCAGGTCAACACCTTCCTGGCGCCGCACTTCGTCAACTACGTCGAGAGCGAGCTCCAGGCGCTCGGCTTCAACCCCGGCGTCCAGCAGCTCTACGTGACCACCACGCTCGACTACTCCAAGCAGCTCCAGGCCGAGGCCGACGTCCGGGCCAACCTGGCCAGCCAGCGCTGGCGGGACACCAGTGGCCAGCTCCACTCGGCGATGGTGGCCCTGGACCCGCAGACGGGCGAGATCATCGCCTACGTCGGCAGCGACGACTACAACAGCCCGGCCGGACAGTACGACTACGTCAGCGGGGTCCCCGTCAACACCGGCTCCTCGATGAAGGCCTTCATGTATCCGGCCGCGATCGGCGCCCGCGTCGTGACCAGCGAGACGGCGATCGTGGACGGTCCGAGTCCGTACCACATCCCGCAGGTGGACGCCCCCGACTACCTGGTCTACAACTACACCCACGGCACCTACGGCACCCTGCCGCTGCGGGAGGTCTGGGACAACTCGCTCAACATCCCGGCGGTCAAGGTCGAGCAGCTGATCGGCGTCCCGGCCGTGGTCAACTTCATGCGCTCGGTCGGCGTCCACCCGGAGGCCCCGGTGAACGGCGTCTACCAACCCGACGCACCCCTCACCTCGTATGGTCCTTCACTGACCCTCGGCGGCTA
>DATLQT010000021.1:0-65504 GCA_035535055.1 Candidatus Dormiibacterota bacterium | reverse complement strand
CAGCCTCGTGCATCCGGAGGTGCCGCTCATCGACCTTGGGCCCGGTCAGGACCGTGAACATGTCGGCGACGTGGTAATGGCGCCAGCCGACGCCCATCTCGAAGGTGACCTGGTCGTTCTCGTCGATCCGGCCGCGGCCGGAGCCATAGCGAACGTTCATCGCCTTCTCGCCGTGACCCATGGGCAGCCGGTGTGCCGGGATGTCGGCGCCGCTCTCCCACATCACCTGGTAGACTTGGCCGAAGACATGGCCCTCGTCGGCCCCGGCGCGGGTCAGCTCGACCGCCCTGGCGCAGGCCTGGTCGAGCACCTCGCCCGCCCGGCGGTGGTAGGCGAGTTCGGCCGGGCTCTTGACGAGGCGCATCAGCCGGATCAGGTCGGAGGCGTCCGCCAGCTCGCACCACCCCTCGAGGGCGTCGCGCAGCTCCAGGTAGAGGCTCGGCGACATCCCGAAGGTGTCGAGCTGGACGCCGATCCGCTTCCCCTGCATGCCATGGCTGGCCAGCATGTCCTTGATCGCCTTCGACTTGGGGTTGCCCTCGGCGTCCTCCCAGACCCGCACGTCGGTGCAGAGGGAGGAGTACTCGATGCTGGCGAGGTCGGCGGTCCGGGTGACATGAGTCAGCTGGCCGCCGGTGCCGATGAACATCGCGTGGAAGATCACGAAGCCCTCGGTGTCCAGCCCGCAGAGCCAGTACTGGTCCTCGACGCGAGAGACCAGCAGGCCGTCGAGCCCGCGCTCCTCGAGTGCTTGCCGGACGCGATGCTGCCGGTCGGCGAACTCCTCGCGCGAGAAGTGGACGTATGGCTTGGGCATCGATTACCTCCTCTTCCGCTCGCCGCATCCGGGGCGGCTTCGGCGCGGCCATCGTAACCGGCCGGTTGCAGCACCAGCAGGGACCGGCTAGCGTTCCCGGCGGTGGCCGAGCACGACAACGCCCAGCTGGTGAGGCGCTATTTCGAGGCGGTCCACCGCGATCCGTCCGAGACGGCTGAGCTGTACCATCCCGGCGCCACCCTCCACTACTCCGGCACGCACCGGCTGTCGGGCGATCATCGGGGCGTCGATGCCGTGCTCGATCTCTTCCGGCTGAGCCGGGAGGCTTTCCACGGAACCCAGCGCCTGGAGGTGCATGACGTCCTCGCCGATGACGAGCACGCGGTCGCCCTCCTCGCCGCCTCGGCCGAGCTCGATCGCCAGCGAATCCACTGGCACCGGGTGGTCGTGTTCCATGCCTCTGCGGGTAGGATCACCGAGCAGTGGATCGTGGACGCCGACCAGCCGCTGGTCGACGCCATCGTCGGGCGCTGACCCGTCAGGGGCTGCGGGGTACGGACTCTGACACCACCCGGCGCTGGCCGGCTGAGGTCGGCGTAAGGCAGCCGATGCCCGCGTCCGTCACGCTCCGGACTACCCACGACCCGCTCGGCGGTCCAGCCCGCAGCTCGTGGCCCGGTTCCAGCGCCTCACCTCCGGTCGCTGGGCAGGAGTCGGCGCAATGGGCCAGCAGGACCGGGTCGAGGTGTCGTTGACGATCACGGCGGGACGTGGGGCAAGATCGGAGAGAAAGGCCACCGATGGGAGCAGGCCGAACCCGATCAGCACGCAGGCGACGGCCGCTCCGAGGACGTGCCGCCGGACCAGCCCTGTCTGCGCCACCTCACTTGACCAACCCTGCACGCCTGAGTTCGCGTACGGCGAAGAAGGCCGGGACCATGCCGAGGCCGAACACCGGCGCTCCGACCAACCAGTCGCGGTGCGCGAGGTGCATGTCCCCGATCCAGAGGAGGATCGCCGCGATCACCCCGAGTGGGAAGGCAAGCAGCAGCAGCCGCCGCCGCCCCCGAGTCATGAGCCAAGTATGCCGCCCGCGCCCGGGGATGGCGACCCTGGCGCGGCCGGGCGAGGGCGCCAACCATAGTATTGGGTGCGATTCCGTTGACGGGCCGCCCAGGAGGAGGAGATGGAAGTTCTGATGCTCAGCCAGGCCGACGTCCGCCGACTGCTCGACCCCGACCGGCTGCTGGATGCCCTCGAGGAGGGCTTCCGGGCGATCAGCAGTGGAGCGGTCGACGTGCCCCCGCGCGTTGCCGCGAATACGCCGGACGGGTCACTGTGGGCGATGCTCGGCTACGGGCGGAACCTGGGGCTGGCGACAAAACTGGTGTCCGTGTTTCCCGGCGGCCAGGACCGCGGGATTCCCCTTCACCAGGCGCTCATCTGCCTCTTCGACCCGGCGACGGGCGCCCCCCTGGCGGTGATGGACGGGATACGCATCACCGCCATCCGGACGGCGGGCGCTTCCGCGGTATCAGTCCGCCACCTGGCCCGGGGCGACGCCCGTGTCCTCGCGATCATCGGCGCCGGTGTCCAGGGGGCTGCTCACCTGGAGATGCTGCCCCGCGTCCGCGACTTCGCCGAGATCCGCATCGCGTCGCGGACCTTTGAGCACGCGACCGCCCTGGCCAGCTCGGATGGGCGGGCCCGGGCGGTCGGCAGCTACCTGGAGGCAGTGCGCGATGCCGACGTCGTGGCGCTCTGCACGCAGGCGGATGAAACGATCGTCCGCCGCGAGTGGCTGGCGCCGGGAACGCACGTGACCTCAGTCGGGCTCTCGCCTAAAGGCGAGCTCGACCGCAGGATCGCCGAGGAGGCCCGTCTTTACGTCGAGTCGCGAGCCGCCGCCTTCCAGCCCCCGCCGGTTGGTTGCATGGAGCTTGTCGGGATGGCGCCGGAGAGCGCAAGCGAGATCGGGGAACTGCTGCTGGGCAAGGCCGCCGGTCGCCAGAGCCGGGATGAGCTGACCGCGTACAAGTCGATGGGTCATGCAATCGAAGACGTGGCCGCGGCGGGCCTGGTGTACGAGGCCGCACGACGCGAGTCTGCCGGCAGCGGTTTCGACCTCTGACTCAGCGCTTGTGAACCCTGGTTGGTTGCAGCACCGGGTTCGGGCGGGGTGGCGTACGCCCCGCCTGCCGCTACTTCTTGGATCGTCCCTCTGACGGCCGCTTCCCGACCCGCCCCTGGTCGCCCAGTATCAGCTCCACCTTCATTGCCGCGTCTGCCCCGGACTCAGCTGCGGTTTCCATTTCGGCAAAGGGGGCGGTGTAATCACCGGCCAGCAGGATGTTGCCCACCGGTTGCTCGAGTACCGCCTGTATGCGATGTCGACCGGGGCGCGCATAGGGCACGCCAAGAGCCCATCTCTGGATGACCACTTCATCCACGATTCCCCTGGACTCCGGATAGACGTCCTGCAGGTCACGGAGGAAACAATCCCGTATCTCCTGGTCGGTCTTCTCGAGCAGCACCCGGCCGCGGTCGGCGGATCCATACACCATCAGAGTCCCCCCGGGCTCGCGGGCGGCTCCCGAACGCAGAATGCTGGCCGTGTTCACGAGCAGGTTGAATGACTTGCCGACGGCCACCATCGCGTAGATGCGATCCCATGGCATGGGCCCGACTTCCTTGGTCAGGATGGCGCCGACCACATACGGGCCATAGGTGATTGCAGCCAATGCGTCCGCAAGTCCGGGGGGAAGCCCTGTGACGATGCGATGCGCGACCGGTGCCGGAGTAGCGACGATTACAGCACGGGCCAGGACGTTTTGGCTGCTTCCGCCCTGGTTGAACTCAACCCGCACCAGATGGTCCTCTTGCGCAACCCTTGTCACCTCTGCGCCGAGGACGACCCTGTCTCCCAGAGTCCTCGCCAGCCGATCCGGAACATTCGAGGAGCCACCGCTCACGTTCCCGTGCTGCGAAGCCTCCCGGCCACGGCTGAAGATGCCAGCGAACTGGAACAGTGCAAGACCCGCGCCCGCGGCGAGCTCTTCCGGTTCAGCCGATACGCGATTCACCGCAGCCCGGAGGATCGAGGACACCTCCGGGTGAACAGGTCCGAGGTACTCGGCAAACGTCTGATCATCCCGATAGGCGAGCAGCCTTGCCCGCATTTGACCGGAGCTTTCCGTTTCCATCGGTCGGGCGACGGCAAGGTATTCGCGGACACCGGCGTGAATTCTCAAACCGGCCCTCAAGAACGAAACCCGGGCGCCCATCGGCATGGGCAACCGAAACGGATAGGTTTCGACCCTTCCCCTTGAGAGGACTCTGCCGTTCGACGCCAGTCCCGTCAAACCCGCCTGAACGGGAATGGTTTCCAGCCCGAGTTCGGACACAATCCGGCCAAGACAACTCTCGGCCGGCGGGAACAGGTGGGCTCCGAGATTCAGCCAGTAGGCGCCCCTGGGTTCCGACCTTATGCGGCCACCGACTCTACCCTCGGCTTCTAAGAGAACCGCGTCACGATCGCGCAGCGACCAGGCAGCCACGAGACCGGCGATCCCGGCACCAACGATGACGACGTCCTTGGTGAGGTCTCTCAAGAGTCTTGTCGACATCACGTCCGGCTTTCATCAGCGCACGCCGGGCCACCGGCCGTAGCGGTCAAGGTCGGCTCGGCTCGAGTCCGTGTCCCAGACTGTGCGCAACCGCCTCGGCGATCTGCAGGTCCTGCTGAACAGAACCACCGCTCACGCCAACGGCACCGACAAGACGGTCATTCAAACGGAGGGGCAGGCCGCCTGGAAGGGGCACGAGCCGGCCAGTCGCATCTGGGACCAGCCCGTAGAGTTCCTGGGATGGCTGAACCAGGTCCTGGAACTCGTGAGTCGCCATGTTGATCGCTGCGGCGGTATATGCCTTGTCTTCTGACAGTTGCACGGTGATGAACGTCGCGCCGTCCATGCGGACCTTCATCATCAGATATCCCGAAGCGTCAACGATGGCTATGCAGGCCGCCACCTTCAGTTCTCTGGCGCTGGCCAGCCCCGCGTCTATCACCTGGTAAACCTTGTCGAGGCTTAGAGCTGCCATGTTTCACCCGCTTCATTCAGTCCGGTCTGTCGCGCTAACCTGGCGCCTTTAACGCGCATCGATGATCACCACGCTTGGCCTGCCGGCCGCTGCCAGTCGTCGGAGGAGAGGCTGTAGAACCTCGCTTGTCATGAGCTTCTGGGGAATCTCCTCGACGATATCGATGCCGATCCCCTCCACGACCTCCCTGAGGTCGACCCGCCGCTGACCCGACTTGGGAACCGACCCCGGGTGCGGCTGCCCACCGGTGTAGCTGGCAGCCCCATCGTCACAGACGACGGTGATGACGGGGAGCTGCTCACGTACGACCTGGAGCAACCCGAGTATGCCGGAGTGGAATGCCGCCATGTCTCCGGTAACGGCAAGCACCGGATGCCGGCTCTGAATCGCCACGCCGGCGGCGACTCCAACAGCGCTACCAAGTCCCACGCAAAACGGCGACGGGTCCCCCTTGTGCCAAACGGCCGCCGAAGCGTGACCCGCATCTACCGCGATCGGCGTGAGGCCGAGCGCCGCTGCATCATCCCATAGGGTTCCGTAGGGGCGCAGATCAGCCGCTGGATTGCCGTCGACGACCTGAGCTGGTGCACCCACAACGGGCATGGACCGGAGTGCAGCCTCGACGGATGCATTCACGTCGATTATCCCCGTCCAGGGCACTTGGCCGCTATGCCGCCCGAGGACGGGTTGACGACTCACCTGCCGAGCCGCTTCTTCAAGCATCGGTCCGCCATCCTCAAGCACCAGGACAGGCCGATCATCGACGGACAGGAAGTCGGCAATTGTGTGCCGAGGTAGTGGCAGTACGCGTCGAACCAGGAGCAGGTCGAAACTGGTCTGAGCCAGTGCCGCTGCGCCGGGCTCGCCACATCCGATGATCCGGATCCCGCCGCCACCGTCGCGACGCGTTGTGGCGCCATCTTCGTCCAAGGCCTGCATGGCCTGGAGCAGACTTCGGCGTTGTCCTTCTGCATCGGTGTGCCAGAACTCGGGATCGAATGGTTTGGTAGGGGGCAGTACTCGGTGTTCGTCCTGCCTGGCGGCGCGCCGATCGAGCATCATCGCGGACGTCACGCGAAGCACGGTTGGTACGTGGAGGCTGGTGGAGAGGGCAAGCGCGTCGAACAGCGCGGCCTGAATGTCGGCTGCGCCGGCCGGCTCTAGACAAGGAAGATCGATGGCGGCGGCAAGCATCCTGGCGTCGCCCTCGTTCGATGAGTAAGCCCCCCCGGGATCATCGCCCACGATCACAACCATCGAACCTCCTGAGCGATGTGGTGCGGCACAGGCGAGCACATCCAGGCCCGCGTTCATTCCGACCTGCTTGACGAGCGCCGCGCTACGTCCGCCACACCCAGCCACTCCGAATGCCATTTGGAAGGCCACCGCCTCATGGTTTGCCCAGATGCCATCGCCCGATTGATAAAGTGCGGCCATAGTCAGCGTGACCGGTTTGCCCGCGACTCCGACGACCAGGTCGAGATGATGGTCGCGGAGAGCCTCTTCCAGGATCTGCCAGCCCAGCAACTGCGCCTCGGCCTGCGCTTGTGGTGCAGTCGAACCGACCCGTTCCTCAGTCATATCTGAGCCTCCGTTGGCGAATCCACGCCGTGAGTTCCGTCCGATACCACCACGCTCGTCGACGCGGATCGCGCGAGGCGCTTAAGCAAGGTTGATCATCACGTGCTTGATCTGCGTGTATTCCTCAAGGCAGTATATGGAGAGATCCTTGCCATAGCCTGATTCCTTGAAGCCACCGTGAGGCATCTCGGCCGCGGTAGGAAGATGATCGTTCACCCAGACGGTTCCGAACTGAAGCTGGCGCGCGGCGTTCAAGGCGCGGCCGACATCACGAGTCCAAACCGACGCGGCCAGTCCGTAGCGGACGTCATTCGCCCACCGGATCGCCTCGGCATCGTCGCCAAATCTCTGCACCGTGACCACCGGGCCGAATACTTCCTTCTGGACGATCTCGGATTTCTGGCTGATTTCGCTGACAACCGTGGGCTGAACGAAGAAGCCCTTCCGGGAACCCGCCTCGCCACCGGTGAGGACCGTTGCTCGCGAGGCTCGAGCTCGCTCGATGAAGCCAAGGACCCGCTCTTGCTGGGCCTTTGAGATGACGGGCCCCATTTCGATTGTTTCGTCCTGGCGGGGATTCCCAACTCGCAATGACTCCACGCCCCTCACGAGCTCTTCCAGTAGACGGTCATAGATCTTGGGGCCTGCTATCACACGGGAGGCCGCCGTACAGTCCTGCCCTGAATTCCAATAGCCGGCAGCTCGAATGCCCAGGGCCGCGGCGGCAGGGTCTGCGTCGTCGAATACGATCACCGGCGCCTTGCCCCCGAGCTCCAGATGCACACGGGTGAGCGTGGATGCTGCATTCTGGGCCACCAACTTGCCGGTCTCGACGTCCCCGGTCAGGGACACGAAGCGTACGTCGGGATGGCGCACGATCGCGTCGCCAACAGGCACTCCGTCACCGGTGACCACGTTGAGCACGCCGCGCGGAAGCAGGTCGCCTGCCAACTGGCACAACCGCAGGACAGATAGCGGCGTCTGCTCCGCAGACTTCAGCACCTGAACGTTTCCCGCGGCCAGCGCGGGCGCCATCTTCCACGTAGCCATCAGCAGGGGGTAGTTCCAGGGGACGATGCCGCCGACGATCCCGATCGGTTCGCGGCGAACCATAGACGTGTATCCCCGCAGGTACTCACCGGTGGAGCGGCCTTCGAGACAGCGGGCGGCACCAGCGAAGAAGCGGAACGTGTCGGCGCATATCGACATCTCGTCCCGTGCGTACGGGAGTGGCTTGCCGACATTCCGAGACTCGAGCTGACCCAGTTCGTCGGTGTTGTCATCGATGAGGTCAGCCAGGTGGAGCAGGACCTCGGCACGCTCCTTTGGCGTCGTCTCGAGCCACCGGGGCAGCGCGGCCTTGGCCGCATTGACAGCGCGCCCGACGTCATCGCCCGTGCATCTCGGCACCCTGGCCACCGGTTCCTCGGTCGCCGGATCGAGAATCTCCATCCATTCGCCGTTGATCGCATCGACCCATTCGCCCCCGACGAAGTTCTGGTATTCCCTGACTGCTGGCTTCATGCGACTGCGACCCTCCCTGATTCAGTTCGGCCCTCTCTCCGACCCTCCTTCCGACGGCCACGCTCCCCGATCTCGTCCAACTCGTCTTTCTCCCTTTGGATCTCAGCTGCGGCCTGTTTCGCCGAGTTCGGAGGTGACCTTCTCGCCCCAATTCCAGCCGCTTCTCACTGCCGCGAGGTTCCGGCGGATCCGATCCTGTCGGTGCGCCGGGACGACCGAGGCCATGGCGTCATCCAGCCCCTCCAGTGAGGGCACCCCCGCGATGCGTGCGCAAGCCCCTGCTACCACCATGTTGCCGGCCCGGTGGTCGCCCGCCTCAGCGGCCAATGCGCCAGTTCCGATCGGCCAATGGCGGAGGTCGGATCGTGTCAGCAACCGCTCCGGGACACTATCCGGATCGTAGACGAGGATGCCTCCCGGCCGGATGAATTCGTAGTACCTCACGAACCAGTTGTTATGAGCAGCAACCATGATGGCGAATGAGTCCCGCAGTGCGCACCGGGGAGGCGCGGACCCGATGACGATCGTGCTGGCGATGTCCCCACCGCGAATCAGCGCACCGTAAACGCTGTAGTGCAAAGGGAAATAGCCGTCGACTGCTGCGGCGCTCGCCAACAGTTGCGCGGCGAGCTTGGTTCCCTGCCCTCCGCGGCCCGTGATGATGATGTCCAGCTCCGCGATTTCCGGGGGTCCGGTCATCACAGCTGGGGCCGCTCGAGGATCCCGACCGGATAGACATTGGAGACCTCGGTCCGCACCCGCTTCCACGCCTCGACCGGGTCGATGCGCCAGTGAGTCGGGCACGGGCTAAGTACTTCCACGACCGAGTACTTCCCTGTCGACTGAGCGTCGATCGCCTTGCGAAACGACTTCTTCAGCCTTCCCATGCTCGGAACCGAGTCGATGGCGACGCGTTCCGCGTAGCCGACGCCAGGAAGTCGGGATAAGATCTCTAGGAACGCCAACGGCGCGCCGGTGTCTGCCGCCCTGCCGCCGGGCGAGCTGGCGGTCGACTGGCCGGCCAGGGTAGTGGGCGCAAGCTGACCTCCGGTGTCGGCGAGGACGCCGTTGTTCAGAACGATCACGGTGATCGGTTCCCCGCGGTTCGCCGTATGTAGCGATTCGGTGGCGCCGAGCCCCATGAAGCCGCCGTCTCCCTGAATCGCAATGACGATTCGCTCGGGGTGGACGCGCTTGTATCCGCTGGCGAAAGCGCTGGTCCGGCCATGCGTGCCCATCATCACGTCGCCCGGCATGTGCGCGATCATGAAGTCGACGCATCCGATGTCCAACATGAATACCGGGGGCTCGGGTAAGTTTGCGACGGATTCGGTCAGCGCGAGCAGAATCGACCCGTAGCCGCATCCTGGACAGAAGTCGAAGCCCGATTCGCGCAAGGCCGGCTCAGGCGGCCTATATACGACTTGCATGGCGAACCTCCTCCAGAGCTTGAGTCACACGTCTTGCCATCTGTCCAGGTGTAGGTGCGTTCCCACCGAGCCAGTTGACGAACGCATCGGGCCGGCGCCCTATTGCCAGGCGAACGTCGTCCAGCATCTGACCCATGCTCAGCTCGAGAACCACGACTTGCCTACCCGCGCTCCAGGCCGACAACTCCTGCTCTGGGAATGGCCACAGGGTGACGGGTCGAAAGACGGCGGCGACAATACCCTGGGCCTCCAAGTCGGTGAGCGCATCGGCGGCGATCCTGGCTAGTGACCCGTAGGCGACCAGCAACACGCCCGCATCCTCGGGGCCCAGGTAGTCACAGCGCGTTTCGGACCGAGCTATTTCGGCGTACTTCGCCTCCCAACGCCTGGCCAGCGTCTCAAGCGCCTCGAAGTCACCCGCCTTTTCATCGATCGCCACCAATTCCGGCATCACCAACGTTCCATTTCGCCCGAACTCCGTTTCGCGCTCGATTGGTGGCGTTGGATCCGGTACCTCGTAGATCTCGCTCGTAAGGGCCACCAGCTGATCCCCCAGAACAACGACGAAGAGCCGGTAACGTTCTGCGAGTTCGAAAGCCAACATGGTGTGCTCAACCGTCTCCTGAGCGCTGCTCGGCGCCAGCACGATCATCCGAAAATCACCGTGCCCACCACCCTTGGTCGCCTGCCAGTAGCAGTCTTGCCCTGGACCTAAAGATCCGTCGCCAGGCCCCCACCGCTGCTGCAAGACCACGACTCCCGCCAGCTCCGACATCCCCGAGAAGAAGGAGAGCGCCTCGGTCATCAGGCTGAAACCCAGACCGGTGGTCGCGGTCATGGAGCGGAAGCCACCTAGACTGGCGCCGGCAACGAGGTGGATCGCCGTGATCTCCCCTTCGGTCGGAATGCAGATCCGGCCGTGCAGAGCGAACTGTTGGCTGGCATGCTCAAGAATCTCACTCGCGGGAGTCACCGGGTAAGCCGCAAACAACTTGCACCCGACCGCCAAGGCGGCATCGACCACGGCCTCATTCCCGGATCCGATCTTCCTGATCACTGCGGCGACTCCCTGAAGGGCTGGTCGCGCCACACAGTGAAGACACCATCTGGGCAGACGCGGGCGCAGATCGTGCATCCCGTGCAACCCGGCCGGGCGAGATCCACGACAGGCCAGCCCTTCGCGTTCAATTCCTGGCTCATGGCCAATACCCCTTCGGGACAGGCCGGCACGCAGAGTTCGCACCCTTTGCACAATTCACGATCTATTTCGACCGTTCCCACATTCTTCATGTTGCTTGCCCGAGGGTCAGCTGAGGTCCAGCTCTCCCCGATGGAGAGCGCGAGAGATTATCAGCCTCTGAATCTCGCTTGTCCCTTCCTCAATCGTCTCAAGTCGCGCATCCCGATACCACTTTTCGACCGGGTGCTCCTCTGTGTAGCCGTGGCCACCCAACACCTGGATGGCCTGGTAGGTTGCGCGAATCGCGGTTTCTGAAGCGAACAACTTCGCCATCGACGCTAGGACGCCGAAATCCTCACCCCGGTCGCAGGCGCGGGCAGAGTCCCAGGTGAGGAGACGGGCCGCGCGCAAGCTCGTGGCGACATCCGCTAGCGGAAAGCTGAGGCCCTGATAGGAGCGGATCTTCTTCCCAAACGCCACGCGGGTGTTCGCGTAATCGACCGCGTACTCGAGCGCGGCGCGGGTGATCCCCAGAGACGCCGCCGCCACATCGATCCGACTTCTCTCGAAGACCCTGGTGGCTATCTCATTGCCAGCACCGATCGTTCCCAAAATGTCCTCGGTCGGCACAAACACATCGTCGAAGAACACGTCGCTGTTGACGGCGGCTCGCCACCCCATCATGCGAATCGGTGGTCCACAACTGAGCCCTGGAACATCACCCCTGATCAGGAACATGGTCAGCCCGGAGCTGCCGAGTTCTGGCGCCGTCGACGCAAGTACGGCCATTGCGGAGGCCAGTCCAGCATTCGTGATGAAGGTCTTCTGCCCCCTGAGCAGGTAGCCACCCTCGGTCGCCTTGGCAACGGTCTTGATACCGGACACATCCGAGCCCGCCTCTGGTTCGGTGCACGCGAAGGCTGCGGCTGCGAACTTCTCGGCACATAGAGGACGTAGCCAGCGCGCCTTTTGATCCTCGGTCCCGGAATCGGCGACCGTGGCGACGTACATGTTCGTCCCTGACAGGTACGAGTAGATCCCGGCGCATCCCCAAGCGAGTTCCTCGGCCACCAGCGCCGACTCAAGCGCGCCGGTGACGCCTCCGCCTCCGAGAGATTCAGGAATCGCGAGAGTGGTGAGGCCGGTCTGATGCAGCCGCTCGAGCACGTCTTTGGGGACGGCGCGACTGCGGTCGTATTCCGCAGAGCTCGGCCGGATGACTTCGCGGGCGAGCCGGCGGGCCAGCTCGCGAATGCTCATCTGCTCCGCAGTCAAGTGCTGACCCGAGCTTGCCTCCACCGATGTGCCTGTATCAGGCATTCGCGTCACCTCCGCGGCTCGCCGGGAACGATCTCCACCACCTCAGTTGATTAAACGCTTGATTAGGCCCCGAACATGGAAGCAGGTCCGCGAAGAAGTGTCAATAGGGGAAGCGTGCCTGGCGCTGGCACTTCCTTCGAACCGATCCGGGGAGTGCCCGGACACGGGAACCATCCCAACTGCCATAGCGCCGACCAGTGGGGAAGGCACGCACTACTCCCGAGCTGTCAAACCACCCACCGTCTCAGTGGCGCGAACCATGCGGAGCACCAGATCCGCGTACAGATCTGCCACGGCGGACCCGCCCAGGCGAGCTTCGGGACGAAACCAAGTCACCGCGTAATCGCAAAGGGTGATGATCACAAAGGCGGTGGGCGTAATGTCCAGTGCTCGGAATTCACCTGACTCAACTCCCGCCCTAAGAATGCCGCGCACGAAGTCCAGCCAGCGACGCTGGACCGCCTTGTGCTGTCGGAGCTGATGGTTGGGGAGTCGGCTTGCGAGCTGACTCATGCCGTGCAGCGCTCCATAAGCCCGGCTCAGCTCCAGTTCCGCCAGCTGGAGGCGCACGTGGGTTCTGACAAGGTATGCCAGCTGTTCTGTCGGCGTCGACTCACCGATGGCTTTCTCGACCTCAGCCAGCGCTTCGGTGACCGACTGTTCCAGAAACGCGAACAGGATGTCGGCCTTCGATGGAAAGTGCCAGTACAGAGCTCCGGATGTGATTCCCACCCGGAGCGCAATCGCACGCATGGTGGTTACGTCGTAGCCCCGATCGCGAAACAGGAGCGCCGCCGCCTCGAGGATTCGATGTCGGGTATCGCGTCCGGCAGGAGGTTGCGCGGGGGCTGGGTGAGCCATCGGATGTCGGGACATACTCTAAACGAGGCTGCTTGTCTCAGCCTTGAAGTGCGCCGGGCGCCCAAAATGAGCCGGCCCTTCCGTTCGTGCTGGTCCTCGCTGGCAGCGGGGCTTCACCGGCCATCACGATCATGCCGGTCTCAAGCGTAAGCGGCCGGGAAGTGGGCCGGCATCTCGAACTGGCCGAGATCGCTCGTCTACAATGGCGGCAAGCACCGTGATCGGAATGTTGCTCAACTTCGCTGATGAGCATTCGAAATGGTGATCCTTGCATCCCCACTCTGCGTTGCGACCACGCTGTAATCATCAACTTGATCCCTGTGCCCGAATTCACGCGATGAAGGTGGCGGAGCCACCGAGCCGCAACCGGGTACGCACGCTTGTCGAGGCCCTGCTGTACCAGGCAGACGAATGGCCGAATTCGCCATTCCTTCATGATGTCGAGAGCGGCGTTCGCTTGACCTATTCCGAGGCGGAGAGGCGAGCCGCTGCCTTCGCGTCATTGCTGGCAAGTCATCGAGTTGGGGCTGGGGATCGGGTCGCGATTGCCCTGGAGAACCGCTCTGAGTGGGTCGTTGCTTTCCTCGGATGTCTTTGGGCCGGGGCAGTGCCGGTGCCTATCAATACGCGATGGGGCCGCGATGAGGTCTCCGCAGCCCTCGCGGATTGCGAACCTGCTCTGGTGCTTTCCGAAGCACGACACCGGGCGTCGATCGGACAGGAATTCCACGACCGCGTGATCGATGCCGACGACTTGCCCAGGAAAGCTCCTGCGCTGCTTCCTAGCCCACGATCGTCCAGCGAAGCGTTGGGGCTCATCACCTACACATCCGGCACGACGGGAACACCCAAGGGAGTCATGTTGAGCCAGGGATCCCTCTTCCTGTCGTCGGCCTACTATGCGGGCCTTTTCAACTCGGGTCGTGACCTGGCGACGGCGATCACAGTGCCGCTCTTCCACAACACTGGCTTCATTGACGGGCTTGGGCATGCCATTGTCGCCGGCGGTTCGGTCGACCTGTATCGACGGTTCAGCCCAACCGCCATCGGCCGCCACCTGGCTGCCGGCAGTTACAGCTTCTTCATCGGCGTGCCCACCATGTACACGCGGCTCGCCGGCGTCCTGGGCAGATCGGCCGGGGGGAATGCCGATCCATGGCTGGCCTATGGCGGTGGGCTGATGCCCAACGACACGCCGGCACGTCTTCGGCAAGCATTCCCCGAAGCCAGGTTCGTCAACTGCTATGGCCTCTCGGAGGCCACCAGCATCACGCATTACATGCCCTGGCGCTTGGCAGAAGGCCGTTGGGATGCGACCGGAATCCCCGTCCCGGGGACGTGGGACCGTATCGCGGACGCCGGGGAACTGCTGATCCAGTCCCCCACGGCGATGATCGGCTACTGGCGGCACGAGGAGGAGACCGCGACCAGGTTCGTGAATGGCTGGCTGCGGACCGGAGATCTGGCAGCTCGAGGCCCGGACGGCATTCTCCGAGTCTTGGGCAGGATCGACGACGTGATCAACCGAGGCGGTGAGAAAGTGGCGCCATTCGAAATCGAATCTGCGCTGTGCGAACTCGCTGAGATCCTGGAAGCCTCGGTGGTCGGCCTGCCCAACCCGGATCTCGGCCAGGTCCCAGCCGCGTTGGTCGTCCTGCGGCCCGGGCACGGGTTCGATCCGCGGAGCATTCGAGATCGGCTTTCCGAGAGAATCGCCGATTACAAGGTGCCGGTGCTGATTCGAAGCATCGAGGCGTTGCCGAGGAACGCGAACGGGAAAGTCCTCAGTTCGGCAGTAAGGACACGGCTCGTGCGGGAAGCGGATGGGCCGGCGTGAGCTCACGGCCCCGGGTTCGATCGCGGGTTGCTTGGCTGAGGACCCGCCCAAGGCCGTGCTCCATCAATGGGGCGAGGTCGTTCGCCGGCGCCCCTGTCGCCGGCGCCCTTGACAATGCTACCGATCGATCGATAGCCTCCTGAGCTGTGCCGACCATGGACCAGCACGGGGACCAGCGATCGTGACCCGCACCTCCGCGGCGGACGTGGTGATCGTGGGCGCGGGGCTGGCCGGCATGACGGCCGCCTACGAGTTGCGCGACCGGGACGTCGTGGTCATCGACGAGGACTCCCGGGTCGGCGGCCGGACCCTCTCCGGCGACCATGGCGACTACTGGTACAACTCCGGCGCCCAGTTCGTCTGGGACCCGCGGACGCTGGCGCTCTGCCGCGAGCTGGGGCTCGAGGTGATCGACGGCGGGGGCGCCCGGTCGGCGATCTTCCTCCGCGGCCGGCTGGTCGAGGCCGGTAGCCCTTACGGCCTCCTGCTCAGGATGCCGCTCTCGACCGCCGAGCGCATCGACTTCGGGCGGGCCGTCCTCCGGCTCCGGCGGATGGCCGACCACCTCGACCGGCTGGACCGTGACGAGCTCGACGCCCGTTCGTTGGAGGACCTCGTCGGCCGGGTGACCCCGGTCACCCGGGAGATCCTCGACAACGTAACCGAGAACGGCGCCGGCCTCGGCCTCGCCGAGGTCTCGGGCTGGATCGGCCTCGCCTACGCCATCCACCTCTTCGGGGGTGACGTCAACGAGACCCTGAAGGCGGTGCGGGGTGGGACCCAGCGGATTGCCCGGGCGGTCGCCGAGCGCCTCGACCCCGAGCGGCTCGTTCTCGGCGCGCCGGTCAGGAGGGTGGCCGCGGTGGGCGGTGAGGTCGAGGTCAGCTATCGCCGGGACGGTCAGGAGGAGAAGCTGCGGGCCCTCCGTTGCATCGTCGCCGCGCCGGCACCGGCCGTGCTCGAGCTGGTCCCCGGCCTGCCGGCGGAGAAGCGGGCGGCGCTGGAGCCGATGGGCCCCTACACCGAGGGCGTGAGCGTGGCCTGGCTGACCGACGAGGACGCCGCCATGCCCTGGGACCGACTGCTGGCGGTGCCCGTGATCGGCGCCAGCTTCGAGCTCTTCAGCAACAACTCCTTCTTCGCCCGGCGGCGCGATCGAAGCCGGCGGCCGGGGGGCACGTTTGTCACCCTCTCCATCAGCGCCGGGAAGGGCGGCGAGGCGACGGCTTCGAGCGACGCGGAGATACGCGCCGCCCAGCTCGCCGATCTCAAGCGCATGTTCCCGGGCGGCGCCGCGGTCCTCGACCGGGCGACGACCCACGTCAAACGCTGGCGCGCGCTGCCGCGCTTCGGAACCGGCTGGCTGGGCTCGCAAGGAGCGATCCGAGCCCCATTCGGCAACATCCACTTCTGCGGCGACTACACGGCCCAGCCGGGAACGCCGGGCGCGGTCGGCAGCGGCCATCACGCCGCCGCCGCCGTCCGGCGCGCGCTCGGCGCCGGACCGATGGCTTGAGAGATGAGGAGGTAAAGGGCGTGAGCACCGAGTACAGGCTGGACGGCAAGGTCGCCATCGTCACCGGGGCCAACCGAGGAATCGGCGCTGCCATCGCTCGCGAGCTGGCCGGGATCGGGGCCAGCGTGGTGGTCGCCGCCCGCGGCTCCGAGGCCCTGGAGGAGGTGGCGCGGTCGCTCGGCGACCGGGCCCTCGCGGTCAGGACCAACGTGGCCAGCGTCGAGGACCTGGACCGGCTGGTCGCCGCCACCCTCGAGCGCTTCGGCGGAATCGATGTGCTGGTCAACAACGCGGGCACCGCCCCGCCCGGCAAACAGATCTACAACGTGACCCTCGATGAATGGCAGGCCACGCTCGACGTCAACCTCCGAAGCGCCTGGTACCTGTCCAAGCTCTGCCACCCCCACCTGAAGCAGCGCGGCGGCGGTGCCATCGTCAACCTCGCCTCGACCTCCGGCCTCCACCACGACATCGGCCTCGGCGTCTACGGCATCTCCAAGGCGGCCGTCGTGATGCTCACCACCGTCTGCGCCAAGGAATGGGCGCGGGACTCGATCCGGGTCAACGCGCTAGCGCCCGGTCTCGTCCGGACCGAGCTCGCCAAGCCGCTGATCGAGTACATCGACAGCCACGGGGTGAAGCCGAACCCGATGAACCTGATCGGCGAGCCGGAGGATATTGCCCGGCTGGTCCGCTTCCTGGTCACCGACGAGAGCCGGCTCATAACCGGGGACGTGATCAGGATCGACGCCGGCGAGATCATCTAGGTTGGGCCAGCCCCCATGCGGTTCGATGTCCTATCGATCGGTCGACAGGATCGTCCGGAGGCGGGTCGTTTGATGCTTTCAGCCGAGAGTGTCCATGGAGGCACGACCGCAGGGTCGGATTCCACGGAGAAGCGGATCCTGAGCGCTGCCCTCCGGCTCTTCGCCTCCAAGGGCTACGGCGCGGTCGGCATCCGCGAGATCGCCCAGGAGGCGGCCATCTCGACCGCCGCCCTCTACCACTACATGCGGACCAAGGAGGATCTGCTCGTTGCGCTGATGACCGACCGGATGCAGAGGATCATCGACGCCGCCACCATCGCGCGCGACGAGTACCCCGACGCGGCTCGCCGGCTGGTGGGCCTGGTCAGGGTCCACGTCGTCGCCCACGCGCGCTTTCCGGACGGGGTCGTCGACAACGAGGTGCGCTCCCTCGGGCCGGAGACCCGGCCGCGGATCATCGCGCTCCGCGACGAGTACCAGGCGCTCTGGGAGGGTGTGCTGGACGACGGCCGCGCGCAGGGCGTCTTCGAGCTGGAGGAGCCCCGGCTCGCCAAGCTGGCCCTCCTGGAGATGTGTAACGGGGTCGTCCACTGGTACTCGCCGCGCGGCGCGGCGGACCTGGACCGGGTCGCGGATGCCTTCGCCGGCATGGCGCTGGCGCTCACGGGCGCCTCGCGGGCCGGCTCGCGGCTCCGGCTGGCCGACCTCGACCTCCCGCCGGCGAGCCGCTATTTGGCGATCGTCACCGGGGCCTACCGGGATGCGATCTGACCTCAGCTCGCGCGCGCGCGCGCGCTACCAAATGAAAGTGGCAGCCCCATCTAGTGAGCCAATTGCCGACCAGGCGCTGGCTCGGGAGGTGACCTGATGTCCGTCTCAGCACACTCGACCGGCAGCGGGCCCTCAATTCGCTTTCCCATCCTCTTCTCCGCCTTCGACGTCGGCCCGGTCAAGGTGAAGAACCGGATCGTCAATTCGGCTCACCAGCCGCGCTTCGCCGACGCCGGCCGGTACTCGGACCGGCTGATCGCCTACCACCGCGAGCGAGCCCGCGGCGGGGCTGGCACCATCGTCTCCCAGGCCACCAGCGTCAACCCCGACTACCTCGACCTGAAGAACTTCGACGGTCGGATCGTTGAGGACTACCGGCGGGTCATGGAAGCCGTCAGGCCATTTGGCGCCCGCTACTTCGCCGAGCTCTACCACCCGGGCCGGCAGAGCGAATTCACCGGTTTCGGCGCCGACCTCTACGCGGCCCCGTCCGCCGTGCCACTCGAGGCCTTTGGCCGCGAGGTCCGGATCCCGCACGAGCTTGACCGCACCGCCATCCGGGCCATCGTCGAGGCTTTCGGCGCCGCGGCCGGTCGCTGTCGGGAGGGCGGGCTCGACGGCATCGAGCTCCACTTTGCGCACGGAAACCTCGCCCAGCAGTTCATGTCCCCGCTTACCAACCAACGGACGGACGAGTGGGGCGGTTCTCTCGAGAACCGTCTTCGCTTCGCCAAGGAGGTCGCGGCCGCGGTGCGGGAAGCAGCCGGAACGCGCATGGCGGTCGGCTGCCGCATCAACGGCGCCGAGTTCGAGCCCGGCGGGCTCGGTCGCCTCGACATGCTCGAGATCGCCGGGCTGATGCAATCCTGGGGCGTGCTCGACTACTTCTCGGTCACGATGGGCCACTACTCCGACCTCCTCAACACGAGCCGCAACATGCCGGACATGAGCTACCGGCCCGGGCTCTGGTCCGAGTACGGGAGGGAGTGGAAGGCCGCGTTGACGACCCCGGTGTTCCTGGTCGGCCGCATCAACCACCCCGCCCTTGCCGAGGAGCTGCTCGAGACCGGTTGCTGCGACCTGGTGGTGATGGCGCGCGGGCTCATCGCCGATCCCGAGTTTCCGCTCAAGGCGGAGGCGGGAAGGGTCGACGATATCCGCCCCTGCGTGGGTGCGATGACCTGCATCGGGCGCCACGAGAAAGGCCTGGGGATCGCCTGCATCTACAACCCCGTCGCCGGCCGCGAGGAAGCTTGGGGCGGCGAGCTGCCGAAGGCCGAGCGATCGCGCAGCGTGGTGGTCGTCGGCGGCGGCCCCGCCGGCCTCGAGGCGGCCCGGGTTGCCGCTCGGCGCGGCCACCAGGTGACGCTGCTGGAGCGAGAGGATCACCTCGGCGGTCAGCTACGGCTGGCGGCGCAGGCCCCGGGGCGGGAGGAACTGGGACAGATCACCGAGTGGCTCGCAGGCCAGTGCAGGTCGGCCGACGTGGACATCAGGCTCGGCACCGCCGCCGGTCCCGGACTGCTGGCCGAGCTTGCGCCGGAGACTGTGGTTGTGGCGACCGGCGCCGCGCCGGGGGGGATCCGGGACGAGATCCCCGACCTCCCGGTCTTCCATGCCTGGTCCGTGCTGGAGCACTCGCCGGCAATCGGCCACCACGTCCTGGTGGTGGATGAGGCGGGCGACCGGGTCGGCTTCAGCGTCGCCCACCAGCTCGCCGCGCGCGGCCACCGGGTGGTGATCGCATCGCCGACCATCTACCCAGGCAGCCAGATCGAGTCCACCAGCTGGCGGGTCACCTACGCCCTCCTGCTCGAACTGGGCGTGACCTTCCAACCGCTTGTGCGCTACGCGGGGGCGGCGGCCGGCGAGGTCTGGCTGAAACACGTCTACACCGGATCCGAGGTGGTGTTGTCCGGAATAGACGCGATCGTCAGTGCGGGCCTGCCGACTGCCGAGGCCGGCCTCTACCACGCCATCGCGGAAGCTTTCGCGGACGTCCGTCTGGTGGGTGACGCCTTCGCGCCCCGGACCGTGGAGGCGGCAGTCTTCGACGGGCAGGCGGCCGGCCGCGCCATCTGAGTTGGTCCGCCCCGCGACCCTGGACTATCCTCCTGGAACTGGCTTCCACTGTCAGAAGGAGCGACCATGCCTGAGAAGCGCGAACCCTTCCTGCGGGTTACCTGGACCGACCCCGTGACCGGCCGCAAGGGCTACGTAGTGATCGACCGCCTCATCGACGGCATCGCCGGTGGCGGCACACGGATGCGGGCCGGGCTGACGATGGAGGAGGTCGAGAGGCTGGCCCGGACGATGTCGATCAAGAACGGAGCCGTGCGGCTGCCGAGCGGCGGCGCCAAGGGCGGCGTCGACATCGACCCTCACGATCCCGAGGCGAGGGCGCTCCTGACGCGCTTTGTCCGCGCCATGCGGCCCCTGCTGGAGACCTGGTGGGCCACCGCCGAGGACATGGGCACCACCCAGGATCTGCTCAACGAGGTCTTCCAGGAAGTTGGCATGCGAGCCTCGGTGGAAGCTTCGCTGAACCATTCCGGCGACGCCGACGCGGCCCTGGCCCGCCTCGCAAAGGGGCTTTCAACAAAGGTCGGCGGGATCGGAATGGGCGACCTGGTTGGCGGCTACGGCGTCGCCGCCGCGGCCGCCGCGGCGGTGGCCCACCGAAGCGGGCGCCTGACCGGGATGCGAGCATCGGTCCAGGGCTTCGGCGCCATGGGCGGATCCACGGCCCGCTACTTGGATGAGCAGGGGGTGAAGGTGGTCGCCATCGCCGACGTCAAAGGCACCGTCGCCAACCCCAACGGCCTCGATGTGGAGCGGCTGCTGGCGACCCGGACCGCTCTCGGCGACATCGAACGGGCCGAGCTCGGAAGCAGCGACCGCCAGCTGGAGCGAGAGGCCTGGCTGGCGGCGGACGCCGAGATCTTGGTGCCGGCCGCCGTCGCCGACGCCATCACCGATCAGAACGCTGGCGAGGTCAGGGCCTCCTTCGTGGTCGAGGCCGCCAACATCCCCACCACCGAGGCCGCGCAGGCGGCGCTCCGCGATCGCGGCGTCACCGTGGTCCCCGACTTTGTCGCCAATGGCGGGACCAACGCCTGGTTCTGGTGGGTCCTGCTGGGACGGGTGGACCCGGCGCCGGAGCCCTCCTTCGCCATGATCTCCGAGACGATCAGCCGGACCGTCCGCGACCTCCTCTCCATCTCCGACCGGGAGGGCGTCACGCCCCGGCAAGCGGCGGAGAAGGTGGCCGAAGCCAACCTCGACGAGCTCGAGCGCGAGTTCGCCGTGGCGACCTAGGACGAACCTGATGGCTGGGATCAACGGTGGCGACCTGGCCGGCCGCCGCGCTCTGGTGACCGGCTCCACCCGCGGCATCGGGCTGGCGGTGGCCGAGGGCCTCGCCGCCCAGGGAGTCCGGGTGGCGGTCAACTCGCGCGATGCCGCCGCCGTGGCCGCGGTCGCGTCCCGGCTCGGCGGCGGGGCGGTGGGCGTGCCGGGCGACCTCGGCAGCCAGACTGGCGCCGCACGGGTCGTCGAAGAGGCCATCGAGGCGCTCGGGGGACTCGACATCCTGGTCAACAACGCCGGCATGGCGATGCCCGCCGAGTCGGTGGACCTGAGCCCCGCCGACTGGCAGCGAACGATCGACCTCGACTTGAGCGCGGTCTTCTTCTGCTCCCAGGCCGCGGCCCGCGATATGCTCGGCCGCGGCGGTGGCTCGATCGTCAACATCTCCTCGGTCCAGGCCTTCACGCCGCTGGCGCGACGGGTCGCCTACGCCGCGGCCAAGGCGGGCGTGATCGGGGTCACCCGCGCGCTGGCCGCCGAATGGGCGCCTACGGTTCGCGTCAACGCTGTCGCCCCCGGCTACGTGGAGACGGCGATGGTGCAAGAGCTGGTCGCCGCCGGTCGCGTCAACCCTGACGCGGTCAACGCGCGCACGCCGATGCGGCGGATGGCCAGGCCGGAGGAGATCGCGGCCGCCGTCGTCTTCCTGGCTTCGGGAGCTGCCAGCTACATTACCGGCGAGACCCTGATGGTCGACGGCGGCTGGACGTCCTGGGCGGCGATCTGAGTCCTGAGAATGGAGGGGTGTCGATGAAGCGATTGGACGCGGTCGTCCTCGGCGGCGGCCTGAGCGGGCTCACGGCAGCGCTGAAGCTCCGGAACCTGGACCTCGAGGTGCTCGACGCCGCCGACTGGATCGGCGGCCGCACCCGGTCGGTGAAGTTGCCGAACGGCCCCTGGATCAATTACGGCGCGCAGTACATCACTGAGGACCGCCCGACCGTGGTCGAGCTGGCCGACAGCCTGGGCATCGAGCTGATCAAGTCGGAGATGTTCGACGACTACTACAAGCTGCTGCTTCCGGCCCACCCCGGAGCGCGGGCCGAGGCCGAGTCGGGAATGAGGCGGATCCTGGACGAGCAGTCGAAGCCGCGACCGCTTTGGCTGCCCGAGCTCGACGACCAGTCCTTCGCCGACTGGCTCGGGCCGATGTCGGAGGAGGCGGCCGATTACTTCGAGCGGATCACCCTGCTGATGAACTGCGCCTCCCCGGTCGACCTCTCCATGGTTGGCGGCCTCTGGGTGTGGGGCGACCAGCGCACCAGCCCCTGGAACACACCGGATATCCCTCACCAGGACCGCGGCGAGCTGGTCGTCGCCGGAGGCACCTCCATGATCGCCCAGGCACTCGCCCGGGAGATCGGCGGTCGCGTGTCGCTGCGGACCACGGTGGAGAGCGTGGAGGCAGAGGGCGACGGCTATCTGGTCCGGGCGGTGGGCCCGGAGGGGCCGCGCTCGATCCACGCCCGCCGGGTCGTCTGTGCGCTGCCCGGCCCGGTCGCCGCCGAGATGGTACGCGACCTCCCGGGCTGGAAGCTCGACGCGCTGCGGGCCGTCCACTACGGACGGTGGATCTCGACGCCGATCGTGGTGGCGCCCGCCGGGCGGGACGCCGGCGCCTATCCCCTGGTAGCCAGCCGGCCGCGGATTCGTTACGACGCCGACAGCTTCATGGCCCGCACGCCCGGGGACATCGACGCCGGCGGCGGCTGCTTCCACTCCTTCATGGCCGACGCCGCCGCCAAGGTCGTCTGGGACGACCCCGACGACAGCATCGCCAGCGGCACCGTCCGGGCCTTCCTGGCGGCGATGCCGCAGTACGCCAACCGGATCCTTCGCGTCGACGTGCACCGCTGGCGATACGGTCACCCGCAGTACGTGCGCGGCCTGATGAAACACTTCCCCCTGCTGGCTGTACCCGTCGAGGGCATCTCCTTCGCGGGCGACTACACCTGGCAGGCGAACATGGAGGGGGCTGTGCAGAGCGGCCAGCGGGCAGGCGATCAGGTACTGGCGTCGCTGGGCGAGCACTGAGCAAGATGGACGCGGAGGTGATCGTGGTCGGCCTCGGCTCGACCGGGGCGATGGCGCTCTGGCGCTTGGCCGGCCGGGGGGTCAGCGCGATCGGCGTCGACCGCTTCCGCCCGCCGCACCGCTTCGGCTCCCACACCGGCGAGTCGCGGATCATCCGCACCGCCTACTACGAGGCTCCCGAGTACGTCCCCCTGGCCCGGTCGTCGTTCGCGCTCTGGCGCGAGCTCGAGAGGGAGTCGGGGCGGCGGCTGCTGACCGTGACGGGCGGGCTCTACATGGGCGCCCCGGACTCGCCCGAGGTGTCCGGCGCGCTGCTCAGCGCCCGCCGCCACGACCTTCCCCATGAGCTACTGGATTCTGCGGCGGCCGGGCGCCGCTTCCCCCAGCACCGGCTCGCGGAAGGCGAGGTAGCGCTGGTCGAGAAGGAGGCCGGCTACCTGCTGCCCGAGGAGTGCATCGCGGCCGGCCTCGAGCGCGCGGCGGCGCTGGGCGCGCGAATCGAACTGGAGACGCCGGTGGAGGCGGTGGAGCTGACCGGCGAGGGTGTCACCGTCCGCGCCGCGGGCAGGAGCTGGCGGGCGCGGCGGGCGGTAGTCGCCGCCGGTGCCTGGAACTCCGGCCTCGGCGTTCCCGGCCTCCAGGTCCTGCTGCGGGTGGTCCGCCAGGCGCAGGCATGGTTCCGGGTCGGGCGGCCAGAGCTCCACGACCCCGCCGTCGCTCCCGTCTTCATCCGCCACCTCGCCGGCGCCAAGCCGGCCGGTGACGAGTTCGCCTACGGGTTCCCGGCGATCGACGGCGAGACGGTCAAGGTCGGCGTGGCCGAGGACCGCGGCGAGGTCGACCCCGACACCATGGACCGAACGCCGGTGCCTGCCGACTGGTCTGCCGTCGCCGCCTTCGTTCGCCGTACCATGCCCGACCTGGACCCCGAGCCGGTCCGGGTGGCGGTCTGCCTCCAGGAGTTCTCGCCCGACCACCACTTCCTGGTCGGACCCCTGCCCGCCGCTCCGGCTATCGTCGTCCTCATGGGCTTTTCCGGCCACGGCTTCAAGTTCGCGTCCGCCATCGGCGAGGCCGCGGCCGGCTTCGCCACCGAGGGGGGCACGGGGCTCGCCGTCGGCCATCTTTCGGCGGGACGCTTTGCGGAGGCACGAACTTGAAGCTGCTCATCATCGGCGCCGGGCTCTCCGGGCTGGTCACCGCGCAGGAGGTCCAGAGGGCCGGCCACGAGGTCGTGCTGGTCGAGGCGCGCGACCGCGTCGGCGGCCGCGTGTTCACCATCCGCGAGGGCCTCCGCGATGGGCAGTACGCCGACGCCGGGGCGGAGATGATCTACCACGGCCAGGACAACATCGCCCGGCTCTGCGCCGACCACGAGCTGGAGCTGACGACCGAGTTCAGCCTGGGCACGGATTCGCCGGCGGTGATCTTCCAGGGCCGGCGCCTCACCGACGAGGCGAGCGGCGAGCTCGCCCAAGAGCTCCGCGCAGCGGTCAGGAGGGTTCCGCCCGGCCATTACGAGACGGTCGCCCAGTGGCTGCGCAGGGCGCGGCTGTCCGACGGCGCCGAACTGCTGCTGGAGGCGATCGCACAAGGCACGCCGGCTTCGCCACTGCGGCTGGCGGACTCCCAGGAGCTCAACGTCGAGCTCTCCTGGGGCAAGGGCTACCGGAAGATCCGCGGCGGCAACGACCTGCTGCCGCGGGCGCTGGCCAAGGGCCTCGACATCCGCCTGGAGCAGATGGTCCGGCTGGTCGGCCACGGCCCCGGTGGCGTGACCGTCGAGACCGACCGCGAAACCTTCACCGGTGACCGCGTGCTGGTGACGGTGCCGGGCCCGCTGGTCTCAGAGCTCGGGTTCGACCCGGTGCTGCCGGCGGCCAAGGTTCGGGCGTTGCTCCAGCTCCGCTACGGCAACGGCACCCGGCTGGTGGCGCAGTACGCAGAGAAAGAGGAGGTCCGCAAGGCGGTCGGCCTCGGCTGCTTCACCGACCAGATGCCCGGCTACGTCATGGAGCAGACGATGCAGCAGGCCGGCGATCACATCATCATCAGCGGGCTCGCGGCCGGCGATGTCGAACCAGCCCTGATGAACGAGCAGGAGGTGCTCGACGCCTTCGACCGCACCATCAGCGCCGTGGTCGGCAGGCCGCTCACGCGCGCCTTCGGCTACGTCAAGAACTGGACCAAGGACCCGCTGACGCGAGCGGTGGTCCGCGCCCCGCTGGGTGACCAGCGGGAGACGGTGCTGCCGGAGATCCGGCGGCCGATCGACGGTCGCGTCTTCTTCGCCGGCGAGTACACCGATGACCGCGTCGGCCCCGGCGGCATGGAGGGCGCGATCAAGTCCGCCTACCGCGCCTCAAAGGAGATCCTGGATTGAGCGAGAAGCTGACGACCGAGGTGCTGGTGGTGGGGGCGGGGATCGCGGGGACGACGGTCGCGCTCGCCCTGGCGCGCTCTGGCGCGAACGTCGTGGTCGCCGAGCGCGGCGCCGTCTGCTCGGGCTCCAGCGGCCTCAACGCCGGCGGCCTACGCCAGCAGTTCACCCAGGCGACCTCGATCGAGGCGGGCAAGGACACCATCCGGCAGATGAAGACCTTCCAGGACGATTACGGGATCGACCCCTCCTTCCGCCAGGCCGGCTACCTCTTCCTCCACAACGGCGGTCGCCACCTGGCGACCCTTGAGCGCGCGGTCGCGACCCAGAACCGGCACGGCGTCGACACCCGACTGATTGGCCTCGAGGAGCTCCGCGAGCTGGTACCGGGGATCAACACCGACGACCTCGAGGGCGCCGCCTATGGCCCGACGGACGGCTACATGGACCCCAACTCGATGGTCGCCGGCTACGCGGCCGGCGCCCGGCGGGCGGGCGTGAAGATCCTGCAGGAGCACCCGGTCGAGTCCATCGAGACCTCGGGTGGACGGGTCACCGGGGTCCGCGCCGGTGGCGTCTCGATCGCCTGTGACGTGCTGGTCAACGCGGCTGGAGCGTGGTCGCCCGCACTGGCAGCGCTCTACGGCGCCACGCTCCCGATCAAGGCGCGCCGGAACCAGATCTTCGTCCTCGACCAGACGCCCGCGCCTGGCCGCCTCATCCCCCTGACCATCGACCTCGTGACCGGGCTCTACTTTCACTCCGAAGGCAGCGGGATCGTCTCCGGCTATGCCGAGGCCCCCGAGATCCCCGACGCCCCGCCCTCGATCGCGTGCGACTGGGACGACCTGCCGATGCTGGTCGAGCGGCTGATCCACCGGGTGCCCAAGCTGGAATCCGCGGGCGTGACCCACGGCTGGGCGGGCCTGATCGAGACCACTCCCGACGACAACCCGATCGTGGGCTGGACCCACCTCGGCAACGTCTACACGGTCGCCGGCTTCAGCGGCCACGGGATGTGCCTCGCCCCTGGCCTGGCGCCTCACATCGCCGCGGAGATCAGGGGGGCCACCCCGGGCCTCGACCTGGACATCTACCGCCTCGAAAGGCTGGACGCCGGTGGCGTCGAGCCGGAGGGCGTCTGGGGCGGCGAGGGCATCTCTCGCGGCACCGCGGAGGTGCCGGCCTGATGGCGACCGGACAGGAGCACGAGCCCGAGCTGCTGCTGATCCCGGGTCCCGTCTCGATCGATGACGAGATCCTCGAGGTTCTCGGCGAGCCGGTCTGGCCGCACTACGGCGACGCCTGGACCGAGCTCTACCTACGAACCACTGCCAACCTGAGGCAGATCTTCCGGACCGAGAGCGAGGTCCATCTCCTCTTCGGGCCCGGAATGGCCGCCGTCGAGACCGCCCTGACCAGTGTCCTGAGCCGCGGCGACAAGGTCCTGATCCCGAGCAACGGCCTCTTCGGGGAACGCATGACGGACGTCGCCCGCACGACCGGGCTGGAGGTGATCGGCGTCGAGACGGGCCCCCGCGAGGCCGTCTCGGCCGATGCCGTGCGTGCGGCACTCGATGCGCATCCCGAACTGCGGGCGGTGAGCGTCGTCCACCACGAGACCTCGATTGGCGTCCTCAACCCGGTCCGCGAGATCGCCGCGATGGCGCGCGAGCGGAACCTCCTCACCATCGTGGACGCCGTCTCCTCGGCCGGCGGCGTCGAGCTCGACGTCGACGGGTGGGGCATCGACATCTGTGTCACCGTCGCCAACAAGTGCCTCGGGGGCCCGATCGGCGTGGCGCCGATCACGGCCGGGCCGCGGGCGATCGCGGCCCTCGAGGACGGGCGCCCCAAGGCCGCTGGCTGGTACCTGAACCTCGCGACTTGGCGGAAGTTCACCGACCTCTGGCGGGATTGGCACCCGCATCCGACCACCATGCCGACCAACGTGATCCGGGCCCTCGACCTCGCCGTCCAGCGGGTGCTCGCGGTCGGCCTCGACGAGCACCTCCGGCGGCAGCGCGCGGCCCGCGACACAGTCCGCGGCGGACTCCGCGAGATTGGCTTCGAGATGATGGTCCCGGACGAGGTGGCGTCGCCGGTGACGACCGCCGTGATGGGCCTGCCGGGGATGGACGTCCCCGGCTACATGAAGTGGCTTCTCGACGAGCACGGCCTCCGAATCGGCGGCGGCTTCGGCCAGTTCGCCGGCAAGGCCTTCCGGATCGGGCATATGGGCCGGGCGGCCGACCCCGCCGTCATCGATCGCTACCTGGCGCTGACCGCACGCTACGTCGAGGGCCGCCGGTGACCGAGACGGCCGGAGCAGTCGTTGTCGGCGCCGGCATCATCGGCACCAGCACCGCCTTCAACCTCGCCCGACTCGGAATGAGGGACGTGGTCGTGCTCGACCGCGAGGGCGTCGCCGCCCAGGCCTCGCGGCTCTCCGCCGGGCTCGTCCGAACGCACTACAGCAATGCACCGGAGGCGCGGCTGGCGTTGCGCGGCCTGCACTGGTTCGAGAACTGGGGGGAGCTGGTGGGCGGCGACCCCGGCTTCCACCGGACCGGGCTCGCCAACCCGGTGGACCGCGGGGACCACGAGAAGCTGCGCCGCAACGTGGCCATGCTGAAGGAAGTGGGCGTCGAGACCTGGCTGGTCGGCCCCGAAGAGCTGGTCGAGCTGGAGCCCGGGATGCACGTGGACGAGGACCAATTGGCCGCCTACGAGCCACGCAGCGGTTACGCCGACCCGGGCGGCACCACCCGGCTCATGGCGGCGGCCGCCCGACGGCTGGGCGTGGATGTCCGCGAGGGCGTCACCGTCACCGCCGTCGCGACCCAGGGGGACAGGGTGATCGGGGTCGAGACGTCCGCCGGCTTCATCGCGGCACCGGTCGTCGTCCTCGCCACCGGCGCCTGGTCGGTCCCGCTGGCGGCGGCCGCCGGCGTCGCCATCCCGATCGAGACGGTGGCGGTGCGGCTCGCCTTCGTCCGCCGGCCGGACGCGATGCGGATGGGGCCGGGCGGGCACCTGGTGGTGCTCGACCGCGCCCATGGCTCCTACACCCGGCCCGACGGGGAGGAGCTCAGCATGGTCGGCCTGGCGGGAGCGCGCGTCTCGATCCCCAACGCCGACGATTATGAGACGGCAGCCCCGCCGAGCGGCGAATTCGAGGAGCTGGCCCGGGCCCAGGTCGCCCGCCGCTTCCCGAGTTTTGTCAACGCGCCGGTGGTCAGCCGCCGGTCCGGCCCGGTCGACGCCACCCCCGACCTCTGCGCGATCATCGACCGGGCTGGGCCGGCGGGCCTCCACCTCGCCGTGGGCATGAGCGGCTCGGGGTTCAAAAAGGGCCCCGCCATCGGTGAGGCGGTGGCCGAGCTGGTGGTCCACGGTGAGGCGCGGACGGTGCCGATCCACGACTTCCGGCTGAGCCGGTTCGCGGAGAACGATCCCATCGCCGGCGAGGGCTATCTGATCTCGCCCGAGTCCACCGCCGTGCTGGGCCCGGCCAACATCGTCCACTGAGGACAGCGACTGGGGAGGCCGCCGGCCTCTATCAGACTCCGACCAGGACGGGATGGCGGCGGCCGGCGGTGCCCTCCCGCAACATCCTCTCCACGGTGTCGGGCACCTCGGCGAGCGCGACCGGCCTGGCGGTCACCCGCGCAAGGTCGAGACGTCCCTGCAGGTAGAGCTCGATGGTGCGCGGGAAGTCGGTCCGCGAGAAGGCGAAGCTGCCCCTGATGGTGATCTCCTGGACGACCGCCTCACGCGCGGTCCGGGCCGAGAACGCGAGGGGCCCCGGCGGGAGCCCGGCTGCGAGCAGGGTGCCGCCCGGGCGGGTCACCGCGAAGGCGAGCTCGAGCGCTTCGTCCGCGCCGGCCGCCTCGATGGCGACGTCGGCGCCGTCCTCCGCAGCGGCGGCCGCCAGGAGCCGGGCGCGTGCCTCGGACGGGGGCTCGTCCTTCCCCAACGCCACCGTCCCGATCTCGCCCTCGAGGTCCGCCAGGCGCTGGGGGTCTAGATCAGCCAGGACCACCGAGGCGCCGTGGGCGCGGGCGACCTGCGCGGCCAGGGTCCCGATGCTGCCCGCGCCGACCACGATCACCCGGTCGCCCGGGCGGACCCCCGCCCGCGCCACCACCCGGACCGCGCTCGGCACCGCGCTGGCGAGCAGCACCGCCTCCGCTGGCGGCGTGGCCGGCGGCAGGACGAACACGTTCGCCGCGGGCACCACCACCTCGTCCGCGTAGCCGCCGTCGATGGTGTAGCCGATCATCCGCAAGCTCGGGCAGATCACCTCGCTGCCCTCCAGGCAGCGGGCGCAGCGGCCGCAGCCGAAAAGGCAGTCGGCCACCACCAGCGAACCGAGCGGCGGGTCGGTCACGCCGGCGCCGTGCTCGACAACCCGGCCGACCATCTCGTGGCCGAGCACTCTCGGCAGTCCCCCGGTCGAGATCCAGCCGCTCAGCAGCTGCAACTGGGTCAGTCCCAGGGCCGAGGCCACCATCCGGAGCCGCAGCCAACCCGCCGGCGGCTGCGGCGCGGGGCCCTCTCGCAGCTCCAGCCGGCGAAGGTCGGTCATGACGAGTCGTCGCACGTCGATCGGCCCGCTAGACGCGAATCGACGCCGGCGTCCAGCGCTCGAGGCCGTTCTGCATGGCGTCCATGAATCGACCGGCCTGGAGTCCGTCCAAGATCCGGTGGTCGAAGGACATGGTCAGGTACATCACGGGCCGGATCACGATCTCGTCGTCCACGACCACCGGGCGCTTGAGGATCTTCTCGAGGCTGACGATCGCCGCCTGCGGCTGGTTGATGATGGCCATCCCCTGGATCGAACCGATGGCGCCCGTGTTGTTGAGCGTGAAGGTGCCGTCCCGCACGTCTTCAGGCTTCAGGGTCTTGCTCCGCGCCCGGCTCGAGAGGTCGCCGATGGTCCGCGCCAGGTCGAGCAGCCCGAGCCGGTCGGCGTCGCGGATCACGGGGACGATCAAGGCGTCGGGCAGCGCGACCGCGATACCGATGTTGTAATAGCGCTTGAGCAGGATCCCCTCGTCGGTCCAGCTGGAGTTCAGCAGCGGGTTCGCCTTGAGCGCGTCGCAGAGCACCTGGACGGCGAAGGGAAGGTAGGTGAGCGCGATGCCGTGCCGTTCGCTGAACTCGACCTTATGCTGCTCGCGGTAGGCGACCAGGGCCGACATGTCGACCTCCCTCATCCCCCAGGCATGGGGCGAGGTGTGCTTGCTGCGCACCATGTGCTCGGCGATCTGCCGGCGCACGGCGCTCACGCGAAGCAACTCGTCGCGGGCCGGCGCGTCAGGCGCGGCGGCAGCCGCCGATGGCGGCGTGGGCTCCGTGGAGGCGGCTGGCGGCGCGGTCTCGGCCCGGCCGATCTCGGCGAGGATGTCGTCGCGGGTGACGCGTCCGCCGTCGCCGGTCCCGACCACCTGCGAGGGGTCGACGCCGCTCTCCGCGGCCAGCCGGCGCACTGCCGGGCTCAGCAGACCGGTGGCCTCGCGGGTGCCGGCGGGTGGCACCGGAGGCGGCCCTGGGACGGCGGTCCCCGGTGCAGCAGCGCCGGCGACCGGAGGTGGCGCCTCGGTGGCGCCTTCGACCTCGAACTGGGCCAAGGCGGCCCCGATCGGCACGGTCGCGCCGTCGGCCGCATCGATTCGGACCAGCCGGCCCTCGAAGGGCGAGGGGATCTCGGCGTTGACTTTGTCGGTGACGACCTCGACCAGCGGCTCGTCGCGGCGGACGAAGTCCCCCTCCTTTTTGAGCCAGCGGTCCACGGTGCCCTCGGTGACCGACTCGCCGAGCTGGGGCATCCTCACCGATGTCAGCCCCATCTGCCCGCCTTCACCCCTCGAATTCTAGTGACACGCTCCGGGCGCCTCCCGGCCGGTCCCACTAGGATGGGTCGAAACAGTAGAGCCGGCCGACGGCGGACGCCAACCAAGGAGAAGGAGCACTACCAAATGGCGCGCAGGTTCCACTTTGGCATCTGTACGGACCAGAACATGACCTGGGAGAAGACCGTGCAGCGCTGGCAGCAGTTCGAGCAGATGGGCTTCGAGAGCGCCTGGCTCTGCGATCACCTCATCCAGCCGAGCCGGCCCGAGGGCCCTTACTTCGAGGCCTGGACGCTTCTCGCCGGCCTCGCCGCGCGCACCGAGAAGATCCGCATCGGCGTCCTGGTGACCTCCAACACCTTCCGCTACCCGACGGTGCTGGCGAAGGAGGTGGTCACCGTCGACCACATCTCCAACGGCCGGCTCGAGTTCGGCTTCGGCGCCGGCTGGTACGAGCCCGAGCACAGGATGTTCGGCCTCCCCTACCCGGAGACAAAGGAGCTGGTCGGGCGCTTTCGCGAAGCGGTGGAGCTGATCGATACCACCCTCCGCAACGACGTCAGCTCCTACGAGGGCAAGTACTACCGCTCCGAGGGACTTCGCAGCCGGCCGGCGCCGGTCCAGAAGCCGCGGCCTCCCTTCCTGCTCGGGGCCTTCGGTCCCCAGATGTTGAAGATCGTTGCCAAGTACGCGGACACCTGGAACGCTTTCGGCACCCCCCAGGAGATGCGCGAGCGCAATCAGCTGCTCGACGAGTACTGCCAGGAGCTGGGCCGCGACCCGGAGACCCTCGACCGCTCGCTCTACTACTGGGTGCCCAAGTCCGACGACGACCCTTGGCAGTCGGAGCAGGCGTTCCACGACGTGATGGGCCCGTACATCGAGGCGGGCGTGAACCAGTTCCTCTTCGACCAGCCGGCGGATTCGCAGTTCGAGCTGCTCGGGCAGATCGCCAGCGACGTGCTGCCCAAGCTGCTCAAAGACTCGCCGCGGCCGACCTCACAGGGAGTGAGGATCGACACCGCCACCTGGCACAAGCCGCAGGACCACCTGGCTAACTGACGGCCGCCGCCGGGCGGATGTTCTGGTTGATCCGGAAGACGTTGTCGGGGTCGAACCGCGCCTTGAGGCGGCCGAGCCTCCCGTAGACCCCGGTGCCGTAGGCGGCGCGGATCCGGTCCTCCGGCTCCTCCAGCAGGTAGTTGACGTAGGCGCCGCCGTCCGTGTAGGACCGCAGCCGGCCGAACGACTCCCGCGCCCAACCGACGTTTTCCTCATCGGCCGCGGGGTCCAGCCACTTGGCGTTGACCAGGAGGTTGTAGGACGCCGAGTGAAAGCCCACCGCGGAGGCTGCCGGGTCGCTGCGGTGGACCTCGCCGTGGAGGTGCTCGAACTGGATTTGGGCCAGCGGCGAGCGGCGGGCGTCGAAGACCTCGACGATCGCTTCGATCGCGTCGTCGGACAGGCCCGACATGCCGTTGGACTTCCAGTAGTTGCGCTGGCCCCAGGGCGAGACGGCGTCGAAGAGGCATTGCGACTCGAGGTAGCTGCGGCGTTCGACCGCCAGGTTGATCGGGCCTCGCGACCGTAGCGGCTCGTAGACCGGGCCAGCGCGGTCGGGGTCGCCGCTCCAGCAGGTGAGGAGCGTGAAGCGGGGCGCGCCGCCGGGGCCCGATCGCAGCAGGAGGTCGCAGGTGAACTCGTCGGGCAGGTCGGCGGTGTAATCCCGGTAGAAGCGCAGGAAGTCCCGGGGGTCGCGGTAGGCGTACTCGACCGGGCCGGCCACGACGTCCCCCTGCGGATGGAGGGCGAATTCGAAGGAGGTGACGGCACCGAAGTTACCGCCGCCGCCACGAAGGCCCCAGAGCAACTCCGGGTCGCCTCCATCGCCGGCCCGGACCCGGTCGCCGGCGGCGGTCACGAGGTCGGCGCCGACCAGGTTGTCACAGGTCAGGCCGTGACGGGCGCGGAGGACCCCGATGCCGCCGCCGAGGGTCAGGCCGCCGACCCCGGTGGTGGAGACGATGCCACCTGGCGTGGCTAGGCCATGAACCGTTGTCGCACGGTCGAAATCGCCCCAGGTGGATCCTCCCTCGGCGACGGCCCGGCGCCGGGCCGGGTCGACCTCGACCGCGCGGAGGCGGGCGAGGCTCACCAGCAGCCCGCCTTCGCAGGTCCCGAGGCCGGCCACGTTGTGCCCTCCGCCGCGAACGGCGATCGAGAGACCGGCTTCGCGGCCGAAGACAATGGCGCGGCGCACATCCTCCACCGACTCGCAGAGGGCGATTGCCGCCGGACGGCGATCGATCATGCCGTTGAACACCGCTCGCGCCTCGTCGTAGCCGGCGTCGCCAGCCTCCAGCAGCGCGCCGGCCATCCGGTCGCGGAGCGCGCCGAATCGCTTTTGCGTCATGCCGCAGCCTCGGTAGCGCCGGGGACGACCAGGCGCGGGATCACCAGCCCGAGCACCACCATCATCACGCCCCCGACCAATGATGGCCAGAAGGCCGTCGTCACCGCGTGTGTCACGTCCACCAGGGAGCCGCCGAGAACCGGGCTGAAGAAGGCGAAGAGGTAGCCGAAAGCGAAGACGACGGCCGTGATCGCCGCCGCCTCGGAGTCGCTCTCGGCCACCGCCGGCATCAGCGACATGACGCCGATGAAGGCCCCCGAGCAGCCCAGTCCGATCAGGAAGGCGAGCCACCAGGCCTGCTCGCGGAGGCCGAGGGTGAGGCCGCCTGCGCCGGCAACAACGATCAGGCCGGCGCCAAAGTAGAAGACCCGCGAGGTCGAGTAGGTCCAGCGAAGCGCCGGGAGCACCAGGAGGGGGAGGACCGGCAACAGGTTGAGGCAGGTGAAGACCCAGGAGACATAAGCGGGGCTACTCCCGGCCAGCAGGAAGGGGAGCCAGGCAGAGGCCGAGAAATAGGCCAGGTTCTGGAAGGTGAAGAGGGCGGTGACCTGCCAGGCGCGGACGTTGCGGAGGGTCTCAGCGAGGCTGAGGCGGGGCACCGGCGCATCGGTCCGGGGCGAGAGCCACAACCAGAGCCCTGCGGTGGCCAGGGACATCGCGGCCCAGACCCAAAAGCTCGTCCGCCAGCCGGCGTAGGCGGCGATCAGCGGCGTCAGCGTGGAGCCGATCGTCCCCCCGATCAGGATGCCGTTGCCGTAGATGGCGCTGGCCCGATGGATCCGGTCAGGGAACCACCGGCGGACCAGGACCGTCGCCGCCGGCTGCGAGAAGGAGACGCAGGCCGCCAGCACCGCGGTCCCGGCGAAGATGAGGACGTTCTCGGGAGGCAGCAGCCGCGCGACCGAGGCGAGTGCTACTGCGACCGCCATCACGGCCACCGTCCGCCGGGCGCCCAGGCGCCAGGCGACCCAGACGCCGGGGATGGAGGCGGCCCCGAGGACGCCCAGGGCCATCGAGGTCAGCCCGCCGGTCAGGGTGAAGCTCAAGCCGAGGTCGTGGCGGATCTGGGGCAGTACCGGCTGCAGCGCGAAGAGCGCCATCCGGAGGTTGGCGGCGGCGAGCCAGACCACCACGAGGGAGACGCGCGGTCGCTGCATAGCGGTCGGAATGGTAGGGAGTACGCTGTGCCCCCGTGACCGCCGGAGGAAGAGAACGGGTCCGAGCCGCGCTCGCCCTGGAGGTGGCCGACCACCCGCCCGTTTCCGCGTGGGGACACTTTTACGACCGCGAATGGGCGGTCGCGTCGCTGGCCGAGGCGACGATCGCCGCCGCCCGCCGGCACCGCTTCGACTTCGTCAAGCTCCAGATCCGTGCGTCCTGCTTTGCGGAGGCGTTCGGCGCCGCCTGGCGCTACTCGGGCTCACCGACCGAGGAGCCGGTCCTGATCCGGGCCGGTGGCGCGACCGCCGAGGAATGGCGGCGGATCGCCGAAGGTCCGAGCAGCTCAGGTCCGCTCTCCGACCAGGTGGCCGTCCTCCGTGCCGTCGGGGCCGAGCTCGGCCCCGAGGTCCCGGTGATCCAAACCGTCTTCTCGCCGGGAATGGTGGCCTGGTTCCTCGCCGGTCGCGACACCGCCCGGCTGGCGGGTCTGGTGGCGGCCGAGCCGGAGCTGATGGCCGCGGCGCTGGACACCATCGCCAGGATGCTGGCGAGCTTCACTTCCGACTCCATCGAGGCCGGCGCCGCCGGCGTCTTTTACGCCGTCAACCCCCTCGCCGACACCACGATCGTGACTGCCGAGGAGTACCGGCGGGTATACCTGCCCGCCGACCGGTCGGTGGTCGCGGCCGCCCACCAGGGCTGGTTCAACATGCTCCACCTCTGCGGCGCTCACATCAACCTCGAGCTGGCGGCCGAACTGCGCCTGTCATCTCTCAACTGGGCCGCAGAGGAGGCGGGCAACCCCGGGCTGGCGCAAGCGCGGGATCGGCTCGGCCTGGCGGTCGCCGGCGGCGTCGGCCGGCATAGTCCGCTGAGGCTGGACGCAGGAGAGATGCGGGCAGCCGCCGGTGCCGCCCTCGCCGAGACCGGTCGGCGCGGCCACCTGCTGACGCCGGGCTGCTCGTCGTCACCCTGGTCGCAGGTCCGGCCGGACGTCGTCGACGCGCTGGTCGGAGCCGCCTGACCGGCCTCTGCTAGCCTCAGGTCGCGTCCTCGGCGTAGCGATACCAAAAGGAAGACCGAGATGGAGCGCTTCAGCACGGTCGTCATCGGCGGCGGCATCGTCGGCTCGGCGGTCGCCTATTACCTGACCCAGGAGGGCGAGTCCAGCGTGCTCCTGGTGGAGCAGGATCAGCTGTCCAGCGGATCGACCGGCGGCTCCTTCGGCGGGGTCCGCCAGCAGTTCAGCACACCGCTGGAGATCGAGCTTTCGCGGCGCGGCCTCGAGTTCTGGAAGAACGCCGGCCGGATCTTCGATGCGCAGGTGCCGTTTTCGCAGTGTGGCTACCTGATGGTCTCCGGTCAGCCGGAAATCATGTCCCGCCTGGGCGAGGCCGCTCGCCTGCAGGCGAGCCTCGGCCTCGATGACGTCAAGGTCCTCGACCCCGAGGATCTCGCGGAGGCAGCCCCCTGGCTCAGCCCGGAAGGGCTCCTGGGGGGCTGCTGGACGCCCGGCGATGGAAGGGTCTCGCCACCCGACGGGGTGGCCGCCCTGACCCGCGCTGCGCGCGCCGCCGGCGCCCAGGTTCGCGAGCACTGGCCGGTCAGCTCGCTGCTCCGCCAGTCGGGCGGCTGGCTGGTCACTGGCCCGACGGAGGTGGAGGCCGAGCGGATCGCCGTCTGCACCGGGTTTTGGAGCTCGGCGTTTCTGAAGCCCTTCGGGCTGGACCTCACGATCCGGCCGATGCAGCTGCTGGGCGGCATCACCGAGCCGGTCCTCGAGGGCCAGCCGGTGCCGCTGACGATCGACCTCGACACCGGCTTCTGCGTTGAGCCCGAGGGCCGCGCGGTGGTCGTCGCGATCCTGCTCGAGGAAAATCCGCCGGGCTGGAGCCACCAGCAGATGCTGGCCGAGTTCGGCGAGCTGGCCCGCCACCGAGCCCACGCGCTGGCGGACGTCCGCATCGCCCGCTTCACGACCGGCAACGTCGACCTGGGGGGCGACGGCCATCCCTACGTCGGCGAGCTCGAGCCTGGCCTCTGGATGGCAGCCGGCTTTGGCGGCCACGGCACCATGCACGGCCCGGTCGCCGGCCGGCTGCTCGCCAAGGCGATGGTCGGACGGCCGGACCCGACCATCGACATCACGCCGCTCGCCCCCCGCCGCGCGCCCCACGCCGGTGAGGAGTGGATGGTGGCGACGAAGAAGACGACCTAGAACTCGGGCGGCGGCAGGTCCACCTCCCCCGAGTCCGTGATGACGCGGGTGGGCCTGATCTTGAACAGCTGACGGCGCTCGCCGGCGGCGGCCCAGGGGTACCGGCCCACCTTGAGGTAGCGGCGCGCGAGTCGGTCCATGTGCTCCAGCGCGCCCGCTTCGGTCGCATCCTCGACGACGCCCGTGATCGAGACGTAGCGGTAGGAGTTGGCGGGGTCGACGACACACACGGCGACCTCTCTTCCCGCCCGCATGTGACCGGCCTTGAGTCGATCGACCCGCGCGTTGATCAACACACGGCCCGCGTCGTCGAGGTCGACCCAGACGGGGGTCAGGTGCGGTGTGCCGTCGGCGCGAAGCGTCGCCAGCTGGGCGACGGCGTCTCCCCGGAAGAGGTCCACGAAGGGGGCCGGGACAGCGACGGATGGAGGCGTTTTGCTCACCCCACAACACTAACGAGGACCAGCGACTGCTGACGGCGGGCGATACTCTTTGGGCAGATGGGAAGCGATCGGGCCGCCTCCAAGCTCCAGCTCGGGCTGATGATGCCGACCTGGACCACCGGACCACTCCGCTGGCAGGAGGTCCTGGGAATCGCCAAAGAGGCCGAGGCCGCCGGCTTCGACGCCCTCTGGGTCACCGACCACCTCCTCCTGCCGAGCACCAACGCGGAGCTGCGCAAGAGGGCCGGCGCTTCGATCCACCCCGACGCGATCGCCGAACCCGAGGGCTACCTCGAGTGCTTCACGATCCTGACCGCTCTGGCGACCGAGATCCCGCGCCTGCAGCTGGGAACGCTGGTCGCCTGCACCGGCTACCGCAATCCCTTCCTGCTGGCCAAGATCGCCGACACCCTCGACGAGGTGAGCGGCGGCCGCCTCGTCCTCGGCCTCGGATCGGGGGACTCGGCGGGCGAGCACGAGACGATGGGGCTGCCGACGGACTCGCCGGTCAGCCGCTTCGAGGAAGCCCTCCAGATCATCCGCGGTCTGTTCCGCGAAGGTGAGCTCGACTTCAGCGGACGCTTCTACTCGGTGCGGGAGGCGAAGCTGGTGCCGCGCGGCCCCCGACCGGAGGGCCCGCCGATCTTGATCGGTACCCTCAACCCGAAGCCCCGGATGCTTCGCCTGGTCACCCAGTACGCGGACGTCTGGAACGGCTGGCAGGGCTACACGGACGCCTCCCCGGAGCTGGCCCGCATCCGCGCCGAGCAGGTCCTCGAAGCCTGCCGGGAGCACGCCCGCGACCCCTCCACGCTGGTCCGAACAAGCGCGTTGCGGGTCAACATCCCGGGCTCCGGCTACCGGCCCGCGCCCACCGAGAGACCCCTTTCGGGCAGCCCCGAGGAGATGGCCGAGGTGCTGCGCCGGCACGCCGAACTGGGCACCACCCAGGTCCAGGTGGCGCTGACCATGGGCGGGCGAGAGGGGGTCCGGGCGTTCGGCCCGGTGATCAGGGCGCTTCGCGGCTGAGGCCGCCGAACCTGCCGATTCCGAACCCGGCGACCTCGGGCGCGTCCCCGCCCTGAACGATCCGGGCCAGGGCACGCGCGGTCCAGGGCGCCGACTGCATTCCGATCGAGCCATGGCCCCCGTGGACGAAGACGCCGTCGACCTCTGTCGGCCCCACGATCGGTAGCCCGTCGGGTGTCATCGGCCGCAGTCCGTACCAGGCCGAGGCGACGCTCACGGCCTCCATCCCCGGCAGCAGTTCGAGCGCCCGGCGCGCGATCAGCTGCGGCATCTCCACGCCCTCGACCGGCTCCCGCAGCGACGGGGCCAGCGAGGTGCCGAGCAGTGCCCGGCCGTTCGGCTGGGAAACCATCGACACCGTTGCGGCGACCGGGCGGTCGTAGCCTCCGGCGGCGATCTCGCCCAGCCGCGGAGAGCGCGCCGACCGGCCGAGCTCGCCGAGGTCGGGCCAGGACATGTCGACCAACACCCAGGGCAGCTGAAAGTCGAGGTGGCCCGTGCGCAGCACCCAGCCGCGGCCGGTGGAGAGCGGCGCCTCGTCCACCAGGTCCGTCAGCCAGGGCCCGGTGGCGACCACCACGGCGTCGCAGGAGACGATCCCGCGGTCGGTCACGACCCCCTCGACTCGCCCGCCGCGGACCACGAGCTGGTCGACCCGGACACCGGTCCGGATGTCCGCGCCAGCGGCTCGGGCCGCCTCGGCGTAGGCGCGGGTCGCCGCGCCCGGCGAGACCGCCCAGGCGCCATGTACCGCGTGCACCCCGGCGGCACCCGGCCTCAGCTGCGGCAGCGCATCCTTGAGCCGGTCGGATCCGACCGGCTCGCAGTCGATGCCGCAGGCTCGCATCTCCTCAACCCTCTCAGCGGTGACGGCGATCTGCTCATCGGTGAAGGGCAGCAGCAGGTAGGAGACCTCCCGAAGCTCGAAGGGCACCGGACCGTCGGCCAGCTCGCGGTAGCCATTGAGCGCCATCCGCATCATCTCCACCGAGCTGGCGGCGAGGTCGTTCAGCAGCAGGCCGAGGTTGCGCCCCGAGGCACCCCAGGCTACGTGGCGCTGTTCGAGCAGGACCACCTTGAAGCCGGCCCGGGCCAGCTCGTAAGCGACCGTGCAGCCGGCGATCCCAGCCCCGGCGACGACGATCTCGCGTAGGCGCCCGAGCACATTCCGAAGTCTAGGAAAAAGCCGCTGTCCGAAGCGGCTGCTCATGCTCCCGCCGAGCCGCAAAGGTAGAGGCAGACGGAATGACGACCCTCCCCGGCTCCGGTACCTTATGGGGGTGACAGGCAGTGAAACGGCGGCCCAGCGCGCCCGGCGGCACCAGTCTCGCACTGCCCCCGTGGTCCCGCCGATCTACCAGACCACGATCTTCCACCTCGACGACATCAGCTACGACGACGTCATCGAGACCGGCGGCCTGAACGAGGACTGGTACAGCCGCTTCCGCAACCCGACCGTGGCGGCAGCCGCCGAGGAGGTCGCCCGCCTGGAGGGCGCGCCGGCCGCGCTGATGACAAGCAGTGGGATGGCGGCAATCGCCAGCACCCTGCTCACCCTCGCCGGGGCCGGTGACCGGATCGTGGCGGCGCGCGAGCTCTACGGCGACACCTTCGACCTGCTCACCCGCGACCTGCCGCGGCTTGGCATCGAGGTCGAGTTCGTCCGCGGCGACGCGCTGGCGGAATGGGAGGCGGCGCTCTCCAGAGGCCCGGTCGCGGTCGTCTACGCGGAAACGCTCTCCAACCCGCAGCTACGGCTGCTCGACATCTCCGCGGTCGCCGCCCTTGCACACCAGTACGGCGTTCGCTTCGTGGTCGACAACACGTTCGCTTCGCCGGCGGTCGTCCGGCCCCTCGAGCTGGGCGCCGACCTCGTCGTCCAGTCGGCTAGCAAGTACCTGAACGGGCACTCGGACGTGATCGCGGGCTGCGTGGCCGGGCCGGAGGACCTTGTCCAGGACGTCCAGCGCCGGGTGATCACCTTCGGCGGCAGCCTCGACCCGCACGCCGCCTTCCTCGTGCTGCGGGGGTTGCGCACCTTCGAGGTCCGGCTCCAGCGCCAGCAGGAGACCGCGCTGGCGGTAGCCCGCTTCCTCGAGCAGCAGCCCGAGGTGACCAGCGTCATCTACCCCGGCTTGGAGTCCTATCCGCACAAAGAGGTCGCCTCCCGCCTGCTGGCCAGGGGCCGGGCCGGCGGGATGGTGAGTTTCGTCGTCCGCGGCGGCGATCGTTCGGCCGGCTCCGTGATGCGCAACTTCCAGGTGCTGATCGAGGCGACCAGCCTGGGCGGTGTGGAGACGCTGGCCAGCACGCCCCACAACTCATCGCATTTCTCGCTGACCGTCGAGGAGCGTGAGGCGGCGGGCATCCCGGCGGGGATGATCCGGCTCTCGATCGGCCTGGAGGCGGCCGACTCCCTCACCGGTGACATCCGGGCCGCCCTCGATCAGGTCTTCGGCCGCGCCGCCTCCTGAATGAAGGAGACCGCGCGCTCGGTCCTCGAGAGCCTTCGTCCGGGTCCCCTCGGTGACCGGCGACGAAGGCGCGGTGGTGGAGACGGTGGCCGGCTGGTGCCGGCCCGACGGTTTTAACCCGAGCTCCACAAGGCGGGGCCCGGCCGGTCCAACGTCATCGGTCGCTGGGCACCGGCCGCGGCCCGGCGCTGTTGACGGGCCACCTCGACACCGTTTCCGTCGGCCAAAGCTGGACCCGCGATCCCTTCTCCGCCGAGATCGAGGACCTCTTGATTTGAGGTCCGTTCCACGGGGAGGTCGTCTTCGGACAGCCCGTCTTTCGTCCGCCGAGTGCACCAGAGCGCCGCAGGTTGCGTCGCCTTGCCTCGATGGCTGGAAGAATGGTCGGGCTGCTCGATGCTGTCTTCTCTCGCGTACCCGACCTACCGCTGGCTCTGGCTCAGCAACCTGGCGGCATCGGCCGGCCGGTGGGCCCTGGTGCTCGTCCTCAGCGCCCAGCTCCTGCAGATCACCCACTCCTCCTTCTGGGTCGGTTTCGGGCTCTTCCTGACCCAGGGCCCGGTCATCCTTCTCGCTCCCTACTCGGGAGTGCTCGCCGATCGTTTCGACCGGCGGGCCCTGAACGTCATTGCGGCGTCTCTCTCGGCGGTCACGACCGCCGTCTTCGCGATCCTCTCCCTGCTCGGCCTCGCATCGCTGCCGGCGCTCCTCACCCTGAGCGTGGTGTTCGGGCTCTCCTTCGTTTTCCAGATGACCCTCCGCAGCACCCTGGTTCCAAGCCTGGTGCCGCCCGAGAAGCTGCTCAACGCGGTCTCCCTCTTCCAGGTCGGGACCCAGGGAGCCCAGTTCCTTGGCCCTGTGCTGGCGACGCCGATGCTTGTCTGGCGAGGTCCGGCCGCGGCCTGGAGCTTCTGCTCCCTGCTCTATGGCACCGCAGCCGTTCTCAGCGTCTTCGTCGGCGAGCGGCGAGTACCGCGGCGCCAGGATGCCGGTGGCCATCGGCTTCGGGCTTCCCTCAAGTACTTAAGGGCCCGATCACTGGCCTGGATCGCGATCTGGGCCGTCGCTCTTCATTGCTCGCTGACGATGGCCTACCAGGGCACGCTGCCGATGTTCGTGAGCATGGACCTGCGACAGGGACCGGCCAGCTATGGCCTTCTTCTCTCGACGATTGGTCTCGGCGCCGTGGTCGGATCGCTCGCTCTAGCCCGCTTCTCGGACAGCCGCTATCGGCCGGCGCTGTTCGGGCTCTCGCTGGTGGGGAGCGGTGTCAGCCTCTCGGTGATGGGGGGCGCACCATCGGTCGCCGTGGCCGTGGTGGCCGGCTTCTTCGTCGGCAGCACCCAGGCGATGTTCATGTCGATGACGCTGGCTCTGATCCAGTCCAAGGTGGAGGATGAGTTCAGGGGCCGGGCGACGAGCTTTTACCAGTTGATCACCCTGGCGCCGATGGCATTGGTGGGCTGGGGAATGGGCGGGTTGGCCGACATCACCGAACCGAGGCCATTGATGGTCGTGAGCGGGCTCCTGTTCGTGGTGGTCATGGCCGTATTCGCCGTGCTCTCACCTGAGTTGAGGCGACTTTTCAGCGCGGCGAGCTGGCGCCCGAGTCCCCAACTCCTCCACGACGCCGACCTTTTGCCACTGGGCGCTCCCTGAGCCGCCGGTCCTCCGATCACCCATCGCTGATGTAGATGCGTCGGAAACCACTGTCGCGCCCGATCAACGAGGATGAGTACATCCAAATCACTGTTGTGACCGAAATCACCACGTGCGTAAGAACCGAAAAGTAAGGCGGCGTCGTCCCCTCATGAAAGGAGGCTTGCCAGTCGTGTCGGAGACACAGCTACTGCGCCACCGACGCGCCCGACTCCCAGACACGCCGATCGTTAACCCAGACTCCACGCTTAGGAAGTGGTTCCGCCAAATGCCAGCGATCGACGCTTTGATCACCGAAATCCACGGTGACGAGCAGGCCTTCAGCTATTGGAGCCCTCAGAGGGCGCCCAACGCGTGCCTGATCACGCGGCGCTCGTGGTCGACTTCTAGGAGCGACCGACAGCCGCCAGTCGTTGGATCCTAGGATTCGTTAGTGGGACCCATCGACGGTTCGAGAAAGCGACCCGATCAACAATAGGGTCGCGATCGTTCAATCAGCGATCGCCGGCCGCGGCCGTAGCTCGGCCGACCATTAGAGACACCACCGGATTCATTCCCGTCGGCGTGAGTTTCACCTCCCGGTGTGCCGTCGCCCACACGCGAAACACCTCGTCAGCGAATCCTTGCCCCACCGAGTCGACACCGGTGAAATCGACGTCAACGCCGGTGAAACGCTCGAAGCCGGCCATGAGCCTCTTCGCCTCTGATCGACTCACGAAATCCGTTCCATGCTGGAACAGCTTCACGATGCCGCGCGAACGGCTGAATCGCAGCTCCTCATCGGTGAAGTGGGCGAACACCTCCTCCAGTCTTCGCGTTGTGCGAGCTTCGATCTCGAAACGCACATGAGTCCCCGAGGGCTGCGCGACCTCTCCCAGTGCCACATCTTTGCGTCGGTTGTCGACAATCCACCTGAGGTTGTTTGCGCGCAGGTCAAAGAGATCGACGGCAAGGGATGTGAAGAAGATGCCCTCCCCGCTGTGGCGGTCGGGCTGGGTGGTGAGTTTCCCTTTAGACAGCTCTTCCAAGGCGGCAAGATGGTTCTGTAACCCGAGGGTAGATCGGAGCCGCTCGAACACCCCCACTCCGTCGTCCTCGACGCCGACACTGATGGTCTCGGAGCCAGGGCGCCAGGATACGTCCACCCGGGACCCGCCTGAATGATCGATCGCGTTATTGAGCATCTCGGTGAAGGCGTAGCGTGCGACTTCCCTCGCCTCCGGGCTGGCGCGGCGAGGCGGAAGCTCGGTTTCCAGTCGCTTCCAGACGCGATCCTCTTCGAGGCCCTCGATCGAGAGTTCAAGTCGGAGAGTACGTCCCTCGCCACGCTTGATGAAGGCGGCCGTGGTCGCATCGGGATCGAAGACGCGGTGCCCTCCGGTCGTACGCCGAAACGGCAGGATTCCCTCGTCGGCTAAGCGTCGGACGTAAGCCGACGAGACGCCAAGCATCTTTGCCATCGTCCCAAGGCGAGCTTCATTGCCTTGAGCTTTTGCCGTCGAATCTATACTCACTGGCCAAGACTATACCCGTCGCAGCTAGCGGGGTGTAGATTTTAGTCCCAATTCAATACTTGACTGACTCGACAACTCCTTGTGAATCGCGAGAGCAAGCCCTGCAATCCAATTCGCTGATCCGGGATTTGGCAGAACGACGGTTTGATTGCGGGTCAGTGGATCGTGAACCTTGGGATGCACTGAGGCAAGGTCCAACGCGGCGTCATCGACCAAGCTGGCCATGGTCGCAAAGCAAGTCGTGGTGGTTGTCCGGCCTGCCGACCTCTGATCAGACTGAACCGCCCGGGTTTCCTAGATCGCCTGGACAGAACCGGAGGCGAACGGGGCGGGAGCGGCGTCTAGTGGTCGCCAGCGACCGCCACTGGGAGCGTGCCCCAAAGGCGACCACCAGGGCTTGGCCTGGCATCTCAGCGATAGCTGCAACAACATGCAGAACTTTCTTGTAGCTATCCTGCCGCGGAGCGCCGGCTAACCGTGGCGGCGCGGTGGGCGGTGGCCAGACCCTGCCGCCGGCGGCGTGCCTCCGGTTACCTCGGGCTCAAAGGCAGCCTCGGGCCTTGGGTAGCCTTCCTCGCGGAAATCTAGAGCTGGTCGAGGCCCGTGCCTGGAGCGCCCGCGCCGGTCACCCACGGCCCCGCGCAGCGCCGGTTTCTTCCTCCATTTCCCCTAGACTAAGCCGTCTTTTCGTGCGCAGGAGTTATGCGCGGTGTAACCGCACCACCGCCAAATATACGCGGTAAACAACATCACAATAGAGCGCCTGTAGCTCACCGGATAGAGCGCATGCCTGCGGAGCATGAGGTAGCAGGTTCGATTCCTGCCAGGCGCACCAGCTTCAGGGCTTTAATTGCTGGTGTGTCCACGGCTACTTTTGGTAGCTAACCTTTGTGCGAACCTCCTGGCCTCGCTGCCTCCGGTGATGCCACAGCTTACTTCGGGCCTGCGGAGGTCACCGGCCGCCATTCGCCAACCGTCGCCCGACGCCCTACAACCCCTCGCGGACGACGTAGCGCTCCGCGGCCGCCTCTGGGCGGAGCTCGAAGAGCTGACACTCGCGCAGGAGCCCGTCGGGTCAAGTCGGACGAGGTCGCCGCCCGGTAGGGCGCCGCCCGGACCTCGATCAGTCCTTCGGCGAAGCCTCGAACTCGGTTCGGACGATGCGGGCTCCCGCGACGAGGGCTGTGAGCTTCGCTCGCGCGACCTTACGGGGCAGTGGTGCCATGCCGCAGTTGGTGGAGAGGTAGAGGCGCTCCGGCGGGACCGTCTCCAGCGCGCGCCTGATCGTGGCGGCAACCTGTTCCGGGCTCTCGACCTCGCTGGTCGCGACGTCGATGGCGCCCAGAACCACATCCTTCCCGTTCAGCAGGGCGAGAAGCCGTGTCGGGACGTGCGAGTTCGCGAACTCGATAGACACCTGGTCGATCCCGCTCGCCGCGAGCAGCGGAAAATTTCGCTCGTACTGCAGCCACTCGTCTCCCAGCGTGTCCTTCCACTCGATGTTGGCCCGAATCCCGTAGCCGTAGCAGATGTGAATGGCAGTCCGGCACCGCAGACCTTCGATGGCGCGCTGCATGACATCGATCCCCCAGCTCTCGACGTCGTCGAGATAGACGTTGAACGCCGGCTCGTCGAACTGGATAATGTCCACCCCGGCCGCCTCCAGCTCGCGCGCTTCGTCGTTCAGAAGGCCGGCGATCTCCCAGGCGAGCCTGCGGCGGTCGTGGTAGTGGTCGTCGGCCAGCGTGTCGACGATCGTCAACGGTCCCGGAAGGGTGAATTTGAACGTCCTGTCGGTGTGAGCGCGGGCCCACAAGACCTCCTCTCGGTGCACCGACCCATGCCGGCGCAGAGGCCCCGTCACGGTGGGCACCTCGGCCTTGTAACGGTCCGCGCGGATCCCGATCGTCACCCGCCGCGAGAAGTCGATCCCCTCGATCTTCTCCAGGAACCCGTGGACGAAATGCTGCCGCGACTGCTCGCCGTCCCCGACGATGTCGATACCCGCGCTCTCCTGTTCCTTGAGCGCCGCCAGGACGGCATCGCGCTGCCCGTCCAGAAGGAGGTCGGGCGACAGGACCCACGGCGCCCACAGCATCTCGGGCCGGGCCAGCCACGCCGGTTTAGGCAGGCTTCCCGCGATGGTCGTCAGAAGCATTGCTTTCCGGCCATGGTAGAGCCGAGCTCGGTTCTTCACGGGACGGCTACGGTTCGCCGCCTGGCAACCTCAAATTAATTCTTCTTGCCATCCGCGCGGTCCGGGCCCTATCGTTGGCGACGGCCCCGAGGGCAGCGCGGTGGGCGTCGGCAAGAGCCGCAAGGCAGGAGCTGGAGCCTAGGAGCGAGCCGTCGGGGTCACTTTATTTTCCAACGATTCGGGTCAGGCGTGCCCCTGACCGGCCACGTACAGCGCGCCGTGGCTCACGACACTCATGATCGAGCCCAGCGCCAACCCGACCAGCAGTGGTCTAGGGCCGAGCTTGACGATGCCTCTCAGGTCCACCCCCATCCCGACGGCGGCGAGGACCACCACGATCAGGAAGCTTGCGAGGAGGCGGCCACGTCGTAGGAGGCCGGCGACAGGATCTGGAAGGAGTGCGCCGCCGCCAGAGCGACGAAGCCCAACACGAACCAGGGGATCGCCTTTCGGGCGGCGGCCCAGGAGCCGGTGGAGCCGCGTTCCGAGGCTGCGATGCCTCCCGCGATGACGAGCACGAGCGGGAGCAGAAGGAGCGTTCGGGTCAGCTTGGTTATGGTCGCCACCGCCCCTGCCACGGTGCCATAGGAGAATCCCGTCGCGACAATGATCGAGGTGTCGTTCATGGTCGTGCCGGCCCAGGTGCCGAAGGCCGGCTGGGTCATGGCCAGCGCGTGGGCCGCTGATCGGGTAGAGGAGAAGCGCCGCGATGTTGAAGGTGAAGATGGTCGCGACCGCGTGGGCCGTCTCGGATTCCCTGGCCTTGACGATCGGCGAGACCACCAGGATCGCGCTGGCTCCGGATCGCCGTCCCGGCGCCAAGCAGCAGTCCCATGGTCGAGGAGAGTTGGGCAACCCTCGCCAGGAGCACGCCGAGGACGAATGCCACGCAGACGAGCCCCGTCACGATGAGCAGCTCCGCAGCTCCACGGGCCGCGACCACCTGGATGGTGAGTGAGGCGCCGAGCAGGATGATCGCAAGCTCAGCTCCGAAGCCGAGGTGGAGCACGCTCGCCGCAGCGTCCTGTTCTCCCTTGCTGGGATGAATGCCAGCGCGGCGGAGCAATCGCTCGTGATCTGCTCGGGAGGCTTCTGCCCCATCAGGGGCTACTTCCAGACCGCGAACATGAAGGCCGTCATCGCCCCCGGCCTCGGTATCGCTGAGGTTGGCCTCAGCATCGTTGACGGCCACCTGGGCGGAGGCAATTGCGTTCTGGCCTGACGCGAGGCTCTGGGCGGTCGCGCCCGCCTTGTCCTGTGTCAGCTTGGCCCGGCCGAGGCGAGGGTGGCCTGCGCCTGGAGCAACTGGGCCGACAACAGCGTCGGATCAAGTGTCGCGAGCGTGGCGCCGGCCGCGACCGTCTCGCCAACCTGCACGTTCACGGCGGCAACGGTGCCGGCAGAGGCGAAGTTGAGGGCCATGCCGATCGACTGGCTGATGGTGCCGTCGGTGACGGTGGCCGTCCGGTAGGTGTTCGTGATCTTCGCCGCCTGCGCGTAGACGGTGGTGGCGCCAAGCGACCCGGTCACGAGGACGAGCGCGACGAGCCCCTTCCGCAGGGTGATGAACCTCCGGAGTCGCTTCTTCACGTTCCGCTCCTTTCTGATCGCCGCTGCGCGATGTCCCCGCGCCGATGGGGCGTGGTGGATCCGGATCGATGGACTGAGACGCCGATCTCCATCGACGAACTGCCGCGGTTTATGACGCAAGGGTCAGGGAGCGGGCCGGGCCGCCCCTGTCAGTTCTCTGTGGGCGTCTTCTGTGGGTGTCCGGCCGCTACTGCAATCGCTCCCGGAGCAGGTCGTGGGGTGAAACGGAACGCGTTGCCGGGCATACGCCTGGTGGAAAGGACCGGCCTAAAGCGCAGGACCAGTGGTGAGCGTGATCATCGCGGTGTGCGAGGCCGATACCTGATCGGTCCAGGTGACCTGGACCTGGTCGCCCGGCCGGTAGGCGTGGAGAGCATTGCCGAGGTCGCTCGTCGAAGCAATCGGACCACCGGCGACGGAGTCGATCACCGAATAGCGCGCGATTCCCGCTTGGTCGGCCGGCGACCCGCCGGTCACGCCCATGACCAGCGCACCGGAGCTGCCGCTCAGCCCGAGCTGGGCCGCGACAGTCGGGTTGAGGTCAGTCACGGTGATCCCGAGGTAGCCGACCTGCCCGAGGATGACAGTTGAACTGCCCTGGCCCGCGCGGACCTGGTTGACGACCGTCAGGGCGTCGCTGATCGGGATTGCAAACCCGACGTTGGTGGCGCCGCCGCGGGAGTTGGTCTGCCCGGCCGTGATCATGCCGACCACCTGGCCGGCTGAATTGACGAGCGCTCCGCCGGAATCACCGGGGGCGATGGTGGCGTTGCTCTGAATCAGGTCGGTGAGCTGCTCGGGTGTGCCATCACCGGTGGCGGTGATCGACTGTCCGAGGGCCACGATGCTGCCCTGGCTCACGCTCGGAGTCCCGCCGACCCCACCTGCGTTGCCGACTGCGACCACAGACTGGTCCGTCCTGAGGGTCGCCGAGCCGGCCAGTGTTGCGGTAGGCAGGCCGGAGACGCCGGCCACCTGGATCAGTGCGACGTCCGCGGTAGGGTCAACCCCCAGGACCTGGGCGGGGTAGGAGCCGGAGTGACCGGGAATGTCAATGGTGATGCTGGTCGCGCCCTCGACCACATGGTTGTTGGTCAGGATCTCGCCGTTCGCGGTGAGGATGATGCCCGTCCCGGCCGCGGTGCCCGAGCCGGAGGCGGAACGGAACACCGTATTGATGTCAACGATCGCCGGCTCGACCTGCGTCGCTACAGCCGAGGCCTGGCCGATGCCGCCGGTGTAGGCGGCCGGGTTCTGAGGCACCGCCGTGATGGGTGCGGTGGCCGAAAGCACCGCGTTGGCTCCGGCGTGAGCGGAATTGGCCCCGAGCGCGACGAAGCCACCCACGCCGAGCAGTGCGCCGGCGAGGGCTGCCGCGAGCAGCCTCGGTGCCGGCGTGGAACGTGACTTGCCACGCGGCGACGGGCCCGCGGGGCCCGGCTCACCGCCGGACGGGAACTGGACGGCGGGAAAACGACTCATGTCCAACATCGGAGAGAGATCTGACCTCGCACAAATGCCGTCGTAAGAGGCGGCTCGCCAACTGAAATCTGGCTTCAAGATGCCGCCGGCGCCTTGGCGTCAGATGCGCCACGGCTGGGAGTTGGCTGTGAAAGTGCCGGGCGAGGCTCGGGCCCGAGCCGCAGAGGGAGCGAAGGGTCGGCTAGCCGGCGGCCGGGTTCTCCGTCCCCACGTTCGGTACGGCACGACGGGGCCGCAGGGGAGCCCTCTTCTGGTTCGCGCCCTCGCCGCCTCCCGGCGGCAGGGACACCCGCACCCTCAGCCCGGGTTTGTTGTCGAGCAACTTGATGGTCCCGCGGTGGGCCCTTACGATCCAGCGGGCGATGGCGAGCCCGAGGCCGGCGCCAGAGTCGGTCCGATCGCCGGCCAGGCGGTGGAATGGCTCGAAGACCTTCTCGCGCTGATCGGGCGGGATTCCCGGCCCGTGGTCGGAGACCTCGATCCGGATCTCCTCACCGGCGCGCTCCAGGTTCAACTCGACAGTGTCACCAGGAGCTCCGTGGCGAAGCGCGTTGTCAACCAGGATCACCAGCACCTGGCGCAGTCGCTCGGGGTCGACGTGTCCGGCCAGCTTTGCCTCCGAACGGACGAGCAGGTGGGCGCCCCGGCTCTCCGCCAGCGCCTCCAGGTCGCGGCCGGTCGTCGCCACCAGCTCGGTGAGGTCGGCGCTCTCGAGCTGGATCTCCGCCTGGCCGGAGTCGACGCGCGCGAGCGTGAGGAGGTCGCCGACCAGCCGGGCCATGCGCCTGGTCTCGGAGGAGATTGAATCGACCACGGCCTGGTTGTTCGCGATCGTCTGCCGGGGGTTTCGGCGCAGGACCTGGAGTCCGGTGTCGATGATCGTGAGGGGGGTTCGCAGCTCGTGGGAGGCGTCCGCCGTGAACCGCACCTGCCGCTCGAGCGCGAGCCGCACGGGGATCAGCGCCCGCTCGGTCAAAAACCAGCCGGCGCCGAGTATTACGAGCAGCGCCAGCAGGCCCGCCACGAGGGCGACCAGGGCAGCCTCGCTCTCGACCGAGCGGACCGGGACCAGGCTCCTCCCCGCCTGGAGGACTCCGGAGACCTGGCCGTCATCGGAGATGAGGCTTGACGTCACCAGAGCCGGCTGGCCCGGCTCGAGCTCCACCTGGGTCGTGCCGCCTCTCCCGGCCAGCGCCGCCGCTGCAGCCCTGGCGAGTGGAGCCTCGGGTGCACCCGACGGGTTGAAGGTGGCGTTGCCGGCGGTGTCCCAGAGCACGTAGAAGGTCCCCGAGGTGTAGGAGGTGTGCCGGCTCTGGAACTCGCTGCTGCTCAGCTCCCCTCGCTCCACCAGCGCGCGCTGGGCGTCGGCCTGCACGGTCGCCGTCTCCTGGCCGACCAGGAGACGGTCCATCACGAGCAGGATCCCGGTGCCGAGGGCGGCGAGGATCGAGGCCATCACCAGCACGTTGGTCAGCAGCAGTGAGCGCCGGAGGTTGCCGAAGATCACGGGCGTACCACGTAGCCGACCGATCGCACCGTCTTGATGAGCTTCGCGTCGTGCCCGCTGTCCACCTTCTGCCGCAGGTAGTGGACGTAGATGTCGACCACGTTGGAGGCGGGGGTGGCGGCATAGCCCCAGACGTGGTCCAGGATTCGCTGCCGGCTCATCACCTGGCCGCGGTGGCGGACCAAGAACTCGAGCAAGTCGAACTCCTGGGCGGTGAGGTCGAGCTCCTTCCCCGCCCGCTGGGCCCACCGGGCGGCCGGCTCCAGCACCAGGTCCCCAACCCTCAGCCGCTCGGTCGGGACACCCGAACGGCGGAGCTGGGCCCGCAGCCGGGCGATCAGCTCCTCGATGGCGAAGGGCTTGACCAGGTAGTCGTCGGCGCCCGCCTCGAGGCCCCGCACGCGATCGGGAACGGCGTCTCGCGCGGTGAGGATGATCACCGGCATCCGGAGGTCGCGCCGTCGCAGTTCGCGGCAGACCTCGAGGCCGTCCATGCCGGGGATCATCAGGTCGAGGACCACGGCGTCCGGGGGCGAGTCGATAGCAGCCTGTAGCCCTCGATCGCCTCGCGTCTCGGTGGACGCGTCAAATCCCTCCTCCCCCAAGACCCTCACCAGCAGCTTGCCGAGGCTGACCTCGTCCTCGATGACCAGCACCGACTGGCTCACCCGCCATCGCCGAAGAAGATGAAGGGGCTGTGAAAGGGCAGGGTGGCGAGGGCGACCAAGATGCCGGTAGAGAGGCTCGCCAGGACCAGCGAACGCCTGGTCAGCGCCTCCCGGCCGGAAGGTAAAGACAGCTCTCCGGCGGCTGCCTCACCGGTCTGCTTCAGGTGGCCGAGCACGTGGATGGCGGTCACGACGAGCCAGACCCCGAAGCTCAATTTGTGCCATTCGATCCAGACGCTGCCGTAGCGGAGCCCGAAGAGCCAGAGCTCGATCCCGGTCCCGAACAGCACCACGGTGGACGCGACCACAAGCGGGGCGGTGAGGCGCAGCAACAGTTGCGGGGGACCGGCAAGACGATAGCTGTGATCGCCGAGGTAGTACCTCGCGAACCGATAACCGGTGGTGGCCATCTTGAGGCCCAGGGGCGGAATCAGCACGAAGCCGATCAGGAAGTGCTCCGGTAGAAGGGTGCGGACGCTCAGCACGGTCACCCCCATGGCCGCGAGGAGCACGAAGAGAAGGGCACCGGTGAGCGAGGTCAGGCGCTCGTTGGCGATGACCCCGGGCGCCGGAGATGTCGTTTCGGATCGCGGCTGGCTGGGCAAAGGGTGCGGGTCCTCAGGACGATCGTATTGGACCGCGATTGGAGGCGGATTGGAGGCGCTTCATGGCCCCTTCATGTCTGAAAAGGAAGCTGAGCGTCGGCTCCGGCTCGGGCGACTTCCAATTCGACTCCAATTTGCCGCCGCTAGCCTGAGACCCTAACCAAGATGCAGAGCGAGAACACACTTAGAGACCGGATCGCCGAGCGCGAGGGTGCGACGCGCCTACTTCGGCGGTGGACCATCGGCCTGGTAGTCGGCGGCACCGGCCTGGTCGCCGCGCTGTCGTTCGTCGCGGCATCCACTTTCGCCGGTCACCAGCAGGTCGCCAGCGCCGATCAGCAGCCGGCGGCCAGCTCGAATCCGCAGCAGCAGGCCCCGCAGTTTCAATCCCCTGGCTCCGGGTTCTTCGGGAACGGCGGCGGTGGAGGATTCGGCGGAGGCTCTGGCGGTGGGGTCGTGACGGGCGGGTCCTGAAAGCCCGTCCCGAATGATCGACTTCAGAGCGCTCGGCACCGGCGTCGTGGTTCGCACCGCCGATCCGTCCGGGCGTGACGCTGCCCTCGCCATCGTGGAGTCAGAGCTGGCCGCCATCGACGCCGCCTGCAGCCGGTTCCGTGACGACTCCGAGCTGAGCCGCCTGAACCGCGCCGAGGGCAGGAGCATCTCAGTGAGCCCCCTCTTTCTCGAAGCCCTTTCCGCGGGACTGCGGGGCGCCGAGCTCACCGGAGGGCTGGTAACCCCGACTGTCGGCGTGGCCCTGAGAAATATCGGCTACGACCGCGACTTCGGCGAGATCGGCGACGGCGGCGGCGTCGCCCCGGCCGGCGCGCCGGTTCCAGCCTGGGGTGCGCTCCGGATCGACACTGGACGGTCAGAGGCGTCCATCATCTCCGGCGTCGAGGTCGATCTCGGCGCAACCGCCAAGGCACTGGCGGCCGATCGGGCGGCCGCGGCCGTCGCCCGCGAGACGGGGATGGGCGCGCTCGTGAGCGTTGGAGGCGACCTCGCCATCGCCGGTCCGCCACCCGACGGGGGATGGGCCGTGACGGTCGCCGAGGATCACGCCGCCGCGGCCGGAACCTCCCTCGACGAGACCATCAACCTCAACTCCGGGGGCCTCGCCACCTCCAGCACGACCGTTCGGCGGTGGCGCCGCGGAGACCAGGAGATGCACCACATCGTCGATCCCTCGACCGGCCTGCCGGCGCGGGTCCACTGGCGCACGGTCACCGTCGGCGCCGCCACCTGCGTTGACGCCAACATCGCCGCGACCGCGGCCATCATCCTTGGCCGGGAGGCGCCCAACTGGCTCGGGGAGCGCGGGCTTCCGGCGCGCCTCGTTAGCAGCGACGGCGAGCTTCGCAGGGTGGGATCATGGCCGGGCGGGACGCGGACGTGACCCCCGCCAGCCCCCTCTGGTACATCACCCGCGGCGCCGGGTTCGTCTCCCTGATCTTCCTCACCCTCTCCTTCGTGCTGGGCATCCTCACCACGGCCCAGTTCGCCCCGCCTCGCCTGCCCCGCTTCCTGAACGGCGCGCTCCATCGCAACGTGGCGCTGGCAGCAGTCCTCTTCGCGGCCCTGCACGTGATCACTTCGATCCTCGACCCCTTCGCCCACCTGGGCGTCCTCGACGCCACGGTCCCCTTCGCCTCCGCCTACCGTCCGCTGTGGCTGGGGCTCGGCGTGGTCAGCGGTGAGCTCTTCCTGATCCTGATCGTCACCAGCCTCGTCCGCCAGTGGATCGGCCACCGGTTGTGGCGGGCGATTCACTGGGCAGCCTATGCGGCCTGGCCGCTGGCGATCGTCCACGGCCTTGGCACCGGCAGCGACGAGAAAGCCCTCTGGTCCTCGGTGATCTACTTCACCTGCCTCGCCACGGTGGTGCTGGCGATCTCCTGGCGCTTGCTGGGAGGCTCGCCGGAGAGCCGCGAGGCGCGGGTGGCGGGTGGGTGGGCCCTCGGCGCGGCCGTGCTCGCCTTCGGTGTCTGGGCGATGACCGGCCCGCTGCAGCCCGGCTGGGCGCAGGCGGCGGGAACGCCCACCGCCCTCCTCAAGTCATCGAGCCCAGGCACCGTGGGGGCGGTCGCCGCCTCTCCCACGCCATCGCCGGCGGCCGGTCTCCCGCGGGGTCTCGACCACCAGCTGACCGGTCAGGTGATCCGAAACGGATCGGCTCTCGAGGTGGACTTCGTCGACCAGACCGATTCCAACTACCAGGTCCGTCTCGGCATCTCCGGCGACGACGCGCAGACGGCCGCCGTGCAGGTGCTGAAGGGCGGCTCGGTCATCTGCCAGGCAACCCTCCAGCAGGGCAGCAGCGGGCTGGTCGGCAGCTGTGGCGGAACCAGCGTTCAGCTGCTCATTGGCGAGTCCACGCGGCGCAGTGTCAGCGCCGAGCTGGTGACCAGCTGACGAGCAAGATGATCCCCATCGCGCCGCGCGGGATGCGGCCGCCCTGGCTCCTCTCCGGCCCGGACGCCAACTGGCGGCCGGAGCCGCTGTCCTCCCACGCCGCGCGGTTGGGCCCGGTTCCGGCCAGCGGCCGGCGCCTGATCGAGGAGATCGAAAAGGCAGGCCTCCGCGGTCGCGGCGGCGCCGGGTTCCCCGTCGCAGTCAAGTGGAAGGCGGTCGCCGACCGGTCCCACGGCCGCGCTGCCCTCATCGTCAACGGCGCCGAGGGCGAGCCGTTGAGCCTCAAGGACCACCTCCTGCTTGCGTCCCGACCGCACCTGGTGCTGGACGGTGCGCAGCTTGCGGCCCAGTCGGTGGGCGCGCGGGAGGTTTATCTCTACGTCGGGCGCCACCACCCGGCCGCCATGAGGTCGCTCGAGCAGGCGGTTCGCGAGCGCGGCGGCCTGGCCGGCCTTGACGTCGAGCTGGTAGAGGCTCCGGTTCGCTTCGTGGCAGGCGAGGAGACGGCCGCGGTGAGGCTCGTCAACGGTGGCGAGGCAAAGCCGACCGGCGTGCCACCCCGGCCTTTCGAGCAGGGCGTCAAGGGGCGGCCGACGCTGGTCAACAACGTCGAGACCCTCGCCCAGGCGGCTTTAATCGCCCGTTACGGAAGCGAGTGGTTCCGCTCCGCGGGTACCGCGGAGACGCCGGGAACGATGCTGGTGACCGTCGCCGGCCAGGTCGCCGCCCCGGGAGTGCACGAGGTGGACGCGACGACGCGAATCGGCGACGTGATCGCCCCCAAGCCCGGCCACACCCGGGGACCGCTGCTGCTGGGGGGGTATTTCGGCTCGTGGGTCCGCGGATCCGACGCCGCCGAGCTCACCTTCGACTCGGCACAGCTCGCCGGCCGGGGGCTGAAGCTCGGCGCCGGCGTGCTGTTCACCCTTGCGGCGGGCGATTGTGGGGTGGCCGCCACCGCCCGTATCGTCGGCTACCTGGCGGGCGAGAGCGCGCGTCAGTGCGGCCCCTGCCAGTTCGGCCTCGCGGACCTCTCGCGGCTCCTGAGCCTCCTGGCCGAGGGGCGTGGACGCTCGGTCAAGGCGGGCCAGCTGGAGCGCTGGATCGGCCAGCTGTCGGGCGGCCGCGGCGCCTGCCACCATCCCGACGGGGCCCTGGGCCTGATCCGGAGCGCGATCGCGGTGTTCAGCGATGACTTCGAGGCGCACCTTCGCCGAGGCGCCTGTGCCGCGGCCTTCCACGACACGGGGCTGCCGGTCGGCCTCGGGCCCCAGGCGCCCTGGCGGTGAACCGCCTGCGCGTCTCGCCGATCCGGTGCACGGGTCACGGCTACTGCGCCGAGCTCTTCCCCGAACGGGTTGAGCTCGACGACTGGGGCTACCCGATCATCGACCCGACGCCCTTCGACTCCGACCTGCTCCCCGAGGCCAAGCGGGCGCTCGCCCAATGCCCGGTGCTCGCGCTGCGGCTCGAGAAGGTGAACACGAGGAAGAGGTAGTGACGCCTTTGCAACTGCTGGCGCGGGTGTAAGGTGTGCGACCGTGAAAAAGTCGATTCTCGCGCTCGGCGTTTCGTTGGCGGCCCTGCTTCTCAGCGGGGTGTCCGCTACCGCCGCCACGTACACCAGCCAGGGTTACACCGGCCAGGGTTACGACGCGTCCCGCTACCAGTGCTCAGGCGGAAAGCCGGCACCGCTCGACAGTAACTACATCAGCTTCGGGATCATCCGGGTGACCGGCGGCCGCCCGTTCACCGCCGACTCCTGCCGGCAGGCGCTCTGGAACGCGGCCGAGAATGAGTCGCCCCCCGAGGCTGAGGCGCCGTCCCTCTACCTCAACGTGGCCTATTCGGGAGCGTATGGCAAGGACGTCGTCTCCGGTACCTACTGTGCCGGGGTGACCTCCGCTTCCTACACGGGCAGCTACCTCAAGGCCTACCGGATCGGATGCGCCGAGGGCGATTACGCCTACAACCATGCGCCCATCGTCGAGAGCGGCCAGACGGCCAACCAGATGTGGTGGCTCGACGTCGAGACGGCCAACAGCTGGTCGAGCTCCGACAAGGTCCTCAACCAGGCCGCCATCGACGGCGCAGCGGACCGACTCGTCCAGATCGCCGGGCTCCCGGTCGGGATCTACTCCGACGCCTACTACTGGAACGCGATCACCACCGGTTCCGGATACGCGCCGGCCAAGGCGTCGGCGACCTGGGTCACGTCCCCGACTGCCTGCGGGTCCAGCTTTATCGCGAGCCTTCCGCAGTTGATCCGCCAATCGGGACTGACGGCCACCGGTTACGACGCGGACTACGCCTGCCCGTAGCACCGCCTCCGGCCGGGCGTAATTTCAGACGAAGAGCGGCTGGGCCTCTGAGCGCCTGACAAGGGCGGCGAGCTCGGAATCCTGGGGCGCCGACTGGAAGCGCTCGGCCGCGCTCAGCACCTTCGGCAGCAGGTCGACGTCTCCCACGCTGTTGAGGAAGACCTGTTCGTGGCCGAGCACCCACCAGACCGCCAGGTCGATATCCTCCTGGCTCGCCATTGGCTGATACCAGGTGGTGGCCGTGTGCGGCCGGTTCATCCAGTGCCGGAGCGCGATTGACTTGATCGTCTGCACCGCGACCTGGCGCTCGCGGCAGGTCGCCAGCAGCATGTCGAAGTTGTCCGCGTAGTACGGCAGCTGGAGCGTCAGGTAGTTGCAGGGTAGGAGAACCGAGTCGAAGTCGAAACGCTCGAGGCTGCGACGGTGGGTGGCCGCGATCTGGGAACCGTGGCCGGTCACGCCGATCCACTTCACGAGTCCTTCGGCGCGAGCCTGGAGGGCGGCTTCGAGCGCGCCGCCGGGGCTCAGAGCCACGTCCCACTGGATCGGATCGGCCAGGCCGTGCAGCTGCCAGAGGTCGACTCTATCCACGCCCAGGCGGTCGAGGGACCGGTGTAGCTCCGCGCGCGCACCGGACGCGCTGCGCTCCATCGTCTTGGTGGCCAGAAAGAACCGTTCGCGGTCCCGCTGCAGCCAGGGCTTCAGGCGCAGCTCGGCGTCCCCATAACTGGCAGCGACGTCGAGGTGGTTGATCCCGTGCCGCAAAAGTACCTCGAGCGTCCGGTCGGCAACCTCCTGCGGCTGTCGGCCGAGCGCGGCGGCTCCGAAGATCACGCGGGTGCTCTGGTGCCCGGTGCGCCCGAAGGGCATGGTCGCGATGGCCATTTCGAAAGAAGCTACACCGGCCACCCCTCGCCGACAAGCGCCCGGCCGTGACGGCCTTTAGCTCGCCGCGGCCGTCTTCCGGTAGCCCAGCGCGGTGATCATCAGGTTGGCCGTGGCGAGATTGGTCGCCAGCGGAGTGTCGTGTACCTGGCAGACCCGCTGCAGGCCCTGGATGTCCGGCTCGTGGGCGTGGCGGTCGAAGGGATCGACGAGGAAGATCACCGCCTCGATCTCGCCCTGGGCAACCCGCGAGGCGATCTGGAGATCGCCCCCCTCGACCCCCGACAGCACCCGCTCCACGTCGAGCCCGACCTTGCGCTGGAGCAGCTCACCCGTGCTGCTGGTGGCGATCAGCCGCCAGCCCGCCAGCGTCGTCCGGTTGTACATGGCGAAGGCGACCATGTCCGGCTTCTTTCCGTCATGCGCTATCAGCGCGATGGCTCGATTCATTTCTGGTGAGTGCCACCACGATGATCGTCGCCGGCCCTTAAAACCACGTTAAGCACGCATGAAGGCAGTGGCGGCCGATTCGGGTGCTTCATGAACGAAGGCGGCGCCCTCCCGGCATGGTGGTCCGCCGTCGGTCGGCCGAGGCTATCCTCGAGACCTCTTCGCCCCGCCTTGCTTCAAGGGAGTCACGAACCAATGAGCAACCAGCATCTCGGCCCCTACATCAACTTGCAGGGACGCGCACGCGAGGCCTTCGCCTTCTACCACGGCGTCTTCGGCGGCAGGATGGACGTTCAGCCCGCCGATCCCCAACAGCGGGTCCACTACGCCTGGCTGCAAGCCGACGGCATCATCATCGACGGCTCCGACGGCCATCCGACCTATCCGCCGACCGTGGGGGACAACATCGCCCTCCACTTCGGCAGCACCGACGCAGAGCTGGTGGAGAAGGTCTTCAGCCGGCTGGCCGAAGGAGGCCAGGTAAAAGGCCCCCTGAAAGAGCAGGAGTGGGGCGGCTCCCTCGGCTGGCTGGCGGACAGGTTCGGCATCAACTGGATGATCAGCGTGGACCCCGGCGGTTAGCCTTTGAGCTATCCCCCACCGGGATTGGTCACGGTGGCGGTGACGGTGTCGGCGTTCAGGTCTGCCCCGGCCAGGCCGGCGATCGTGCACCCCACGTCGGTCGTCGCGCTGTAGCCGACGTCGGGGATCACCCTCACCTGGCAGGCGCCCAGCGAATGTCCCGTGACGGCGTCGGTGATCGTGAAGCTGGCCGTGGAGGGAGCCGCCGCCGGCCGGGTGCCTCCGACGTTCTCCAGCTGCGCGGTGACGATGCAGGGCGACTGGCACTGCGAGGTGTCGACCGAGATCACCGTGTAGAGGGGCGCCAGGGTCGAGGCGTTGCTGAAGTCGATCACGCCGGGTGGGGGAGTGACTGGTGGCAGCTTCCCGAAGTGGCTGTAGTGCAGGTCGGCGGCCTCGATCCCATCGATGGTGATCCCGTCGTGGACCCGCAGCCGGAGTGGCTGCCCGGGGGGCGCCGCCGCCAGATAGGCATCGGCGCGGGGCCCGGAGAACTCGACCGCCGGGACACCGTCAACGGTGAGGTGGTCGATCCGGCGATCGGCCGCAGGGCCCAGGAAGGTCGAGCGAAAAGCGGAGCCGTCGGTGTAGTCCAGCAGTCGGGGGACGTTGCCTGGCAGGCCTTTCCACCAGGAGTCGCCCGCCGCGTTCGCCAGCTGCTGGGAGCGTGAGTCGGTGGCGACGTGGGTGAGCAGGAACTGCCTGCCCCGGAAGTAGGCCGAGCCCCGGGTCAGGATGGCCTCCAGCGGAGCGGTCCCGCCGGAGAGGACGAGGTGCTCACCCGCCGGCGGGGTCAGCTGGAGGTCGAGCGTCCAGTGGGTCCCGCCGGAAACGTAGCCACCGGTGATCTCGAAGCTCGATGAGTTCAGCGCGGCCTGCGCGCCATCCTCCAGGCTGCGGGTCGTCGGCTGATCGAGGCCCAGCGGGACCTCGCAGGCCGCCATGAGCGCCAGCAGCGAGGCGGCCGCGGTGGCGGCGACCAGTACCCGGCACCGGCTCCGGCAGATCATCGAGATGGAGGTTGCCATTCCGGCCCGGTTTCTGTAACGGTGCCGGTGCGTGTCCGTTTCCAACGGCGTGAGCGTAGTCATCGCCGGCCGCCGCTACCCGGTGACCCTGCCCAGCCTGCGCGATCCGCGCCTCCACGTGGCGGCGGTCCTGCTCACCTTGCAGGTGCTGGGCCAGTCCGTCCTGGGCTTCCGCCTCTCCATCGCTCAGATCCTGGTCTGCCTCGCCGTGGGGGCGCTGATCGAGTTCGTCGTCGCCTTCTTCAAGGACCGCCAGATCCTCTGGCCGGCGAGCGGGCTTCTCACCGGCAACAGCACCGCCTTCATCCTCCGGGTCCCGGGCACCGTCCATGGCCAGTGGTGGAGCCTCAACGGCATCTGGATCTTCGTCGGCGTGGTCGCCCTCTCGATGGCCTCCAAGTACCTGGTCCGCTGGCGCGGAAGGCACATCTTCAACCCCTCCAACCTCGGGCTGGTGGCCGCCTTTATCGTCCTCGGTCCGAGGTGGACCGAGCCGCTCGACCTCTGGTGGGCGCCGCTCAACGGCTGGATGCTGGCGGCCTACGCGCTCCTCGCCATCGGAGGGTTGGTGATCGGGTGGGAGCTGAGGCTGCTGGGACTCATGATTGGCTTCCTGGTCGGGTTCGCGAGCTTCGGGGCGCTGGCGCTGGGCGCGTCGCCCGACCATTGCATGGTGGCCAGCTGGCAGGCCGCGCCGATGTGCGGCGCCACCCTCTGGCAGGTCCTGGTCACCTCGCCGGAGATCCTCCTCTTCGGTCTCTTCATGGTCCCCGACCCGCGGACGGTCCCCGACGGCCCGCTCGCTCGAGTTCTCTTCGGGCTGTTCGTATCCCTGCTGGCGATCCTGCTGATCGGGCCCACGACGCTCGAGTTCTGGACCAAGACGGCCATCCTCGCCAGCCTGGTCGTCGCCTGCGGCCTCCGCTTTGCCCTGACCTCTCTGGTCGCGCCGATCGAGGCGGGCGGCGGTTTTGGCCCAACCCTCCGACGGGTGCGCTGGCAGCTGCCGGTCGCGCTCGCGATCGCCCTCCTGCTGGTGGAAGCGCTGCCGGTCTCGGCCGACCTCGCCACCCAGGGAACCGACCCGGCGGCCGGCCGGACCGACGGCTCGACCGTCGCTCTTCCACCGCCGGTGGGCTCCGACGGCCAGCTCTCGACCTGGCTCGAGGACTCGGCCGCGGCCGCCCTTCCCCGGCCCGGCCAGGACGTCGCCGGCTCGGCGCAGGCGCGGGTCTGGCTGCTGCCGGCGCTCCCGTCCATCGCGGTCGACGAGAAGGTGCCGGCCTTCGACCCGTCAATCACCCCCGCCGTCGCCGTCCAGATGGAGCACGATGCCGTGCTCGACCTCCTGATCGAGGCGGAGGCGCGCCGCGTCCACGACCCTGGGCTGGCTGCGACCGGGGCGTTGGGAGACGGCCTCCAGCCCTTCCTCGACGCGTCCGCCAGCGACGCCGCGTCGGGCCAGAGCGTGCAGTCCTCCTATCGCTTCGACAAAGCCTCGCTCGATCTCTTCCTGCCCAAGTTCAGCAGCCAGGCCTCGCGGCTGGTCGGAGTCACGCTGCGAGGATCGGTGACCGTCACCGTCCGCGACGCCGCCGGGCGCCAGCTGTCGCAGCTGACCAGTCCCTACGCGAGGAGCTGGGGACTCAACGGCACCACGTCGGGAGACCACCAGCTCATCGTCAACGACTACACGGGACTGGCAGCAGCCTAGTCTGCGCCGTGGCGTCGATCAGGCGAGCGGCTTGACCGCCCTCACATAGGCGCTGCCGAGGCGCCCGCCCTGTGGCAGGTCGGTCACCTGGTGAACCTCGAAATCCGGCTCCCCGAAGCCGGCATCCAGCAGCAGGCTCCGGTACTCATCGACCGGGATCGTGCCGGCCACGCAGCCGGCCCAGGCCTCGGCCTGCAGCTTCACCGCCGGCGCCAGGGCTTCGAGCTCGACCATGTCGGCCACCGCCAGTCGCCCGCCGGGACGGAGCACCCGGTAGGCCTCTCGGAGAACGGCGCCCTTGTCCTCGGCGAGGTTGATGACGCAGTTCGAGATCACCACGTCAACCGCGGCCGCGGGCAGCGGAACGGCTTCGATGGTCCCCTTGAGAAAGGTGGCGTTGGCCAGCCCCGAGCGGGCCTTGTTGGCCTCGGCCAGCTGAAGCATCTCGTCGGTCATGTCGACGCCGTAGGCGTGGCCGGTGGGGCCGACCCGCCGGGCCGAGAGCAGCACGTCCATGCCGCCGCCGCTGCCGAGGTCGAGGACTGCCTCCCCGGGCACCAGCTCGGCGAGCGCAGTCGGGTTGCCGCAGCCGAGGCTCACGGACTGGGTGAGCCCGACCTGGACCAGGTCCTGGTCGCTGTAGCCGGTCCTGAAGCTGATCGTGCTCACATCGGAGGGGTCACCGCAACAGGAGTCGCCGGAGCAGCAGGAATCGCAGCCTGCGGCCATCTCGGCGGCCGCCGCCGCGTAGCGCTCGCGAACGGCCTTTTGGACTTCGCTCATCTTAGGTCCCACCTCCCGGGGCAACTGAAATCGACGGACTTCGAATGGACGGCAACATAGCACAACCCATCGATGTTCGTAGATGGATTCGATAGAATGCGGTTCATGACCCTCAAGGAGTTGCCGATGCTGCGGGAGCGGGGCACCTGCTGCCAGCTCCCGGCGACCATCGATGCGGGTTGGGCGGTGAGCAGGGCCCGGCTCTTGAAGGCGCTGGCGGACCCGACCCGGCTCAGCATGCTGGCGGCGCTTCGCGGGGCGCAGGCTCCCGTCTGTATCTGCGACTTCACCGCTGCGCTCGATCTGAGCCAGCCGACGATCAGCCACCACATGGCGTGGCTCCGACAAGCCGGCCTGGTGGAGGCAGAAAAGCGCGGGATCTGGGTCTACTACCGGCTGTGCCCGGCCCTGGGCGCGCCCCTGCTCGCCCTGCTCGACGCCGCGCTCGACTACTAAAAAGCAACTCGGCAGCGCGCCTAGGCCACATTGGCATCTTGCCCTTGCGTGAGAGCCGCAATATCATTCGAAGCGGTATCCCGGCGGGGCGTAAGTGTGGGGGCGTTGTCCATGAACATTTCCGTCTTGACCTCGTCAGGCAAACGTGAGCGCGCGGCGCGCCTTTCCGCTGCCCGGCCGGCTCGTGGCCGGATCGAGGCGTCGGCCGGCCCACGCTGCGCCAACTGTGCTGGGGAGGTCCAGGCCGGCGCCGTCCGCTCTCGCGGAAGCGTCTTCTGCAGCATCGAATGCGCCCTCGCGGCCACGGTGCCGGGCGTCTACCTGGGCTGAGAAGAGACTTCGTAACCGGGAGCGGCCGGGACCGTTTCACTCGGCGTGATCCCATTCCTGGACGGCCTGCTCAAGCTCGCGATCTACCCGGCCGACACGCTTCCCGGCCGGCTCGGCAGGCGTCTACGCCGGGTCCGCCTGACCCTCCGGCGCAACCCGCGCGCATCCGCGATCACGATCGCGCGCTAGTTCCAGGCCTCTGGCGGCTGTCCTTTAATTAGCCGCGTGGTCCGCTTCGAGGTCCGGGGCCCGGTCGCCATCGTCAGCCTCGACCGACCCGAACGGCGCAACGCGGTGGACGCACCGACCGCACGGGCGCTGGTCGAGAGCTTCAACGAGTTCGACGGCAATCCCGACCTGGCGGTCGCCGTCCTCACCGGCAGCGGCGGCACCTTCTGCGCCGGCGCCGACCTCAAGGCCATGGCCGAGGGCCGGGGACTCAAGGTGACGGCCGGCGGGGAGGGGCCGATGGGGCCCACCCGGATGCGCCTGGGCAAGCCCGTGCTGGCCGCGATCGAAGGCCACGCGGTCGCCGGCGGTCTGGAGCTGGCCCTCTGGTGCGACCTCCGGGTCGCCGCCCGGGACGCCGTCCTCGGCGTCTTCAACCGCCGCTTCGGAGTCCCGCTGGTGGACCTCGGCACGGTTCGCCTGCCGCGGCTGATCGGCCAGAGCCGGGCTCTCGACCTGATCCTCACCGGCCGGCCCATCTCCGCGCAGGAGGCGTTCGACATTGGCCTCGTCAACAAGCTGGCGGAGCCCGGGCGGGCGCTCGAGGACGCGATCGAGCTGGGGGCCCGGATCGCCGCCTTCCCCCAGTCCGGCCTCCGCAACGACCGCCTGTCGGTCCTGGAGCAGTGGGGGATGCGGAGTCGACGAGGCGACGGCCAACGAGCTCGCCCACGGGCTCGACACCCTCGCCAGCGGCGAGGCCGCCGCCGGGGCTAAGCGGTTCACGGCTGGCGAGGGACGGCACGGCGCCCGATCGGGCTAGAGTTCCTCGCTCGTGGGCAGGAGCCGCCAGCATCTCGTCATCGACGGCGACGACACACTCTGGGAGAACAACATCTTCTTCGAGGCCGCGGCCGAGGCCTTCATCGACTTCCTCAACCACTCGACGCTGAGCCGTGAGCAGGTGCGTAACGTCCTGGACGAGGTCGAGCGGGCAAACCTGGCCCATCACGGATACGGATCGGCCGCCTTCGGCCGCAACCTGCAGGAGACCTTTCGCCGTCTGGCCGAGCGCGAGGTCGCCAGCCACGAGATGGAGCACCTCGCCACCCTCGGCCGCCAGGTCGTCTCGCAGCCGGTGCAGCTGCTGCCGGGCGTGGAGGAGACGCTGGCAGGGCTGGCGCGGCGCCACGACCTGACCCTCTTCACCAAGGGCAAGCCGGAGGAGCAGACGATGAAGGTCGACCGCTCCGGACTGGCCGGCTACTTCGGCCGGGTGGTGGTCACGCCGGAGAAGGACGTCGCCGCGTATCACGGCCTGGTCGCCGCGCACGCCTTCGAACCCGACGCCACCTGGATGGTCGGCAACTCCCCGCGCTCGGATGTCAACCCGCCCCTCGAGGCCGGCCTGCGGGCGGTCTACATCCCCCACCCGCGGACCTGGTCGCTGGAGGTGGTGGACATCGTGGAGAGCGACCAGCTGCTCGTCCTGGAGCGGTTCCCCGATCTCGCCGAGCACTTCTGACCGCTTACAAAGCGCTTACCAGGCGTGCGCGAAAGATTGGCGATTCGCTGACGGCCGTCTGACATCGGCAGGCCAGCGTGAGGGGTGCCAATTCCACTTCACGGAGGTGCCTCACACCAAAATGCACATCTCTTCCGCCGCCGCCGCCGCCATGGCCTCGTTCCTGAGCCTTCTGCCCGGCGCCAGCGGGCTCGCCCACCACGTCACCACGCCGCCGACGCCGAAGCCCGTGGTCGCGACGGCGACGCCTCGACCGCCGAATGCGCAGACGGGCCCTGGGTAGCCCCCAGGGGAGCTCCGTCGAGGGACGGCCGGACGGCATCGACCCGGGTGACCGCGGGGCCGTCTAACCCGAAGTTCCTGAGCTGATTCGAATTCAACCCGTATTTGAGAATGGGCTGCAGATGTAGCCATTAAGAGCATTGACAGGCTCGCTCTGATCGGCTACTATTCGTATGTGTCGAAGCAAGCCAGCGGAGCTATGCATGTAGCCGTTGTGCCGAGCAGGCAGCAGAGTGGCGAATACAGCTCGGTCCTGGTCCGCCAAAGCTATCGGGAAGGCGGCAAGGTCAAGCAC
>DATLQT010000020.1:0-2765 GCA_035535055.1 Candidatus Dormiibacterota bacterium | reverse complement strand
GAGGCCTGGTCGGCGCTCAGCATCGGCGCGTAGAGGCCGCTCCACCACGTGTCGACGCGATTCGTGTACCAGGAGGATGCGGGGTTCTCGCTCTGCCCGCCGGGGTAGATGCCGCTGAAGGTGCCCGTCCCCCAGTCGACTACCATGCGCCAGCTCGGACCGTGGGTGGATGGGTCGCCGCCCGCCGCGAGCGGCGTGTTGGCGTCGCCTCGGTCGGCTCGCGGGCCGTAGCTCAGGCCGCTGATCTGGGCCAGGTTCTCCAGCTCGCGCGTGTGGACCCGCCCCCACGTCCAGGTCTTGGGGGCGGAGCCAAGGCTTTTCGTGAGGGTCCCGACCGTGGCGTGAAAAGCCTTGAGCATCACGTCGAAGGCGGTTCGCTGGCCGCTCCCCGGTGAGGTGAAAGCCCGGTTGGCCGTGTCGCCCAGCGTCCACGCCTCGAGGTCCTGGCCGAGAGCGTCGTTGACCTCCTGTCGATCGATGGAGACCGCGCGCGACTTCCACCAGGGATCAAACGTTTCGCTGAGGTACGACTGCCAGAAGCTCGACCAGATCGTCGCCGCGGCGGAGTTGGTCTCCATTCGGTAGTCCCAGCTCGCCAGGAGGTCCCGCGCCGCTGATTCCGACGGGCTCAGCTTCTTGCCGGCAAGCGTCTGCACCAGCACCGGCACGATCTCCGACGCCAGGAAATCGCGCGTGTCAGTCTGCAGCGCCATCATGTCGGCGGCGCTCAGCTTGCCGCCGTTGGCGGTGCCCTGGCTCAGGACGCGGTGGATCTCGTTGGCGCGGTACCCCGGGTCGAAGAAGTTCGACGCGGTACCGATGTAGTACGGGTAGTCGCTCGTCACCTGCCTTTGGTTGGCGGACCAGATGATGCCGTCGGAAGGGTCGTAGACCTGGGGGATCGCGTCGTATGGCACGGTGCCCGTGACGTCGTCCTCGCCGGTCCCGGTCATCGGGAGCCAAGGCTGACCGGCCGCGACCAGTGGGTAATAGCCGGCCGAGATGAGCCCGATGTTCCCCTGGTCGTCGGCGTAGACGAAGTTGTGGGTCGGAGAGTGCCACTCACGTAGGGCGTCGCGAAACTCCTGCCAGTTCGACGCCTGCCCGACCCGGAGCAGCGCGTCGAGGTCCTGCGAGGGAAGGTTGCCCGCCCACCATACCGAGGTGGTCTGCCCGCGCTGCGTGATGACCGGACCGTGCACGCTGAGCTTCACCGCGAGGTGCTCGGTCGGCCCGCCCAGCACCGGGATGTCATAGCTGACCGTCTTGTATTTCTGCCAGGCGCCCTTCCAGAAGTATTGGCCGGCGTGCGCGGCGTCCTCGTGCTCGAGGTAGTAGAAGGTCTGCTGGTTCTGGGCGTCGGTGAGGCTCCAGGAGATGTGCTGGTTGTGGCCGATCAGCACGATCGGGGTGCCGGGGATGCTCACGCCGCTCGCGTGGTAGCCCGGGGAATCCATGGTGAGCTGGAACCAGATCGACGGCAGCGTGAGATGGAGGTGCGGGTCGCCGGCCAGCAGAGCGCCGCCGCTTGCGCTCCTCGATCCCGCCACCGCCCAGTTGTTGCTGGCACCGCCGGTAGCGATCAGGCCGGGCGGTAGGGCGGCCAGGCGCTGGTAAAGCGCCGCGGCGGTGGCGGCCACTGAGTCGCTGACCTGGCTCATGGCCTCGATCGGGCCGGCGGTCGCGGCGCCGTAGGGCCCGGGGTCGTATGGCGATTGCTGGTTGGGCGGCAGGACCGGGAACCACTCCGAGGTGAGGTCCGCTCCAAGCGACTTGTCGAGCTGGGCGATCACCAGGGGCGTGTCGGTGAAGTTGAGGGTCTGGGTCATGTCGCCTTTCACGATCAGGGTGTCGATTGGGGTCCAGGGCGACGGCTCGTAGCCGAGGAGCTTGAACATCGCGTCGAGCTGGTGCGTGGACTCGGCTTCAGAGATTCGGTCGTTGACCCCCTCCGCGTAGGCGGTGAGCGCCTCCCGCGAGGGATCGCTCGAGGTGAGCTGGCTCCACTCCAGCTCCGCGGTTCGCAGCAGGCCGAGCTGCAGCTCGAAGCGGTCCGAGTCCAGCGCCGCTTTGCCGATGACCTGGGACAGCCTGCCCTCGCCCTGGCGGCGCATCAGGTCCATCTGGAACAGCCTGAATCGCGCGTGCACGTAGCCGGTGGCAAGGAAGAGGTCGTGGTCGGTCTGCGCAACTATGTGCGCGGTGCCGTCGGCCTCGAGGCTGACGCTGACAGGCTGCTGCAACCCGGCCAGGTGAAGTGTCTCGTTGCCCACCTGCGCGGCGGCCGCCATCGTCCATGCGCCGGTGACGGGGTTGAACGCCGGACCCAGGGCGGGAAGAGGGCCGGCGCCGAAGAAGGCGGCGTACAGAACGGCAGCCGAAACGACCAGAGCGGCCACCGGATTGATGGTTCGGCGTGAGGGCCTGAGGCCTCCGATCCAGCGACGCCTGACCGCCGGGCCCTGCGCAGCCTGAGTCTTGTCCTTGCGAATCGGCGCCTCGACGGCGGGGTCGGCTGTCACGGACGAGAGTCTGCGCTAGTCGGGGTGATAGGGAGGGTCCGGGGACCCTCCCAGCCCTGCCTAGTCGACGCGGCCGAACGATTTGATCTCTTCGAGCTCGGTCGCAGACAGCTCCCGGGGCTGCTGACCCCGGCTGACTTTTTCGGCCTCAACGTGATGCTTGATGGTCGCCACGACCTCGGGGTTGGCCAGGGTGGTGATGTCGCCGGTGCCGGCGAAGTTCGAGATGCCGGCGATGACGCG
>DATLQT010000019.1:0-2317 GCA_035535055.1 Candidatus Dormiibacterota bacterium | reverse complement strand
TCAGCCGGCGGAGCGTTCATACCAGCGGAGGACGCGGAGCGCCCGCAGCGTGTTCCACCGGCTGGGCCGGCCATCACCGTCCTCAAGCGTGAATTGCACCTTGCCGGGATGGGTGTTCTCCAGCAGCCAGGAGCCATCCGGTCGCTGCTTGGATCGGAGCACGGCGATCGCCTCCTCCAGCCGCGGGTCCGGTGGATCGCCGGCTTCGCGAAAGTACTCCAGGCCGCGCAGCAGGTCGTAGTGCCAGCGGGTGGGAAAGGAGAACTGGAGCCAGGCCGGGTTGACGAGGTCGCCCGTGCTCTTGCGCCGGTAGAGGTGGCGTTCCAGGAGGTACTCCTCGCCCCGGCGGCGCGCCGCGACAGCGTCCGCCGAGCCGCCGGTTGCGCGTTCGTGCGCAAGGAGGCCCTCCAGGACCCGGATGGTGGTGTTGAAGGAGGAGCGGACCGAGCCGTTCTCGGCCTCGCAGTTCCACCCGCCGTCCTCCAGCTGCTCGCCGACCAGCCGGGCGACGACGGCGTCAGTGTCCTGGCCGAAGTAGGAACCGAGGACGACGACCAGGCCATTGATGCACGGTTCGACCTCGCCGCTGAAGAACGGCTGCCCGGCGTGCTCCCAGCGGCAGTTGTCCCTCACCAGCGCTAGGGCCCGGCGCACCCGGTCAGAGCCGGGGTCGATCCCGAAATCGGCCAGAGCGACCAGGCTGTAGGCCGTGGCCGACCAGGGCTGGCCCTTGGGCTGGCCGGCGGCGGCGACCAATTCACCCCACCGCGCCGGGAAGAGCGCGCCCCCGTCCCAAAGGCCGTCCTCGCCCTGCAGCGCGAGCAGGCGGTCACCCCATCCCTCGGTCGCGACACGCGCGCGCTCGGTGGCAACGACCTCCGCCGGCGCCTCCACGAGGTCGTGCAGCACCTGCCAGCGGATGGACGGGTCGGACTCGAGCAGCCAGTCCAGGGCCACCACGCCCCTGACTCTAGCTGGCAGCTTCAGATGATCGACTGGGAGGGTGCGCCCGGCGCCTGTCCACCGCCGGAGCCGAAGCCACCGGCAGGGACCGAGGCCCCCAGGGTCGACCAGGCGACGGCGCCCGAGGGTCTCGCGATCGACTGCCGCGCTCCCCATCCGCTGAAGGTGGTGGTGCTGGTGACCGAGATGCCACCACCGGACGCGAAGGAGACAAAGGAGATGGGCAGATGCGAGCCGGCGGCGACGTCCAGCCGCCCCGTTCCGACCGGGCTGCCGTTCTGGGAGGGCACGCTTCCGAGGATCCTTATCGCGGCGCTCCCGCCGGCGGCCTTAATCGCCTCGGCAGAGGATGGCTGGAGAGCGAGCTGCTGGACCTGATCGGCAACGGTGATACCGGGAGCGAGCACCGCATAGGGCCCATCGCCCTTCGAGACCGAGATCCATTTGCCCTGGAGACCCGGCGCGGCCGTCGACGCCACTCCGAGCTGATCCTCCAGCGCCGGCCCGTTGCCCTGGAAGTAGACGGTGCCATTGGTGAGGACGAGCGTGAAGTTCTCGGCGCCGTAGGTTGCGTCGAAGGTGATCACCTGGGTCCCGCCATTTTGGGTGGCATTCCCGACGATCCGCTGGTCGGCACCGCCCCCCGTGGTGACGGCGACGTAGTGGACGCTCGATACCGTGGACGCCGCTTTGAGCGCCTGCTGGTAGGCCGCCGCAGGACTCGTGGGCGGGAGAATGGTGGATGAGCCAGAGGATCGACCCGAGCTCCCGCTGTGAGCAAGGCTCAAGATCGCGCCGGGGATCGCCACGCTGGCCACGGCGAGCACCAGGACAAGGGCGGCGATGAGCGCGATCCTGATGCCCCGGGAGCCACGGCCCTTCGAAGCGATGCCCGGCGACGGCGGCCACACCGGGGGCGATCCCGAGTCGGCGGCCGGCGGGGGTGGCGCTGGAAATGAGCCGGGCGGGGGAACCACCGTCGATGCGATCGGCCGTCCGCCGTCGGAGACACCCTCCGACCCGTCGTCCCGCTGGTCGCTCGCTGGTCCGATCGTCATGCCTTCACCTGTTCAGCGAATTCAACGCCAATGACCTGAAGGGAGCGTGACGGATACGTTGTGGCCCCGGCCACGGGTTCAACAGCTACGAATCAAGCTACCTCAATCAGCCTGCCGTTCTTCGACAGGTTGGGGTCGGTGCAGGCGGAGAGGTTGAAGCAGCAGGGACGCCGCTTTCCGCCCTTCATCTTCGAGATGCTCACCTCGACGCGCCGTTTGCGCGTCTCAGCGTTTTGGGTTGCATTGACCCAGCGAACCCACTCCCAACGCGCCATCGGCGTGATAGCGCTCCATAG
>DATLQT010000018.1:0-7767 GCA_035535055.1 Candidatus Dormiibacterota bacterium | reverse complement strand
CACCGTCTGGTACAGGTAGCTGTCACCGCCCGAATCGCGGGTGTAGGTGGCCCACTGAAGCTGTGCCGCGTAGCTACCCGAGTGAGGCTGCGTCGCAGCCGCCATTCCGAAGGTGACGGCCGTGGCACCCGTGAACCCGGTGCCGGTGATGGTCACGGGAGTCAGGCCGCAACTGGCTCCGGAGCTTGGAGAGACGGCTGTGACATAAGGACTGACCGTTCCCGGCGTCATCGGCGTCCCGGTCATTGGGGCCGCCGATGGGACCCGGGTCTGGCAGTCGGCGCTTCCGCTGGTTGGAGCCGGCGTCGGAGTGGGCGTCGGAAGCGGTGTGGGGGTCGGACTGTACGCCGGCGACGCATCGAGGGTGAAGTTGACGGTCGCCGAGTCCGTGCCGTCGACGGTCTCGGAACTGCTGGTCGGGTCGGCGGCGGTGTAGCCGCTGGGCACGGTGACCGCCACCGAGTAGGTGCCTGCCGCCAGGCTGCCGAAGCTATAAGAGCCGTCGGAGGCGGTCGTCGTTGTCGCCGTGGTGGCGTCTGGGTAGGTGAGGGTGATCGTGACGGCGGCCAGGCCGGTGCCGCCGGAGGTGACATGGCCGCCGATGGTGGAGGCACGGGCGACGGCGCGCACGTGCTCGGTGCAGTTGATGGTCGCGACGCCGGCACCCTGCGTGGTGGTGACCGAGAAGCCAAGATCGGCCGAGGTGGCGAGCGATAGCGGGGGTGCCCAGCTCAGGGTCAGCGAGCCGCTGCCGCCGGTGATGGTTGCATAACCGGGAAGGGCCGGGACCGTCAGTGTCGGCGTGCCCGCGTCCGACTTGGCGTTGACGGTCCAGGTGTCGGTCTGGCCGGCTGTGACCGTGTGGTCGCACTTGGTCGAGTCAGCGCCGGTGAAGAAGGGCTGCGGGGTGAGCTTGGAGGGCGTGGTCGTGCTGATCACGACCGACCACTGCTCGGAGGGCTTGTCGGATTGGACGTCGTGGACCTTATAGCTCCAGGTGCCGGCGAGCGGCTTGGCCAGGGTGATGGTGAATGGATGGCTGGCCGAGCTCTGGGATTCGAAATCGTTGCCCTGGGGGTCGACGATGATCAGCTCGAAGGTGGAGCCCTCCCAGTTGAGGGTGTAGTTGAGGTCGGTGTTACCGTCGGCGGTGGCGCCGGGCTGGACCGGGGTCGTCTGGCCGACCGAGATGATGTTGTTGGCAGAGACGCCGGTGACGTTTCCTCCGGTGCCCTCCTGGTTGGAGTCGGCCGCGACGTTGAAGATAGTGAATTGGTCGGCCAGATCCTGGGCGCTGATCGGCGCCGGCGGCGAAGGTGCCCCGCCGGGCGGGATGTTGGAGAAGAGGCCCGTTGTCAGGTGCTGGATCTGGTTTTGGCTGGAGAAGTCGACCGAACCCTGGAAATCGTCCACCCGCTGCCCATTCGCATCGATGATGTAGGCGAACTTGGTGCCGCGGACCTCGGCGGTCGAGTTGTTCGGGCCGGTGACGGTGAAGGTGCCGCCGCCGACGAGGCGGACGACGTTGCTCCAGGTCTTGCCCGCTGATTGAGCAAGCGAGGTGTGGTAGCCGGCCCCGACCTTGGTGGCGCTGCTGACGGTGAGGGTCGTGTTGGAGTCGAGGCGGGTGACCGAGCCGTCGCCGAAGGTGATGCCGGCCTCGGCGGTGGCCCCGGTGCGCACGGTGTCGCCGCCGTTGAGGGCGGCGCCGCTGCTGGCGCTGACGAAGCTGCCGCCGGAGTGCTGGACCTGGGCGGTGCCGGTGTAGACGGTGAGGGTGGCGGTGGCCGAGGCGCCGGCGGGCGTGGAGCGATTCAGGTAGATGTAGGCCCCAAAGCTGGCGACGACCAGCAGGAGGACGACGCCGACCGACACACGGCTACGCGTGCTGGCAAACAACCTGGAACACCCTCCCTTCCGAGACCGAACCGAGCGCATGCCTTAACGCTCGAAGAGCGAGAGCGGATCGCCCTTTTTCAGGCCAGGGCGCGCGGTAACGAGGGTGCCACCCGGATGCCGCCCGCCGCCAGAGTGCCGGCCTGACTGCTCAACGACGCACCTTCGGGATGCCTGCGCCCGACCGGCCGGTAGAATTCGAAACAGCCCTATGGAGAAGCTCGAGGACAAGCTGTTCACCGTCCGCAACAAGAAGGACGAGGGCAACCCGCACATCAAGGTCGTGGACGGCTCGGTCTGCGGCGAGAAGTGCACCGGTAAGTACTGCACCCACTTCTGCCCGGCCGGCGTCTACGTCTGGGAGCCGGCCTCGGCCAAGATCCTGGTCAGCTACGAGAACTGCATCGAGTGCGGCGCCTGCGCGATCGGCTGCCCCTTCGGCAACATCGACTGCCAGACCCCTCGCGGCGGCTTCGGGGTCCAGTTCAAGTACGGCTAAAGCCGGCTGGCTGCCAACCGGCCTGAATAAGCCGCGGCATTGAGTTGGTTCTAGTGGCGTGATCGAGAACTTTGACGTCATCATCGTCGGCGGCGGTCCGGCCGGCCTGGCCGCCGGGCTCTACGCCGCCCGGATGGACCTCCGCACGGTGCTGGTCGACCGCGGGCCGCTCGGCGGGCAGCTCCACAACACCGAGCTGATCGAGGACTATCCGGGGATCGAATCGATCCTCGGCCCCGAGCTGGCTCTGAAGATGAGCGAGCACGCCCGCAAGTTCGGGCTCGACGCCCGCGAGTACGAGCCGGTCACCTCGATCGAGGTGGATGGTGACGAGAAGGTCGTGACGCTCGACTCCGGCGGACAGCTGAGAGCCCCGGCTCTGATCATGGCCGCCGGCGGCCTGCCGCGGAAGTTGGACGTCCCGGGCGAGGAGGAGCTGGCGGGTCGCGGCGTCTCCTACTGCGCGGTCTGCGACGGCGCCTTCTTCAAGAACGAGGTGCTGGCGGTGGTGGGCGGCGGCGACGCCGCGCTCGAGGAGGGCGACTTCCTGACCCGCTACGCCAGCAAGGTGCACATCATCCACCGGCGTGACGAGTTTCGAGCCCAGCCCATCCTCCAGGACCGGGCGCGGGCGAACAAGAAGATCGACTTCGTGCTGAACGCGAAGGTGAACGAGATAGCCGGGGACGGCAAGGTCTCCTCGATCCGCTACGAGAGGGACGGGGAGGCCTACGAGCTGCCGGTCGGCGGGGTCTTCATCTTCGTCGGCTTCACGCCCAACTCGGACATCCTGAAGGTGCACGTCGACCACGACGCGGCCGGCTACATCCTCACCAAGCCGGACATGTCCACCTCGGTCGAGGGGCTCTGGGCGGTCGGTGACGTTCGCGCCCAGCTGACCAAGCAGATCGCGACGGCCGTCGGCGACGGCACCACCGCCGCGGTGGCAGCCTCGGCCTACGTCTCCTCCATTCGCGACCGCGAGCGCGCCAGGACTGCGAGTGCCTGAGTCGGGGTGTGCCCGGGTGGGTGCGTTGGAGCTCGAGTACGAGGTCTTCGGCGACCGCTCGCTGCCCGCCGTGCTGCTGATCAGCGGCCTCGGCTCCCAGATGCTGGGATGGAGCGACGGGCTCTGCGAGCAGATCGCCGAGCGCGGCTTCCAGGTCATCCGCTACGACAACCGGGATATCGGGCTCTCGACCAAGATCGAGGACGGCAGCGCCTACACCCTCGGTGACATGGCTGGCGACGCCGCCGGCCTCCTCGAGGCGCTCGGGATCCGGGCCGCGCACGTGGCCGGCGCCTCGATGGGGGGCATGATCGCCCAGCTGGTTGCCGTCGAGCATCCGGAAAAGGTGCTGACGCTCAGCATCGTGATGTCCAACCTCGGCGGCGAGGACTCCGTCCAGGCTGACCCGGAGGTCGCCCTGCGGCTGGTGCTGCCGCCGCCGGCGACGCGCGAGGAGCGGATCCGGCAGACGGTCGAGACGACCCGGGTCACCTGGGGCCCCAGCTTCGAGGAGGAGCGCGCGCAGGCGCGAGCCGCCAGGGCGATCGACCGCTCCTGGTACCCGGAGGGTTCCGCTCGCCAGTTCAACGCCATCGTCGGCGCGCCGTCGCGGCGCCCTGCGCTGGCCGGGCTCCGGATCCCGGTCCTGGTGGTCCACGGCGACGCCGACCCGCTGATTCCCTTCGCCAACGGTGAGCTGATCGCCGCCGCCGTCCCGGGCGCCGAGCTGCTGGTCATGAAGGACGTCGGCCACGAGATGCCGCCCTGGGAGTGGCCGGCGATCGCCGATGGCATCGCCCGCCTGGCTGGTGTCGGCGAGAGGAGTCGAACCTCCACGGGTCTCCCCAACAGCTCCTAAGGCTGTCGCGTCTACCGTTCCGCCACGCCGACGCCGAGTTCGAGCTTAGAGGCTCAGCCTCCGGCGGGCGGCCTGCCCTCGATGACCAGGAAGTCGTCGGTCCCCGACGAGCAGGTGTAGATCCGATCGACCTCGTAGCCGATGTTGAGAGAGCTGAGGTTGTGGCCGGTAGCCTGGGCCATCGCCCCCGTGATCTGTCCCCTGACGTTGATGCCGTCGACCGTCGCCTCGGTCAGGATGACCCCGACGTTGCCACCGCCGGCCGCGTAGACGAGGGCACCCGCGGCGATCGAGGTGCCGGCGAAGCTGCCCGAGCCGCCGAGGTTGGCGCCGCCGGCTGAAGCTCCCCGGAAGCTGACGCTGACCTGGATCCCACCCGCCTGGACGAGGGCGTCGCGGGTTTGGTTGGCGCTCAGCACATTCCGCACGAAGCCGCCCGCGACGACCTGGTTGGCCGCGCAGGCGAACTTGGTGATCAGCGTCACCGCGAAGTGCTCCGCCGGATTGACATCGAGCCCCTTGACGCTGACCTTGTAGGCTCCGCCGGGCCCGTAGGGGATGTCGACCACCACCAGTTTGCCGTTCGGGCCATGGGTGCCGCCGCTGGCGGCGTGGACGGTGCCGTTGGGGTCGGTGACGTCGAGCTCCATGTTGCTGCCCGGGTAGGCGAGTTCGCCGATTACCTCACCTCCAGCGGTGTCGTACTCGGGCTGGGTGCTGGTCTGGCCGGTGGCGATCGCGGCCTGGTCGAAGCTGGTCTGGGCGGTCGCCGGCTGGCCGGCGGCCTTGGCGGCCTCCTCCGAGCTGATCCAGAGCGTGAAGGGGTCGGACGGGTCGGCAACGATCGGCACCGGCTTAGAGACGGCGCCTCCCGCGCTGGCGCCCGCCTGCTGACCGGCGGGCACGCTGACCGTGCTGCCGTTGGACCCGTTGAGCGCGACCAGGCCGACGTAGACCTTGAGCAGGAAGCTGCCGTCGGGGTTCTGGATGATCTCGAACCTGGTGCCGCGCACGCTGGCATTGGCCGCGTGGCCGGCGACCGAGAAATGTGCATTGCCGGCGACCAGCTTCTGGACGGTGCTGAACGACCGGCCCGCCTCCTGGACGATCGATACGTTGTGGAGGCGGCCCTGCTGGTCGAAGTCGGCCGACTGGAGGGTGACCTGGCTACTCGGCGCCAGCCGCGTGATGCTGCCGTCCTGGAACTGGATCAGGGACCGGCCGTTGGCGTCGTTGCGGATCGAGTCCCCTGCGTTGACCAGGGCGCCCGACTTGCCCGGCTGGGCGCTCCCGGAGTGGGTGAGGGTGGTGTTCGGGTTGAGCACCACCAGCTGCGCGGGCACCGAGACGGCGGCGGCGGCCTGGACGACCAGGAAGTAAAAGGCGCCACCCAGCAGCAGGATGATCACCAGCAGGGGGATCAGGCAGCCGAGGCAGCCTCCACGACGGCGCTTGGCGGGCGGGGGGGCCCCGAGACCGGGGGTTGGCTGGGCCATGAGGTCGCCGGGATTCTCGACGGCGCGGAGGTCCCTGTCAATGGCGGTCGGCTAGTCTTGCTCCTTGCCCGGGCCGAGGTGGCGGAATGGCAGACGCGGCGGTCTCAAAAACCGCTGGGGGCAACTCCGTGCGGGTTCGACTCCCGCCCTCGGCACCACAAGTTCGTATTCGGATCGATCGGATGTCTCTATGGCGTCGCCTGTGGACGTGCTCTCCCCTCGCCTTGTTGACAGCAGTTTTGACAGCAGTTGTGGGCCTAAGCCCCCGAGGATCTACCTAGTCGGCCTCGGGTAAGGCAGCTTCAAGGCCGTGATCGCGCGGGCCGGAATCGTCCCGCTCAGCGAGGGAGTCGGCCTTTGGAGGCCTCACCGACGACGATGATCGCCCCAAGGATCGCGCCTGCTACTTGCAGCGCCTTGCCAACACGATCAGTTCCCGGGGCACCAATCCCCTTTAGATAGGCGTCCTGGGGAAGTTCATACCATTGACACTGTCCGCGGCTGCCATGAAACGCACGGTCCGTTCGACCCGGCCGTCAGGTAGTTGGTTGGGGAAAGGCGCGGACACCTGACGGACGACCACCCCTGCCATGATCTCCACCTGGGCGCCATCCATGACACGACAACCGACGGTCTTCTCCACCACGAACTCCGCGACTCCGCCGAGTCGGCCTGTGACACGAGCCCAGTTGTCGATGGTGGCCCAAGTCCAGGCAGGAACCCCGGATACGATACCTTCCTCGAGAGGTAGGAGTCCCCGGTACCGCCAAGCAGCGGCGGTTTGCTGCTTCACGCCAAGTCGCACAGCGATCTTCTTGGCTCACGCACGAATCGGGTGCGACGCGGACATCTGGGAGGACATAGGGGCTGGTGGTGCTTCCTGGCCCAGGACCGCCACGAGACGGTTGAACCCTCGGCAAGTGAAAGACTTGCGGGAGACTGAGCTATCGGCACTGTTCATTGCCTTGACATCAAGCACTGGTCCCGCCACGGGCTCTATGACCCTGACAAGCTTGGTAGCCTCGATGAGGCCATGCGGCTGTAAGGTAGGAACTTAGGCGGAGGCTGGGAGCCAATGGAGCACCGGGCCGTCGAAATCCATCGGCCCGACTGCGACAGAGTCAGATCTAGCGGCTCCGGCTATATACTCGCCGAGCGCAGCGTGGCGCTGATATTCGAGTATAGGTTCAAGACTTGGTGTCCGGTGACCACCAGGAGCGTTAGCACTACGAGTGCGATCAAAACAAGGATAAAGGCGTACTCCACCATCCCCTGGCCGCGCTGTGGGCCAGACACGGCGGCACCGCCGCTTCGGCCCAGAAGATCCCGGACTGTCACTCCCTCAAATCGGCTAACGGCCGATAGAGGCGAATCAGTCGCCTGGGCAGCGCTACGTACGTCGTCGTGATCTCAGACTTGAGAGCCCAGGGTCTTCCAAGGGAGGTCCACGCGTGAAGCCAGGCTGATCGCTCGGCAAGTTGGCGATCAGAAGAGCCGCTAAGTCCACCGCAATCGATTTGAGCGCCGTAGGCTAGAAGCCCGGCGCAGGGACACTCTCGGCGACTCTCTGAATGGGGGTCGCTCCCCCTCAGTCCCATGGCTGCCTTGTCGTGCAGAGGGATTGGAGGTCGTATATGGCACTTCACCATGGAGTCAACGCGCTTCTTGTCGACGACGACATGCGCACAAATCAGGCCCATCTAGCCCGACTTGAGGCTGACGGCTACGCGGTCGCACTCGTCACCGACCCCGTGGTGGCACTCGCTTTGATCGAGGAGGTCCATCCCTCAGTGGTCTTTGTTGGATTAACCCGAGAGGTCGCCAGCTTGGAGTTTCTTCAAGGATTAAAGTCCAGCCGGCTAAGTACCCTCCGTCGTAAATACGATGGCGTATAGACGACCGTCGTGAGCTATTCTGTCTCTTGCCCGCCCCAAAGGAGGAGCAAGTGCCGAGAAGATCTCCATACGTCATCGAACTCTCGCCTTCCGAAAGGGCCAAGCTCGAAGCA
>DATLQT010000017.1:0-2146 GCA_035535055.1 Candidatus Dormiibacterota bacterium | reverse complement strand
ACCACCTTGACGTCGGCTCCCACCCTCTCGGCGATCCGGGCGATCTCGTTGATGAACGAGATCCGGGTCGCGAGGAAGGCGTTGGAGGCGTACTTGATCATCTCCGCGGTGTAGATGTCGGTGATCAGGATCGGGGCGTCGAGCGGCTCGTAGAGCCTCGCCACCTGTTCGGCGACTGCCCGGTCGTGGGCGCCGATGACCACCCGGTCGGGGTTCATGAAGTCCTGCAGCGCCTGGCCCTCGCGCAAGAACTCGGGGTTCGACGCGACCCGGGCCTCGTGGCGGGTTCGCTGCGCCACGAGGCTGGAGACCAGGTCACCGGTGCCGATCGGGACGGTCGACTTGTTGACGATCACCAGCGGGCCGTCCATGAACTCGCCTATCGCGAGCGCCGCCTTCTCGACCGCGCTGACGTCGGCCTGGCCGCCCTCACCCTCGGGGGTGGCGACAGCCAAGAAGGCGTACTCGGCGCCCGGGATCGCCTCCTGGAAGGAGGTGGTGAACTTCAGCCGACCGCCCAGCGCATTGCGCTCGACCACCTCCTGGAGACCGGGCTCGAAGAAGTGGACGCGGTGGCGTTGGAGCGAGGCCACCTTGGCCTCGTCGATGTCGACCACCACCACCTCGTTGCCGAGGTCGGCGAGGCAGGCGGCGGTTGTGAGGCCGACGTAACCACCGCCGACGATCGTGACTTTGCTCAAGGCGGGGTGATTATCTCAACAGCCCTTGGTAAGCCTCGACAGTCCTCCCGGCGGCCGCCGGCCAGGTGAACTTCCGGGCGCGCGCCAGCCCGCCGTCGACCGCGGCGCGGCGAGCCTTGGGGTCGAGCACCAATCGCGCCGCGGCCTTGCCCAGCGCCGCGGAGTCGCGGTTGGGGACCAGCGCTCCGACGTCCCCCATCACCTCGGGCAGGCTCGAGTTGCGGTAGGCGACCACCGGGCAGCCGCAGCCCATCGCCTCAAGGGCGGGGAGGCCGAACCCCTCGTAGAGCGTTGGGAAGAGCAGGCAGGCGGCCGCCGAGAGCAGGTCCTCGAGCTCCTCATCGGTGACCTTGCCGAGCATCCGCGCGGACCCCATCGAGGGCGGCGCCTGACGACCGGGTTCGCCTGCGATGAGGAGGTCGCAGTCAGCGCCGGCGGCCCGGGCCACCGCCCAGGCGGTGAGCAGCCCTCGGGGATCCTTGCGCACGTCGAGAGCACCGACGAAGAGGAAGTACGGCCGCTCCTGCGTCCAGCGGGCCGCGATCCGCTCGGCCGCGCCGGGGCGGGGGCTGAAGCGCCGGTCGAGGCCCTCGGGGATCACGCGGATGCGGTCCTCATCGACCCGCGCCAGCCGGCGCAGGTCCCGCGCGGTCGACTCCGACACCGCGACGACGAGTTCGGCCCGCGGCAAAAGGCGGCGGGAAGCGCTATAGCGGAAGCGCTCGCCCAACATCCGCCAGCCGCCGAAGGCCCAGGGGATGAGGTCGTGCACGGTCACCACCACGGGGCAGGGTGCGCCGCGAGGAAGGGTCAGGTGGAGGGAGTGAAAGATCGCCGGGCGGATCCGGCGGAGGTCCTCTCGGAGCGCGACCGCGTCCTCCAATCCGGCGAGCCGCCCGTGCCACCGCCGGCGGGTGGAGAAGACCTCTCTCACCCCGCTCGGCAGCTCGGGGTCGGGCAACGATCTGTCGACCAGGACGGAGAACTCGAAACCGAGCTCGCTCAATCCGCCGAGGATCCCTGCTGCGTAGCGACCGATGCCCCTTCGCGCGCTGGGACCCTGGAGGGCGCGGGCGTCGACGAGCACTGTCCGTGGAGGCGCCGGCGCAGGCAATTCGGGAGGCAGTCTAGTCGAGGTGGCGCGCTGGACCCGGGGACCTCAAGGCCGCTTCTCCAGCAGGGCGAGGCCGGGACCGGAGCCGACGAGGTCGTAGCCCTGGGCCTCGACCCGAGCCAGTCGCGCCTCGTGGAGGGCCCGGTCGCGATGGTCGGCGGCGTAGTCCAGGACCACGTAGTCGGCACCGTGTCGCAGTTCCGAGACTCCGTCGCGGTAACGGTTCAGTGACTTTGTCATGAGGAGCTGACCAAGCGCCGACGCCAAGGATGGTTGGCCGGTGGCCGGTAGGGCTCGGGGTTCTTGGCCGAAGGCCGGGGCTTGGTCTTGG
>DATLQT010000016.1:0-3323 GCA_035535055.1 Candidatus Dormiibacterota bacterium | reverse complement strand
CACCAGCCGCGTCTCGACGTCCGCCGTCTCGTAGCCGGGGTCATCGAGGATCGCGGCCACCAGGCCCCGGAAAGTGTCCGCTTCGCACGCGCGATGGAACAGCCCGCCGCCCATCGGCTGGAACAGCATCCGCAGCGGCAGTTCGCGCGGCGTGTCGGGATTGACGCGTCGGTACATCAGGCGGCCCTCCTTGCCGGCTGCCACGCGGAGCGCTGGAACAGCCAGTACAGCTTCAACTTGTCCTGGGGCCGGACGAAGACCAGGTCGGCGAACCGTCGGAGAAGACGATCGCCAGAATCCGCCACCTGACCTTCGGCGTGGCTGCCGAGGCGGACGCGCTCGCTCGGGATCGCAGAGTCGGGCAGCGTCGAGGCCCGCTTGGTGATCCAGCAGGCAAGCTTGATGTTGGCCTGAAGGCGGGCGGGATCCAGGCTGGAGTCGAAGTAGCGATACTCGATGGTCCGCCTGGTGTCGAGGATGTTGCCGTAGTTGAGCCCGACCCCGTGGCTCGCGCCCACACGAGTTGCCAGCTCGCTCAGGCTCTGCGCCTGCTCGAACTGGCCCGATCCCATCGGCCCACACCAGCGATAGCCGTTGCCCGCTCCCCGGTGGCGCCGGCCACCGCGTCCGGTCGATGCTGCCAGGCGGTACATCAAGTCCTCAGCCCAGGCACAGGTGTTGGCGACGCGGCGGAAGCGCCCGACGTCGTGGTCCATGCCAGCGGAGTCAGCGCCGACGTGGACGTGGCCGCCCGTTCTCGCCGTGACCCGGGCACCGTTCTCGCGCAGGATTGCGCACGCCCGCTCCAGCTGCGCCCAGGTCTGCGGCGTGTCCTGCAGTACCGGGCTCACGACCTCGCCGGTGACCGTGCTGTCGCGCTCGACCACCCACTTGCCGGGATCGTGGCGTGAATGGTAGCCCTGCAGGGTCGGCGTGGAAGAAAGACCGGCGGCGTGGAAGGCGCGGGCCACGGCGCTGGCGTCCGCACCGTCGAACTCAATCTCAACGCCGAAGGTCTGGTTGGGATCCCCGATCACGTCCACCGTCTCGTACTCGCCGCCGGAGGTCCGTGCGAGCTGGAGCAGCTGCCGGTGCAGTTCGTCGTTGGCAGCCAGCGAGCGCTCGCCTTCTGGAACCTCGGAGCCCTGGGCGGCGAGGAACTCCTCCCACAGGCGCTGAGAGTCGGCCTGCTCGCGGTCGATGCGATCGCGCTCATCGCGGTGGCGCTCCACCGACCGGGCATAGAGTTCGGCCCACTCCGGAGTGTCAACGGCCGGATCCTCCACGAGCTCCTGCGCGCCGGCGACCGGCGCCGGCTCCCGTATGGCCGCCATTGATCCCGGCCGGCCGACAGGTACCGCTGCGCCGACGATCGCTCGAATCGGTTCGGCCTCGCCGATCGCCGGCGGCTCCGAGGGATCGAGCACCGCGGGCCCGGCCACCGGCGCGATCGCGGATGCTGGTGAGCCGGTCCGGTTGTTCGTCCGGCTGCCGCCCTTGCTCGGCATCAGCTGGCCCTCGCCAGGCGACGGCGCAGCGTCTGCTGCAGGTGCGCATAGAGGCTGCGCAGCGTCGGCTCGGACATCCCGGGCGCGGCGTTGGCCTCCAGACAGTAGGCGCGCCCTGTTTGCCGATCGACGACGACATCGACCCCGGCGTAGTCGAGGCCAATGCGGCGGGCGCCTTCGCGCGCCACGGCGACAACGGAGGCGGGGAGGGTTTGGAGTAGCTCGTGGTGCCAGTCCGGGCGCAGGTTCTCGGGCTGCGTCCCGGCCGGTGCACGCTTGGCGAACGCCGAGATCAGAGCGCCGTTGAGGACTCCTACCCGATATTCATCGCGGTCAACGACCAGGGCCTGGAAGAGATCGTGGTGCACCAGGTCGCTCGGGGGCGAATCGGCTGCGATCACCGCCTTCCCGCTCCCGCGAGCGCCCTGGCGTTGCTTTGCCACCACGCGATCCGAGCCGAGCAGGTGCAGGTCCTCCGGTCGGAGCACGGTTCTCGGTGCCAGCTCCCCCAGGCGGCGCACCGACTCCACCTGGTCGGAGGCGATGCGCACGGCGTCCGGCCGGTTGAGCGCCACCAGGTCAGCCGGCAGCGACTCGCTCCCGCCCCAGTTGAGAACCAGCGCTGGCATCTCGCCCTCATGCGGGATTTCGGACACATCGTGGACGACTCGGAGGTTGGCGCCCTGATGGGCGACTGCCTCCACGTTTTGGGTGAGAGCCGCGGACGGCAGCGATCTTGGGGCCAGGATGTACACCGGCACGTCGTCAGGAGTGGCGCGGAAGGCGACCACCGGCAATTGCACGGCGCCGGATGGCGGGGCGGGAGGAGGGTCGGCCCCGGCCACCAGACCGGGTGGACGGCTTCGAGCGAGTTCCAGCAGCTGATCGATCGCAGCCTGCCTCTGGTCCAGCTCGTTGAGCTGATAGCCGACCGCGAGACCGGCGCCGCGGCGCGCCTCCTCGACTCCCCGCAGCTCAGCCAGGCGCGCATCGAGATCCTCGAGCGCGGCCCGGATCGACTGCTCGTCTCGGCGCGTTCGCGCATGGGCCAGCTGACGCAATCGCGCCATCACCCCGCGGATCCGAAGGCGATAGAGCTCCTCGGCGTCGGCAGCCGAGAGCTGATCCTCGCGCGATGTGAGGTCATTGAATCGCTCGACCTCGACCCCTCGCCGAAGCGGGCGGGCCAGCTCCGCGGCGGTGAAGCCGGCAGCGTCCCATTCCTCGCCTGTGCGCTCGATCGGGGCCCCGCTGACGATGGCCGGTGATGCCATCGGGTTGGTCGAACCTCTCCGGCGGCCGCCTTTGGAAGGCATCTACGCCACTCCTGAGTTCGCGAGATCGCCGATATTCGGGTCGGCGCCATGTTGCATCTGATGCAATTCCGCCTGATGGAGAATCCGGTGGTAGGCGCGGTCGTTCTCGGCGCAGTTCAGGAGGAAGCAGTCACGAGCGGAGCGTGCGGCGAAAGGGTGTGTTCCGAGCAGTCGCCTGCGCTGTGCGAGCGCATATGCCATCCCGTTGCAGAAGACGAGGCGACGGCCTGGCGCCGCCTGCCGGTAGGAGTTGAGGCGATCTGGCGCATGAACGCCCCCGAGGATGAAGGCGACATCGGGTCGGACGGCATTGTGAAAGAGCGCGATGTCGTCGACGGTCTCGCGCAGGGCCCGTTTACTGGCATGGATCTTCTTGCCGCCGCAGAACAGTGAAACCGCCCGCACCTCGGGGTGGTCGTTGACCCATCTGGCCCAGAGGCGACCGTCCGGTTCGAAGAAGTAGAAGCTGATGTCCGGCACTGCCGGCAGGCCGGCCTCG
>DATLQT010000015.1:0-11394 GCA_035535055.1 Candidatus Dormiibacterota bacterium | reverse complement strand
GTACTGGCGTGATGTGCAGGACCACATCCTGCGGCAGTACGAGACGGTGGACTCGCTCCGCGACCTGCTGACCGGAGCGATGGACGTCTACCTGTCCACGGTCTCCAACCGGCTCAACGTGACGATGAAGACGCTGACCATTATCGCCAGCCTCTTCCTGCCTCTGTCATTCCTGACCGGCTTCTACGGGATGAACTTCGCCTTCCTCACCGGGGTCATGGAGCCGCCTTACTGGACCTTCGCCATCGGTGTCGGGACCATGCTCGGCTCACTCGCCGTGCAGGTGATCCTTTTCCGCCGCCGCGGCTGGCTCTGACCGTTCCCCCTGCTGCTTCGTCTTGTCCTGCACCAGAAGTAGAGTCGCGAACACCAGCAGGACGAGGCAGGCCGGCGTGAAGGTGCCGAGCCAGAAGTAGAAGCTGTCCATCTCTGCGCCGCCGAAGTCTAGCCGGGGCCGGGCCACCGAGTAAAGCCGACAGCGCCGCCTTCAGGTTTGCTACAGGTTGCTGCCTAAACTTGAGGTTAAGGCGTGACCTCTGCTCCCGCGGCGGCGACGGAGACAGCCCGGGCGATGGCGGTCGCCCGGCGAACCATCCGCGCCCGCGCCCGGAGAGGGCAGGCCCTGGCGATGGTGCTGGGCCTCGTCATGGTCGGCGCGGTCGTGTATCTGAGCCACCCGGCCGCGATCGTCCCCAAGCTCCAGCGGCTCGGGCTCGGGACCGTGCTCGAGGTGCTCGCACTCAACCTACCCGTCCTCGGCCTTCGCTCCTGGCGAGCCGACCTGATCCTCCGCCGGCTCGGTCAGCGAGTGCCGATCCACCGGATGCTGGCCGTGCAACTCGTGGGACAGACCTCGAGCGCGCTCACGCCCGCGGCCAGCGGCGACTTCGTCCGGGCCTGGCTCTGGCGCCGCGACGACGAGGTTCCCCTGGCCACAGGCGCCGCTACCGTCGTCTTCGAGCGCTCATTCAGCTTCGGACTGCTGATCGCCGTGGCCGTGCTACTGGTCGCCTTCCCGCGCTTCGGGTTGCCCGGCTGGGCTCTGGTGGCTACGGGGCTGACGGCAGCGGCGCTGGCGCCATACCTGTTCTCACGTTCCTCATCCCGGTCGGACCGCTGGCTGGAGAGGGTCATCTCGCGGCTTCCTTGGATCGGCGGCTCGAGTGAGCGGGTCCTCCGCGCCCTCGGCGAGCTGCGGGCGATCATGGCCTCGCCTCCCGTGCTGCTGTCGGCCGGCGCGGCCACGATCGTCATCTACGCCCTCAGCGGCTTCCAGCTCTGGATCCTGGCGGACGCGCTGGGCCATCACTCGGCCATCACCCAGATGGTCGCGACATACGCCATCTCCCAGATCGGAGGCATCGTCTCGACGCTTCCCTTCGGGCTTGGCCCGGCCGACATCGTCGCGGTCGGGGCGATGGCCCGCTACGGGGTGGACGTCTCGATGGCGGCGGTGGTCGTGCTCCTCTCCCGGGTGCTGGCCACCCTCCCGATGGCGATCGCCTCCATCCCCGCCTACTTGTTGCTGGGCCGTCCTTCGATCACCGGAAGCGGCGAATGACCCGCCGGCGGGTTGCAGTGACCGGGGCGGCCGGCTTCATCGGGGGACACACCGTCGAGCTGCTCCACGCCTCCGGCTGGGTGATCCTTGCGATCGACGATTTGACCCACGCCACCGGGCACCCGCTGCCTTCGGGGGTCGACTTCCTCGAGGCCGACGCCGGCTCGCCCCAGGCGGCTGACGAGCTTGCGCGTTTCCGGCCGGACGCGGTCCTCCACCTGGCCTCCAAGGGCGGCGTCCAACGTGCCCGCCGCGACCCGGGCGCCCATGCCCGGGCCAGCCTCGCCTCCACAGTGGCGCTCTACGCGGCGGCGGTCGCCGCCGGCGCCCGGCGCGTGGTCAGCGCGTCATCTGGTGGGACCATCTACGGCAACGGGCAGGCCTTCCCGGCAGGCGAGCGGACCCCCGCCGCCCCCGTCTCCGTCTACGGTGCGGCTAAGCTCGGAGAAGAGGTCTACCTGTCCACCTTCCGCCGAGGCAGCGCCATCAGCACCCTTTCCCTTCGTTACGCCAACGTCTACGGCCCCCGTCAGGACGGAACCGGTGAGGCCGGCCTGGTCGCCATCGCGAGCACCCGGCTCGCCGCCGGTGAGGCACCCCTCATCAATGGCGACGGCGAGCAGACCCGGGATTTCGTCTACGTGGGCGACGTCGCGGCGGCCAATCTGGCGGCCCTGGATAGCCGCCGTTCGGGCGCCGTCAACGTCGGCACCGGGGTCGAGACCAGCGTCAACCGCGTGGTCGAGCTATTGACCAGCGCCTCGGGCCGCCGGCTGGCCGCCGTGCACGAGCCTGCCCGCGACGGAGAGGTGCGGCGCGTCAGCCTCGACCCCAGCCGCGCAGCGCGCTGGCTGGGCTGGCATCCAGGAACGAGCATCGAGGAGGGAATCGAGCTGACCTACCGCCATTTCGCAGCTACGGACAGACCCGCTCTAAGGGTGGCCGCTTCCCGATGAGGGTCATCGTCCTCGGGGCTGACGGCTATCTCGGCTGGCCGACCGCGATGCACCTGTCGGCGCGCGGCCACGACGTGATCGGGGTTGACAACCTGATCCGGCGCCGCTGGGATGCCGCCTGCGGCACCCAGAGCCTGGTGCCGATACGGTCGATGGCGCGGCGGCTGGCTCGGTGGAAGGAGCTGACCGGCAGGACGATCGGCTGGGAGCGGATCGACGTCTGCAACCTTTCCGACCTGACCGCGCTCATCACCCGCAGCCGGCCCGACGCGGTGGTTCACTTCGCCGAGCAGCGGTCGGCGCCCTACTCGATGATCAGCGCCGCCCACGCCGTCGAGACCCAGGTCAACAACGTGGTCGGCACGCTCAACCTCCTCTTCGCGATGCGGGAGTCAGCCCCCGACTGTCACCTGGTGAAGCTGGGGACGATGGGCGAGTACGGCACGCCCAACATCGACATCGAGGAAGGCTTCATCGAGATCGAGCACAACGGCCGCCGCGACCGACTTCCCTATCCCAAGCAGCCGGGCTCCTTCTACCACCTCTCGAAGGTGCACGACAGCCACAACATCATGTTCACCTGCCGCGCCTGGGGCCTGACCGCGACCGACCTCAACCAGGGCGTCGTCTACGGCGTCCAGACCCCCGAGACAGAGCTCCATGCCGATCTATCGACGCGCTTCGACTACGACGACATCTGGGGTACCGTGCTCAACCGCTTCTGCGCCCAGGCGGCGATCGGCCACCCTCTCACCGTCTACGGCGAGGGCGGACAGACGCGCGGCTTCATCGACATCCGCGACACCGTCCGCTGCATCGAGCTGGCGATCGACAACCGCCCCGACAAGGGCGAGTTCCGGGTCTTCAACCAGTTCACCGAGCAATTCAGCGTCGGCGAGCTCGCCGAGCGGGTGCAGCGCGCGCGTCGCGTGCTCGGCCTCGACGCGGAGATCGAGCACCTGCCCAATCCGCGAACGGAGAAGGAGAACCACTACTACAACGCCAAGCACCAGCACCTGCTCGACCTCGGCCTCCAGCCCCACGAGCTGCAGGAGACGCTGATCGAGAGCGTGCTGGGCGTCGTCGAACGGTACCGCCGGCGGGTCAACCCGGAGTTCTTCCAGCCCCGCGTCGACTGGCGGTTCGGCGGTAAGACGCCGATCAGGACGGGCCGGACGATGCTCCGCAAGCCGCCGGTGTCAATCGCGCGTCCCGCCTGAGGGAGCGCGGCGGAACCGGACCAGGAGGAGCTCCCGGCTGGCGCGCAGGATCGGCACCAGCCGGCCGCCCGACCTCCGGCCCATACGCCGCGGGTGATGGGGGACCGGCACCTGGGCGAAGGAACCGCCGCCCTGCTTCACCTTCCAGTAGAGCTCGGCGTTGATGAGCGCGCTTCGCGAGTCGAGACTGAACCTTCGCAGCCGCTCGGTGCGGACGATCTTGAGGGCGCAGTTGACGTCGCGCACCTCGATGTCGAACACCATCAGGACCAGCCGGTTGAAGACGCCGCTGATCACCGAGCGGAAGGCGGGATCCTCGCGGGTGGTGCGCCAGCCGCCGACCAGGTCGTGTCCCTTCAGCAGAGGTACCAGCAGCGCGAGGTCGGCGGGGTCGAGCTGGCCGTCCGCGTCGGTGAAGGCGGTGTACTCCAAGTTCGCTTCGCGCAGGCCGTCGCCGACCGCCTGGCCGTAGCCCAGCCTGGTTTCGTGGCGGACGACTTTCAGCTCCAGGCCGAGCTTTGCGGCAAGCTCCCGGGCGAAATCGCCGGTGCCGTCCGTCGAGCCATCGTCGACGATGATGACCTCGTGGCTCTGCGCCATCCGCGGCAGGACCTCGGCCACGTGCGGCAGCAGCCAGCCCAGGTTGTCACGCTCGTTGTGGGCGGGCATGACCAGGCTCAGGCCGGACAGAAGGGGTTGGGACGGTAGCTCGGGTGTCAGCTGAGATAGATGCTAGGGAGAACGGACCGGGGGAAGCTCGCCGCCCGCGGCTGTACGACCTGGCGGCCCTCGCCCTCACGGCGGCGGCGACCGCCGGCTACGGCTGGCTCTGCGTCTACCGCAACGACCACTTCGCCAGCAACGCCTTCGACCTCGGCGACCAGGACCAGACAATCTGGGGCTACAGCCGCTTCAAGGTCATCTACAACACCGTCCAGGGCATCCCCAACCTGCTCGGGGACCACTTCCACCCGATCCTCGTCACCCTCGCTCCGCTCTACTGGCTCTGGGACTCGCCGGACGCGATCCTCGTAGCCCAGGCGCTGCTGGTCGCGGTCGCCGGCATTCCCGTCTACCTCTGGGCCGCCAAGCAGCTAGGAGGAGGCCCGGGGCTCGCCTTCCAGGCCGCCTTCCTGCTCTTCTGGGGCGTCCAGGCGGGACTGATCTACGACTTCCACCACGTCGCCTTCGCGGTCCCGGCGCTGGCGGTAGCGCTCTACGCGGTCCTGGAACGCCGCAACCGCCTTCTCCTCGCGGCGGTGGTCGTCTGCATGCTGACCCGCGAGGACGTCGCCCTGACGGTTGCGGCGCTCGGCCTCTACATCGCGGTTGTCCAGCGGCGCTGGATCCTCGGGACTGTGCTTTTGGTGTGCCAGGTCGGCTGGTTTCTTCTGCTCATCGACGTGGTGATGCCTGCCCTGGCCGGAACGCCCTACCGGCACTGGACCTACCAGGCGCTCGGCAGCGGTCCCCGGAGTGCGCTGGTCCACGTGCTGACCCACCCGCTCTCCAGTCTCAAGCTGCTCTTCACGCCGGGCGAGAAGGTGCGGGTTTGGATCGGGCTTCTCGGCAGCTGGCTCTTCCTCCCGCTGGTGTCTCCCCTCTTCCTGGTGGCGATACCCTCGCTGCTGGCCCGCTTCTGGTCCTCCGAGGCCACGCTCTGGTCGTTCCACTACCAGTACACCCTGGTCGAGGCGCCGATCCTCGCCTTCGCCGCTATCGACACCGCCGCCCGGGTCGCCCGTCACGCTCCCCTGGCGACCCGGCTCCGCCGGGCCGTCGCGCTGACCCCGGCGGTCGCCATCCTGGCCGCCACCAGCGTGCTGAGCTTCGCGGTGATCAGGCCCCTGGCCGAGGTGACCACCTATGTCTCGGACGCGCGGGCGGCCGAGATCCAGGGCTGCCTCGACGTCATCCCGCCCGGCGCCAGCGTGACAGCCTCCAACTTCCTGCTCCCCCACCTCGCCCACCGACCGGTCATCTACCTCATCACCAGCAACCTCGACGCCGATTACATGGCGATCGACCTCTCGACCTACCGTAACTTCTTCCCCGGCGAGGAGGCGCAGCTGCGCACCGACGTCATCAACGCGCTGGCCGGCGACTACGGTGTCGCCTGCACCCGCGGGGAGACGGTCGTCCTGGCCCGGGGGGCGCCCAGCCACACGCTGTCGCCGGAACTGACCCGGTGGCTGGCCGGCCAGTGCTCAGGCGGCGGCTGCGCCGTCAGCGGTGCGGTGGGCTCTGGTGCCGCGGCTGGTAGATCGAAAGGTCGCTCCCTCCCGGCAGCGTGATGGTGGCGAGCCGGCCCCATCGCTCGTTCTGGATGCCGGACTTGACCTCGACCCCCCGCCGGCGAAGCTCAGCCAGCGTCGCGTCCAGGTCGTCACACATCAGGTAGAGCTCGTGAGCCCCGTTCTTGCCGGGGTGGATGGCGACCTCCGCCGGAGGCAGCGCGAAGATCAGCCAGCCGTCCCCGGCATCGATCGAGTCGAGCCCGAGGACTTCCGCAGAAAGGCCCGGTCGGGGCCCGCGTCGGTGCTGCCGACGATGACGTGGGCGCCCGTGACCAGGCTCTTCATGCTCTCTCGCTACTCACTTCAGCTGAGCAGCCGACCTCCGTCAACCACAACCAGCTCGCCGGTCATGTAGTCCGCCGCGCTCGAGGCCAGGAAGACCGTTACCTTCGCGATGTCGTCGGGCTCGCCCATGCGACCCACTGGAATCATCTTGATGAACGCCGCGCCCAAGGCCGCGATCTCCTCCACGGACATCCCAGTCATGCCCTTTGAGCCGCCCTCGGTGGCGATGCCGCCCGGGGCGAGAGCGTTGACGTTGACGCCGTGGGGCGCCATCTCGAGGGCGAAGTTCTTGGTGAACATCAGCACGCCCCCCTTCGACGCGTCGTAAGCGGCGAGCCCGACCGATGACGGGTGCAGCGAGTCGATGGAGGCGATGTTGACGATCTTGCCGCCCTTGCCCTGCTTCACCATCGCGAGCGCGACCGCCTTCGACATGAAGACGAGGCCGTGGAGGTTGACGGCGATGACTTTGTCGAAGAATGCGGGCGTCATCTCGAGAACCGGCGACATCGGGTAGATGCCGGCGACGTTGACCAGGATGTCAATGGATCCGAACGCGCTGACGCAGCGGTCGACGGCCAGCTGGCAGGAGTTGTCGTCGGAGACGTCGAGCGCAACGCCGACGGCGCGCCCGGGAGCGTCCAGCTTATCGGCGGCCGAGGTGGGGTCGACGAGGTCGGCGACCACCACGTTGGCACCGGCCTCGATGAACCGCTTGGCGATGCCGAAGCCAATTCCCATCGCGGCGCCGGTGATGAGGGCGTTCTTTCCGGCGAGGCTGAAGGGGCCCCAGTCTGTTACCACCGGCTCTCTGGTTGGGACGGGCGTGCTGGCTGCCATCGCTTATCTCCTTTGCAAATTTCTCTTGGGCCCCGAGTGTCACGTTCGGGGGACCAGTCGGCAGGGGCCGCCGGTCCCGCCCGTTAGGGGCTGATCAGTAAGCTCCTTTCTTGATGACACACCCGCTCCGGATCGGCATCAAGCTCTCGCAGGACGCGCCCATCGACGCCTACCGCTCGATCTGGCAGATCGCCGAGGAGGCGGGCTTCGACCATTGCTGGGCCATGGACCACCTCGCCAGCATCGGCCCGATCGGTGACGACCGGCCCATCTTCGACGGCTGGGCGCTGCTGGCAGCGATGGCGGCGGCAACCAACCGCGTCCGGATGGGCCTGATGGTGACCGGCATCACCTACCGCAACCCGGCTCTGCTGGCCAAGCTGGCGACCACCGTCGACCACCTCTCCGGCGGCAGGCTGGAGTTCGGCGTCGGCGCCGCCTGGGCCGCCAACGAGCACGAGATGTACGACATCAGCGGCCTCGACCACCGGGTCGGCCTGCTCTCCGAGGGCCTCCAGGTCCTAAAGATGCTCTGGAGCCAGGAGCGGACCGACTTCGACGGCCGCTACTTCAAGATGCGCAACGCGGTGGCCAACCCCAAGCCGGTCCAAAAGCCCCATCCACCGATCTGGGTCGGCGCCAGCGGACCTTCGACGCTCCGGCTGACGGCCCGCCACGCAGATGTTTGGAACACCTCCGGCTCAGTTGCGGACCACCAGCGGGCGGTCGAGACGTCACAGCAGCTGGACCAGGCCTGCGAAGCGATCGGCCGCGACCCCTCGGAGATCCGGCGGTCGGTGCAGGTCCCCGCCGGTGACAACGCGGCGGCCCTTGTCGACGGGCTCCTCCGGTACCACGAGGAAGGCTTCACCGAGCTGATCGTGATGCTGAGTGGCGGCTCCATGCCGACCGCCAGCGACCCGCTCCAGACCGCCTCCATGGTGGCCGAGCAGGTGCTTCCGAAGTTGCGTTCAGGGGCCTGAGTTCCGGCTAAGCTAAGCCGTCTGAGCCGCCCTCAGAGGGGGGAAGCTGTCGACCAGCTGCCTGACGCTCCGGCTGAATTCGTCACGCCGGCCCGATTTGACCTGTAGGGTGCCTTCCAGGCCGGCCATCTCGGGCGCCAGGCCGGCGTAGCGAAATTCCGCGACCAGCGGCCGGCCCAGCACCTCCTCGACCACCTTGCGGGTCAGCGCCGAGTCCGGCGACCGGTGGTTCAGGACGGTGTGGATCCGGCCGGCGGGAACCTGGAGCACCCTGGTCGCGAGGTCCAGGACCTGCCGGGTGTCGTGCATGGATGCCAGCTCCGGCGTCGCGATCAGGACCAGCTCATCGCTCAGCTCGAGCGCCGCCAGGACCCGGTCGTCGAGGTTCACGCCGAGGTCGAAGACGATGTACCGGAAGCTCGGCGAGAGCACCTTCAACATCCTGTCGACGAGGCCGGGCGTCACCAGTTCGGCCTCCTCCGGCCGCAGCGTCGCCGGCAGCACCATGAATCCCGCCGGGTGAGGCAGCACGGCACTCCAGGTCAGCGGCCCGAACGCCTCGGGACCGGCCTGGCCGGTGCGCGCCAGGCAGGTCGAGGGCGAGAGGTTGGCGAGAAGGGCGACATGGTTGTAGGGAAGCGAGAGGTCGACCAGCAGCACCTCGCCCGAATGCCGCCGACCGAGCTCGGCCGCGACGTTGAGGGCCAGGGTGGTGCGGCCGGAGCCGCCCTTCGCTGAGTAGATGGCGATGCTGGTGGCGGAGGAATCCCGATGGACCTGGGGCCGCTCGATCAGGGTCCGGACGTGCTGGTCCCGCTGGCCGGCGGCGGCTCGCAGCGCTTCACGGAAGGCGGTGCCAGGCGGCGCCAACCGGTCCAGCATCTGCGACTCCAGGACCAGCAGCTTCATGTCGGTGAGCGCCTGCATGTGCACGGCGGCCGGTTGCTCGAGAAGCAGCGACTCGGCTCCGATGAAGTCGCCCGGCCCCAGCGTGAGCAGGGGCAGCTGCTGCGGCGTCCGGACCTCGCAGAGTCCCTCCTGGATGATCCGCAGCGCGGGCGGACCTCCTGGCCAGGCAAGCTGCTCGCCCGCCGAGGCGGTCTGCGCATTGAGGTAGCGCGCGATCCGCCTCAGGACCTGGTCCGAAACCGATTGGAAGAGGGAGACCGGCTCCAGCAGCGCCACCCGCTGCTCGAGCTCATCGGTCACCGACTCCGGGTCATCCCCGGTCACCGCGCCGCCAGCTCCGGCGGCACCGGCGTACATCTCGCGCCGAGCCCGGCGGATCAGGGCGTCGGCGTCGCGGCCGTGCGCCGGGTAGTTGGCGACCCCCATCGCGACCGGCACCGCGATGTCCATCCCGCCGAGCCGGAAGTGAGGCTCGAGCCCCGCCAGCAGGCGCCGGCCGACGTCCTCGGCCAGGCTCTCCTCTTCGACGCCGGTAAGGACCACCCCGAACTCGTTGGCGCCCGTGCGCGCCACGAAGTCGCGCGGCCGGACCTGCTCGGCGAGGCGTCTTGTCACCTGGTCCAGGAGCTCGGCGGTGACCGCCGCCCCAGGCTCCTCACCGAGCGCCGCGGCTCGATCGAACTCGACCATCAGGAGGGCCGGCGGCCGGCCACCGGTGCGGGCGCCGCGGATCGCCTCCGCCAGCCGCCTGGAGAGAAGCTCGGCGTTGGGCAGGCCGGTCTCCGGGTCCAGCCGGCGGCGGCGCTCCAGCTCGGCCTCGCGCCGCTTGCTCTCGGTCAGGTCCTCGACCGTCAGCACCAGGCTGTCCGGCTGGTCGCCCGGCTCGCGGGCGATGCTGATCGTCGCCCGGCCATGGACGATCTCGGTGCCGGCGAGGAGCCGCAGCTCGGCGCGGATGGCGCCCGACACGAATGAGGAAAGGCGGCCCGCGCGCATCGACGCCGCGTCGTCAGGGTGGAGCAGGTCGAGCAGCTCGACCCCGACCAGGTCTTCGGCTGACCGTCCGACCAGGGAGGCGAAGTGCTGGTTTGCGTCGATGATCACCGCGCCCGGGGTGAGGCGAGCCATCGCCACGCCGGCGGCCACATAGGCGGACCGGAAGGAGTCCGGATGTGAACGCCTGGTATGTCGCGGCGTACGCGTATTCCCCCGCATGAGTTCGATTCTGGGCGGCCGGCACCGTCACTTCGCCGTCATCTGGGGATCACCTCGGCAGCGTCGAGGCGGCGATCGGGTGTTCTCTCGGGCCGCGGTCGGCGCTCTAACTCAGATCGGCTGAGCGTCCAGCCTGACCCGCCGCGCGAAGGCGGAGTCGTGCCGGGCCGTGACAACGTGAACGGGGCGGCCGACAAGGCCCCTCAGCTCCTGCTCGAGGCGATCGAGATGGTCAGACGCCGCCAGACCGCCCAGCGCCGCGTCGAGGTCGACGACAAAGTCATAGTCGCTTCCGGGTCCCGCATCCCCGCGAGCCACCGAGCCGAAGACCCGGACGTTCGACGCCCTGTGCCGGCGTGCGGCGCGCGCGATCTCCGGTCCTTTCCAGCGCAGGCTGTCCAGCGGCGGGGCATTCGTTTCGGCGCTCCCCGCGAACGACAGACTTGATCTTATTTGGGCGATCTGGTTGTGCAGAACTGGACTATTGACCGAACTCATACGCACACCTGAAATTGGCCTTTATCGGACGTTCCAACCGAGTCCCGCTGAGCCGCGATGATTGCCCCGGCACCTCCAACTAGCCAGCCACTGCTGACAGGAGAGCTATTCCGGTCGCAAGAGCGATCAGCGGACCAGTGAGGAGCGGCATCTGAGAAAAGTATCCGCTTCTACCCTTCCGGCTTAGATTAGAACGAGATCTCCACACTTTTGCCGGTAACCCGTTTGAACACGGATCGTCCGGGCTAGAACGTGATATCGCGACTTCTATGGATAACGCGTTTGAAGCCGGATTGACCAGGGTCCCGGTTACGGAGCAGGCCATGGAATGGCTGGTCGCCCACGGGCGCGGCGGCGGCAGCAGTGGCGATCATCGTGGTCGTCCACTAATAGCCAACGATGATGATCGTCACCGCGAGCGGGCGGATCACCCTGCCAAGGACGTAACTGCGGAAGGTGGTGTCGTGGGGAATCGGCTCAACGTCTAGCTCTAGCTCTCCCGCGGACTCGACGCGTTCGAATCTTACGCGAGGCACCTCAGGCGCTTCAGACGCGGGCCTGTCGTCTACTGATCAACGGAACTTCGGCCGCTTGGGGCTGTCTGCGCCATCTGTCCCTGTCAGCGGTTGT
>DATLQT010000014.1:0-43895 GCA_035535055.1 Candidatus Dormiibacterota bacterium | reverse complement strand
TCGGCGCGGCTTCGACGCATCCGGCACGTCTCGTAGTCGAGGCCGAGGTCCTCGGCGATGGCGGCGAGGTTGGCGCCCTCGAGGCGGGTGGTGGCGATCAGCTCGGCATCGGTGGCGCTGACCACGTCCGCAGCGACGGCCCGGGCGAGGACGATGTCGGGATGCCCCCACGGCCGGGGTGGTGCGGCTGAGACCGGCTCGGCGCCCGGCCCGGCTCGCTCGGCCAGCTCGGCCCGGAGCAGCCGGGCGGCGCCGGTGCGGGCCAGCCAGCACAGCCAGGACGCCAGGCGGGCCCGGCCCGGGGTGGCCCTGGCCACGGCGGCCAAGAACGCGGCGAGAGTTTCGGCCTCGATCTCGTCGGCCTTGTCCGGACAGGCTTGGGTCAGCGCCCAGACCGCCCGGCGCAGCCCGGGTAGCAGCACCCCGGCCAGGCCGACGCTCCAGCGGCCGCCTTCGGCCTGGGCTCGGGCGACGAGCTCGCCGACGATGGCGTCGCGGATGGCGAACGGCGTCGACGGGTGCAGCAGCCGGGCTTTCAGCTCGCCGAGAGGGACCGGCCGGTCGGGCAGACCAGGGAGGCCGGTGCCGTCCAGGGCGAGGGGGCGCGGGCCGGTCGTGAGGAGATCGAACGTCCGCTCCAAGGTGTCGAACGGCGAGTCGGTGAGGATGCGGCGAGGGCACATGGGCGGCTCCTTTGCTGAGGTGGGCCGCCATCGCGCCACGCAGGTGGACCCGGATCAGTCCCGGATCGCTCCCACTTCGCCTGTCCCCACTGACCTCCCGCACGCGGGACCCATGCGGGACCTCTCCGCGGAGTCGAGCGCGTCGGTGCAGGTCAGCGCGGTGGGACTTGCTCGTCCCGAGAGATGGGACCTGCCGCGGGACTCCGAGGCTCGGACGCCGCCAGATTTTTCTGTTCCGCCGCTTGCGTCGCCCTGGTCCCGCGGGTGGGACCTCGACTCCCGCGCTTTGTCTGCACCCGAGGTCCCACCTCTGCGACTAGTCCCACCCGGCCGGGATGCCTTCTCCCGGCGGGCCGGGACTACCGGGGTTCGGCGATGCGGTACGCGGCTTGTCGCCGACACGCCCCACCTCGCCGAGCGAGTTGTCGTGGCTCGTGAAGGCTGAAATTGCGCGCTGAATCGGTGGCCATAGGCTGGCCCCAGTGACGCAGCGCGACTGGGTGGAATGGCACCGGGACTACGACGATCCAGGCTCCCTGCTCTCGCTGCGGGGGGAACTCGTGCAGGAGCACCTGCGCACCGAACTCGATCGTGCCCCCGCCGGGGACGTCCGGCTGATCAGCCTGTGCGCCGGGCAGGGCCGGGACGTGATCGGCGTCCTGGCCGGGCATCCGCGCCGGAACGACGTGCGCGCCAGGCTGGTCGAGCTGGACGAGCGCAACGTCGCGGTCGCCCGGCAGGCGGCGCAGGCGGCTGGGCTGGACGGCGTCGAGGTGCTTCAGGCCGACGCCGGGATCACCGACGCCTGTGCGGGAGCGGTACCCGCCCAGATAGTGGTGGCATGCGGGATCTTCGGCAACATCAGCGACAGTGACATCCATGCCACGGTGGCCGCCCTGCCCAGCCTGTGCGCGCCCGGTGCGCTGGTCCTGTGGACCAGGCATCGCATGCCGCCTGACCTGACCCCCGCTGTCCGGTCCTGGTTCGAGGACGCGGGCTTTCGCGAGGAGGCGTTCGACGTCAGCGACGACGGTTTCATGTCAGTCGGCGCGCACCGACTGACGGGCGAGCCCGCCTCGTTGATGCCCGGCCAGCGGCTGTTCACGTTCGCCGCCAGGACCTGAGCCGGGTCATCTCGCCTCGGGTCAGTCAGGGTCGGGTAGGACGAGACCGGCTTGGAGGTCACGGATGATCGTGCCGAGTTCGCCTGATGCGAGGAGCCCGGGCCCGAGAGGACCTGACCGGTTCTCGCCGACGGGCGGGAGGGCTCGCAGCGCGGCCCGGACTTCTATCGACATGTGGCTGAGCTGCCAGCGGATCTCGTCCTTGACGGCTTCCGGTCGGTCGGGGGCCGCCAGGGCGGTCGCTTTGACGGCGTACGCGGCGGCGCCGAGTGCGTGCGCTCCCATATGGCAGATGGCTACGGCTTGACCGGCGGATCGGGCGGCGGCAGCTGCCGCGGGAGCCTTCACCTCACCGGCAGCGACGCCACCTACGAATCGACGGCGGATCTCCTCGGCAGTCTTCAGCTCTCCCCGGGCGAACGCCCGGGTCCGAGCGATCGCAGCGCGAGGGCGCTCATCAGCTGGAGCCTCGGCCTCAAATAGCCCCAGAACCCGCTCTGCGCAATCGGCGGCCCACGCAGCGACAAGCCGTCGGTCGGCTTCGCTGAGCGTCTGCGGAGATCCCACCGTATGTACTTTACGTAGCTGCTCATCAGAGCGGCCGAGCCCGGGCCACCAGCGCGCGCACCATGCCGGCAAGCCAGTCGGAGTGATGAAGTGGCCGACATCGGGCGGGCTGTGATGGGTGCCAGTGAGCAAATCCTGGTGGCCGCCCACCACGCCCGCGGGGTTCCCGTAGCGGGCTACCGGCCGCAGCATCGGTCAGCTGGCGATGCGGTAGCGGCGGGGCTTGTCACCCACGAGGACCACCTCGCCACGCGCCGCCATGGTCGCGAGCGAGTTCGAGATGGCACCCTGGGAGCGGTCCAAGGCCTTGCCGAGCGCGGCCGGCCCGAAGGACTCGCCCGGGCGGGCGGCGAGGTAGTCCCGCACGAGAGAGCCCAGCTCGCCCCGCCCCAGCCGACCAGCCGCCGCGAGAGGCTCGGGGGTCTCCTCGCCAGCGGCGGGAAGAAGCTCGCCGTCGCCGGGCTCGTCGCCGGGCTCTCCGCCGGTCACGTCGGTGGCGGCAACCTCGGGCGTGGCCACCGCCGACCAGCGGTCCGGGGCTCGCCGTCCGGCCTCCCGGCCGCCCGAGGTACGGCGCACCGAGCCGGCCGCCTCCAGCGCGGCGAGCCGCTTCGCGGCGGTGGACTGGCCGATCCCGAGGGCGCCGGCCAGGTCGATGGAGGTGACCTCGGGGCGGGCGGTAAGGCCGTCGAGGATTTCGTCGTCGGTGGTCTGCAGCGGGCGTGCCATGGTGGCTCCTTCGGGGTCGAGTGGGCTCTTCCTCGAAGGACCTACCTCCATCTCCGAGCCCACCTCAAGGCCAAAGAGAGGGTTCTCGAACCCCGTCGACGACCGGAAGAACCGGCGTACGCGAGAGGGATTTTGTTGGATACAGGGGCCGTACCCCCTGTTCTTTAGATGACGCTTGTCCGGTCCTGGGCCGCCCATGACCACGACCACCACCCCCCGCTGTCCCTCCCGACACGACCGACCCGATGTGCCGCTCGCCATCTGGCCGGTCGCCCAGACCACCGCCCAGTGGCAACGGGCCGACCGCTACCTGCCGGCCTGCACCGCGCACCCCGGCAAGATGCTCCCCGAGCTCGCCCGGCGCATCGTCACCGAGTACTCGAACCCCGGCGATCTCGTCCTCGACCCGCTGGCGGGGATCGGCACCACCCTCGCCGAGGCCGCCCTCTTGGGTCGGCGCGCCGTCGGTGTCGAGCTCGAGGACCGCTGGGTGGCCCTCGCCACCCAGAACCTCGACCACATGCTCGACGGCGGCCACAGGCACCTCGCCGAGGTCCGCCAGGGCGACGCCCGGCGGCTGCCCGAGCTGCTCGGCGACCTCGCCGGACAGGTCGACCTGATCGTCACCTCACCGCCGTACGCGTGCGACGCCGGGGTCATCGACAAGCGGGCGTGGCTGGCCGGCCGGCGCCTCTGCCCGGACGACACCCTCAACTACTCGACGGACCGGGCCAACCTCGGCCACGCCCGCGGTCCGGCCTACGAGACGGCCATGGCCGAGATCTACGCCGCCTGTCACGCCGTGCTGCGACCCGGCGGCCATCTCGTCGTGGTCACCAAGAACACCCGAAGGAAGGGCCGCACCCTCGACCTGGCCGGGCTCACCGTCGCGCTCGCCACCGCGGCAGGGTTCACCTACCGCCAGCACGTCATCGCGCTCCACGCTGCCATCCGCGACGGCGACCTCGCGGCCCGGCCGTCGTACTGGCAGATGACCCAGATCCGCCACGCCCGCCAGCGCGGCGAGCCCGCCCATCTCGTCGCCCACGAGGACGTCACCGCCTACGCCAAGAACCAGGAGACCGCCGATGCCCGCTGACCTTCCCCTCTCGGTCTGGCCCACCGCGCAACGCAACGCCCGCTCGCAGCGCAAGGGGCGGTACGTGGAGATCTCCGGCCACCACCCGGCCAAGATGCTCCCCGCCATCGCCCAGCGGGCCATCGCCACCTACACCAAGCCCGGCGACCTCGTCCTCGACCCGATGGCCGGGATCGGATCCACCCTCGTCGAGGCGGTCCATCTCGGCCGCGACGCCCTCGGCGTCGAGTACGAACCGGAGTGGGCCGACCTCGCCACGGCCAACCTCACCTACGCCCGCTCGAACGGCGCGACCGGACACGGCGAGGTCGTCTGCGGCGACGCCCGCCACCTCGGCACCGTCGTCGACCCCACCGTGCGCGGACTCGTCGCCCTGGTGCTCACCTCCCCGCCGTATGGGCCGTCACTCCACGGCCGGGTCACCGCCCGACCCGGGCAGGGCATCACCAAGAGCCACCACCGCTACTCGACCGACCCGGCCAACCTCGCCCACGTCGGCCTCGACGGCCTCCTCGACGCCATGGGAACCATCCTCGGCGGCTGCGCCCGCCTGCTCCGCCCCGACGGCGTCGTCGCCATGACCGTGCGGCCCTGGTGGCACAACGGCCAACTCGTCGACCTCCCCGGCGCCCTCGTCCGGGTTGGCGAAGCATCCGGACTGGTGCTCTACGAACGTAACGTCGCGCTGCTGGCTGGGCTGCGCGACGAGAGGCTCGTGCCCCGCAGCTCGTTCTTCGCCCTCGAGCAGGTCCGCAAAGCCCGAGCCGCCGGCGTGCCCCGCCTGGTCACTGCCCACGAGGACTTTTTGGTCTTCCGGCTCAGCCCCGTCACCCTAGAACCGCACGGCGGTGGCCGGCGGGGGATCGTGGCATGAGACTCGGTCGGACGGCCTTGGCGCTCGGTGGGGGCGCCCAGCTTGCCCCGGTTCGGACGTCGGTCGGTCTCTTGGCGGAGGCCTTGACTTCCTCCGCCGAGGTGTGGCCTCCTCCAGTCGAGCGGCCCCGAGCATCGGGGAGCCGACGACCACAAGCCCGGAGGGAGGCCGAACAGCCATGCGAACGCCGGACACGACGGGCACCGACACCTCGGCCGGTCTGCGTCGTTGCACCCGGCGGCGGCGCCGTTCAGCGGGCATCTCCGACGACGGCGTCCAACATGCAGCTGCTTCCGAACGCCTCGTCTCGGAGTGCGCTCGGTCGCGGCGGTCTGGGGGGTCGGTGAGCGAGCGGCTCGTCAGCCAGCAGGACGCGGCCCGCCTGGCCGGTTGCAGCAAGGACACCATCGTCCGGGCCCGGCGCAACGGCCGGTTCCCCCACGCTCGGCTGCGGGAGAACCGCTGGGCGATCCCCCTCGACGACCTCCTCGCCGCCGGCCTGTACCGCCCGGTCGACCCCGACGGTCCGGCGCCACCGCTTGAGGAGCAGGGGGAGCCGGCCGAGCCGATCGCCGTCGAGCTGGTCCGCGCCCTCGCCAAAGTGGCGGCACTGGAGGATCTCGTCGCCCGCCAGGATGACCAGCTGGCATTCCTGCGCCAGCTGACGGTGGACACGCTGGCCAAGCGGGGAACGGACTGATGGCCCGACCGCTCACCGGCGGGCTGCGCTTCCAGCGCGGAAGGTGGTGGGCCAGTGTTCCCGACAAGACCGCCGCCTCGGGCCGTCGCTACGAGTCGTTCCTGGCCGAGGACGACGCCCGAGCCTGGCTGGCCCAAGCCGTCACCGCCCTACAGACCAACCTGCCCCTGCCCGACGCGGAACGATTCCGCGCCCACAAACCGACGAGGCGACCCAAGCCTGCCCCGCCCAAGCCGGCCAAGATCCAGCCCGACATCGCCTCAGTGGCGAACGCCTGGATGAACGCCGCCTACGAAGACCTCCGCCGGGGCGGCCCCGACCGGGCGGAGCGGGTCCGCCGCATCATCGACGGCTACCTCGTCCCATGGTTCGCGCCCCGCACCACCACCGTCGCCGACGTCACCTACTACATGGCACATGACTGGCTACTCAACCTGGTCGGCCGCGAGCACCCCACCAAGACCCGGTCCGTCCCGGCCACGCCCGCCACCTCGGCGGCCAGTGCCGGCACCGATCGCGGGTCCGAGGAGCTGTCTTTGGCCGAGGTGGCCCGACTGTCGGGGATGAGCCTGCCCACCGTGCGGCGCCGCTGGCGCGACGGCGAACTGCCCGGCGCCTACCGCAACCCTAAAGGCCACGTCCGAGTCCCGATGACCGCGCTCGACGCGGTACGGAACAAGCGCCACACGCCGATCGGCCTCTCGCAGCGGTACGTGGCCGACGCCCTGTGGGTGCTGCGCCGGATCCTCGGCTTCGCCCGGGCCAACGGCCTCGCCCAAGCTGGGTTCGACCCCACCGAGAGCCTCGAAGCGCCCACCCCTGACCCGGCTGCGGCGCGCACCCGCCGGCCGACCCGCCAACCCCGGCCGCTCACCCTGCCCGAGTGCGCCCGCATCGCCGCCCACCTCCAGCCGGTTCACCAAATCGTCTTCTGGCTGCAGCGGATCATGGGCCTGCGCATCTCCGAAGCCTTCGGTGTCCTCCTCGGCGACGTGATCGAACTGGGCGACACCGCGCTGCTCGCCGCCCAAGGCCAAGGTGGGCGCACCTTCAACGTTCGAGACGACCGCGGCACCCTCGTCGCCGTCCCCTACAAGCAGACGATGAAGACCGCGGCCGGCTCCCGCATGCTCGTTGTGCCCGCCACGATGCTGGAACTGATCCACCTCAGCATCGACGCCTTCCACGCCGACCCGGTCACCGGACAGGTCGACCCGACCGACCGGCTGGTCCCTGGTATGCATGAGGCCAACCGGTCCGGTCAACAGGGCTACGTCCATGCCTTCGAGGACGCCACCATCGCTGAAGGTCTTTCCACGGCCGATCTCGGCTTCCGGGTCTCGTCCCATCTGCTGCGCAAGAGCCTGGCTACCGACCTGGCCTGGCAGGAGGGCATTGAGGACACGGTTCGCCGGCGGTTCATGGGCCACCGGGCCGGCGACGACGTGTTCGGCCGCATCTACACCCTTGACCACCCCGAGATCGCCCCGCTGATCAAGGTGGCGGCCATCCTCGATGACAAGGTCACCGCCAGCATCGGCACCCTGCTCACTCCCACCACCCGTCACCCTCACTGGGGCAAGCACAATCCGCTCCGGGACCGCGCCGAGCACATCACCGCTACCTTGACCAACGCCGGATGGATGGTCGACCCCGGCAACCCCGACGACCCCCTCTGCGACGCCGCGCGGGTCGCAGCCGAGCTCGACATCCACCCCAACACCGCCCGCAGGTGGATGGCCGACGGCACCGTACCGGCCATCGTCGCCCCCGACGCCCAAGGCGTCCCCCGCCGCTACAGCCGGCTCAGCGCGGTGTGGGCGCAGCGGGACCGGCTGGCCCAGCACATCCTGCTGCCCGACCTGGCCGAGCAACTCGGTGTCCGCTACCACGAGGTCTACAACACCGTCCGCCGCCTCGGGCTCGCCATGGAGCAGCATCCCGCCACCGGTATGTACGAGGTCACCCCCGAGGCCGCGGACACGCTGCGGTCCGATTTCGAACGGGTCCGGGCCCTCCATCGCCGGTCCATGAAGCTCCCCGCCGCCGCCGTTCAGCTCCACCTGGCGGCGAGCACCGTCCGCCTCCTGGTCCAGCGAGGCGACCTCGACGTCGACCCCGAAACCGACAGCAGCGGCCTGCGCTTTGTTACCCGCACCTCCGTCAAGGCGTACTGGATCGCCCACCACGAGGCCAAACGCCGCGCCGTCCAACCGGTCGCCGCCGTACCGCTGGCCGAAGTCGCCCGCTTCACCGGTGAGAGCGCGAGAGCCCTCATGGATCTCGTCCGCGCCGGTGTTCTCCAACAGGTCCCTGGTCGACGGGCGGCGCAGCTCACCGCCACCAGCCTGCGGGCCTGGATGGCCGGACGCGACCGCGACGACACCAACAGCCCGACCGGCCCGCCGCCGGTCACCCCACTTCGAACCGGCCCCTCCGTCGGCACCGTCGAACCCGAGCCGGGCCGCCAGGCCATCGGGGAACGACGGCCATGACCCGCACGCTCCGGCACCGCGGCGCCCAGCATCAGACGGCCGGGCGCGCTCCGCATTCGTGGGGCCCGCGCCGGGACCCCCGGGGCGCCGAGCATGGCAAGGACAGCCCTCGTGGAAGAATCCGGTCGAATCTCACTGACTCGCAGTGGCCCCCGGCAATCCCGCCGGACGGGAGCGGGCCCCGACTTCGCCCTGGTCATGACCGTTTGACGAGCCTTTGCTCCACGGCGCGCCGAAGGCACCGCATCTAGCATCTGCTCCATGGGAGACACGATCAGCACGCTGCCGGGCCGGTAGGCATGCTGATCGGGGAGTGGAATGAGACGCTGCTGACCTGGTTCTTCTCCCGTCGACCCCTTGAGCGCGTCTATCTGCGAATTGACGATGGCGAGCTGGACAGGCTCAACGCTGAGCAGGCCCTGGGGCTCGACAGCCCTGCTGACGACCTGATCGCAGCCATCCGAGAGGAGGTGCAGGGCGCCCCGTCTCTGCGCTGGCTGCGTCGACAGGGCGACGAGTGGCGCTCACGGTCCGACCCTGACGAGGCGCCCCCGTGGCTGGCCGTGCTCGCCCTTTCAGTGCTGGTCGTTGCCAGGGAGACCGAGCGAGGAAGCCTCGCCTTCTACCCACCGTTCTCCGAGGCCTTGGGCCTCACCACCGTTCTCACCCAAGTCGACTACGAGGAATCGCTCTACAAGTGGTGGGTCGACCTCGCCAGCTGGCTGACCGATGTCAACGAGGGGAAGCGGGGCCTGCCCTCATGGCGTCGCATCCCCCACGCCGGGCCCCGGTGCGTCATCGGCCATCCCTACACCCAGGTCCTTTTGCGGCGCGAGGACTCCAGAGACATCGACGCCTTCCTCCGATCCCTTGGCCAGGTCGGGCCGGGCGACCTGGAGGTCACCGACCCGGCGACGGCAGGCGCCGACCTCCTGAGACGTCTCCGGCAGTGGGCGGCACAGCGAAGGGTGTCCGGTCGATTGTGGGACATCCTCCACGGGACCCGAAGGGAGGCGAGCGACAGCCTCCAATACATGCTGCTCGATCGTCTGCTCGACGAGGTCGATGCCACCGGCGCTCGTGGCCTGGAGCGCGAGGCACGCCTCGTCGTCACCCTCGACGACTGGGCGGACCGCCGATTGCGGTTCGCCGCCATAGCGCCGGCCTCGGTGGGGTTGTGGGAGTCCCAAACCCTTGAGGTCGACGGGCAGATGATTGGCCCGCTCGAGGAGGGCGAGCCCTATCCAACGCCGATCCCAGTCGATGCGACAGCTCTCGACAACGGCGTCAGCGTCGTAGCAGGCAGCGACGTCACCCTCGTCTATCGACCAAGCGACGTCGTCGCCCTCGCGGCCCGGGACTGGTCGATGTGGTGCTCGATAGACGATGCCGAGGCAGGCGAGACCGTGTATCTCCTCGTCGCCGACACTGCCGCCGCTCGCTTGCGCCGACTGCTGGACGGCTTCGGGCTCACGTCGATCGACGGTGTGCCGGAAGGCTGGCAGCTGTACGGTCCGAGCCCTCTCGCGTCGGGCAACAACCTGGACGCGCTCGGACTGCCGATCCGCAAGGCCTGGCAGGCCGTCCCACGACTCGTCGGCGGCCTGGAGGTCGCACGGCGGAGCTATCTCGTTGGCGGACCCCCAGCCGTCATCGTGCCGAGCGACGACACCGAGATGCCTCTGCGCCTGGACGGCGACCCTCTCGATGCCGCCCTCGGGGATGCCTCAACCATCGACCTGACGAGCCTGAATCTCGGGAGGGGTCACCATCAGATCGATGTGGGCCCCTACCGACTCACCTTCGAGCTGCACACCTTCGACGAGCTTCCAATCGTTGCAGAGAGCGTTGGCAGAACCAGGCTCGGAGCCTTCGCACCCGTCGGCGGGGGCGAAGGAGAGCCCGTGTTCATTGGCGCGGCTCGCCGACCGACAGCGGCTTACGATCCCGCGGTGCTGGCGCCGATCGGCGCCCGCATGGTGGCCCTCGGCCTGCCCGGCCACGCGGCCGAGTGCTCAGCGCACATGGGGGCATGGGCGGTGGATGCCGGGCTGCCCCAGCTCGTGTTCGAGCCAGCGCAAGGCTCCTCGTACTCGGGCGGTCGCCGTCCCATCCATCCGATCCGCTGGATGGCCGTGCAAGAGCACCCAGCCTCGGCCTGGTCGGTGACCCGGGTCCAGCGAGTGACCGATCCGGGGCAAGAAGCAGAGGAGACAGCCGCCGGCTCATCTCTCGCCCTCGACGTCGTCTCCGAGATCGGCACCGCGCCAACGGTCTTGCGGGACGGACATCCCGACGACTCCGTCGCAGCGAGCCAAGACTGGGCCGAGTACGCGCGATCCGTCAAGGCGACGCCATGACCGCGACCGAGGGAGCGGATCTGATCCTTGAGTGGTGCAGCCTCAAGGGCGGCGGCAGCCGCCACAGCTTCGAAGCGGCCTGCCGCTCCGTGCTCGGCCCGTTGGCCCGCCCCCCGCAGCTGCTTCACGAGCTGGAGCTGTCCGGTCACATCGAGGTCGACTGGGTCCACAGCGGACGCTGGTGGGTCGCCCCACCAGTGCTCGGCTTCGTGGAGGGAGCCGGTGGCAACGCGGTCCTGCTCGGCGCTCGAAGCCCAAAGACGATGTCGCTGCTCAATCGCCTGCAGGAGGTTGGAGACATCCGAGCGCTGACGCTAGTGCCGCAGGGATCAGCGTCGCCCACCGCAGTGTTCGTTGGTGTGTCCTCCATAGCAGCGCTCACCACGGCCGGCCACGCCATCGGCGCAGAGCCGAAGACCACGGTCAGGCTTGAATACAAGGACGCGCTGGTCCCGCTTGAGACGGCCGTGGCGGCAGGAACGCGCGAGTACACGTCCTCAGGCATCCAGGCCAAGCGGCTGAACGTGGCGACGCTCCGCTTCGAGCCGTGCGAGGTCCGCTTCGGCAACTGGATGCCGGGGTGCTACGAGCAGATGTCCTACGGCCTGCGCAGGTACCTCTACGTCGATGACGAAGGTGGGCTCCACAACGTCGACCGCTGGATCGCAGTGCACGCAGAGATCAACCGCGCCAGGGGTTCAACGATCGGCGCTCCGAACCCGCTCTCGTGGTCGCCGGAGAGCCAAAGCCTCTTTTGCGACGCCCGAGCGCAGCTGCCCACCATGTGGGCGAGGGCGGCGGTGATGTGCACGGGGCTCCTGCCAATCCGCCACGTCGACCGTGCCGACGGCCACTATCTGGATGAGTATCGAGGCGTGCTTGGCACCACCTACAACCGAATCCGGCTGACGCTCGGCTACAAGACCCAGCGCGCATCCACGACCGAGAAGGTGAGCTGATGCCCACGCCAGACGCGATCATCTCCGGGATCCGCGACGAGCTTCTGCGCTACTACGACACCGCGTACCGCCTCGCCGATCGTGGGCTCATGGCGGAGCGGGCGGCGCTGCTGCGCCGCCAAGGCATCGTTTTCGGAGAGCCGTTCATCGAGCTGCTCCCCCAATACCCGCTGGCAGGTGATCACGACGGCACGGTCCGCACTCCAGCGGGCTCGCTTGAGCTGGCCGGGGCGCCGCCAATCCTCGCTGAGCTGATCGAGGAGGTGATGCTCGACGGCGTGCCACGCCCTCGACGCCTCTTCGCCCACCAAGAGGAGGCTCTGGCCGCATCCTTCGGCCGCAACGAGCACGTCGCGCTCACCTCAGGAACGGGCTCGGGAAAGACCGAAGCCTTCCTGCTCCCCATCCTGAGTCGGCTCGCTGCCGAGGCCCAGGGGTGGGCGGCGCGCCCCCAGGACGCGGAGGGTGGCAGGTGGTGGGCTCACGGGCCGCGACGCATCCCTCAGCGAAACCCCGCCGGCCACCGCCCCGCAGCGGTGCGGGCCCTCGTCCTGTTCCCCATGAACGCGCTGGTCGAGGACCAACTCGTCCGCTTGAGGCGCTACCTCGACGGTGACACGGCCCGCTCGTGGTTCGACCGGCACCTCGGCGGGAACCGCTTCTACTTCGGCCAGTACACGGGACGTACCCCGGTGGCAGGCAAGAAGGACGAGAAGCCCTACAAACGGCAAGCGCTGCGCGAGCAGCTGCGTCGGGCCGAACGGGAATGGCTCGCCGTGGAGCGGCTGCTCGCCTCCGACGCCGACGGCCGGGTGGACCGTGACGCCCGATTCGTCATCCCGAGGGTCGACGCCTCAGGGTCGGCGGAGATGCGGAGCCGCTGGGACATGCAGGACGCGCCGCCGGACATCCTCATCACGAACTTCTCGATGCTGAGCATCATGCTCGGCCGAGACGAGGAGTCCGAGATATGGGCGAGGACCGAGGAGTGGCTGGCCCAGCCGTCGAGCGTCTTCACGCTCGTCATCGACGAGCTGCACATGTACCGAGGAACCCCGGGAACCGAGGTCGCCTACCTCATCCGGCGGCTACTGCGAAAGCTCGGGCTGCACCAACACCCCGACAAGCTGCGGGTGATCGCACCGACGGCATCGCTCGGAGACGAGGGCGATGACTACCTCCGAGCGTTCTTCGCCTCGGAGCAACCATTCCGCCGGGTCGACGCTGCGCCGATCGCGACGAGAGGGGCCCGAGAGGAGCTGCAGCTCACCGAGGGCGAGGTGACGTCCGCCCGCTCCTCGACCGACGCCAGCGAGACCGTCCGGCGAGGCGATGTGACGGATTCCATCCGGTCAATCGCCGAGCGATTCGACGCGACCCTCCGCGAGGTGCCGGTGGCCGACGGGCGACCGCGCGCCCTTCCTCTCTGGCTTTTGGAGGAGGGCCTGTTCCCCGACCTCTCCGCCGACGAGCGGCGCCAGCGGGCGCACGACCTCTACGCGCTTCTTGAGCGCGCCGAAGGGGACCAGGTGCGCCTCCGACTGCACCTTCTCTTCAACGTGCTGCCGGGCCTGTGGGCGTGCTCAAACCCAGACTGCGACCAGGTGTCGCCCGAGCACCGCTCGGCAGGCCGGACGGTCGGGCGCATCTACAACCAACCCGAGATCACCTGCGGGTGCGGCGGACGCGTCCTTGAGCTTCTCTACTGCCAAAGCTGCGGCGAGGTGCTCCTCGGCGGCTATCGACCAGCAGAGTCCCAAGGTGGCCGGGACTTCCTCGTACCGTTCCTCGCCGACCTGGAGCGCCTGCCCGACCGGGTGGTCACCGAACGAACGGCCGTCAACTACGTCGTCTACTGGCCGAAGCCCCCGGCTGCCCGACAGCCGGTGCGCCGCGACCGCACGTGGGGCGGCCTCACCTTCGCCTTCAAGCGGGCGGACCTGACCCCACAGACCGGCATGATCCGGCGGCTCCCCCAAGGCAGCACCGGCTGGGCCCTCGACATCACCGGCGGCGACCCCGCCACCCTCGAGCGGGTCCAGGGGCTCCCTCTGCACTGCCCGGGCTGCGACGAGGTCCGCTTCCCCTACCGAAACCGTCGCCGCCTGCCGCCGACAGACCCCGCCGGCAAACGCTCGCCGATCCGGACCATGGGCCTTGGCTTCTCACGCGTCACCCAGATCCTCTCCGGCGCCGTGCTCAGCCAGCTCCCCGCCGACCAGCGCCGACTGGTTGTCTTCAGCGACAGCCGGCAGGACGCGGCGCGCATCGGCCCGGATCTCGCCCGGAACCACTTCCAAGACATCCTGCGAGCGGAGCTCGTTGCAGCCCTTGACGAGCGCGCCGACCTCGCAATGGCCGAGCGAGCCGTAGCGGGGGACACGTCGGAGGAGGCGGTCGTCGCCTACGGGCAGCTGCGCGAGCAGATGCCGGCCCTCGCCGACGCCCTCGCACGTCCCCAGCACCTCCGGACCGACGCCGACAAGGCGCTCATCCACGCCGGCCAGTGGGAGCTCGAAGCCCCTACGGTCGAGCAGCTCATCGACCGGGTAGAGCTCGGTCTCGCCACCCTCGGGCTCAACCCCGGCGGCCCCGGACCCTCGCTGTTTGAGGCGGCTGACGGCCGCCACTGGCACGAGCTGTACTCCTCGGACGGGACCCGAATGACGCGGCGAGCGCCGGTTCCCGAGAACCTCAACGACTTCCGCACCCTCATCCGAGGCACCCTCACCGCCGCGGTGCTCTCGAACCTGTTCAGCGGGGTGGGTCGCGACATTGAGTCCCTGGTCCTCGCCATGGTCGCGCCGCTTCGCGCCGACCTCCCACCCGCGCAGCTCTCGGGGCTCGACCAGGACATCTTCGCCGAGGTCGCCCACTCCGCGCTGCGCATCTTGTGCCTTCGCCTGCGCTTCCCCGAGGCCGAGCGAGACCCATCGACCTCGCCCGGCGCGCATCTGCGGTCCTTCCTCAAGACCATCGCCGACGCCCGCGGCCTCGTGCTCGACGACCTGATCCAAGACGTCGCGAACGCGGTCGGCACGCCGACCAGCGACTGGCTCTTCCACCCCCATCAGGTGCGCCTGCTGCGTCCGTCTCCGCTTCCGCAGCCATCAGCGCCTTGGCTCGCGACCGGGTATGCCGGCGAGGGCGAGCTGTGGATCTGGCCGTGCAGCCGATGCCTCCGCGTCCACCTACACCCCTCCGCCGGCATCTGCACCGCCTGCTTTGCGCCGCTGCGAGCCCCGGAGCCATTCCGCCCCGACGACTCCGAGTTCTTCGAGACCGACTACTACCGACACCTAGCGACCGCCAACGAGCGTGTGTTCCGCCTCAACGCAGCCGAGCTCACCGGGCAGATCGGCGCAGCCGAGGGCGCCGATCGCCAAGCCCGCTTCCGGGGCATCCACGCATCGGCCGTCGACTCCCCAGAGCTGTACGAGAAGATCGAGCGGACCGAGGGAATCGATGTCCTCAGCGTCACGACCACGATGGAGGCAGGCGTCGACATCGGGTCGCTCAACGCCGTCGCCCTCGCCAACATGCCGCCCCAGCGCTTCAACTACCAGCAGCGCGTAGGCCGCGCCGGACGTCGCCGCTCGCCGCTCTCCATCGCCTTCACCGTCTGCCGCGGCACCCGAACCCACGACCAGCACTACTTCACGCACCCCGAGCTCATCACCGGCGACCCACCCCGCGCCCCCTACATCGACACTCGCAACACCGACATCGCGCAGCGAGTCGTCGCGCTCGACGTGCTCGCCGAAGCGTTCTTCGCCTACCGGGCAGACAATCCGCAATTCGATGGCGGCTACAGCAGCCACGGGGCGTTCGGCAGCTGCTCCTCCTGGGCCGACACGAGCCAGGCGATCGGGCAATGGATCGACACCAACCACGACCTCATCACCGAGATCGTCGCCTCAATCCTTCGCGAGACGAGCGTCGAGGACCCAGACGGAATACTCCGCTACATCCTCGACGGACAGCTGCTCCAAGACGTCGGCAACGTCGCCGCCGTTGCGCTCGGCCACCGCGATCTCTCCCAGCAGCTCGCCGAGCACGGGCTCCTGCCGATGTACGGCATGCCCACCAGGCAGCGCTACCTTTACCTTGACAAGCCACGAGACCTTGGTGACGTCGACGACCTGACGATCGACCGCGACTCGGAGATCGCGATCGGCGAGTTCGCCCCTGGCGGCAGCATCATCCGGGACGGGCGACGCCACATCCCCGTCGGGGTCGTGGAGTACGAGGTCGGCGCAGGCGGGCGCCCCCAGCCAGTGGCTGACCCGCTCGGCGACCGCAGCCGGCTCGGCACGTGCCTCGCCTGCTGGTACACCACCCTCAGCCCCTCCGACGACGACATCATCTGCCCCGAGTGCGGCGAGGACCGCTACGTGGTGACCGAGATGGCCGAGCCCCTCGGCTACCGCACCATCTACGGGTGGGCCCCGGACTACGACGGCAACGACCCCTGGATCTCCGGCTCCGGCCTGGCACGCATGACCTTCGACGAGAGCGCGGCACCGACCCCGGGGCCCACCGCCGGCAACCTCGCCACGCGCGGCGGCAAGGTCCAGCTCATTGCCGCCAACACCGGCAGCGAAGGCGCCGGATTCGCATTCCGCGGCACCGTCCCGCCGGGACGTAGGGACTGGGAGGGGCTGCTGGTCCAAGGAGCTTTCGACACCGCCCAGGGCTACTCCCCAACGCCGTGGGTGCCTCCACTCGACCAGCAGTTCGAGTCGGCCGCCATCGGCAGCCGCAAGGTGACCGACGCCCTGCTCCTCAGCCCCATCGACCTGCCGCCCGAGGTCGACCTGTACCCCGGAAGGATCGAAGCCCGATCAGCATGGCTCTCCGCGGCCTACCTCTTCCGGGAGGCGGCCTGGCGGGTGTTGGAGGCCGCGCCCGAGGAGCTGACCGCGGGCTTCAGCCCGCTCCCGACGCCGATGGGCATCAGCGGCGAGATCTACCTCACCGACACGCTGCTCAACGGCGCCGGCTACGCCCGCTACTTCAAGGCGAGCGAACGTCGCCTACAGGAGCTGGTGGACGCAGTCGAGGAGCGCACCGCCGCGTACGGCCAGCACGTCGGACCCGACGGCCAGCCGTGCCGAGGGTCGTGCTACGCCTGCTTGCAGGACTGGTCCAACAGCAGGCTGCACCCGCTCCTCGACTGGCGCCTGGCGTGCGACCTGGCGGAGCTGCTTCTCGGCCGAGCCTTCGCTCCGCTCCGCTGGTCTGAGCATGCCGAGCAGGCCGCGCGAGCGTTCGCTGCGGGAGTGCCGCACTGGCGCGACGACCTGCTCGCCGAGCGGCCCGTCCTTCGCAGCGACCGGGACAACCGGGTCTGCGTTGTCGTCCACCCCCTCGAAGCGACGAGCGAGGCGCGTCGGGGCCCGACCCTGGCCCGCGTCGTGGCCCACGCCGAGGCGGCGCAAGCCGATGTCCGCTTCTGCTCATGGTTCAATCTCATCCGCACGCCGGGCCAGGCCCTGATCGCTCTGGACTCCATCGGCGATGCCTGACACAGAGCGGCTCACCGAGGTGAGCCCCACCCTGATGGCGGCGATCCGCCGATGCGGGCTGGCTGTGCACCTGAGCCGGACCCACCAACGCCACGTCGGTGGGTGGCTGTCGAACCCTTCGGCCCGTCTCGGAGGCGCAGCACACCGGGTCCTCGGATGGGTCTCTGCTGGTGGGTGCACGGGGCTCGGCTCGTCCGATCTGGAGGTGGCGGTCCGGCAGCGATGGCGTGACGAGGTGACCGTCGAAGAGCAGGCCGCGGCCAGATCTTTTGTCGAGAGCTACTTCGGCTTGGCCCCGTCGTGGCCCGGGTACGCGACGACCGAGGAGCGCCTCGTCATCGAGGCGGGGTGGCTGGCGGCGGAGATATCCGGCTCGCCCGACGTCGAGCGCTGGGTCGAGCGGCCCCTCACGTCGAGCATCCCTCCGATGCGAGGATCACCTGATCTCGTCGTGCGCTCCGCCGACGGTGCACGCATCGTCGAGTTCAAGTCCGGTGCGGTCGGCCCTGAGGATGTTCAGCCCCTTGGGCGCTACGGGCTGCAGGTTCTCATGTACGCCGCCATGGTCCGCCAGCTTGGCGTCCCCGTAGATGGAGCCGAGATCCGGCCGATGGGGCGCGCTCGGCTCACTGTGGAGCTGGCCGAAGGGGCGATCGAGCAAGCCTGCGAGGTCGTTACTGCTGCTCTGGAGGCGTTCAACTCGGCCGTGGACGCAGGCGAGACGTCGCGGCTCGCGCAACCATCCGACAGCGCCTGCGGCTACTGCCCGCACATCCTGCGCTGCCCGGCGATCTGGGCTGCGGGAGGCACGAAGGAACTCGACCAGCTCGAGGTGCTGGAGGGCACCATCAAGCGCGTTCAGCAGGCCCAGGTCGGCTCAGTGGCCGTGGAGCTGGATGCGACCGGCGGGACCCGCCTCGGCGCAGTCACCATCACCGGCCTCGACCCCCGTCGCCTCGATGCGGCCACGGATCTCCATCCCGGCGAGCAGGTGCGCGTATCCGGTCTTCGGTCGCGACCAGGCGGCATCGCGCTCGTCGCTCGGCCCGGCTCGTGGGTCCAGCTCGCGCCGGTAGCGGGTGCGGGGAGCGAATCATGAGACCGGCTGAGACGCTGGCAGCAGTCCCAATCCCGTCCGGCCATAGCGCCAGGCGCCCACAAGATGGCAGCATCGAGCCGGTCGGCTCGCAGGACGCAGAGACTCGTGCTCGCATCGGATACCCGGTGCCATCGAGCGAGGCGGTCAGTCGCGTCATGCGCGGCAACCGTCGGTCCGACACCAGGCTCGAGCTTCGCGTGCGATCGGAGCTTCACCGCCGAGGGCTCCGGTTCCGCAAGCAGCTTCTCATCACTGCCGGCGACGTCCGGGTGCGCGCCGACCTGGCCTTCCCGCGGCAGGGCCTCGCCGTGTTCCTCGACGGCTGCTTCTGGCACCGCTGCCCCGAGCATGGGAACTCGCCGAGGGCCAACTCGAGCTACTGGTTGACCAAGCTCGACCACAACGTGGAGCGCGACCGCAAGGTAATCACGGCCCTCGATGCCACGGGATGGACCGTGCTCAGGATCTGGGAGCACGTGCCCGCGAACGTCGCCGCCGACCAGGTGCAAACGACGCTTGCCGAGTGCAAGGCGGCAGCCAATGCCCGTTGAGGCATCCCCAACCGTGCTGTCGGGCTTCTCGGGAGTGGGAGGCCTCGACCTGGGATTGGAAGCTGCTGGCTTCACCCACGTCGGGTGCATCGAGCTGGACGAGACCGCCAGGCGGTCACTCAAGGCGAACCGGGACGACCAATGGCCGCTCCTTGACGCCGGCGACATCCTCGACGTTGCGGAGACGCTTAGGCCAACCGATGTCGGCCTGCGACGTCGGGAGCTGACGCTCCTCGCCGGTGCGCCTCCATGCCAGCCGTTCTCGAAGGCGGCCCAGTGGTCCCGCACCTCTCGGATCGGCCTGGACGACGAGCGATCCGACTGCCTCGACGGGTTCCTTGACCTCGCCGAGACCTTCCTTCCGAGGGTCATCCTTTTGGAGAACGTCACTGGCTTCGCGCAAGGCGCGATCGCTGCGCTCCCCGAGATCGAGCGATCGCTCGCCCGGATCAACAGGCGATGGGGGACCCACTATCGACCTGAGCCTCGCGTCATCGACGCTGCCAGCTTCGGGGTGCCGCAGCGCCGACGGCGAGCGATCATCGTCGCGCTGCGCGATGGCGGCCAGCTCGCCTGGCCGACAGCCACCCACGACGAGGCGCCGATGCGCGCCTGGGACGCTATCGGACGCCTCTCGGTCGCGAACCCGCCCGTCGCCGTCGGGAAGTGGGCCGACCTGCTCCCCTCAATACCGGAGGGTGAGAACTACCTCTGGCACACCTCGCGCGGCGGCGGTCGACCTCTCTTCGGGTACCGCACCCGCTACTGGTCCTTCCTCCTCAAGCTGGCCAAGGACATGCCCTCATGGACCCTCCCGGCCCAGCCAGGCCCATCGACCGGGCCCTTCCACTGGAGCAACCGTCCGCTCGCCGTCGAAGAGCTCCTCCGCCTGCAGTCACTTCCAGCCGAGTGGGTCGTGGAAGGCAGCTACCGAGACCAGGTACGACAAGTCGGCAACGCGACCCCAGCGCTGCTCGCCGAGGTGCTTGGACGAGCGATCCTCTCCACCCTGCGCCTTCCGGGTTCGTCTGACGACTTGAAGCTGGCAATCCCGAGACTGACCCGCGTACCCAAGTCAACGCCGCCAGAGAAGGTGAGCGCCGCATATCGATTGCTTGAGGGGGAGTACCCGGATCATCCTGGGGCCGGATTGGGACCGAAGGCCCGATTGCGAAAGGGCGCGTTCAAGTCGTAGAAGCCCCAATCGGTACCAGACATCGCTGCGATGGAACGGCCCTGCGATCGACCGAACGTCATCGACCACGATGGTCTCGGGTCGGGTGAAGAGACCGACCGGCGGCAGGTTCGTCGCTCTCCGGGTCCTCGGACCTGGGTCATTGCCACCACCGCGTCACTAGCGACGTGACGTCAGGGGACATCAACAACCAAGGCCCTATGACGCTCTGCGGGTGGGCCGTGTAGGCTTGGGCGTAGAGACCGCCGTGTCGGTAGTGGCCGGGTCGTCCTGCGGCGCTTCGTGTCGTCCCGATCGCACATTGATGAGCGTTGCGTTGGGGGTGTCGTCAGCCAACTGACGGGCGATCGCATGCTCATACGTCGTAACGAGAAGCTGCCTAGGGCTTCCGCCACCGGCGCCAGTGGCCGTGGCCAGCGTGGCAGCTACGGCATGACGTAGCTGCGGGTCGAGGTGTTCGAGCGGCTCGTCGAACCAGACGAAGGGGAGGCGAGTGGATGCGGCGATGACGAGAAGATGCGTGATGATCCGCGCCCAGATTCGTTCCCCGTCGCTGAGCGTGCTCCAGCCGAGTTCCTCGCCCTGCTCTTCGCGGACGATCGTCCCATCGGAGCGGAGCGTTAGCCCACCACTCGGGAACAGACGCTTCCACCGCCACGTGATCTCGGTGGCAACCGGCTCGATCAGGCTTTCGGTCAGCTCGGTCGCTGCCCGGCGGAAGGCCGCCGCCGCGGCGCTCGTAACGGCCTCCCGCCGGTAGGCGCGGTAAAGGGCTCGGTCGCTCTCCGCGATCCGGTCGTCTTCCGCCAGCTGACCGGTCAGCTGGCGAAGCTGGGACTGCACCCCGCCGATCTTCTCGCTGTGAGCCTCCAGTGCCTGAAGGGCGGCTGCGTGTTGGACCTCCGCGGTAGCAATGTCGATCGACGGGTCCGGCGAAGCTGGCCTGCGGAGAGCGCCGAGCTGAGTGAGCAACTCGGCGAGCGCCCGCCCCCGGGTTCGACGCTCCGCCTGTTCGCGAGCGTGAAGTCCGCTCGCCTCCGTCGCTACGTGCAAACGGTGCTCATGCTCGGCCGTAGCGGCCGACACTTCCGAGGCACCGATCGGTCGAAGGCAGGTAGGGCAGTACGCATCCACACCAGTCAACGCCTCAATCGCCTCGGTGGCCGCGGCGATCGAACCGCGGTCAGATGCGTACGCTTCGGCGGCGAGGTCAGCTTCGCGTTCGGCCTGATCGCGCTCAGCTTGCAGCCTGAGCGAGACGGTTTCTACCTCCAGCTCAGCACCTACGCACTCTGCGGCACGAGACATAATCGTCGTCACAGTGTCCTCGTAGCGGCGGAGTTCTTCCTGGTAGATGTCGATTTGCCTTGCTCTCGTGCGATCCCGATCAGCTTCCCGCACGGCTCCTTGAAGGCGCTCCCGCTGTTCTTCGAGCTCAAGCAGTTCGCTTTGCAGTCTGCCGACTCGCGACTCGATATCGCTGCGATCAGCAAGTCTCCTCTGATCGCTCGCACGGACCGCTGCCCGCTGCTTTTCCGCTCCCTTTGCAAGAGCCTCGGCTGACTCAGCGGCGCGTAGAAGCGGGCTAACTCCGAACGCGGTGTACAGGTGGGACTTCAGGTCGAGCGGTTGTTCCGACGCCAGCTGACCGCCGCCAAGCATCATTGAAAGGTTGGCGGCGACGTCCATCTTCACTTCGAAGGCTTCTTCGAGCGCTTGGTCGACAGCCGAGGAATCGATCTCGATGTCGTCAAGCCAGCCCTTCACCGTCGGCCGCCCCCTCCGGCCGACCTTGCGAGCGATCTTCAGTTCGCGCTCGTCGGGCAGCGTGAGGGTGACCTCGACCTCGGCGGCGTCGGCACCCGCCCGAATGCATGATCGCGGGTCGATTTTGGCGTGCTCGCCGTACAGCGCCCAGGCCAATCCGAGGACGAGTGACGTCTTCCCTACGCCGTTAGGAGCGACAACGAAAGTAGTCCCGGAGCCAAGGTCGAGATCCAAAGTGTCGTACGAGCGCCAATGGCGGAGGCTGAGGTGACCGATCATGCGACGTCGACTAGCTCTTCGACTTGCTGTCGAAACGAGGCGTCGTCGAACTCGCCAGCCAGAGCGCGGCGCAAAGCAGTTGCGATCAGGGCCGCCTCCGGGCCCCCCAGCGATGCCCACGAATCCTTCTTGGCTGCGAGACGAGCTCGGGCCCCCGAGACGACAATCTCCTCAATCGCCCCGGCGGCTATGTGGTCGACGTCGACTACGTCGGCCGACGACATAGCTGCGTGATGAGATGCCAGATGCTCGAACGGCTCGAAGGCTGGCATCGTTTCGGTCACGTAATGCGCGCAGGCGTCCGGTGAGTACAGAACCGGCCGGCTAATACGCGGGGGTCGGGCGCGACCGGATGGCGTCTCGATGGCCGTGACGATGTCATCTCGGTCGATGATCACCCCCAGTGAGGTCGGATCGATGTTCGTTACGAGCACGGCGTTGCTGTCAGGGAAAGCGCCGAACACCGCGGCGATGGATGGGACGCTGGCCGCATAGGCGGCGTCGATGTCGGCGCCATCGTCGACGACAAGGACCCTGATGCGTAGTCCCCGTGCATAAATGACCAGTGCCGAGGCGAGCCCGGCGGCCTGCGCAGCAACGTCGTCCGTGACGCGTGCCCGCGGATCGGCGCTTCGTCGCAATGCGGTTTGAATATTCGCACCCAACGTTTCCACCGAGATCGCGTCCTGTCTGGCGCTAGCCATCGCCATTAGGGCGGCGAGTGACGGACGTGAGGCTTCGGGGTCTATCCCCTGGGCGGCTTTGAGCGACGAGATGAGCTGTTCGGCTTCCGCCCGCTGCTCGCTGGTCAAGTGATCGAGCGATGGTTCCTCGCCGACGCCTTCGAGATAGTCGAAGTATGCGTCGAGGAGTTCATCGACCGGGTCTTGTGGTTCTGTCATGGTGCGCCTCCTTCTGCATACCGTTGGAATCGAGGATGATCGTGCAGCCGCTTGGCGGTCGTGCGATATACGTGCGTCACCCCTGGAGCGGTGAGGTCGAACTGGGTGGCCAAGGACTGGCGAGTGCGAGTTCCGAAATGCATCCCGAGGAAGATGGCGCGGTCCCGGTCGTCGAGTATTTCCTGGGCGAGCCGAAGGAGCTCCAACTGCTGGCTCGTTTTGGTGAACTCGTCGTCGAGGTCGACCGCTGGATCCTCAATCAACTCGAGAAGCGGCTCCGGGGGGTCCCCGTCGGGACCTGGCCGCCCTGGCGCGTCTCCAGAAATGACGGTCAGCTTGGGACGGTGCTCAGTTTCGTGCAGCCAAGCCCCGGCTTTACGAAGAGCGCCTTTAGTCTTGTTGCGAGCAATGCCGACCGCCAGGCCTTCCCAGGTGGTGGTCACTCTGGTCTCCGGCGTCCGGAGTAAGGCACCGAAGGCCTCAGTGAGAACATCCTCTGCGCTGACACCGCCCCCGGTTAGTTGGTCGCTGACCGCTTCCCCGAGGATGTCGGACCTAGCGATGCGGCGACGACGCGGAGTCGGAAGGTCCAGCACCTGGTGGATGGCCGCCCACATCACGTCGACTATGCGCTCCAGGCGCGCCAGGTCGTCCTCCAAAGGGTGCCTTGGGGCGGGCCTCGGCGTGGGCGGCGTGCTCATCCTGGATCACCTGTCGCGACCCGGGCCGCCAGAGAAAGTGCTCCGGGAACTTTTTTTCTCGTAGGCGCCCGCGACGGTTCTCATCGACGACAGCTTCACACCTTGAAGGAGAGCCATGAGCGACCAGACCAATGTCACCCCGCTGGACCACGAGATCCACTTCACCATCGACGGGCAGCCGTTCACTACCAAGGACCGGCGGCAGTCGGCGTCGGCACTGCTGAGGCTGGTTGGCCTCGACCCGGCCCGCTACGACCTGGGCGAACTCGAGCCTGGCGGCAAGACCAAGCGGTTCGCCGACGATGAGGTCGTGACCATCCGGCCGAACGCCCGGTTCGTGTCGATCCGCTGCGCCGCCGACGTGGCCTGATGGTCGGCCACGAGGCGTTCGTCGAGCACATGGCCCGGCTCGGCCTCCACCCGCGGGTGGAGGCCGGCTTGGTCATCTACGACCTTGAGCCGGTCGACGGAGCGCGTGCGGGGACCGTCCTCGACACCGCCGTCAGCGTCGACGAGCTCAGTCGGTGGCCGCAGGTGCCCCCCCACTGGATCCATCTCCCCGGCGACGTGACCCTCGCCCGAACGAATAGCCGGCCCTCCAGCCGACCAGGCTGGACGATGCACAGCCGTCAGATCGCCGGCTGGGGTGTCGACGATCCCGGGGTGGCGTGGGCCGGTCACGTCCGCGGGGTGCTGGGGGAGGCCCGGTCATGACCCCGGCCACGTCGGTCGCCATGACCGGACAGACCCGCGACGACCTCTGTGAACTCTTGGTCCGCGATGACGGCCAAGAGGACCTGTGCCTGGCGTTGTATCGACCCTCCACCGGGAAGCGTCGCACCACCGCGCTCGTCCGTCGGCCGCTCCCGCCCGAAGAAGGCGAGCGTGTCGTGCACGGCAACGTTACCGTCACCGGCGAGTACATCATGCGGGGCGCCGAGATGGCGAGCGCCGAGCAGAGCGGACTTGTACTGCTCCACAGCCATCCCGGCGGGCGAGGGTGGCAGGCGATGAGCGGACCCGACCGCGACACCGAGGCCTCCTACGCCAACCTCGTGCGAGAGATGACCGGGCTTCCGCTGGTCGGCATGACCCTGGGCGGCGGCGACAGGTCATGGTCCGCCCGTCACTGGGACCACGGCGTGGGTCGGAACGTGGCGCTTACGGAGTGCGCCAACGTGCGCGTCATCGGCGACCGGCTCACCGTCACCTGGAACGACAGGATTATCCCCACGCCTCCGGCGAATCACCGACAGGCGCGCACGGTCAGTGCCTGGGGAGCGGCCGTCCAAGCTGACCTGGCACGGCGCCGGGTCTTGGTGATCGGCGCAGGCTCGGTCGGACTCGACGTCGCCCTCCGCCTCGGCGCGTCCGGGCTGGTCAACATCACCATCATGGACTTCGACCTCGTCGAACAGCGCAACCTCGACCGGCTGGTCGGTGCCGACCGCCGCGATGTCAGCCTGCGCCGCACCAAGGTCCACGTGGCCCGCCGCGAGGCCCGCCGCAATGCCACCGCCGACCGGCCGCAGATCCGCGTCTCGGACTTGAGCATCTGCGAGCCCGACGGTCTTCTCGAAGCCCTCGATCACGACCTCATCTTCTGCTGCGTCGATCGCCCCTGGCCCCGCGCCGTCCTCAACAGCCTGGCCTACACCGACCTCGTCCCCGTCATCGACGGTGGCATCGCCATCGACACTCATCCCGACGGCACCATGCGCAACGCCACCTGGCGGTCACATGTTGTGCGTCCCGGCCGACCGTGCATGGTCTGCACCCGACAACTCGACATGGGGCAAGTGGCCCTCGACGCACAAGGCCTCCTCGATGACCCCGCCTACATCGCCGGAGTCCCCGATCAGAACCCCTCGGGCCAGAACGTCGCACCCCTGTCGATCAGCGTCACCGCGGCGCTGCTGGCGCAGTACGTCAGTTTCAGCGTCGCCCCAGGGGGGATCGGCGATCCTGGCCCGCTCCAGTACGTGCTCAGCACCCACAGCCTCGACCACCTCGACCACACCAGCAGAGCCGGCTGCATGTACGAGGTCGCAGAGCCCGAGGGCGACCAACGTCAGGACCTCACCGGAGCTCACGCGGCAGCCGAGTCGGCACGGGCACTGGCTTCCTCCGTGCCGAGGTGGACAAGGGCCCGACGGAGACTCGACGATCTCGTCGACCGGATGAACCAGGGCTATTCCTGACCGCCTCAGCAGTCGGCAACGATCCGCGACATCTGCAACCACCGGGGGCCATGCAGTACGGACCGAAGTCTCGATTCGCAGCAGCCCTCGACTGCCGGAGTCACCGCACAAATGTCAAGTTGGCTTTGTAAAGAGTTCTTGACATCGGTACCTCGTCGAAGGCATACTCAGGGGGTGTCTCCCTATCAGTCGAACGTCCGGGAGTACCGGCAGAGGGCCGGGTTGTCCCAGGAAGCTCTCGCTCGCGAACTGGGGGTCAGCCGACAGACCGTCGTCAACATCGAGAAGGGCTTGAGTGAGCCGAAGGTCCTGCTCGCGATTGCCTTGGGCGCCATTTTGGGTGTCGCCCTGGAAGAGCTGTTCCGAAAGGGAGCGACCTGAAATGAACCAAGCTCAACTGGCAAAGTGCGACCAGATCGCCGACTTCCTCCATCGGCGCATCACGTTCATTCCGAACGTCTACGGGCATCCGTGGGGGAGGACTGCCTGGCAGCAACCGCTGCCGAGTGTCGACCAGCTCGCCAAGGCCCTGGTAGCTGATGCTGAGTTTCGGTCACTCCAGCTCGGGACCTGGCTCGGAACCACCGACGGCGAGGTCATTGAGACGGCGGTGGGCACCGTCATCCCGCCGATCTACAGGCATGAGTACGACGTTGCAGTCGACGGTCTGAAGCTGGCAGCCCGCCTCCAGCAGCAGGCCGGCCAGGAGGTAGCCGGCAAGGTGGCGCTCTCTGTCGTCGGCGCCAGCCTCTTCGCCGCGGGAGTGGTGGCGCTTGGCCGCAGTGCCGCCTGAGCCAACCCAGTCTTCGGGCTCATTGGTGCCCTCTGACGAGGAGCTGAAGGAGCGGGTCGAACGTCTGGACGTCGCCACAGCCGGGGTCAAGGACACTTACGGCCTGGTCGCCCGGATCGACTTGACCGACGAGGACCGCCAGGGATCCATGGGCGCACTCCTCATGGCCTTCCAATACGGCCAAGCCCACGATTCGAAGCCAGGCGAGGCGTACTTCACGAAGCTCCTCGGCTACGAGGACGGATCCCAGTACCCGCCGGAACTCTCGGCAGTCCCCGGCGAGGTGGCCGCCCTCTGGGACAGGGCCGCAGCAGTAGCGTCCTCCCCGCTAGCCAAGGCCCGCTTCCACGACCTCTGCTTCGAGGGTCGATGGGGCCGGGTCGGAGATCACGCCCGACTCGCTGCGGACGCCTACCTCGAACTTGCCGACGAACTTGTCCCGAACGAGACCTCAGACCAACTACAAGCCGTGCGCGCACTACGGCAACGGGAGGCTCTGCGGCGCGCCCGAGCGCTTGCCCGGCTCAGCGGCCGGGCCGATCTCGGGCAGCGAGCCGCTGATGCCATCGTCCATGCCCTCCAGGACGTCCTCGGCGACGAACCCCCCGACCCCGGGCGCGCCATCGTGCTGGCGGAGGCGGCCATCGAGGAAAAGCTGGACGCCCCAGAGATCGACGAACTGTTGACCCGCCTGCGCGGAGAGAACCGAGACATCTTCTTCACCGAGCGGGTCATTCGCTTCCAGATGGGAAGAGCTGCAGACGATCAAGCACGCGGGAAGCTGCAACGTGAACTGGTCGAGGCTTGGATGGGCGAAGCGGAGCGATCCAATCCCGCTCATCGCACCTGGAACCTGACCACGGCGGCTGCTCGGGCCCGCGACTTCGGCGTCAACGACTTGCTCGCACAGCTGACCTCCGAACTCCAAGAAACCAAACTGGAGGACCACGGCCTGGTGGAGCACAGGGCGACCGTTCCAATCGATGCCGCCGAAGCCGAGGCATACGTGCAGGTTTTCTTGGACCAGCCGTCGTGGCGTGAAGCGTTGCACTTGATGATCGCCAACGCCCCGCCCACCGGAAGACTGGAGCGAAACCGAGCCAATGCCGAGGAAATGGTACGGATCGCGCCGTTTGCAGCAACGCTGCCAGCAACCCTGCTCGGCGCCGACGGATTGCCGCGCTTCACTGCCGCCACCGACGAGGACAAGGCCGAACTCCGTCTCATCCGCTGCGAGCTCAGCCAACTCCAGGTCCTGGGCTCATTCGTCACCGAGATCCTCGATCGCATCGGCGCCAAGTGGGGCCCGATCCCCACCGACGATCTGACCACCTTCCTGGGCGAAGCCGCTCATGTGGCTCCGCCAGTCGCCGCAACGCTGGCACGGGCGTTCAACCGCTACTTTCAGGGCGACGTTGAAGCGGTCGGCTACGTCGCCGCCCCACAGATCGAACGTCTGGTTCGGGACATCGTCCTGGCCGTCAACGAACCCGCCTACCGGCTCCAGAGAGGCAAGACCCCCGGCCAGTACGCAGGACTCGGAGCTCTCTTGCCCCTCTTGCAGCGAGCGGGGGGCAACGAGGAGTGGATTCGCTTCCTCCAGACCGTGTTTTCCGCCGCGGCTGGCATGAACTTCCGGAACGACCTGTTACATGGCTTCGTGGACGAGATCCACGCGGGCCATGCGGCCTTGGTGTTGCTGGCGGTCCTCTATCTCACAAGAGGGGTCAGTCTCGAGGTCGTCCCACCTGATGGCCCGGAGAGTTCCGAGGAGCCGCTCCCGTGACCGTGTCAGCCGGCGGGGAGCAGCTGCCACTGCTTGAGCTGGGCGGCGGCTGGACCGCCGCGCTGCTGACGTCCGACCAGTGGCATGAGGCCGTGAGCACCGGGCCACTGCAGCGATTCGCGAGCTTCAATCCTCCAACGCCCTACGTCTACGTGATCAGCAAGACGACGCCGAGCACCCAGCCAGGCGCTGGCGAGAAGAGCGATGGCGAAGGGCGCGATGGCGAAGAGCGAGGAACCTTCGTAGCGCCGTGCGGTGTTCCCGAGGACACCCCCGAGGCTCTCTACGTCGCGCTCATCAACGCCCAAGCTCACGAGGCGCTCGAATGGGTGCAGATCGACGGCAAGCCGTACTTCGACCCACATACCGAAGTGGGCGACTACGTGCTCGAACGGACCCTCACGAAATGGCTGGAGTGGAAGACCGGGATGAGGGTCGTCCTCGAGGAGCCAGAATGAGGGTTGCGCTTACGTCGAGACAGCGGTGGTGGTCGGGGCCATAGACCTGAAGGTGGTGCGGAAAGTCGTAGGGGTCTTCCCTGCATGTGTAGACCAGTTCGTCAGGGTGATGACAGAACGCGAAGGCGCGCACCAACCGACGAGACAGCGCCCCAGGTTGCTTGGAGGGAGAAGAGCATCTGGATCACTTCGGCCTTGGGCTGTGCCTTCCGGCTCTCCGTCCGTAGGAGACTCTGAGGGGGCCCCTGGCCCAGCATGAGCCAGACCTCGCGCGTGGCCTGCGGATCGATCAAGACGTCGCGGATCTGATTCCACAACTGGGTGGGCGTGCCGGTTCCTCTTCGCACCCGAGAGTTGACCTTACCGGCTCGACTTCGCCAGGCGCTCCTCCATCGGTGGAGATTTGGCGGGGTGCCGTTCGCGTATGGCTGGATGAACCCAAGGTTCTTCAGCGCCTGGGCGCTCACCTCTTGTAAGGCGCTCGCCGAGAGCTGCTTCGCCGTCTTGAACGCCTTCCCGTGGATCGCGACCACTCGCCTGCCAATAGTGTCCACGCCGATGAAGTCGGCGATCTCCGTCCCCATGTCATCGCAGACGAGCACGTCGAAGGTCATTTCGTCCTTCAACGTGCTGCCTGCCCCACATGAGTCGATGAACGAAAACAGGCTGCCCGGAGCCCATCCTGCCGGCGTAGCGCTGTCGTCGTCGCCTTTCTCCGATCCGATCGTCGCCAGCTCCGAGACGCCCTCTATTAGGCGCAGGAGATCGGGATTGTCTGATGCCCCGGCCGCCGGTCCCAGCGGAAGACGGGGTTTGTAGAACCGGTGGCCTGCGTAGATGCAGTAACCGGACGAGCGCCCGCTGGCCGGGATGACCCGGAAGGCTTGCTCGCGGTTGAGGTAGGTCACGAGAGACGTTGCCTTCGGGCCCGTCCTCGTGGCCCGGCTCGTATATCGATTGTCGAGGCCCTCGCAGTGCAGCAGGTATCGGCCGGACTTGTCGTCCCATGCGATAGCGACTTCGAAGTCGCGACCGTTCGCGGTGAGGGAGAATCGGTTGCCGGAGATGTCGATGCAGCGATCATCCATTTCGAGTTCCCCGTTTGGCGCGTTATCGCCATCTAGGAAGTCGGACGGATCGAAGTCCAGCAGAATGTTCCTCGGGGTGACGTCCGACGGACGGTGGACGATATCCGCGTAGCGATCGAAGACGCGCAGGGGCTTGGTAGTGGTATCACCCAGCGATGCTGCGAGGTCCTCAAGCCATTCGTTGAACTCGTCAAACTCCACCATCCCGCGGTCGCTGATCCGCGATCGGGTGAAGCCGACGTACCGGTTGACGTAGCGCGGCCCCGCCCCATCGCCCGTGACCTGGAACGTGCCGGTCACCGTCGTCGCCAGCTGGGCGTGATCCGAGAGATCCGGTCCTAGCTCCGCGATCGAGCGCGCATGGATGGTCCTTCGCCGGGCGGCAAAGGCGCCCAGGTTCGTATTGCTCAGCGATATTGATCCCAGGCGAATGTTGGCGCCCTTGTACAGCCGCCGAAGGGACTCGGTATCGGCAGGGGCCAGCTCTCCGAGCCCATCGGGCTGCAGTCCTTCGGTGTCCAGATAGAAGAGGTAGTCGCCGATTCGCCGATAGAAGGTGAACCCGAGGCTGCACTGGTAGAAGGCAGACCGAGCCAGGATCGGCGAGTTGCCGATGAGCATGTAGGGATGGAGGCGAGAATCGCCACCAGGGCTGATCACCTGTTGGTGTAAGCAGTCGCTCTCGTCGAGGTGATCCTGGACTTTTTGGGCGAACGTGTCCAGATCGAACGATGCCGGAACCTGTGCAACCCTCACCGACCGCGGGTAGAGCAGATCGTCGGCCGACACGTTCGCGCGAATGTCGAAGGTGTCGCGGAACTTGCCGTCGAAATACTGCGGCCCCGGCTGATGACTCGCTATCTCCAGCGGCGACTCGGGCAGGCCCTGCGCGGCGGTGATGTCGTACTCGCGGTACGCGGCCCAAGAGTCGTCGAGGCGGTCACTGTCGCGGTGTATCACGAGCCCGGCGTCCGAAGGCGACCTTCCGGGGTTGCGCAAGACACGACCGACCTGTTGGACGAAGGCGCGCTCGCTCGAGAACGGCCGGAAGAACGCCACGCACTTGAAGTCCGCCGAGTCGATTCCCTCGGTGAGCTTGAACTGATGAACCCAATACCGCTCGGTGCGCGAGTCGACTGAGGGCACGCTCTGGAGCCTGGTGGGATCGCTGCCCGAGAACCGCTCGTGCACGCCGAGCACAGATTCTCCCCGGCCGGCGAGGACGTCAACCATCTGACTGATCTCCGCCCGAGAGTCGCACCGGATGATGACCTTGATCTGAGGGTCGTCGCCGAAGCGGGCGTCGACGACAGACGTCACCCTTTCGCAGAACTCCGGGATGTCGTCGTAGCGGATGGCTTCGAACTCGGTGGATCGGAGAATGTGGGACGCCTCGGCGTCGGCGTGCGAGAAGTGGAACTGGAAGTCCTCAGCGAGGTCGAAGTACTTCACGTCATTTCGGTACGGGGTTGCAGTGAACAAGACCGTTGGACGCTCTAACTGGCGGACCGCTTCGGACCAACTGCGAGCCGGCTCGTAGTGGCCCTCGTCGACTACCACGAGTCCGAGGCGGTCGTGAAGCTGCGCGTATGCGGCGGACCCGGTGGCATGAAGGCGCTGAAGGGTGGCGATCGTGGCCATCCAGACGGTGCCCTTCGCGTGGTCTGCCAACTTGGTCTCCGCCGTCGACGGATAGATCCGGACGACCTCTTTGCCGGACGGAACAGGAGCGCCGATGCGAGACCAAAACCTAGCGGTGACGTCATCGGCAAGTTGTTTTACGAGTGCGTCCCACGGCGTGAGAAGCAAGACGTCCTCCGCCGCTACCAGCTCTTGTGCGGCGACGGCGATCACTCCGCTCTTCCCGGTGCCGGTCGGCATCCGCACGAGCGCCGATGGGCCTGTGGCCCCCTTTTGGGCACTCAGGAAACCCTCGACCATCTCGGCGGCACTTATCTGGTGCGGCCACAACCCGTCGCGAATCACGCAGACCGCCCGTCAGTCCGAGGTCTTCTGCTTCCACGAGGATCGGCGCGTCTTATCCCGGTGCTCAGGTCCATTCGTGGATCTCTATAGCCGACCGGCCGAAGGTGGTTTTAACAAAGTCGATACGCGGTCCACCGACCCTGCCCGAACGAACCATGAGATCGCGCTGTGCATTTGCGTTAGCGGGCGCGCAGCGCGTGCTCGACCCGGGTCCCGAGCTCGACTCCGACGTCTCGGGCTCCAGAGATGACTGCTGAGAGGACGGCGCTTTCGTCACCGGGCAGGGTGATGACGCTCGGGCCTCGCATCGGGATCTGTGACGAGCTGCGCGTCCCGACGACTCGGGGATCGCCGACCGACACGCTTCCTGCTCCCGTGATCGCGACGCTCGGGACGACGGCTATCGAGGTGTCACCGGCCATCTCGCCGAGGACCCGGGCCGCCAAAGTCACCAAGGGTGTTGCGAGCTCGCTCAGCGATGCCGCGTTCACCACGGCACCGAACATGTCCCGGGGTAGCGACGCCCAGGCGCAGACCTCACCGGTCCGACTGACCGAGACACCTTCGACCGTTCCCCCGAATACGTCCTGGTTGAACGAACGAACCTGTCGCGCCCTCACAACTCGGGATATGGCACCACCGTCAGGCCTGTCGGTCACGTCTATGGCTTCGTTTTGGCCGACTCCTCCGATGTCGCGCAGGAGCCTGGGAGCCATCTGGCCGGCATCTCGCAGCCGGGCCCGTGGCAGCGTTATCCCCACTGGCGTCAGGTACACCTCCATCGCCGACTCCCCGAATCCGGCGAACTGGTCGCGCGGATCCGATGCCGTCAGCCATTCAACGGTCATCGGTGTTCCGATCGGGGCGAAGCTCAGCGGTCCTCCGAGGGTGTCCAACTGGCCGAGGGCGTCTGACGCGGCGTTGAGGAGTTCGCCGACCTCTTCCCAACTCCCCCGGAAGAGGCCGGTCTCGTAGGCCTCCACCTCCGCGGCGAACGCTGCTTGTGCCGATTCCATGGTTACCCCGTGCCGGCGGAAGGCCAACCGGGGTATGCCCTTGTTGATGGCGGCGCGGTACTCTTCGTGGGTCGGCGACAGGCCCGTGTCTGCGAACGGCGTGCCGTAATGCTCGCCAAGGAGAAGCAGGTACACGTCGGAGGTCCCGACCGCTTGCAGGCACACGTCTCGGCTCGGCTCTGGAAGCGCCGTGAAGTCCTCGAACCGGACCGGATCCATCCCCAGAGCACGGATCAGACCGGGCAGGGCGGTTCGCTCCTGGCGGAGTCCCTCGGTCACCGAAGAGATGAAGACGCGCTTGCCCATCTTTTAGACCCGCCCGATGTAGCTGTCGATGTCGGCCTGTATCTCGGAGGTTGCCGTGGCTCGGGCTTGCCGGAGAAGTTCGATCGCCTCGTCCAGCGCAGTGACCAGGTAGTGGGTGACCTCGGGGCCCGTGGCCGCCGAGGTGTAGAGCGGCCTCACTTCGCCCGCGGGGCCGGTGCCGACCCCGGGTATGCGTCTCCCGCGGATCGTGTTCAGTGACAGCCTGCCGCTCTCTTGCACCTGCGCCTCCGGTCCTTGTCGTCTGACGGAGCATCTGTAAGAATAGTGATAAGAAGAATATCTGTCTTGGAGGACTGGTGCAGGACGACCCGGTAGTGCGCTTCACCATGGACGGGCGGGTCTTCGAGTTGCGCCGCAGCCAGGTCGAGAAGGCTCTCGTAGGGGTCGCCCCTGAGCCGGTCCGGAGCCATTCGGTCCAGATTGGCGACACGTGGTTCCCGGTGAAGCAGGTCCTCGAGCAGGCAACCGGTGTTGACCGCAGCGACTTCATCAGCACCGCGGCGCGGCGTCAGCTCAAGAAGCTGGGGTTTCCGCTCAAGCACGACTGATTGGCCGGGTCGGAGTGAGGCATGTCTGAAGACGCGCCGGTCGCGCTCAAGGATCTCCTTGCGAGCCGTGAGCGACGCATCGACCTTTCGGAGTATTTCTCCAAGGCCACGACCGAAGCCATCGGCGAGCTGACGCTTGAGGCGTTCCCGATGGGGGAGCAGCCGACCGAGGATGGCGTCCGGGAGCGGGTCGAGCGGTACGAAGGCGTCCTCACCCCGCTGCTCCGCCCCCTCTTTATGGGCGCCTACTACGGCGATCTCCCCTACCACGTGCGGATCTGGTCCCGGTGTCTGAAGCGCCTGGTCGAGGCGGCCGGAGGCCAACCCACGGGGCAGGTTTTCACCATTTGGGATCAGATGCGTTACTACCCGGGCCTCCTGGGGCTCTACGCCTGTGCAACCGCCGCCATCGCGGGCGGGAGCCCTGATGTCGTTGCGCGCCTCCTGTCAGAGCTTCATTTCGACAATGAACTTCTCCGCAGCACGCGCGTGTCCATCGAGCCCGCTGCCTCCCTGCTCCTTCCGGCAGCTCGACCTGCTGCAACCTCGTCATGGTTGCAGCAGCGTCTCTCCAGTTTCGCTGAAGGGCTCGTAGCACCCGACCAGCTCATAGTGGCCTTCGATCAGTTCGAGTACTCGGTTGGACTGCTCTTGGCCGACAATGCCCTCGGCGCGGATCTTGACGGCCCCCTCTACCTTCAGCCCGCCGGGTGGTGGTACCGGCAGAGTCCGCCCACTCCATGGTCACGTCCCGAGGCCTGCATGACCAGCCCAGCGGCGAAGCACTGGCTCAACGCCGGATTCTTTGGAAATTCAGCGGAGCGCCTCGATCAGGTCAAGGAGCGTCATGACACATGGGTCGCTCAAGAGCGCATGAGGTCACGGCTCGGCTTCAGGTAGGTGCGAGGGACCGAACGCTGCACAGACGGAGGGCCTCGAGCGCCTGATGCCTCTTCGGGTGGTCAACCCGAAGGTCAGGGCTGCAGTCGAGTTTCTGGGGACCCCCTGGCCCTGCTGCGGCTATTGAGCAGGCGGTTGCGTATGCACTGCCCTATGCACGACGGCTGACCAGCAGGTTTGGTCTCGCGGAGGCCTCAAGTGGCTTGATCGCGGCAACCCCCCGCCACCAAAGAAAGTCCAGGTCAGGGCCTATTTCAGGCGTGATCCTTTGCCGCGAGGCGGGTAGGCGTCACCGGGGACGTCTACCGGCTGCTCGGCCGACACTGCGCTGACCTGCGGGTTCGCGGCGGTGACGCCGGTAGACGTCTACCGGCTCGGATCGGCGATCAGAGCGGCGAACCGCTCGGCCGCGGCCGCGCTCATCCCGGGCAGCAGGTGCTGGTAGGTGTGCATCGTGAAGGCCGGGTGCGAGTGCCCGAGGCGTTCGCTGACGACCTTTATCGGCACGCCGGCCATAAAGCAACGACGCGTGGGTGTGGCGCAGGTCGTGGAGCCGGACGTGCGGCAACCCCGGAGTGCGCTTGACGATCCGGTTGAAGAGCTGGGTGACGGACTCGGGGTTGAGGAACCGGCCGCTGGTGTTGAGGAACATCCAGTCATCGGGGCCGTGGGGCAGCCCGTCGCGGTAGAGCCGGCGCCGCCACCGGGCCAGGGCCCGCATCGTGTTGTCGTCGATGTCGACGCAGCGCCGACTGGTGCGGGTCTTGACGGCGAACTCGACGGGTTGCCGGCGACGTTCTGCAGTGTCCGGGAGATCGACAGCCGCTTGGTGGTCTTGTCGAGGTCGGACCACTTGAGCCCGACAACCTCGCCCCGGCGCATCCCGGTGAAAGCGGCCAAGTGCAACGCCGGGTACAGGCGCTGGGGGCGGGCTGCCTTCAAGAAGTCGGCCAGTTCGGAGGCGGTCCACGAGCGCGGCCGCAGGGCGGTCGGCCGCCCACGTCGGGCTTGGGTGGCGTGGGCGACGTTGTGGTCGAGGAGCTGTCCGCACGGCGAGGTCGAGGCAGGACCGCACGAGCATATGGACCTCGTGCACGGTCTTGGGGGCCAGACCGGTCCCATGACGGCCGGCGGTGGTGGCCAACCGGTCGTAAAGGCCGTCGAGGTGATCGGCCCGGAGCCGTCGTAAGGGCACATCGCCGATGTCGGGATTGATGTAGCGGTTGACGAACCAGGAGTAGCGGTAGGCGGTCGTCGCCCGGACATGGCGGCGCTTGAGCGGTAGCCAGGTGTCGGTGAGGAACTCGCCGACGCTCACCGGCCCGCCCCGAGCGGGGGCCGAGCCGGCGCGGTCGGCCTCGAGGCGGGCGGCAACCGACTCGGCCTCGCCGCGGTCGTGGCCGACGGGATGCCAGCGTCGTCGTTCCTTGCCGGTGAGCGGGTCGAGGCCGTCGTAGTACACGACGTAGAAGCGGTCATTGCGTTGAACGATGTAGGTCATGCCGTGAGACATCGACCACTTCGGCGCCAACCCGAAGAGCGCGACGGGGCGACATGTCCGCCCTGTGCCTATTGGGCAAGGTTGCCCAAGCGCCGAGTAGTTGCCGGGCTGTGCTGGGACCAGCTCCGATCGGCGTGCGGTTGGGGTCCGGCCGGGCATGGGGGACTATGTAGTCCCTTGGGTACGGGGACAGAAAGGACCGCCGACTGTCAACAGAGGATGACGAGTGTGACTTGGGCGGCAAAGGATTGGCCAAAGGTCGCCCATCATGAGGTTCCCTCGGGGGTGTACCCCGGATCTTGCATCGGACCCCTACTGAGCCACTTCGCCCCGGCGGATCCGATGCCACCGATCGGTCTCAAGGCGCCCTTGCCACTGATCGGTAGCATGGTATCCTTGACACCGAGCGGTGTCATAGGAGAAGGCCATGCGTGTTCGCTCGATCAAAGACGTGGCTGCCGCCGTTCGCGGCCGGCGCACTGACCTGGGCCTCAACCAGGCCGAGCTGGCCGAGCGTGTAGGCGTCTCCCGGAAGTGGATCTATGAGTTCGAGGCGGGCAAACCCAGGGCCGAGTTCGTCCTTGTCCTGCGGGTGCTCGATGAGCTCGGCTTAGCCCTGGGGGTGAGCGACGCAGGGACATCGACGGCGAGTGCCATCAACCTGGACGCCGTCCTTGAGGAGCACCGCAACCAGTGAGCGATGTCCTCGTCGTTGTTCTCGAAGACACCGTCGCCGGCACCGTAACCCGCCTCCGTGGGGGGCGACTCCGCTTCGACTATGAAGACGACTACCGCCAGCGCGTTGGCGCCACACCTCTGTCCGTTTCCATGCCAGTCCAGGTTCGGACCCACCCGGACAGCGTCATAACCCCTTGGCTTTGGGGGTTGCTGCCCGACAATGAAGCGGTCCTCTCCAGGTGGGCTCGGCAGTTCCATGCCTCTGCCTCGTCGCCCTTCTCGATGCTGTCGACGCCCATTGGGCACGATGTGGCTGGCGCCGTCCGGTTCGCTGCGCTCGACGGCCTGGACGATGTCATGGCGAGGAAGGGAACCGTCACATGGCTGACCGATGAGGATGTTGCTCAACGCCTGCGGGAACTGAGAGAAGACTCAACCGCCTGGCTCGGCCGTTCGTTCACCGGACAGTTCAGCCTGGCCGGAGCGCAGGCCAAGACGGCTCTATTGCTGAGGGAGGGCCGCTGGGGTGAGCCGTCCGGGCCCATCGCCACGAGTCATATCCTCAAGCCTGCAGCAGTTGGGCTCGAAGACCACGACCTTAACGAACACCTATGCATGGACGCGGCGCGGCGTGCCGGGTTGGTTGTCGCCCACACTCGGATCGCCCGCTTTGACAACGAGTCGGCCATGGTCATTGACCGTTACGACCGTCGGGTGATCGATGGCGACGTGGTCAGGATCCACCAGGAAGACCTCTGTCAAGCGCTGTCGGTTCACCCAGCCCGGAAGTACCAGAACGAAGGGGGACCCGGGCCCAGGGAGATCGCCAGGCTGCTTCGTGAGGCCATGCCGCCCCGGGTAGCCGATGAGGCCATACTGCGTTTCCTGGATGCCTTGGCCTGGAACTGGGTCATCGGCGGCACCGACGCCCACGCCAAGAACTATTCGCTCCTCCTCGCGGGAGGCGAAGTCCGATTGGCCCCTCTGTACGACATTGCATCCGCGCTGCCCTACGACCTCCATGAGCGCAAGCTCCGTTTCGCCATGAGAATTGGCCGCGACTATCGGGTCTTCCCGTATCACAACGGCTGGCCTGACGCCGCCGCTGACCTGGAGCTGGACGCTGACATGACGATGAGACGTGTAGTTGAGGTTGTGCGGCGCGCATCCTCTGCTTTCGCCGAAGCTGCTTCGGCACCGGAAATTGTGGCCCTGGCCCACCCGCTGCCTCCACGGATCGTCGACCTCGTGGCCGAGAGGGTGGAGCGATGCCTGCGTCTTCTTGGCGCCGCCACAGACGCGTAGCCGATGGACGCCGAGCTCAGCCGACTTCGGACCGAACTCGCCGAGGCCCGGGCCGAACTTGCCCGGCTGCGGAGCAGGGTGGCGGAGCTCGAGCCGCCGGACGATCTTGCACGGCTGGGGGCGGGTACAGCCTGGTCGCCGCGCCTCTTCGCGCCCGTCGACGGGCCTTCATCTCTGTCCGCTGTCGACGCCGCATCTCCCGCGGAGGCCAAGGTCGAGTTGTACCGGGCTCTCTTCGTCGGCCGAGGCGATGTGTATGCCACTCGCTGGGAGCGTGCCGACGGAACCAAAGGATGGGCGCCGGCGCGGGCGCCCGGGCCTGGACCGGTCAAGACCAGGCCGCTCCTGGCCCTCACCGACCAGGTCATCATCGAGCACCTGAGCGGCCGGCTGACCGCCGGGCTGTACCCGCTGATGGTCGGCGACGTCTGCCGGCTGCTGGCCTGTGACCTGGACGGTCGTGGTTGGCAAGCGGATGCCCTGGCCTACCTGGAGGTCTGTTCCGGCGTGGGCGTACCCGCCTACCTGGAGCGCTCTCGTTCGGGCGACGGCGGCCATCTTTGGACCTTCTTCGACGCGCCCGTGCCGGCAGCCTCCGCCCGGGCGCTGGGCGCCGCACTGCTGCGGGAGACGATGGCTCTGCGGGGCGAGATGGACCTGGCCTCCTACGACCGTCTCTTTCCCTCTCAGGACTTCCTGCCTAAGGAGCGCGCCTTCGGCAACCTGATCGGCCTCCCGCTCCATGGCGGTTGCCGACGGGACGGCAACACGGTCTTCATGGACCCGGCCCGCTTCGAGCCCTGGGCGGATCAATGGGCCTTCCTCTCCTCGGTCTCCCGTCTGTCCCCCGAGGCAGTTGAGGCCTTACGAGGGGCGCTGCGACCACTGGTGGTGGGGCCCGAGGAGCTCCGCCATCCCCGCCGGGCCCGGCTTGGACGGCGGAGTGAGAAGGCCCCCGATCATGTGGACGGCGTGCGCGCCGGCATGGTCGGGATCGAACGGGCGGGCCTCCCTCCATGGCTGCTGGCCGACCTCCGGCATCTGGCCAGCACCCACAACCCCGAGTTCCATCGCCGCCAGCAACTTCGCCTGTCCACCTTCGGGCACTCCGCCCTCATCCGCAGCTATGAGGAGGACCTCGAACACATCTGGATCCCGAGGGGTCTGGAGGAGACGGCTGTCGCCATCCTGGCCGAGGCTGGTGTCGACGTGGAGCTTCGTGACGCGCTCCCTGACCCGGCACCGGTGGAGCTCGACTTTCAAGGCAGCCTCAGCTCCGCCCAGCATCACGCGGTTGAGGCCTTGGCTGCTTACCACCGGGGCGTGCTCGTCGCCCCGACCGGCTCCGGCAAGACGGCCATGGCCTGTGCTCTCATCGCCCATCACAGCGTGCCTGCCCTGGTGGTGGTGGACCGACAGGGGTTGGCCGACCAGTGGCGGGCTCAGCTATCGGTCTTCCTAGGCCTGGAAGGGCGCCTGGTCGGCCAGCTCGGTGGCGGGCGGAAGCGGCGGTCCAGGATCGTGGACATCGCCATGTTCGGCTCCCTGGCCAAGAGGGTCTCCGACCCCGATCTGTTCGACGGGTATGGACTCGTGGTCGTCGACGAGTGTCACCACGTGCCCGCCCGCTCCTATGAGCAGGCCTTGCGTCACGCCCCCATCCGCCGCTGGCTGGGCCTCACTGCCACCCCCCGCCGAGAGGACGGGCTGCATCCCCTGATCACGATGCAGTGCGGCCCGATCCGCCACACGATGAGCCGATCGGGCGGACCACTCGTCTTGCGGCTGATCACCCATGAGAGCCTGGCCGATCCCGGCCTCGACGAGCGCGCTGGCTACACCGCCTTCATGGCGGGCCTGGCCGCCGACGAGGAGCGCAACGCCGCCGTCGTGGCCGACGTCAGTGCCGCTCTGGAAAGGGGCCGGAACTGCCTGGTTCTTACCCAGCGGGTGGAGCATCTGGCGCGCCTGGCCGAGTTGGTCAGCGTCGGCGGTCACGTTCCGTATGTGTTACAGGGAGGGATGGGCAAGAAAGCCCGCACAGCGGTGGCCGATGGCATTGCCGGCCACCCCGAGGATTCTCCCATTCTGATTATGGCCACTGGCCCCTACGCCGGCGAGGGCTTCGACTGCCCGCGCCTGGACACGGTGTTCCTGGCGCTGCCCATCAGTTCGCGCACGAAGATCACCCAGTACATCGGGCGCACCATGCGGGACTACGAAGCCAAGTGCAGCGTCGAGGTTCACGACTATGACGACAAGCTCCTGCCGATCTTCCGCCGGGGCAGGAGCGTCCGTGTGTCGGTCCTGGCCGGGCTCGGCTTCGATGTTCGCGGACTGTCCGGAGCGCCCACATGAATCCTCGGTCGCGGTCGGCTGGCATTGCCCCAGCGGCATTCCTGGCCGCGGTGGAGACTCGGCTGGGACAGATGAGCACCTCCCAGTTGCGCAAGGCCCTTCTGGTCTGGGCCGAGGTGGCTGCTCCCGGCGACCGAGCCCGGCTCCTCAAGATGCTCGGAGCCAAGGTCGAGGCGGCCCAAGACCGGGTGCAACGGCTCGCTGCAGAGCTGGACTGGCTGGAGGAGCTGGCCGCCGGCGCGGGGGAACCCGAGTGGACCGAGGACGACGACTGGCGCGACCGCTACGGCTGGAGCCCGGACGACGAGGAGGATCTCTACGAACCCGACTGGGCTCCCAGGTTCAGGGACCTCCTTCGGGACGCCGGTGCTCTCTTTGTCGGTGGTGAGGTAGAGGCCGCCGGCCACGCCTATGAGCGACTCTTTCGGGTAGCCGCCACCGCCATCGGGACGGGATGGGCGCTGGGCGACCCAGAAGACCGGGATGGGCTGGCCGAGGCGGCGGTGCGCTATCTCCGGGCGTTGAGCGACCGTCCGGCCGATGCGCAGCGCGCCGCGATGTTGGCCGAGGCCATGGCATTGATCGCTGCGGCGGGGGCCGACCGGCGTGACGCCATCTCTCTCGCCGGCGTGGAAGCGGCCCGGCCCGCGGCGCTTGTCGACCGTGAGGCGGTCCTGGCCGACTGGAAGGTGGCGCTCGGCCCGCTGGCCGGTGGGCGAGACTTTGACGCCCAGTTGGCCCAGCGTCTCCAGGTGGAGGTGGTCTGCGCCCTTTCCGGACCGGCCGGGGTGGGGGAACTGGCCCGTGTTGGCGGGCCCCGGGCCGGGGAGCTCTACATCGCCTGGTCCGACTTGGCCCGCCGCTCGGGCGATCTGGACGGAGCGGTCGCGGCGGCTGAGGAGGGGATCGGGGCGCTCAAGGCCGGCCCGGAGCGCGCCGGACTGGCCGACCGTCTGGCCATATTGGCCGACAACGCTGGGGAGACGACCCAGGCGGCCTCGGCCCGGGTGAAGGCGTGGCTGTCGGCGCCGAGTCTCGAGCGCCTGTTGGCCGCCGTCGACGCCGGGCGTCGAGCCGGGACCGGGAAGGCCACGCTGAGGGCCATGCTCCCGGTCCGGGGCGGCGCACTCGGCCCGGTCGATCGCGCGGTCCTGCAGGTCTTGGCCGGGCGGCTGGACGACGTAGCCACCAGGCGCCGGTCCGCTGAGCCGACTGGGCGCCCCCGCCCAGGCACAGGCTGGGAGTTCATTGCCGTCCCTGCCCTGCTGGTGGCGGGGTCGGACGCCACGAGACACGACGCCTTCCGTGGCAGCGTGCTGGAGGACCTCCTGAGTTCGGCCGAGCGCGTCCTGTGGTCACCGCATTATGGGTTGGACACCTGGGCTGGTGACACCGAGGACGAGACGCCTCGACCCGATCACGGCTTGGAGCTCGGCGACCTGCTGGTCGAGGCACTCGCTGCTCTGCGGGCGGCGGCGTCGCGCCGGCGCCGGTTCCTCGACTCGGGGAAGCGGATCGTGGACGCCGCCGTGGCGGGCATCGTGGGACAGAGCCTGAGGCGGTCCTACGGCCAGGCCGCGGTGCTGGCCGTTGCCCACGCCGAGGCCGTGGCCATGAGAGACGGAGTCCCCGCGGGGGATCGCGTGGCGGATGCGGCCGAGGCACGCTACCCACGACATTCGGCCTACCGGCGTGAGTTCAACGCCGCCCGAGCCCGATCTCCTCTGCTCACGAGTCGACCCGTGCGGCGGTGACCGGCATACTCGGGTTGTCACCGATTTGTCACCCGTACGGCCGCCGGACCCCGCATCTCGCTGCGGACGAAATGCCGACGGCGTTCGGAGGCACAGTCGAGGCTGCGGGCGGCATGGCGACCGGCCGACCCGGGGCGTTGTGGAGCCGCCGAACACGCACACGGCTCGGAAGGGCCACCACCGCCTGAAGCTACCCAGGCCGGCGCCATCGCCGGAGGAGTCGGGATCTCGGGCGCGCTGGTGACAGCACGTAGCGTCGGCGCCGATGAGGAGTGCCATTGCCGCTTCGAGAGCCTCCAGCCGGCCGCGGTGACCGAGAGGGCGGACGACCGGGCGGAACGCCTCACCCAAGAGGTCCGGCGCGCCGTCCTTCCCATCACCACCGACGCCGAGCTCGCCGCCCTTCGTCGCTACCAGGCCCTTGACCGCACCTATGAACTGGTGAACCAATTCCTGCGCGGAGAGCGCCAGGCGGAGGACCTCTCAGCGGTGGAGGCGGCCGAGGTGCGTTCCATAGTCATGGGCCTCAGCGAGCTGCTGAAGCGGTGGCGGACCCCGGAGCCACTGGTGGTCTATCGCGGCCTGCGTAGCCGGACCGGACTCCCCCTGGACCCGAACCTGGAGGCGGCATCGTTCCTTTCGACCACGATCGCCCGGGATGTGGCCCTCGCTGAGTTCACCGTTCCGAGCGGGCCTGGAGGCCCGGTCCTGCTCGAGATCTCCGTCCCGGCGGGCACCCCGGGCGTGTGGGCGCCGGCCCTTGGGGACCCGGCCCTGGCCTATCAGGGTGAGCTGCTCCTCGGCCGGGGCGTCCAACTGGCCGTTCGAGACCGCCGAGACGAGGCCGGTATCCTGGTTCTTGACTGCGAGGTAGAGCCATGAGCCGATTCATAGGCGACGAGAGGGACTTCCGACAGCAGGGTCAGGCGCGGGTCCTGGTCCTCACCGAAGACCTTCTCGAAGAGCTCCACGTCACTGACCGCCCCCGAGCGGACCAGGAGCGGGCCGTTCGCGATTGGCTCGGTGAGCACGAGCCCGGCCAGGTCCTCGCCCTGTCGCTCCGCCAAGACGGCTTTGTCCCCAAGAACTTGTCAAACAAATTGTCAAACGAACCACGACGGATGGGTGAGGACGAAGCCGGACGAGACAACGGCGAAACCCGCTCTGACCTGCATGAACACGGACGTAGCCGGACCACGCCGGACAGCCCGGGACGGCCGACTAGGGGCTCATAACCCGAAGGTCGTAGGTTCAAATCCTACCCCCGCCACTAAGAAACCGCAGGTCAGGGCCGGTGCGAGAGCACCGGCCCTTCTGCTGTCCGGGCGGATTATCAAACATTTATCAAACACGAGCTCGCCAACTGTTGACAGAAGTTTGACACCATCTCGGAAAGCGCCATAGCTTGCCCGTGGTGACGGCCAGGGAGTCTCTTGGCGCAGAGGTAGGCGCTGACGTGGTCAAACAGGCGGAGCGGCTTTCGGACGAACTGTCCTCCCGCCGCGGGGGAGACCGGCGGGGCCTGGCGAGCCTGGAGGTTGACCTGGGCCGGCTCCGGGAGTCGATGGAGCCCGGTTCGTACGG
>DATLQT010000013.1:0-33720 GCA_035535055.1 Candidatus Dormiibacterota bacterium | reverse complement strand
GTTGGTAAGGAAGAGGTGCCGCGGAACGTTTCAGTCGTTGGTCAGCCAGGCCTCCGCTGATTCGACCGCCGGTTCAGATGGGTGCTCCGTCAAGAACCTATCCAAGGTTTCGATTAGCCGACCGAATCCGTCTCGAGAAAGCGAAAAGCGGCGGGGCACCAGGGCCGGGCCGAAATGGCGTTCGCCGCGGCTGAGATAGACATCGTGGATACGCCGGAAGTCTTGGTAGTTGGCCGTCACGACCGCCCGTCTTTCTCCCACCGCCCACGCCATCACCTCGGTATCGAGCTGTTGGCGCAAGCCGACCTCGGCAACCGCAACGACGTCGTGCCCGAGCTGTCCTAGTTGTTCAGCGATTGTTGGGCCCAAGTGCTCATCAAGCAGCAGCCTCACGGTTTGTTCGGCGGCTGCCGGCGTCGCCAGGCTGCCTCGGCGTCAGCACCCTGTTCGCGGTTGCGCTGGATCCAGGCGTCGATCTCCGTCGCCTGGTCGAGGTAGTAGCCGATGGCGGCGTCGACGAGGCCGACTGGGAGGCTGATCGCCGCCGCGGTGGCGGCGGCATCGCGGTCGTTGTCGTTCCAAACCTCGATCACCTCCCACACGTCGGGCCCGCCGATGACGCCCGCCCGCCGGCCGACAGGACTCTCACGGAAGGTGATTCCCGGGTGGGAGGTCATCCTCACCGCCTCTCGGAGCAGAGACTCCGCTAGGGTCGTCTGGGGGTTCCACGTCGGGCGGCCTCACGCTCGAGCTCCCGTCGCGTTTCGCTGTCGATGCGGATCGAAAGATGCTCTCGTGCCACGGTGGCGCACAACGTAGCACGACTTCGCACGATCCACACCGGATCGGCGGATACCCCGGAAGGGGCTGAAAGGTCGGTTAGCTCGAACTCCCAGCGAACGGAAGGTAGGCCTTGAAGTGAGCCGCTTGATGATCTAGTCTGCCGCTGAGTTCGCCGTTCGTCCCAGGAGGGTGGGGTTATGAGTCAGCAACCGCCTGGCGGTTCGCCCGCGCAATGGTCTGCGGACGGTAACTGGTGGTGGGACGGCAACAAATGGCTCCCAGCTGCCCAAGCACCCGCGCAACAGCAGGCTGCCCAGTCACCATCAGCCTCTCCCGTGCTTCAGCCTGCCATTGCAACTGGCGCCGGAGCTGCACAAGTCAGGAAGGGGCACCTCGGACGGAATCTGGCAATTGGATGTGGCGCTTTGATCGTGCTCATCGTCGGCCTCGGGATCATCGGATCGTTGGCGAGTCAATCGGGCTCTGGCAAGTCCGCATCTTCCGCAACTCCCACTCCCACTTCGACGGCAACCGCCAAAGCTACTGCCACCCCCGCACCCAAGCCGACGGCCACCCCGGTTCCAGCCGGACCGGCTCCCATCGCGTTCAGCGGGACCGGTCCGCAGACTCCGCACTTCACAGTGACTTCCGGTCTTGCCGTCATCTCCGCCAACTGCGCCTGCTCCGGTAACTTCTCCGTCGAACTCGATGATGGGACTGGCCAGACGAAGGACATCCCAATCAACGTGATCGGCAACTACGCCGGTTCGGTAGGGGAAGGCTTAACTTAAGCGCCGGCGACTACATCCTGAAAGTCGATGCAGACGCTGCGTGGAATATCACCATCACCCAGCCTCGCAACGTCGCCGGCGCCTCGCTGTCGCTGACATACGCCAAGACGAGCCAGCAAATTGTCGGTCCATTCCAGGCGGGCAGTGCTATCGGAATCGCCGCCGAGAACGCAGGATCCGGCAACTTCACGGTATCCGTTCTCGACCGGGACGGCGCCCTCCAGGACATTCCCATCAACGTGATTGGCAACTACAACGGATCCACAATTTCCAACAATCTGTCCAATGGGCCCTTCTACCTCAACGTAGACTCGGACGGAAGCTGGACGATCACCGTGTCTAACCCATGATCCCGCAGGAGAACACTCAGAGACGCGCCGGAAGCCGGCGTCTGAAGAGGCGATTCTGGACGACGTGATGCGACGGCGGATACCCTTAGAGCTGCGTCCGGAAGGCAGTCCCTGAAACTGTCGGGAGACCAAGACTGTTGGTTTCGGGCGCCGAACTGTTGGTCGTTCGGAACTCAAGACCGGTTAACGAGTACAAGAAGTCGTCGGGCGTCTTCAAAACTGTCTGGGGGGCGGTGCTGAGCCGTCCCCGGTGGGTTCGATTCCCATCCATCCCCGCCAATTTCGTATTCGGATCGGGCCTCTCAGCGAGGTCCGCGGACCGGCCACCACGGCCACCCGCCAGCGCTAGGTGTAGCCCACGACGTAGCCAAGGAGTTCTCACGGGACGTTGAGGCAGCTTCGTGAAAGCGGATCTCGGGTAGCTCGGCGCCTCTGAGGACCTTGTGGAAGTCCTCGAGCAGTAGCCGCGGGTTGAGCGGCTCGCCGAAGGGACCGACGAAGACCAGATCCCAATCGTTCAGCCAGCGAGGGCCGAGGCGGATCTTCTCGGCCAGCCAGAGGGACCGGTGCTCGCGCAGCGCGACGGCGACCGGCTCTGGAAGGTCGGGAGCTCGCCGGGAAGTCGTTGACGTCGGCTCGACCAGGTGCGGGATCCCGGCGCCGCCGACGGCCGGTCGGATCCGTGGGAGGGCGCGGCATCGTGCTCCAGGCGGCGGGCTCGCGTTCCGGCTGGCAGGCCATCCTGTGGCGCTGCCAGGAACCGTCCTCTCACTCGTCGCATCTGAGGCTGTAGTCGGGTAGGCTACACAAGACTACATGGCATCGCCTGCGTCGCCCAAACCCTTCTCCGTCCGCATGAGCCCGCGCACGCATGCTCGCCTGGAAGCCGAGGCCCGCCAGAGGGGCGAGCCCAAAGCCCGACTCGCCGAGAGGCTGATCGACGAGGGCCTCCGGATGGCTGACCATCCGGGCATCGTCTTCCGGGACGGCCCGGCCGGCCGCCGCGCGTCCCTGGCGGCGGGTCCCGACGTTTGGGAGGTCATCGAAACGCTCAAGGGCACCGGGCTCGCGGGCGAGAACGCTGTCGAGGCAACTGCCAGATGGGCTGCCCTCACCCCGGCTGAGGTGAGAGCGGCAATCCGTTATTACGCCGACTTTCGGGACGAAATAGACGAGCGGATACTCGTCAATCGAAAAAAGGCCCAACGTTTGCGTGAGGCCTGGGAGCGAGCGCAGGCCGCGCTCGCTTGAGGCTCCTCGTCGATGAAATGTATCCAGCCGAAGTGGCGGAGCAACTTCGTCGGCGCGGTCGTGACGTGGTTGCGGTTACCGAGCGAAAGGAGCTTCGCGCTCTTGCAGATTCCGCGATTTTCGCTGAGGCCCAGGCGGATCGCCGAGCGGTAGTCACCGAGAATGTCGCGGACTTCGTGCCTATTGCCGACGAGGCCGACCACCGCGGCCGACCTCATCACGGACTCGTGCTCATCGATCCCGCCAAGTTTCCACGCGGGGACCGGCGAACCGTCGGGCGCCTGGTTCGGGAGCTGGGGAGGTTGATGGCCGAGTTCCCTCGGGACGAGGCGGTCAGCGCACGCCACTGGCTCTGAACCGGCCGCGACAGCTGCGGCCACACCCAGCGTGGGTCTCGGTGGCTGTTGCCGGCATTAGGCTTACCGCCGCCGGGGTAATTGCCCGGACCATTTTCGGCGCTCAGTCGTCGTCGAGCCAAACCTCCGCCGATTCGAACGCAGTTTCGGACGGATGCTCGGTCAACAGCCTGTCCAGGGCTTGAATCAGCCGACCGAATCCGTCTCGAGAAAGCGAAAAGCGACGCGGGACCAGTACCAGACCGAAATGGCGGTCGCCGCGGCTGAGATAGACATCTTTGATGCGGCGGAAGTCCTGGTAGTTAGCGGTGACCACAGCCCGCCTATCACCTACGGCCCAGGCCATCACGTCGATGTCCAACTGCTGGCGCAGGCCGACTTCGACGACCGCCATCACGTCGTGCCCGAATTCTCTCAGCTGCGCGGCGATTGTCGGACTGAGGTGCTCATCGAGCAACAGCCTCAAGGCCTTGTCAAGGTCTGCCGGCGCCGCCACGCTGCCTCAGCCTCATCGGCCTGAGCGCGGTTTCGCTCGATCCAGGCGTCGATCTCTGCCGCCTGGTCGACGTAGTAGCCGACGGCGGCGTCGACCAGACCGATGGGGAGGCTGATGGCCGCAGAGGTGGCAGCGGCGTCTCGGTCGTTGTCCTTCCAAACCTCGACCACCTCCCACACGTCGGGCCCGCCGATGACGCCGGCCCGCCGGCCGGCAGGTCCCTCCCGGAAGGTGATGCCGGGGTGTGATGTCATCCTGACCGCCTCTCGGAGGAGCGACTCCGCGAGGGTCGTCTTGGGGGTTCCTCGCCGGGCGGCCTCACGCTCGAGCTCGCGTCTCGTCTCGCCGTCGATGCGGATCGAAAGATGCTCTCGTGCCACGGCGACACACAACGTAGCACAGGCGCCTCCAGAACATCCCCATCAACGTGATCGGCAACTCAAAACTGTCTGGGGGGCGGTGCTGAGCCGTCCCCGGTGGTTCGATTCCCATCCATCCCCGCCATCAATCCCCGCCAGGCCCTGCGACCGGGATTAGCCTGAAAGGTCCTTGTCCACCATCTCCCAGGCGTGCTAGGTCGGCCGTCTTCGCGCCCCGACTCCAGCCGGGCCAGTCGATGGCGGCGGCCACCGCCTTCTTCCCCTTTGTACCGCGTTCGACGACGGTGCGGAAAGGCATTTCGGCCGATGCCAGCCTGCCGCTAACTCCCGACCACGTCCATCCAGACCAGCCCGTGGGGCATGGCGAGCGTCACACCGGCCGCGTTCTTGAAGACCAGTGGGCTGTTGGGGTCCGCCGAGGACCAGCTCCCGGTGGCGTGCTGGCCCCGGTAGAAGATGTCCAGCGGCCCGCCGGCGTCGAGATTGAAGTCGCGGCCGTGGGTGCAGCAGCCGTTCTCGATGTCGGGGACCAGGAACTCGCTCGTGTGCAGGACCAGGACCATGAAGATCTGGTCCGGCTTGTTGAGGGAGGCGTCGGTCATGGTCTCGCCGTCCTCGACCTTCTGGTAGGTACCGGTCGTCGGGTCGTAGGAGTAGGTCGAGTTGTGCTCGGCGACGCCAAAGCTGGTGGCGGGGGTCGGGGACGGCCCGAGATCGGGCGACCCGTAGGTCAGAGGCGAGAAGTCCGGCACCCGCGACGCATGCTCCGCGGCGAGGACCGCGTCTCCACGCAGCATCAGGTTGTTAGGCGCGTACCGGTTGGAATCGCGATAGAAGCCAGGGGGATTGTCCCAGGTGGTCGGCACCGGGTTGGCGTTGAGGAAGTTGTGGAGGTCGTTGCTCATCCCGCTCAGGAAGAGGTCGCCGTGGTATTCGCGGGTCAGGCGAAGGGAGATCCGCCGAGCGCTGCGGATGGGCCCGACCACGGCCGGCACGTCCGTGTAGAGGCCGGTGAGCCGCTGGATACCGCCCTCGGTCTGGTACTCGAGGATCATCGCGGCGGCCTGCACGCCGACCTGTGGGCGGGCGCCGTAGCCATCGTTCGGGATCTGGACCAGCGCCGGGAACGGCAGGTGGGTGGTCGCTATGTGAACCACGTAGGCGACGTCGAGCTGGACCTGCCAGCCGGGGATGACGGAGTGCTTTTTCAAATCCTCGCCGCCGGTCAGCGCCAGCGCCAGCCTTCCGACCGCCATGCCCGCGGTCGAAATGGCCGCCGAGAGCCCGTCGGCAGACCAGGTGAGGCTCGCCGGCTGGCCGTTGGCGGTCACGGTGGTCGCCGTCTGCGACATCGGCGTGCTGAAGACGAGCGTCACGTGGGTGCCCTGCTCGACCTGGAGGCCGGGACCGAGCGGGTTGCCGGAGTCGTCATGGAGGCTCTCGACGCGCGGAACCACGGTGGTTGTGAACGACCAGGATTCCGCCGCCAAGGGGGTGTCCTTGAGGCTGTTGAAGCTAGTGATTCGGACCTGGTAGGTCGTCCCCTCCAACCAGGACAGCGGTTCGAAGGTCAAAGCGGCGGCTCCGGGCAGCACGGTGAAGGCGCCCTCGATCGCCGGCTTGAAGCTGATGTGGGCCTCGGCGACGCTCCCGTCGACGGCGGTGCCGAAGTCGAACCTCAGGATCTGATTTATGGGGACCTCAACCTGCTTGTTCTTGACGTTCAGCACCACGGGCGTCGCGGTCTTTCCGAGGCCGCAGGCGGCGCTCAGCAGGCAGACGGTGATGGCCAGGGCTGCAAGGCGCATCGGCGGAAGGCAATTTAACGGGCACCGAAGACGAAGCTGGAACAAACCGACAGCGCGGCTTCGTTAATCTGCATCGAATGAACCGCCTCGCCGATCGCTTCGCCGTCGTCCTGGTCGCTCTCGGGGCGATGCTCTGGGGCACCGACACCCTCTTCCGGATCCCCCTGCTCCACCACCTGTCGCCGAACCCGCTGGTGCAGTCCACCCAGCTGGTGCTGATGGAGCACGTGATCCTCGTCGCCTGCTCTCTGCCCATGCTCTGGCTCGCCCGCCACCAGGTCCGGCGCCTTAACCGCCGCCAATGGGCCGCGATCGCCGCCATCGGCGTCGGCGCCTCCGGCCTGGCAACCGTCCTTTTCACCGTCTCCTTCGGCTACGGCCACTTCATCGAGACGCTCCTGCTCCAGAAGACCCAGCCGCTGATCGCGATCCTGCTCGCCAGCTTCTGGCTCCGCGAACGGCTCTCGGCCACCGCCTGGATCCTGGTGCCGGTGGCGCTGGCCGGTGCCTACCTGATCGCGGTCCCCGACCCGCTCCACCCCGAGCAGGCCTGGGCGGACTTCCACATCGCGGCGGCGCTTTTCGCGCTCGGGGCCTCGGCCCTCTGGGGCGCGGCGACCGTCTTCGGCCGCTACGCACTCGCCGACGTCAGCTTCACCGCCCTGACCGGGCTGCGCTTCGCCACCGCGCTGCCGGCGCTGGCGATCCTCCTGCTGGTGCTGGGTGGCCTGCCCGCCTTCGGGACCTACCGGCTGTCGGACGCTCCGCTCTACCTGGGGCTGGCGCTGCTGCCCGGCCTTCTCGGGATGCTCCTTTACTACCGCGGGCTCTCCAGCACGCCGGCCGCGATGGCGACGCTGGCCGAGCTGGCGTTCCCGATCACCGGTGTGCTGGTCAACCTCTACCTGGTGACGCCGCGACAGTCGATCAGCGCGCTGCAGATCGCCGGGATCGTGATTCTCTGGCTGGCGCTGGCGCTCCTCGACCGGGTCAACGCCGGGGCACCGGCGACGCTACGGCCGCGCGCCGCGCAGCCGGCCGCCTCCCCCGCCTAGAGTTCGGGCCGCTCGCGTCCGGCCGCCGTGGCGATCGCCTGCTCGACCACGACCCGGACCATCTTCTTCCGCCAGAAATGCGTGAGGTCGGTGTTGTCGAGCGGCTTGGCGGGCTTTGCCGCGAGCTCGGCCGCGGCCGTGATCGAGTCCGGGTCGAGCCGCCGGCCCGCCAGCAGCTCGCCGGCGGCGGGCACCTCGAGCGGGTGGGAGGCGACCGCCGAGAGGGCGATCCGGCAGCTGACGACCCGGTCGCCCTCCAGCTGGAGGGCGACCGCCGCGCCGGCGATCGGAAAGTCGATCGAGCCCCGGCGGCGAAGCTTGACGTAGGCGGTCCGGACGCCCGGCGCTAGCGGTAGCCGGATCGCCGTCAGCACCTCCTCCGGCCGCTTGCCGAGGTAGTCGATGCCGTCGTCGCGGTAGAGGTCCGCGGCAGGGATCGAGCGCGAGCCGTCGGGGCCGGTGAGCTCGACGCTGGCGCCCAGCACGAGGGCCACCGGCGCCGTGTCCGAGGAGGACACCGCCCAGCAGCGCGGGCTCCCCGGCGCGACGAGGCAGATGTCGCCGTCCTTCTTCATGCAGAAGCCGATCGACTTCCGCCACTCGAAGGTCTGGTTGTAGTAGTTGCAGCGGGTGTCGACGCAGAGGTTGCCGCCGACGGTCCCGGCGTTGCGCAGCGGCGGTGAGGAGACGAGCCTGGCCGCCTCGGCGTAGCCCGGCAGGAGGCGCTTGAGCTGCGGGTCGGCCGCCGCGTCGGCCAGGGTGGCGGTGGCGCCGAGCACTAGGTGACCGTCCTCCCTTCGGATGCCCGCCAGGCGCGGGACCTGGATCAGCACCTCGGGCTCGAACTGGCGCCGCTTCAGGTTCGGGAAGAGGTCGGTGCCACCCGCCACCAGCATCGCCCGACCCCCGTGCTCGGCCGCCAATCGGGCCGCTTCCGAAGCGGTGGAGGGCCGGAGATAGCGAAGGTGCGGGAGCCGGAGCACGTCAGCGCACCCGGGGGCCTTCGGGGAAGGCGGCCTCCAGCTCGGCGCCAACCCGGAGGTCCGACGGGTCCGGAGGATCGACCCTGATCGGCTCGCCGTAGGGCACGGCCGGGAAGGCCTTGGGGCCGTACCTCGGCTCGGCGCCCTTCGCCTTCGCCTCCAGCGCCCGCAGCACCTTCTCGGGCGTCAGCGGCGTCTCATCGATCCAGACCCCGAGCGCGTCGTGGACGGCAGCGGTGAGGGCGGGGATCACGGGCAGCAGGGGGCCCTGGCCGGCCTCCTTCGCACCGTAGGGACCCTCGGGGTCGACGGTCTCGACGAGGAAGGTCTCGATCGGCGGCGTGTCGAGGAAGGTGGGCGACTTGTAATCCAGCATCGACGGCCACTTGTGGAGGCCCTTGCGGTACTCCTGCTCCTCCATCAATGCCTCGCCCAGGCCCATGTAGACGCCGCCCTCGACCTGGCCGACCGTCAGGAGCGGGTTGATGGCGCGGCCGACGTCGTGGGCGATCCAGACCTTTCCCACCTCCACGATCCCGGTCCGTGGGTCGGCCTCGACCGAGACCACGGCCGCGCTGTAGGAGTAGGCCGGGCTGGGTCCCACTCCGGAGCCCTTGAAGGGGCCGCCGATCCGGGGCGGCCGGTAGGACCCGGTGGTGCTGAGCGCGCCCAGCCGCGTGGTGGCGATGACGCACGCCTCCTCGAAGCTGAACTCTCCGATCCTGCCGTCCCCGACCTCGATCTCCTCCAGGTCGGCGACGCCCATCTCGGCGGCCACCGCCTCGACCAGGAGCGAGCGCATCTTGCGGGCTGCCTCGAGGGCTGCGTTGCCGGCCATGAAGGTGACCCGCGAGGAGTAGGAGCCGAGGTCGACGGGCGTGGTGTCGGTGTCGGCGGTGACCAGCCGGATGTCGCGCGCCTGGAGGCCGAGCTGCTCGGCGGAGACCTGGGTCAGGACCATGTCGGAACCCTGGCCGATGTCCATCGCCCCGCAGTAGAGCGTGGCGCCGGTCCGGTCGACCTTGATCTGGACCTCGGAGTGGGGCATGTCGTTCCAGTAGATGGCGGTCCCGGCGCCGCTCATATAGGAGCTGACGGCAAAACCCATGCCGCGGCCGGGGCGGCGATCGCGCTTGGCGTAGCCGGAGGCGGCGAGGACCTTGTCGGTGCACTCCTCGAGCCCGCAGGAGGTGATCCGCAGCCAGTTGACCGCGCGGCTGAAGGGCTTCACGAAGTTGCGCCGCTTCAGCTCCACCGGGTCCAGCCCGAGATCGCCGGCGATTTTCTCGAGGTGCAGCTCGATGCCGAATCGCCCCTGGGGCGTGCCATGACCACGCTTGGGCCCGCAGGGCGCCTTGTTGGTGTAGACCCTGACCCCCTCGAACTTGTAGGCCGGGATGGCGTAGGTGACCGTCTGCAGGGTCCCGGTGTAGAAGACGGAGGCCGCGCCGTAGGAGCCGTAGGCGCCGCCGTCGAGCGCGGTCTTAAGGTGCATGGCGGTGATCCGGCCGTCCCCGGTGACGCCGGTGCGGTACCACATCAGGGTCGGGTGGCGGCCGCGGTGGGCGTAGAAGACCTCCTCGCGGGTCAAGGTGCATTTGACCGGCCGGCCGGTGACCATCGCCAGCTTGGAGACGACGATCTCGTGCGCGAAGGGGTCGGTCTTGCCACCGAAGCCGCCGCCGTGAGCCGCGCCGACGACGCGAATGCGGTTCATCGGCAGCTCCAGGACCCGGCTCAGCGCGCGGTGGACGTAGTGGACGACCTGGGTGCTGGACCAGAGCGTCAACCGCCCGTCCGCCCAGGACGCGACGGCCGAGTGCTGCTCCATCGGCAGGTGGGTGTTGCCCTGGAAAAAAAAGACGTCCTCGCGCACGTGGTCGGCGGCGGCGAAGCCGGCCTCGAGGTCGCCGAACTCGTAGCTGACAAGCCGGTGGATGTTGTCCGTCCGCCGCGAGAACGACTCCTGGATCGGCTCGTCGGAGGCCTCCCGGAGCGCCTCCTCGATGCTCATCACGGGCTTCAAGAGCTCGTACTCGACCTTGATCAGCTCGCAGGCCGCGGCGGCGGTCTCCTCGTCGACCGCGGCCACCGCGGCGACCGGGTCGCCGACGTAGCGGACCTTGTGGCTCTCCAGCGCGGCCTCGTCCTGGCTCACCGGCAGGATCCCGAAGCGGATCGGCAGGTCCGCGCCGGTGAGGACCGCCACCACGCCCCGCAGGCGCCGGGCGGCGCTGACGTCGATGCTGAGGATCCGGGCGTGGGGCGCCTGAGCGCGCAGGATCTTGCAGTGCAGCATCCGGGGCAGCGCGATGTCGTCGGCGTAGACCGCTTGCCCCCGGACCTTGGACGCCCCGTCGAGACGCGCGGGGGAGTGCCCGACCGACCCGAGAGGGCGCTCGCCGCTCACCTGGCCGCCATCCGGCCGGCGGCCAGTTCCACCGCCTCCAGGATCTTGGCGTAGCCGGTGCAGCGGCAGAGATTGCCCGCCAGCGCTTCCTGGATCTGGACGCGGGACGGCGACGCGTTCTCCTCTAGGAGCGAGCTGGCGGCCAGCAGCATCCCCGGCGTGCAGTAGCCGCACTGGGCGGCGGCGAGCTCGGTGAAGGCGGCCTGGAGCGGATGGTCGGTCGGTCCTTGGGCGAGGCCCTCGATGGTCGTGATCGCGCGTCCCTCGACCTGGAGCGGGAGGACCAGGCAGCTCAGCTGCGGCCGACCGTCCACCAGCACCGTGCAGGTGCCGCACTCCCCCAGCTCGCAGCCGTGCTTGGTACCGGTGAGACCCAGGTCCTCGCGGAGAACCTCGAGCAGTGTCTTGTGGACCGGGAGCAGCGCCTGCACCTGCTCGCCATTCACGCGCAGCCGGACGACCGCGGTCTCGACCTCGCGCATTACGCGATCCACGATACCGGCGGGATCAGCCGCGCGGATCGGGCCGGGCTGCGACCAGCTCCTCCAGCCGGGATACCAGCGAGGCCATCTTCTCAAAGGCCCGGTCCATTGGTTCGCTCTTAGTCATGTCCACGCCGGCCAGGCGCAGGGCGTCAAGGGGATAGAGCGAGGAGCCCGAGCGGATGAAGGCGAGGTAGTCGCCCGGCGCGCCGGGATCGCCGGAGAGGACGCGCTCGGCGAGCCAGTTGGCGCCCGCGATGCCGGTCGCGTACTGGTACACGTAGAAATTGCTGTAGAGATGGGTGTGGAACTGCGCCCAGGTGCTGCCGATGCGGTCGTAGTCGCCGTCGCGCAGCACGACCTCGCCTCCATAGACCTCCAGCATCAGGTCGGCCATCAGCTTGTTGAGCTCTGCGGCCGGCAGCGCCTCGCCGCGCTCGACCCGCTGGTGCACCTCGAGCTCGAAGCGGGCCAGCGACGGCATGACGAAGAAATAGCGGTAGTAGTTGGCCATCGCCTCCTCGATGACCGAGATCTGGAACTCCGGGTCGGAGTTGGTCTCCAGGAGGTGGGCGCGGACCAGCGCCTGGTGGAAGTTGGAGGCAACCTCGGCGACGAAAAGCCCGTAGCGCGCGTAGACGAAGGGCTGGCTCGCCCGGGTCTGGTGGCTGTGCATGGAATGGCCGATCTCGTGGGCCAGCGTCGACATGCTGAAGATGTCGTCGTTGTAGCTCATGAAGATGAAGGGGTGGGTGCCCGGGGAGCCCATCGAGAAGGCCCCCATCCGCTTGCCCTTGTTCGGGTAGACGTCGACCCAGCGCTCCTCGAGCAGGCCCCGGCGGAGGATCCGCCCATAGTCCTCACCCAGCGGGGCGACGCCCTCCAGCACCCAGTCCACGGCCTGCTGGAAGGTGAGCGGCTCCAGATCGCGGGTCAACATCGCCCGGGTGTCGTGGACATGGAGCTGCTCTAGGCGGAGCGCACGCCGGCGGACGGCCCAGTACCGATGCCAGGTGGGCAGGTTGCGACCGAACGCGTCCAGCATCTTGTGGAACACCTCGACCGGGATGTGGTTCGGCGTCAGGGCAGCCTCGAGAGACGAGCGGTAGCGGCGCGCGCGAGCGACGAAGACGTCCCGCTTGATCCCCGTCGCCAGGCAGGCGGCCATCGTGTTCTGCACCGCCAGGTGGGCGTCCGCGTAGCTCTCCCAGGCCGTCCGCCGCAGGTCCCGGTCGGGACTGGCAAGGAGCGCGTTGATGGTGCCCTGGGCGACCTCGTACTGGTCGCCGTCGCCTGCCTCGGCCGGCGGGAAGCGGAGGTCCGCGTTGGCCAGGATGCCGTGGATGCCGGCGGCGGTCCCGAAGGTGTCCGACGCCTCGCTCAACAGCTCCTCCACCTCGGCGCTGCGAACGTGTTCACGCCTGCCCTGCAACACCTCCAGCGCGTGCTCGTAGCCGGCCAGGCGGGGTTCCTCGCGGATCCAGCCCCGGAGCGTCTCCTCGCCGATGGCCAGGATCTCCGGCTCGGCGAAGGCCATCGTCGCGTCCAGGCGGGCACCCAGACCGCGCGTTCGCTCCTGCCGCGCGCCGGCTTCCTGGTCGGTGCTATCCACAGCGAAGAACATGTACGCGTAGACCCGCACGAACCCCATCTCGCGGGCGACCTGCTCGGAGGCGGCGACCCAGTCGGCCAGCATTGCTGCCCCGTCGCCCAGGTGGCCTTTGAACTCGGCCAGGTCCGGCAGCCGGCGTTCGATCGCCTGGAACGCCTTGTCGAAGTCGGCGTCGGTGGCGAAGACGCTCTCGGTGTTCCAGGTGTATTCCTTGGCGACCTCGCCACGGGTGGGGATGGTCGTCCGTGCCTGTGTCATGCGGACTCAACTTTACGATTCGATTTGTGACCGGTGCAGCCCCCTAACAGGGGCCGTCGCTAGGATCGGCAGCATGGGGATCCGCCTCTGATCGCCGTCATCAGGCACGCTGAGGCTGGCAAGCGCGGTTCCGTTGATGACTCGTCACGGCCCCTCTCCGAGGTGGGCCGCATACAGGCCGAGGGCTTGCCGGCGCAGCTGGCCGGCGTTCCCCTGGCGCGAGTGTTGACGAGCCCCTATGCCCGCTGCCGGCAGACGGTCGATCCGCTGGCCGCGGCCCGCGGGCTGGCGCTCGAAGACCTCGGCGCCCTCGGAGAGAGCCGCGCGGCCGACGAGGTGCTGGCGCTGCTGCCCGAGCTGGCGCCGGCCGGCGCTGCGCTCTGCAGCCACGGCGATGTGATCCGCGCCATCGTCCGCGCTCTCGTCGCCCAGGGCCTTGCCGACCCAAGGACCGCGCGTTGGGCGAAGGGCTCGACCTGGCTCCTCGAGCTCGAGAGCTCGAAGCTGGTCGCCGCCCGTTACCTGGGCCCGCCCGTCCCGGGTCGCGAGCGCCGGAGGCCCCGAGCATCCAATGGCTGAGGTGGCCGAGCCCGGTTTTTGGGACCGGGCGTTGGGCGGAAGGCTCTGGCGGAATGTGGATTTCGTACGCCTCTGGATCGGCCAGACGGTCAGCGAGGCGGGCACCCAGGTCAGCCAGCTGGCGGTGCCAACGGTGGCCATCCTCCTGCTCCGGGCGACCCCGTTCCAGGTCGGCCTGCTGACCGCGCTCGAGTTCCTGCCCTTCCCGGTCCTGGGCCTGGTGGCGGGCGTTTACGCCGACCGGCTCCGGCGCCGCCCGCTGATGATCGCCTCCGACCTCGGCCGGATGCTGGCCCTGCTGACGATCCCGCTCGCGTTCTCCCTCGGCGTACTGGGGATCGAGCAGCTCTACCTGGTCGGCCTGGTGGTCGGCGTCTTCAACGTCTTCTTCGGGATCTCCTACCAGTCGTACCTGCCGGCCCTCATCGAGCGGGCGGACCTGGTGGAGGGCAACTCCAAGCTGGAGGTCAGCCGCTCGACCGCCCAGCTGGCGGGGCCGGCCATCGCCGGAGTTGCGATCCAGGTCATCGGCGCCGCCCGCGCCATCTACATCGACGCGGCGAGCTTTTTGGTCTCGGCCTTCACCCTCTGGCTCATCCGCAGGCCGGAGCCGGAGCCGAGCCCGGTCAGCGGGTCGGTCCGGACCGGCTTCTGGCACGAGATGGGGGAGGGCATCCAGGTCGTGACCGGCAACCCCACCCTCTGGAAGATCGCCGGCTGCACCGCCACCGCCAACCTCGGCAGCAACATCGCGTTCGCGGTGGAGCTGATCTTCATGTACCGCAACCTCCACCTGGCTCCCGGGGTCGTCGGCCTCGTCTTCGCCGTCGGTTCGGTCGGCGCGCTCCTCGGCGCGGTCCTCGCGGCGCAGGTCGTCGCGAGGCTGGGCGTCGGGGTGACGCTCCTGGTCAGCATCCTGGGCGAGGGCCTGCTGATGGCCACGCCCCTGGCGCTCTACCTGAACGCGCCGATCTTCCTGAGCGTCCTCTTCTTCGTCCAGTTCCTGATCGGCACGCCCTACAACATCACTCAAGTCAGCCTGCGGCAGGCGATCACGCCTGATCGCGTCCAGGGCCGGATGAACGCCACCATGCGGACCATCGTCTGGGGGACGATCCCGATCGGCTCGCTGCTCGGCGGGCTCCTCGCCGGCGCCATCGGCGTGGCTCCGACGATCGTGCTCGGCGGCTTCATCTCGATGCTCGCCGCCGGTTGGATCCTGGCCGGCCCGATCCGGATCAGGGTCCAGCCGGACCCGGTCAGCTGATAGCCCGCCCTATTCGAGGTCGAGCGTCTTCCGGATGGTGGAAAGGTGGCCGGCGATGTGGCGATGACCCACCCTGCCGAAGGCCTCCACCGTCATCTCCCGGCCCGCCCCGCGATGAAACGCGGTCCGGTCGAGTTCCTCGTCGCTGAGCTGCGCCACCCGGTCGCCCAGCTCCCGGCCGAGCGTCTCCAGGAGGACGACCGTCTCCCCGCGGCCGACGTCGTGGTAGGTGGCGGCGTGCTCGGCGTTCTCGTCGTTGATCTGGTCGATGGTCACCGTCACGTCCTGTCCGCTAAGGGCAGTCTCCAGCCACTCACGGCTGTAGCGATGGCCGTGCGCCACGTGGTGCGCGACGACCCCCACCGAACGACCGTCGCCCTCGTCGTTGCACTGCGTCTGCCACTGCTCCTCCGAGATGCCGCGGACGAGCTGGATCATCTCCAGGTTGATCGCCTCGATCGAGGCGGCCAGTTGCCGTGCCCGCTCGGAGCTCACGGCGCCAACTCTAGGTTGTGGCGGGCGCAGGACGCGCCGCGGGCGTGGCTCTATCCGCCTTGAGATAGACGAGGGTCGCCCGCGCCTCGGCCACCACCTCGCCGTCCTGCATCAGCGTCGCCGCGCAGTAGGCCAGCCGACGGGTGCGGTGGCGGACCTCGGCGCGTGCTATCACCGGCGAGCCGGGCCTGGTCGGCCGGAAGAAGTCGACCCGCAGGTCGGCGGTGGTGCAGAGCTCGCCGTCGCCGGCTGCGGCCATCGCCGCGCAGGCGAGCGCGCAGTCCGCGATGGTCGCCACGGCGCCGCCGTGGATGATCGAGCCGCGCGGCGTCCCGAACCCGTGCCGCTCCTCGTCGGGGTTGGCGACCAGCTCCACGTCGCGCTCGCCGATCGTGCTGACGGTGATGCCGAGGTTGGCGTACATGCCTGTCTTCGACCACTCGGCCTGGTTGCTGATGAACAGGTCGCGGCCGGTGCTCACCGCCCGGCCCTCTGCCGCCGGTAGAGGAGGTAGAGCGCGGCGACGATCACGATCCCGACAGCGTATGCCAGGACGAAGAGGGGGCCGCTCTGGCCTGCGCTCCCGACCTGGCCGGCCGGCAGTGGTTTCGGGACCGGGCCCGGGTGGTTGGCCACCAGGACGAGGTGGCCCTCCACGTGCGACAGGGCCGCCGCCTGGCCGATCAGCCTGCCTTTCGAGCAGTCCCCGCCGGCTGCGCAGTGGATCGCGTAGGTTCCGCCGCCCCCTTCATCCGCGACCAGCAGGTCGCCCTCGGCGACGCCGGCCGATGCCAGGGCGGAGGCATAGAGACGGAGCACGACTCCATTTCCCGGGTGTGCGCCGCTGCCGACGTCGTAATCGGCCAGGTAGGCCTCTCCCCCCGAGTTGAAGCCAGGCGGGAGGAATGCGGCCGAGTCCGGACCGAGGTCGCTCCCCGCCGGGAGCCCCGACGCGACCACCTCGCTGGTGCCCTCGGCCCGGATCGCGATCACCTTGCCGCTGAACTCATCGACGCCGATCAGATCGCCGCCGAACACGCCGAAGCTGGGCGGTGCGACCGCCAGGCCGCCCTCCAGCCGCGGCGCGGAGGTGGTCACGACCTTTGTACGCCCCCTGCAGTCAAGCGCCAGGACGACGGCGGAACTGCCCCGGGGGCCGGTCACCAAGAGCCGGTTGCCGAAGCGGCCCGAGCGGTCGAAGGCGATGCCATTGAGCTTGTCGACTCCGGCGATGGGAGCGAGGACCAATCGGCGGCCGGTGCCGAGGTCGACGGCAATGACCGCCGTCGGCTTGCTCTGCAGGATGTAGGCGGTGCTGGCCGGGAAGGTGCAGCCGGCGCCCGGCACCGAGAGCCCGCTGCCCGCCGCGAGGTAGTCCTCGATGCCGCTGTCCGGGCGGTAGCCGGTGATGACCGTGGAGAGCCCGCCGGTAGGATCGAGTCGCTCCAGCCCGTTGTCGGTGGCCAGCAGGAGGCTGCCATCGGCCAGCGGCCCGGCAAGGTCGTAGACGCCCTCGGCGGTCGCCCACGGCTGCCAGTTGAACGAGCCGCCAGCCGCGGCCGGGGTCGTGGACAGAAGCAGGCCTGCCGCGAGCAGCGCGGCCGGGAGCCGGTGCAGGATCGCCCAAGTCTAGGATCCGCCGGCGGTTGAGCAGTTGAGACGCGGGCGCATCCGCGCCCATGGGCACCCTAGGCGGTCCGATGGCTAGCGGTTCTTGCCAGCAGGGGGACTTCGATCACGAATGTCGAGCCCGAGCCCAACTCGCTGCTGTAGCGGACCGTCCCGCCCATGGCATCCACCAGTCTTTTCACGACGGCGAGCCCGAGGCCCAGTCCGCCGAACCGCCGCTCGGGTCCTTCATCGGCCTGCCGAAAGTATTCGAAGAGGTGCTCACCGAACTCGGGCGGAATACCGGGGCCCTGGTCGGCGACGCTGACGCGATAGCGATCACCCACCACCCGGCCGGTCACCGAGATGGTTCCGTGCGCGCTGAACCGGACCGCGTTGTCGACCAGCTTGGCGAGCGCATGTCCGAGGGCCTCGTCCGTCCCCGGAAGCAGTGCCGGCTCGAACTGGGTGTCGATGCGGATTCCTTTGGCTCCGGCCAGCGGCTCGGCCAGCCTCGCGTGAGGCTCCAGCAGCGCGGGCGCGTTGAGGCTTCCAGCCTCCGGGCCCAGGCTCGAGGAGGACGCGGTGAGCGCCAGGATGTCCTCCACCTTTTCGGTGAGGCGCGACGCCCCGTCCTGGATCCGGGCCGCCTGGCGGCGCTGCTTCTCACCGATGCCGGGATCCGTGGCGAGAAGTTGTGAGAAGCCGGACACGGCGTTGAGCGGCGTGCGCAGCTCGTGGCCCACCATCCCGAGGAAGGTCGAGCGCGCCCTGGCAGCCTGCTCCACCTCCTGGGCCATGCTCGCCAGGCTCCGGTTCTTGGCCTCCAGGTCCCGGTTGCGGACCGAGAGCAAGGTGAAGTCGGCGGCCAGGGTTATGAAGCCCCCATCGATAACCAGACCGATCGCGGCCATCGCGTAGATGTCCGCCAGCGAGACTCCGGCGTGGCTGAAATCGGTCGCCACCCCCGCTAAAGGGAGGCCTGCTGACATGAGCACGCAAAGGGCGCCGAGCAACCAGAGCCGCATTGGCTCGGCGCGCCAGACCGGCCCGGTGAGGACCCCGACGATGGCGGCGAAGGGCAGCATCGACAAGCATGCGTCGAGGGTGCGATTGGTCATCTCGACGGCCCAATTCGGAACCGTGGACAGAACCAGGCCGACTGTTATGAGGCCGGCGATTCCGGCGACGGCCACGGCGACGGCCACAAAGTTGCCGTGGCTGAGCTTGCGAGGGAGAAGGCTCAGCGCTGCGCCGATCGCGAGGCTGAGATCGGCGAAATCGCCGAGAACCACCATAGCCTCCGGGCGGGGGGCGGCCAGGTAGCCCGATGGAGAGGCGATTCCCACCAACACCGCGTAGACGTGGAGCCCTCCGAATGCGGCCACGCCCACGGCGAGACCCAGCCAGCGCACTTCGGAGGCGACGGCGAATTTCGCTTGGGCACCTATCGCAACCGTGACCGCCACCGCTCCCAGCACGCCCTCGAAGGTCGCGGAGGCAGCCACCCCGGTGATCAGCAGCCGGTCGCCGACCAGCAACCGCACGCCGACCAGTGCCACCACGATCAACCCGCATCCAAGGCTGTGCGGCCACCCAACGAACCGGGCGCGCCGCTCGCCGCGTGGCCACCGGCTCGGCCGTCTAACCAGTCGGGGAGGATCCCCAACGAAGACGCCTTCGTTCGCCCCTGCGGTCAGCCCGCTGCGGTCATCGATGAGGGCGACCAAGCCCGTTCGCCTCGCTGCTCATGCCTCGGCCGCGGCCAGCTCCGCCTCCGCCAGGATGTTGAGCAGCGCGGAGATGTTGATCGGCTTGCTCAGCAGCGCATCGGCCCCCATGTTCGCGAGGTCCTCGCGAATCCCGTACATGAGGTCGGCGGTCACCACCACCACCCACCCGGGGCGGGGCACGTTGCCCTCCTGGGCGATGCGAAGCAGGTCGACCCCGTCGACCTTGGGCATGTGAAGGTCGAGCAGGAGCAGGTCGTAATGATGTTTAGCCATCCTCGCGAGAGCTGCCGCACCATCCCCGGCGACGTCGACCCGCCAGCCACGTGATTCGAGCAGGTCTTGGAGCAGTTCCGCGTTGACCGGGTCATCGTCGGCGACGAGGACCTGGCCCGGATGGGAGGCGGGTCTGGGCATCAGCCGAGTCTGTACCCGAACTGGTGTCGTGTCGCCTGCCCTATGCCGGAGGCGTCCCTCTTCCATTCGGCAGATTGGAAGGCGCAGGACGCGGACTCCCCGGCTCACCTTCTGGTCGAGACCCCGAGACGGATGGAGACCGCCTCACGCCTTTGCGTCCCTCGGCCCGCCCGGGAGGACTGGTCAGCCGGCGAAGCTATCTCCCGCCGCTACGGGGTTCTGTTGGCGCCCGCCAGTCTCCCCGCTACTCCCCCGCCAGCAATACATAAAACCCCCAGAGGATGCCTGGTGGAAGGTTCAGCCCCCGGTCACGGTGAGGCTGTGGGCGAGGGGTTGGGCGTCGGCGAGGCGGGGAGGATGGTCGGGACGGCCGTCGGCGTCGTGGTCGGCAGCGGGGTCACCGGTGCCGGAGTGTTGGTCGGGCTCGGCGTCGTGGCGCTCGGCGTGGTGGCGCTCGGCGATGGGGACGGCTTGTTGCAGGCGAGGTTTTGGGTGCCGGTAAGGAAGATGTCCTTGGTCCCGTCGCAGGCGGTTCCGTCGACGATCCCGTCCGGCCGCTGGATGAAGTTGTTGTACTGCGCAGGGAGCCCGTTGACGAAGTACTTCATGATCGTGTCACCGAGCAGCTCGCCGTAAGCGTTGATCTGCCCGCCCCCGCCGTTGGCCTGCGTGTTGCCGGCCCAGGTCCCGGCCACGATGTCCGAGTTGTAGGCCAAAATCCAGGCGTCGCGCGTCTGGTTGGAGGTCGCCCCGGTCGTCCCCGTCTTGGCCGCCATCTGCTTGTTCCAGCCGAAGTGCCACTGGTTCTGATAGCCCTTGAGGATGTCGGTGATGAGGTAGGCCTCCGCCGGCGTCATCACGATCTCCTTGCCGTCCTGGCTGCCCGGCGTGGTCTCGCTCAGGAGGTTGCCGCGGGTGTCGGTGATCTTGGTGATCGAGATCAAAGGTTCCTTGGTGCCCTGGTTGGCGAAGGTCGCGAAGCCCTGGATGTGCTCATAGAGCGTGATGGCACTGCCGCCGATGGCGGTGTCGGGAACCGGGTCGAGCGGGCTCGTGATGCCCGCGGCCTGGGCGAGGTTGTCGACGTTGGTCATCCCGTCCTTGACGCCGGTCTCGACGGCCGGGATGTTGCGCGACATGACAAGCGCCTTGCGGGCCGTGATCCGGCCCAGGTACTTGCCGTCGAAGTCGGTTGGCTTGAAGTTCCCACCAAAGGTCTGGGGAGTGTCGTCGACGTAGCTTCCGGGCGTCAGCACCCGGTCCTTGAAGGCCGACTCGTAGACATAGGGCTTGAAGGACGAGCCCGGCTGGCGCGGGCTGAGGACCACGTCGTACTGGCCACCGATCTGGTCGTTGTAGTAGTCGGCCGATCCGACCCAGGCCAGCACCTCGCCGGTGTCCGGCTTGACGGCCAGGAAGTCGGCGTTGTTGACGTTGTAGGCGGAGAGATCCTGGACGCCCTGCTGGACGGACTGGTTGGCCAGCTGCTGGAGGTCGAGGTCCAGCGTCGTGTAGACGTTGAAGCCTCCCTGCTGGACGGCCGCGGCCCCGTAGTCCTGTTCGAGCTTGCCGATCACGTAGTCTACGAAGTGCGGCGCCTTGGACTGCCGCGCCGCCGAGTTGTACTTGAGCTCGGACTGGATGTTCTCGGCCTCGGCCGTCTTCTCGGCGGCGGAGCTCAGGGCGCCGGTGGCGACCATTCCGTGGAGGACGTAGAGCTGGCGCTCCCGGGCCAGGTCGAAGTGGGTCTGGGGGTCATAAGCCACCGGCGCCGGGATCAGACCGGCAAGGAAGGCGGCCTGCGCGGGCGAGAGATCTTTCGGCTCCTTGCTGAAGTAGACCTCGGCGGCGGCGCCGAGCCCGTATGCGTTGTGGCCGTAGTAGACGCGGTTGAGGTACATCTCCAGCACCTGGTCCTTGGAGTAGCGCACCTCCATGCCGGTGGCCAGGATCGCCTCCTGGACCTTGCGCAGGATCGACCGCTGAGGGGTGAGCAGCTGGATTTTGACCAGCTGCTGGGTGATGGTGCTGCCGCCCTCCTGCACCTGCCCGCTGGTGAGGTCGATGAAAGCGGCCCGGAACGTCGAGATCCAGTTGATGGCGCCCTCGTGGTAGAAGGAGCGGTCCTCTGCGGCCAGGGTCGCCGCCGGCCCGTAACCGCCCATCTGCTTCAGCGTCATCACCTTGTGGTACTGGCCCTGCGCGTTGCGCTCCTCGATGACGCGGCCCTTCCGGTCGAAGATGGTGATGGTGTTCGCGAGCCCGTCCTGCTGGCCGGGACTAGGAAGGTCCCGCAAGGTCCAGAGCACGTAGCCCGAGAGCAGGACCAGTCCGATCAGACCGGGGATGGTCGCGCGGCCCCAGCCGGTGGCGAGCCAGGCCTTCAGCCGCTCCCCGCGGCCCGTGGTGGCGAGCGAGCCGCGGTTGGGGCCGATCGAGGCGCGGGGCCTCATGGCTTGCCGTGGTGGCCGCCGCCACCTCCTCCCGGGTTGCCACCGCCTCCGGCCTTCGCGGTCGCGGCGCCGCTGCTGCAGGCCGGAAGCGTTTCCGTGCCCGGCAGGAGCGGATCGCCCGACTTCTTGGCCGCGACCAGGCCCGGCGGCTGCGCGTACCAGTCGCCGAAGCCGCCGGGCAGGCCGTTGATGAACTCGGCGAGGAGGTCGTCGGCGACCGCCTCGCCATAGGTGTTGATGCTGCCGCCCTGGCCGTTGGCCCCGGTGTTGCCGACCCACGAGCCGACCACCACGTCGGGGTTGTAGGCCATGATCCAGGCGTCCGTCGGCGCCTTCGAGGCGGCGCCCGTGGTGCCCGTCTTGCTTGCCATCTGGCGGTTCCAGGGGAAGTTCCAGGTCTTCTGGTAGTCCTTCAGGATCCAGGTCATGAGGTAGGCCTGGGCAGGCGTCAGCACCTGCGTCGAGCCGCCCTGGGGGCTGGCCGAGTAGATCGTCTGCCCGCTCCGGTCGACCACCTTGGTGACCCCGTGGAGCGGCACTTTGGTTCCGTTGTTCGCGAACACCTGGTAGCCCTGGACCTGGTCGAACAGGGTCACCGGGCTGGCGCCGATGGCGGTCGGCAGGGTCGGGTCGAGCGGGTCCCGAATGCCCATCCGGGTGGCGAGGTCGATGATCGGCCCCATCCCGACCTTGGAGGCCGTCTCGACGGCGGGGATGTTCCGCGATTGCTGGAGGGCGGTCTTGAGGCACATCTGCCCCAGGTACGAGTTGTCGTAGTCGTTGGGCGTGTAGCCGCCGAAGCTCTGAGGTGTGTCGTTGACGGTCGAGTCGACCGTGAACTTCTGGCTCATGAGGGCCGCCTCATAGACGTAGGGCTTGAAGCTGGAGCCCGGTTGCCTGGGGGAGGTGACCACGTCGTACTGGCCGCCGATGGAGGCGTTGCCGTAGTCGGCCGACCCGACCCAGGCGAGGATCTCCCCGGTCGACGGCTTCGCCGCCAGCAGGTCGCCGTTGTTGACGCCCGTCGGGGAGAGACGGGAGACGCCGTTGGCGACCGACTGCTCGGCCAGCTGCTGGAGGACCGGGTCGATGGTGGTGTAGACCGAGAGCCCGCCCTGGTGGACTGTGGCCGACCCGAGGCGGTTCTCGAGGCTCGAGATCACGTAATCCACGAAGTGCGGCGCGACGGAGGTTCGGTAGGAGAAGTCGAGCGTCAGCTCTGACTTGATGTCCTCCGCCGCGGCCTTCTTCTCCTCCGCCTGGGTCAGGGCGCCGGTGCTCACCATGCCCTTCAGCACGTAGAGCTCGCGCTCCCGGGCGAGGTCGTAATGCAGGAACGGGTCGTAGGCGGTCGGCGCCGCCAGGATGCCGGCCAAAAATGCCGCCTGGGCCGGGCTCAGGTCGGCGGCCTTGGTGCCGGCGCCGAAGTAGGTCTGGGCGGCCGACCCGATCCCGTAGGCGCCGTGCCCGTAATAGACGCGGTTGAGGTACATCTCGAGGATCTGGTTCTTGCTGTAGCGGTGCTCGAGCGTGTAGGCGAGCATCACCTCCTGGACCTTGCGAGAGATGGTCTTCTCGGAGCCGAGCAGGGTGAACTTGACCAGCTGCTGGGTGATGGTGCTGCCGCCCTCGGCGGCACTGCCCGAGGTGACGTCCACCGCGATGGCGCGGCCCAGGCCGAGCGGGTCGATGGCGCCGTGCTGGTAGAAGGAGCGGTCCTCGGCCGCGAGCGTCGCGGCCGGAGCATAGCGGCCCATCTGGCCAAGCTTCAAAGCGACGTGGTACTGACCCTCGGGATCGCGCTCGCCGAGGACGTGCCCGGTGCGGTCGTAAACGACTATCGCGTTGCCGACCACCCCGGCGACCGCGCTCGGGTCGGGCAGCGACTGCATCTCACCGTAGGCCCAGCCCAGGCTCGCCGTGACCATCGTGGCGATCACCAAAAAGACGATCGCCACGACCCTTCGGCTGTCGATCCCCGTCCCCACCCCGGGCGGTTGCGCATCGCCGCCGAGCAGGTGCTTCGATGGCCGTGAATTCACCATCGGCAGAGGTAGGAAACCTGATACCGCACATGCATATGTTATCTAGTGGGCAGAAATGCCGCCTAGCTACGCACCCGACCCCGGCCTCTGCGCGGACTGCCTGAACTCGCGCCTGGTGGGGGGCGCGCGATCGAGCTTCCGGCTCTGCCAGCTCTCCGCGACCGATCCCGCCTTCCCGCGCTACCCGCGGTTGCCGGTGCTCAGCTGCCGGGGCTTCGCTAGACGCTCGGAGGACCCAGCCCGCCCTGGTCGACCGGGACCGCCTCCGCCTGGCCCGGCCAGGGAGGGCTCGTGAAACAGGCGAAGCGGAGCTCACCGTCCACCTCAGCGGCGAACTGGAAGGCCCAGCCGGTGGGTATCCGCAGCGCATCGCCGGGAGCCACCGTCACCGTGGTAGCGGCCGTTCCATCGCGCGGCTGGCGCCAGACCCGGCCTCGACCCGAGGTGACGTACCAGATCTCTTCGACGGTCAGGTGGCGGACCGGCCGCGACACCATCCCGGGGGCGAGACGGACCTCGACCAGGCTCGCCCTCTCGGCGTCGCCGACCTTGAAATAGATCTCGGAGCCGTCGGGAGCGACCGCGTCGGGGCCCATCGTTTCGGAAGGCTATCGCGGCGCACCGGGCGGTGGCCGCCTTAACCGCGGTGCTGAGCCCAGGACCCAATTCATGCCTACGCCGACCGCCGAAGGGAAAATCCCCGAGGGCGGGTCGTTTGGTCGAGGGGTTAGAGGGGCGGGGCGGCGTCCCTCAGTCAGCCGGTGATTATCGGGGTGCTGCGCGGCTGCGCCGGGTACACCTGGTCGGTGAAGATCACGTACCGCTGGGTCGCGAAAGACCCCGCCCAGGTTGGCCAGCAGGTGGTGAGGGTCAGGTGCCGGCCCGGTCCCTGGACCAGGATGGTGCGGTCGTCGGGTTGGACGATCCGTGACCCCGTCACCGCGTACCGGAAGGTCCCGTAGCGCGTCTCAAGATCGACCTCGTCCCCCTTCACAAGCTGCGGAAAGTCGATCCAGTAGACGTTGTGGGCGGCCACCCCGACCATCCCCACCTGGCCCGGCCAGGGAGTCTCGGAATAATGCCCCGGCCCGCTGTAGAGGACCCCGAGCCCGACGCCTTCTCGCACCGCCGCGTAATAGCCGAGGCGCGGCACGCGGATGGCGAAGTCAACCCCGTTCACCGGCTGCATCAGGTTGGGGGCGGGCTCGGGGGCGGGTGTCGCGGGAGGCGGGGTCAGCGCCACCTGATGTTTCCAGACGGACGTGTCGTGGCGGGATTGGAGGATGCCGCTGACCATCCCGTAGCCGAAGGCGCCGAGCAGAGCGAGGCCGGCGGCCAGGCAGGCGAATCCCACAAGACGCAGGACAAGATTCATCCTGGGCCGTGAGCGTCCCCCTGGCGTCGAATTGAAAAGGGGTGCGTCTGGCTATCATATTTGCGTCTAGTTTGACATACCGATAAAGTATCGTTCCGACAACCTGACTGTAAGATATATAAAGGCGCTATATGCAGAAGGCAGTGAAGAGATTGAAAGAGGAGTTGCGCCATGGGACCTGTTGAGGAGGAGCGCTGGCAGCGCACCGAGAGCGATCCCGCGCCCGAGCCGCCGGCCGGACCGATGTCCCCCGTCGCCGGGGTTCCGCCGGCAGCCGCGTTAAGGCCCGGCTCCAGCAGCTACTACTCCCGCACGACCGTCGGCGCCTACGACCCCCGCGCCGAACGGGTGATCTGGTTCGTGACCGGGTTGATCGCCAGCCTGCTGGCGATCCGTTTCTTCATGAAGCTGCTCGGAGCCTCGACGCAGGCCGACTTCGTCCGCTTCATCTACGGGGTGACCGGCCCGCTGGTGGGGCCCTTCCGGGGCATCTTCGCCGCCACCGGAGCCGGCAACTACATCCTCGAGCCGGAGTCACTGATCGCGATCGCGATCTATGTGCTGATCGGCTGGGCCCTGGTCGCCCTGATCCGGATCCTGCTCACTCCCAGGACCCGCCCCGTCCTCTGAGGCGGTAGCCGCCGTCGCTTGAACTGATAGTCGGTCTACCGGCTATCCCGACGGCCCCTCCCGGGTAACGCCATATACCCGGATTGTCGGCATTCCTTGAGACATCCTTACTTCCCCGGTCCGGCATCGGCCCCTGGCCCTGAGACGGTGCACCTCCTGAATCGTGCGACCGGCCCCCGGCCACCTGGCTGGGAATCCAAGGGTCGGTCGAGACCAACCGGGAGGTACCGAAGTCTTGACCTCGATCGCGAAGCTCGTGGCGGCGCTGATCGCCGTCCTAACCGTCGCCGTCGGCGGGCACGCCCTGGCCGCCCCGCTGACGAGCCATCGTTCTGTGGCAGCACGCACGCTGACCACAGTTAGCCTGTCGCCGCTCGGCACCGACGCCGATACCTTGCACCTCGGCCGGCCGACGCGGGTCCCGCCCCCCACACCCCCGGCCCCCGCCGCGCCGGCAGCGGCCCCCGCGGCTCCAGCGGCCTCGGCCTACGTCGCACCCGTGCACGTGGCGCTGGCTCCGCGGCCCGCGCCGCCGCCGCCCGTCGTGGTCGGCTCCGCCCAGCAGGCGTACATCAACTCCGACCGTGCCTCGGCCGGCCTCGGCCCGCTGACCTGGAGCTCCTGCCTCGCCGGGATCGCCTACCAGAACGCTCTGCGGATGGCCAACCAGGGCTTCATCTCCCATGCCGGCGGTTCCAGCCAGGACCTCGGCTGCGGGCTTGGCAGCCAGGCCGGTGAGAACGTCGGCTACTGGTCCGCCGGGATCAACGACGCCCAGCTCAACACCATGTTCATGAACAGCCCCGACCACCGGGCCAACATCATGGGGCCCTACCACTACGTGGCAACCTCCTGGGTTGTCGCCCGCAACGGCTACGCCTACATCGCAGTCGAGTTCAGCTAAGCCCAGGAAGCCGGCGCCGAGCAGCCGAGGAGCGGGGTGGGAGCGGAGTGCTTCCCCCCGTTTTCTTTTGGGCCGACCGTACGATGGGTATAGAAGTCCGAAATGGTCAAGAGAATCGGCACCGACTGGGGACTGAACGTCCGGATGGTCATCACGCTCTTCCTGCTCGCCTGCGTGTACCTCCTCTTCATGGGCGCCCTTTACTACTTCGGCGTCAACTTCGGCCTCATCGTCGTGGTCGCCTTGGCGCTGGCGGTCGCCCAGTACTACTGGTCGGACAAGCTGATCCTGCTTTCGCTGGGGGCCCAGGAGGTCACCGAGCAGCAGGCGCCACAGCTTCACGACATGGTCAGCCGGCTGGCGGCGATGACGGGCCTACCCAAGCCCAAGGTCGCCCTCATCGACAGCCCGGTGCCCAACGCGATGGCGACCGGCCGCAACCCCGATCACTCGCTGGTCGCGGTGACGACGGGCATCCTCGGCATGCTCACCCCGGAGGAGATGGAGGCGGTGCTCGCCCACGAGATGAGCCACGTGATCCACCGCGACATGCGCGTGATGGCGATGGCGAGCTTTTTCGCGACCGTCGCCTCCTTCATCGTCCAGTCGGGGATGTGGGGCGGGATGTACGGCGGTTACGGCCGGCGGGACAACCGGGACAACGGGAGCTCGTTCATGCTCATCTTCCTGGTCTCGATCGTCGTCTGGGCGATCAGCTTCGTCCTCATCCGGACCTTGAGCCGCTACCGCGAATACTCGGCCGACCGGGGCTCGGCGATCATCACCGGACAGCCGTCGCAGCTGGCCTCGGCGCTGGTCAAGATCAGCGGCAGGATGCAGCGGATCCCCGACCAGGACCTGCGCCAGGTGGAGGCCGGCAACACCCTGATGATCTTCCCGGCCATCAGCAGGGGCTCGATCTCAGAGATCTTCTCGACCCATCCCTCGCTCGAGCACCGGCTCGCCAAACTGCAGGAGATGGAAGCGGCCCTCGCCCACTGAAGAGTTGGGCTTCCTCGACAGCCTCTTCGGCCGCACCTCGCTACCCAAGTCCAACGAGGACAGGCTCTTCGCCATGAGCACCGCCGCCGTCGGCCTCCAGGCCGCGGCCGGCATCACCCCGGCCGGGCGGGCGGGCATCGTCTTCAAGCGGCTCCCGCCGGGCCGCTTCGACCAGTTGAAGCAGGACATGCTCGGCCTCCTGAAGCTCCAGGGCGAAGGCGATGGGCTCGCGGTCGAAGACAAGACCGACGACCTCGGCTTCGACTGGCTGATCCTTGCCGGAGCCGACTTCCAGGACGCCATTGCCGCCATCCACAGCGCTGCCACCTCCCTTCTCGAGGAGGGCCTCGGTGACCTCCTGCTGGCAGTCGCCTTCCGCTTCGAGCGGGACGGTCGGCCGGAGTACTGGATCTACAGCTACAAGACCGGCGCCTACTACCCCTTCGTCCCGACTGGCAACCACCTCCGCGACAACGCCGAGGAACTCCGCCTGGCCGCGCTGGCCAAGGAGGAGCTTCCCGTCGAGTCGACCCTCGAACGCTGGTATGCGCTTTGGGGGATACCCGTCTAGGCCGTGTGACGCGCTATGGCGCACTGTGTCATAATGGTCTGGAAACAGACAGAACTGAGTTGAAAGAGGGGGTTGGCAACATGGCCACCGACTTCAAGGGCACGACCAAAGAAAGGATCGATGAGGTCCTCGAGGACACCGTGATGGGCGCCCACCTTGTGGCCGGGGCCGCCGTCACCATGGCCGACAATTTGGCCCGCGTGGTCAATCACCCGGTCCGCGAGGCGCACAAGATCGAGCGCCGTGGCGCGCAGGCCAACCGGCGGCTGACCCGTGAGGTTGCGGCTTTCGTCGAGGAGACCGGCGAGAAGGTTGAGGCGATGATGCCCGAGAAGGTCGCCCTGGCTGGGATCCACGCGATCAAGAGCCGGGCGCGCCGCAAGGACCTGGTCGGCCAATTCGCCTACCGGACCCTGCAGGTCGCCAACCGCGGCCTGGAGGCGGTCCTCAGCACCGTGACCCGTCTCGAGCGGGCCACTCAGCCGCCGGCGCGAACGCCCAGCAGTCACGCCCGCCAGGTCCGGCCCGTCGGCAACGCCGCCCGGAGCGCGCGGCGCACCGCTGCCACCACGGCGAAGAGCACTCGTAGCCGGGTCCGGCGGAGCGCCGCCGGAGCTCGGCGCACCGAGCGCAAGAGTGCGTAGCGGCGAGTAGCAGACCATCCACCTCCATCGGAGCCGGGCCAGTGTGGCCCGGCTCCTGCTTTTGCTCTGTTAGCTTGAGCGCGGCCGTGGGTTCGCTCTTCTGGGCGTTCATCGGGATCTCGCTGCTGCTGGCCGTGACGCCCGGGCCGGACATGGCTCTGGTGACCCGCAACGCCCTTGCCCACGGCCCGCGGGGGGTGATCCTCACCACCACCGGCATCGCCCTCGCCCTGGCGCTCTGGGTGACCGCCGGCGCGGTCGGCCTGGCGGCGCTGCTTCGGGCCTCGGCCACCCTCTTCGAGGTGCTCAAGCTGGCCGGCGGCGGCTACCTCGCCTACCTCGGGATCAGGGCCTGGCTGGACAGCCGCCGGCTGCCGGGCGACCTCCTCGCCGGTGCGCCGCCGGCGGCCCCGGCCGGCTCGATCCTGCGCCAGGGCTTCATCAGCGCCGGCAGCAATCCCAAGCTGGGGGTCTTCTTCGTCACCTTCCTGCCCCAGTTCACCGAACCCGGCCGGCCGCTGCTCGGCCAGCTGGTGCTCCTGGGCGCCGTCTTCGCGCTCATCGGCTGGTCCTGGATGAACGTCTACGGGCTCCTGGTGGTGAGGGTCCGCGACTGGATAACCGCGCCACGGGTTCGGCGCTGGATGGAGCGGCTGACAGGGACGGTGCTGATCGGCCTCGGCGTCCGCCTCGCGCTCGAACGCTAGCCGGCGGTCGCCCGGGTTACCACGTCCTCCAGCTCCGGCTCCTCCAGCAGGATCTGACGCTCGAGCTCGTCCTCCACCAGGTGCGCCCGCTCCAGCGACACGGCGGGGGCCATCTCGACCACGACATGGGCCGTGATGCGCCCATCCCTGGAGCTCAGCTCGACGTCCCGGCAGCGCAGGACGTCCGCCTGCGACGCGGCGACCAGGCGGATCCGCTGGGCGAGCTCGACCCGGCTGGCGGTGACATCCTTCCCGGCGACCACGTCCGGCTCCAGCGGCTCGAGGTGGATGTCGACCCGGCTGGCCTCCGGCAGCTCGGTGCGCAGGGCGGCCTCCAGCTCGGCCGAGAGGTGCTCGGCTTGATCGAGCGGCAGCTGGCTCGGCAGCTTGGCGTGGAGTGTCAGGTGGAGCGACCCGTCGTCCTCCTGTTCGACGGTCACGTTGTGGATGTCGCGGAAGTCCCCGAGCCGGGTGGCGGCCGCGTGGATCCGTTCGACCATGTTGGCCTCGTCCATCTGCCCCTCGACCACCAGCACCAGGTCCATCCCGGGCAGCTCGCGCTCGGCCGCCGCCTGGATGCGGCCGGTCAGTCCCTGGGCGGCCTCCACCGAAAGCGTCCTCCGGGCCGCAACGCGCGCGTCTCCGATCAGGCGGCCACCGGCGCGGCGGACGCGGACCGACCGCACCTCCTTCACCCCGCTCACCCCGCCGATGACGTGTCGCAGGCCGGCCTCCGCTCCGGCCGGCGCCCGGTCCATCAGCTCGTCGCCGGCCTGGCGCAGGATCCGCACCGCCGCCACCGCGACCAGACCCGCCACCACCAGAGCGGCCACCGCGTCGGCCCACCAGTAGCCGTAGCGGACCCCGACCAGGCCCGCGACGACACCCAGCGACGCGAGGACGTCCGCCACCCGGTTCTGGGCGTCGGCGGCGAGCGCGTCGCTCCCCGCTGCGCGGCCGGCTGCGCGGAGCACCACCGCCCGGATCCCCTCGACGACCATCGCTGCCAGCAGCAGCGCGATCGCGTAGCTAGCGGCGTTGACGGTGCTGGGGTGGCCGAGGAGCCGCCGGACCGCCTCCACCGCGATTCCACCCGCGGTGGCCAGCAGGACCAGGCCCTCGGTGTAGGCGGCCAGGTTCTCCGCCCGTCCGTGGCCGTAGAGGTGGTCGGCATCGGCCGGCCGGCGCGCCGCCCGCACCGCGACCAGGGCGAACCCCGACGCGACCACGTCGAAGCCGGAGTGGGCGGCCTCGCTCAGCATGCCGAGGCTGCCGGTAAGGATCCCGACCACCAGCTTGCCGAGGCAGATCAGGGCTCCCACCAGGAGCGACCCGAGTGCCACCCGTTGCGCCCGCCGGCTCTCGTCCATCGCCGGGAGAGGTTAGCTGTCTACTTGGCTCCCACCCATTCGAGGATGCGGGAGGCGATCTCCTCGCCCTTGTCCTCCTGCAGCATGTGGGAGGCGCTCTCGATGATCTCGGCGCGATCGTGGGCGCCCGGCAGCAGCTTGGCGAACCGGTGCCCCACATCGGGTCGGAAGACGGGGTCGCCGTCGCTGAAGATGACGATCGCGGGCACGTCCCAGCTCGCCAGGAACTCCTTCACGCGCACCATCTCGGCGGCGCCCGCGTCGCCCTCGCGAATCGGCACCAGGAGCGGGAAGGCGGCTACGCCGGCCTTCGACTCGCGGGTCGGGAAGGGCGCGTCATAGGCGGCCAGGGTCGCCGCGTCCAGCTGGGTCGTGCAACTCGACTGCATCACCTTGCCGACCGGCATCTCCAGGCCGACGCGCTCGGCGAAGTTGCGCCAGTTCATGAAGCCCTCGCTCGGCCAATCCTCGCCCGGCGACATCAGGCCGGTGTTGAGGACGACGAGGCGGGCGAAGCGCTCGGACATCTCGGTTGCGACGCGGAGCCCGATCGGGCCGCCCCAGTCCTGGACCACCACCGTGATGCCGTGGAGGTCGAGGCTGGTGATCAGATCCTTGATCGAGTCGGTGTGTCGCTGGTACGTGTACCAGCCGATCTCGGAAGGCTTGTCCGACTTCCCGAAGCCGAAGTAGTCGGGGGCGATGACTCGGAAGGCGGTCGCCAGCTGAGGGATCATCTTGCGGTACAGGTAGGACCAGTCGGGCTCGCCGTGGAGCAGCAGGATGGGGTCGCCGTGGCCCTCGTCGACGTAGTGCATCCGCATCCCGTCGATCTCCGAGTAGTGCGGCTCGAAGGGGTAGCCGGGCAGGTTCTCGAAACGCTCGTCAGGAGTGCGGTAGACGTCCACGCGAGTCAATGAAATGAAGGCTAGCGCGAGTGGCGGTCCGAGGCGGTATGTTCGGGCTTCTCGGGCGGCGGCTTGGCCCCATCGGTTGGGCGCGTGGCCTTGCGGTCGACGATGGTCGGGTCGATTGCCATCTCGGCCATCCGGTGCCCGGCCATCAGGTAGGGGGAGATTGCCTGGTTGGCGCCGGCCAGCTCCAGCCGCCGGATGGAGGCGGGCTGACCAGCCCGGGCGACGATCCAGAGCCCGGGGTTGAGGGCCCGCGCGATAAGGGTGATGTAGACGCTGCGCTCGTCGGAGTCGACGGCGCTGATCAGAGAGCGGGCGTGCTCGATGCCGGCCGCCTGGAGCGCCTCCTCGTTGGCCGCGTCGGCCTCGATGTGGAGCCGGTCCTCGCTCCGCAGCCGCTCGATCGCCTCGGGGTTGTTGTCGATCACGACGAACTGGAGGCCGAGGGACTGGAACTCACTCACGACCTGGGTGCCCATACGGCCGTAGCCGCAGACGATGAAGTGGTTCCGCAGCGCGTCGACGTCGGCCTTCAACCTGCGAACCCTCCGAAACTCGAGGAAGTGCCCCTCGCTCAGCGTCTCCGCGAAGACGCCGAAGGCATAGAGCATGGTACCGACCCCGCCCACGATCAGCACCGAGGTGAAAAGGCGGCCCGAGCCGTCGAGCGGGTGCACCTCGCTGAAGCCGACGGTTGACATGGTGATGAGGGTCATGAAGAAGGAGTCGGAGAGGTTCCAGCGCTCGACCAGTGAGTAGCCGGCCGTGCCAAAGAGGACGAAGAAGGCGAGCAGCACGCCCGGTAGGCGGAAGCGGAGGAAGGGATTTTCGACTCTGCTGTTCACTCGCCCATCCCGCCTAGGCTCTGGAGAGCGCCCTGCCCACCAGCTTGGCCAGCTCAGCTTCGTTGCCGGCCCGATTTTCGAGGTTCACCTGGAAGAGCGTCAGCACGTCCTTGGGGTCGCGCCGGCGCTCCGACTGCGCTTCCGGAGAGAGGCCGTACCTGATTACCTCCAGCGACGGTAGCGGCTCGACCCGGAACTCGGTCCCCGCGAGCCTGCGGCGGGCGTCGCCGGAGAGCTTCTCGACGGCGGCGTCGAGGATCGTCCGGAACCGCTGCGCGCTCACCCGGCTGGGGACGGGCCGCTTGCGGGAGAGCCCGGCCGCCCGCTCGAAGGCGGCGTCGCTGGCGGCGGGCATGCCCGTGTAGCGGGAGATGCAGGCCAGCAGCCACCAGGCCTCGGCATCCTTCGGCTTTCGCTCGCAGGCGACCTGGGCGACCTCCAACGCGTCGTGCATCTCGCCCCTCTCGTAGAGCGCCCGGGCCCGCTGCAGGAGTTCCATGAACCGCGGGTACTCTAGCCCAATGGTGCGTCCTGAAAGCTGGATCAGGCCAGCGGGTGTGAATCCCGCCCGGGTAATCGCCCGAGAGCCCGGTAGCAGGCCCCGGCAGGAGAGGGAGACCTCTTTGGCTGAGTGGTGCGTCAAAAGCCTTTTTGGAGGAAGCAAGAAGGCGGGCCGTAGCAAGGAGCGAGTCCTACAGCCTCGACACAGAAACAATGGGGGAGCCGAGCCGGTCATTTCACGGCGAAGGCCACGTCCGTCAGGTCTAGATCGGGACTTTGGGCCGGCGGGTCCCTCCGGGGTAGGGGGAGCGGCACGCCTTCAAGGTCTGATCACAGAACAGGAGAGACCCGTCTGCGCAGCCTCGTCAGCAAAGACCGTTCGTATAAGCCGATGGTGAAGTCGGACGGAGCGCACCGGGAGTCCGGCGGGGTCGTAGTACCAGCGAGGGAGAAGATCCCGACAGGAGCTGGGAATGGCCCCGACTTTGGTCACGCCGTCAGCGGAGGTAAGCGCCAGGGCATGGCCGGGAGCCCCCGGCCCAAAGACCCCCAGAGGCATAAGCCGATGGACAACGTGCGAGAACTCCAACGCCGGCTATACGTGGCGGCCAAGCGGTCGCCGGAGCGGCGTTTCCATGCCCTCTACGA
>DATLQT010000012.1:0-9086 GCA_035535055.1 Candidatus Dormiibacterota bacterium | reverse complement strand
GGTCACCGGCGCCGCCCCGAGCCTGGGCATCGCCCAGCCGGCCCCGGCTCCCGGGAATGTCGTTCCTCCCGTCCCCGACGGTCCCCGCGTCATCCGCACCGCCCAGCTGGCGGTGGAGGTGCGCAACGGCGCCTTCGACGGGACCGTCAACAAGGTCTTCGCGATCGCCTCCGAGCTCGGCGGCTACGTCGCCGGTTCCAACGCCGCCTCCGACAGCGGAGCCCTGCGGACCGGCAGCATCACCTTCGAGGTCCCCTCCGACAAGTTCACCGACGCCGTGGCCGACATCCGCGCCATCGGCACCGTCCAGAACCTGGTCATCGGCGGCCAGGACGTCAGCGCCCAGTACGTCGACCTCCAGGCCCGGCTCGCCAATGAGGAGGCGCAGCGCGACGCCATGCTGGCGCTGCTCCAGCAGGCCAAAAGCGTCCAGGACATCATCTCGGTCCAGAACCAGCTCGGCCAGATCACCGGCCAGATCGAGGAGCTGAAGGGACAGATCGCCTATTACGACCAGGCGACCACCTACTCGACCGTCTCAGTCAGCATCCACGAGGCCGCGGTGGCATTCAGGCCGCAGGTCGACAGCTGGGGCTTGCTGACCGCGCTCAGCCAGGGCCTGCACGGGTTCGTCTCGACCCTCGACTACATCTTGGTCGGCGTCGGCTACGCCGGGCCGATTGTTGTCCTCCTCGGTCTCTTCGGGCTCGCCTGGAGGTTCCGCCGCCGGCTCGGCCTCGGCGCGCAGGCGACCCTGTAAGTTGGGGGCGTGCTGGAAGCGGCGCGCCTCTACGCGATAACGCCCGACGGCGATCCCGAATCGCTGGTTGCCCTGGTCGGCGCCGTCCTCCGGGGCGGCGCCGACGTCATCCAGCTCCGTCACAAGACGCTGCCCCGCGGACGCCTGCTCGAGCTCGCCCGCCGGCTGGCGGAGGTGGTGCACGGCGCCGGCCGCCTCTTCATCGTCAACGACCACCTGGACATCGCCCTGCTGGCGGGCGCCGACGGCGTCCACCTCGGCGACGACGACCTGCCGCTCGAGGACGCGCGGCGGCTGGCGCCGCCCGGCTTCCTGGTGGGCGCTTCCGCCAACCGACCCGACTCGGCTCGGGCGGCGGTGGCGGCCGGAGCCGACTACCTTGGCGCCGGCCCCGCCTTCGCCACCACCGTCAAGCCCGACAAGGCGGTGATCGGCCCCCGGGGCGTGGCGGCGGTCGCGGCAGCGGTGACGGTCCCCGTCTTCGCCATCGGCGGCATCGAGGAGGCCACTATCGCGGAGCTGGTGGCAGCCGGTGTCCACCGGGCCTGCGTCATCAGCGGCCTGGCGCGCGCGTCCGATCCCGAGGCCGCCGCCCGCCGGCTCCGGGCGGCTCTGACCAGTTGAAGATCGCCGAGCTCGGCGAGGACGAGCTGATCCGCCGCCTTCTACCGCACCTCCAGGCCGAGGGCGTCACGATCCCGGCCGGCACCGACGACGCCGCCGTTTACCGCTGCGACGCGGAGGGATTCCAGGTCGTGAGCTGCGACGCCAGCGTCGAGGGGGTCCACTTCGACCTTGGCTGGATGCGACCCGAGGACGTCGGCTGGCGGGCGCTCGCGCTTGCCCTTGGCGACCTGGCAGCGAAGGGCGCCACGCCCACTTATGGGCTGGTTATGGCGGCGGTCCCGGCGAGCTGGGAGGTGGACGACCTGGTCGGCGTCTACCGCGGCATGGCCGAGCTTGGGCGCCGGACCGGGCTGGGCCTGGTGGGCGGCGACACCAGCGCGACCTCGGGGCCAGCCGTGATCGGCCTCACGGTGCTGGGCGCCGCCCGGGTGCAACCCCTTGCCCGCTCGGAGGCGAAGCCTGGGTGGGCGATCGGAGTGACCGGCCGGCTGGGCGCGGCCATGCTCGCACTCCGAGAGCGCAGGGTGCATCGGCCTGAACCTCTGCTCGCCGAGGGTCGGCGGCTCAACGAGGCGGGGCTCTGCTGCGGGGACGTCAGCGATGGGCTGCTCCGGGAGCTGGACAAGTTCCTCGCCTATTCGGGAACCGGCGCCGAGGTCCGCCTGGCGGAGGTGCCGGCGGCAGAGGGAGTTTCCTCCGAGGAGGCGCTCACCAGCGGGGAGGAGGCGGAGCTGGTCTGCCTCGGGCCGGAGGAGACGCTCCGGGAGCTCGGGCTGACGGTGATCGGGAGGACGATCCAGGAGGCCGAGGTGAGGGTCATCGACCGAGCCGGCCACCCCCTGAGCCTCGATTACCGCGGCTACCGTCACTTTGCCTGAACGGGTCACCCGCTCGGCGGAGGAGACCGAGGCGCTGGGTGAGGAGCTGGCGGCGACCCTGCGGCCAGGTGACCTCCTCCTGCTCACCGGAGAGCTCGGTGCCGGCAAGACGACATTCGTCCGGGGCCTCGCCCGCGGCCTCGGCTCCGGTGCCGCCGTGCAGAGCCCTACCTTCCAGTTGGTCCGCGTCTACCCCGGCCGGGTCCAGCTCGGCCACGTCGACCTCTACCGCCTCGACGCCGGTTCGGGCATCGCCGAGCTGGGCTTGGAGGACCTCCTCGCCGACGGCGTCGTGGTGATCGAATGGGGCGAGCGGCTGCAGCCCCGGCCAGCGGGCGCGATCAGCGTCGGATTCGCCGCACCGAGCCCGCAGGAACGGGTCATCAGCCTCCCGTGATGCTCGCCATCGACACCTCCTCGGCGCGCTCGGCGCTGGCGCTGGTCGACGGCGACCGGGTGCTGGCCGAGGTCCTGAAGCCGTCCGGGCGCGAGTTCGACGTCGCGTCGGAGGTCGCGGCCCTGCTGCCCGAACCGGCGGCGCTCGATTCCGTCCTGGTGGCACTTGGCCCCGGCTCCTTCACGGGCCTCCGGCAGGGGATCGCCTTCGGGGTCGGCCTGGCGATGAGCCTCAAAGTGCCGCTCTACGGCATCGGCACCCTGGACCTGGTGGCGGCGCGCTCGCCCGATCCGGTGGTCGCCGTCTCCGAGGCGGGGCGGGGTCGGTTCTACTTCCAGGCCCCCGACGGTACCCGGGGCGTTGCCGACGCGGACTCGGTGCCGAGGGACTGGCCTGCCGCGGGGTGGCTCAGGACCGCCGGATTGGAGCTGCTGGCGGAGGACCGGCTCCTATCTTTCGGGGAGGCGGTTGTCCGCGCCCGGGAGAAGGCCAAGGAGGTTGGCTATGCTACGGTCAGGCCGGAGTACATGACCGAGTTCGGGCGCGTCGAATAGTGGTACAGATTCGCCAGCAGCTGGCGATCGAACCGATGCGGGAGGCAGATGTGCCGACCGTGCAGGAGATCGAGAAGGACATCTTCTCTACTCCCTGGCCCCGCAACGCCTACTACCGCGAGCTGGCTAGTCGCAACACCGCTCACTACATCGTGCTGCGCCGCGACGCCGAGATCATCGGCTACGGCGGCATGTGGCGCGTCTACGAGGAGGCCCACGTCACCACCATCGGCGTCCGTCAGGACCAGCACCACGGTGGCTATGGCCGGATCCTCTTCGCCGCGCTGGTCCAGGCCGCCTACGACCTCGGCGCCCGCTGGATCACGCTCGAGGTCCGGACCAGCAATGACAACGCCCAGCGGATGTACGAGAACTTCGGCTTCAAGGTGATCGGCCGCCGCCCCGGCTACTACACCGACAACGGCGAGGACGCGATCGTCATGTGGTCGGACTCCATCTACTCGCCGCGCTTCCGCCGGGCGTTCGAGGAGAACATGGCGCGGGTCGAGGCCGACGTGACCGGCCTTCGCCGCGATCCGCCCCTGGCGCGTCATTAACCAGGGCTCGCTCACCCTCGGGATCGAAACCAGCTGCGACGAGACCTCGGTCGCGGTGGTCGAGGACGGCCGTCGCGTGCTCGCCAACCTGATCCACAGCCAGGTGGCGCTCCACCGCTCCTACGGCGGCGTCGTGCCCGAGGTGGCCGCCCGCGACCACCTGGAGAAGCTGCCGGGGCTGGTGGATGCCGCCCTCTTGCAAGCCGGCGCCAAGCCCGGCGACCTGGAGCGGCTCGCCGTCACCCGCGGTCCCGGGCTGGTTGGCTGCCTCCTGATCGGCATCGGCGTCGCCCGCGGCCTCGGTGCCGGCTGGCAAAAGCCGGTGACGGGAGTCAACCACCTCTGGGGTCACATCTACGGCGCCCTTCTCACCCGGCCCGAGCTGGAGCCACCGTTGCTGGCGCTGGTCGTGAGCGGCGCCCACTCCGACCTGGTCCGGATGGACGGCCACGGGCAATTCGAGGTCCTCGGTCGGACGCGCGACGACGCGGCCGGCGAGGCGTTCGACAAGGCGGCCCGCATGCTCGGCCTCGGCTATCCTGGCGGCCCGGCGCTCGACCGCCTGGCCAGGACCGGCGATCCCGCCCGGCAGCCGCTTCCAGAGCCCTCCCTGCCCGGGCTTGAGTACAGCTTCAGCGGCCTCAAGACCGCGCTGCTCTACCGCCTGCGAGATCTCGGTGAGGATGTCACCGACGCCGACCGGGCCGACCTGGCAGCCTCCTTCGAGCGCTCCGTCGTCGAGTCGCTGCTGGCCAAGCTCGAGCTGGCGATGGACCGCCACCCAGGCGCCGAGGTGGTGGTCTGCGGCGGCGTCGCCGCCAACACCCTGCTCCGGCTTCGGGCGGCCGAGGTGGTCGGCGCCGCCGGCGCCCGGCTCACCATCCCGAGTCTTGAGCTCTGCACCGACAACGGCGCCATGATCGCGGCCGCCGCCCACCACGCTCCTCGCGCGGAGCTGGAGGCCGACCCCTCCCTGGCCTGGTGAAGGGCTGGTCGGTCGTCTTCCGGGGTCCCGGCTACGCGGCCGACACGGTCGCCGCGTCGCTGGACGCGGCGGGCATCCGGGTCGAGACGATGGTCGATACCGGCCATCTCTGGCCGGGGGTCAACCTCGAGGACAGTCGCGTCTTCGTGCCCGAGGAGGAAGCGGCGCAGGCCCGCCGCCTGATCGACTCGGAGTTTCCGGAGAAAAGCTCCGGTACGAGTTGAAATCGCCGGAATGGGTATCTATTATTAGCAGTCGCTCATGTCGAGTGCTAACACTCGGCCATCGTGAGTGCCAAATTCCAAAATGGAGGGTCGCGGTATGAATCTAAGGCCTCTGGGCGACCGGGTCGTCGTAAAGCCGGTCGAGAGGGAAGAGCGGACGAAGAGCGGCATCGTGCTGCCTGACACCGCCAAGGAGAAGCCCCAGGAGGGGATCGTCGAGGCGGTCGGCACCGGTCGCATCCTCGACAACGGGACGAAGATCCCGATGGAGCTGAAGGTGGGGGAGAAGATCCTCTACGCGAAGTACGCCGGGAACGAGTTCAAGGTCGATGAGCAGGAGTACCTGATCATCAGCGAGAAGGACGTGCTGGCCGTCGTCGGCGCCAATGGCAAGTCCAAGAAGTAGGTCATCACTCAACACAAAGGGAGAATTCAGTAAATGGCAAAGGCAGTAGCCTTTGACGTCGAAGCGCGCCAGGGTCTCAAGAAGGGGATCGACACGGTCGCCCAGGCCGTCCGCATCACCCTCGGGCCTAAGGGCCGCAACGTCGTCCTCGAGAAGAAGTTCGGCGCGCCGACCGTCACCAACGACGGCGTGACAATCGTCCGCGAGATCGAGCTCAAGGATCCCTGGGAGAACACCGGGGCCCAGCTCCTCCGCGAAGTCGCCACCAAGACCAACGACGTCGCCGGTGACGGCACCACGACCGCGACCATCCTGGCCCAGACCATGATCGGCGAAGGCTTCCGCAACGTCGCCGCGGGCGCCAACCCGATGGGCATCAAGATCGGGATCGAGAAGGCCGTCGAGGCCGTGACGAATGAGATCAAGAGGCTATCCGTACCCGTAAAGGGCCACGAGGATGTCGCCCACGTCGCGTCGATCTCGTCCCAGGACCCCAAGATCGGCGAGCTGATCGCCGAGGCGATGGACAAGGTCGGCAAGGACGGGGTCATCACCGTGGAGGACTCGCAGGGCATCGGCACCGAGCTCGAGGTGGTCGAGGGCATGCAGTTCGACCGCGGCTACACCTCGGCCTACTTCGTGACCAACTCCGACCGCATGGAGGCAGTGCTCGAGGACCCGTACCTTTTGATCACCGACCGCAAGATCTCCTCCATCCAGGAGCTCCTCCCGGTACTGGAGAAGGTCGTGCAGCAGAGCCGGCCGCTCCTGATCGTCGCGGAGGACGTCGAGGGCGAGGCCCAGGCCACCCTCATCGTCAACAAGCTGCGCGGCACCTTCACCGCCGTCGCCGTCAAGGCGCCGGGCTTTGGTGACCGCCGCAAGGCGATGCTGGAGGACATGGCCATCCTGACCGGCGGCCAGGTCATCAGCGAGGACCTCGGCCTGAAGCTGGACCAGACCAAGCTCGAGCAGCTCGGCCGGGCCCGGCGGGTCACCGTGACCAAGGACGACACCACCATCGTGGAGGGCGCCGGGAAGGCCGACGCCATCCAGGGCCGGATCAAGGCGATCAAGGCCCAGGTGGAGGAGACCACCAGCGACTTCGACCGCGAGAAGCTCCAAGAGCGCCTGGCCAAGCTCTCCGGCGGCGTGGCCGTCATCAAGGTCGGAGCGGCCACCGAGGTCGAGCAGAAGGAGAAGAAGCACCGCATCGAGGACGCCCTCTCGGCGACCAAGGCGGCCGTGGAAGAGGGCATCGTCTCCGGTGGCGGCACCGTGCTGCTGAACGCCCAGAAGGCGCTCGAGGGTGGGCTCGGCCTGAAGGGCGACCAGGCGACCGGTGTCGCGATCGTCCGCAAGGCGCTCGAGGAGCCGCTCCGCCAGATCGCCGCGAACGCGGGCAAGGAGGGGTCGGTCATCATCGAGGAGGTCCGCAACGCGAAGGGCAAGGGCTACGACGCCCTCAACGACGTGTTCGTGGACATGTTCAAGAGCGGGATCGTCGACCCCGCCAAGGTGACCCGCTCCGCGCTCCAGAACGCGGCGTCGATCGCGGCCATGGTGCTGACCACCGAGGCGGTGATCACCGAGATCCCGGAGCAGAAGAGCAACGGCGGAATGCCCGGCGGCATGAGCCCCGACATGATGTAAGGACTCTTCGAAAGAGTCCGGAAGTAGGCCCCCCGCCGCGCGGGGGGCCCTCTTTTTTCACTCAGACCCAGCCCAATCAGCTCCTGGGAGCTGACCAATTCGTGCTGGATTTTCAGTCTGCGCTCGGCCGTCATCGTGCCCGGTATAGCAGCGGTGGTCGCCCGGCTCGCCGGCAATCAGCCACCCAAAGGCCGCCGATCAAAAGGATCCGCTGGCGGATCCTGTCAAATCGGGCCTCGACGAAACGAAAAGGCCGCTAGTGCGCTGAACCCGAAATAGCTTTCGGGTTAGTTTCTCATCGCCGCGCGCGGCCACTCGTGGACGCATGAAAATAGGGCGGGGGCGTCCAGCGACGTCGGGCCGTCTTGGTGCCGCGAGCCTGAGGGTTAGTTGGACGCGGGAGCCTGGGGCACCCCGGACTGTGCTGCGAGCACGAACCCTAGATTCTTTGAAAGCAGGCTCCCCTGGTACGCCCTCCAAGGAGGAGCGATGGACAGCGTCGTCGAGCGTTGCGCCGGTTTGGACGTGCACCAGGCATCGATCACTGCCTGCGTGCGGTTTCCCAAGGAAGGTGGGGGTCGCGGCCAGGAGATCCAGACCTTCCGCACGACCACCGCGGGGCTGATCACTCTGCGCGACTGGCTCGCCAGTTACAAGGTCACGCTGGTGGGCATGGAGTCGACGGGGGTGTACTGGCGCGCCCCCTTCTACATGCTGGAGGACGCGTTTGAAGTCTGGCTCCTCAACGCGCAGCACCTACACAACGTCCCCGGCCGTAAGACCGACGTGGCCGACTCCGCGTGGATCTGCCAGCTTGTCGAGCACGGGCTGGTGCGACCGAGCTTCGTTCCGCCCAAGCCCATCAGGGAATTGCGAGATCTGACCCGGTATCGCAAGGCACTGATCGAGGAGCGAGGTCGGGAGGTGCAGCGTCTGCACAAGGTGCTGGAGGACGCGGGGATCAAGCTGGCGTCGGTTGCGTCGGAAGTCCTGGGCGTTTCCGGGCGTCTGATGATGGAGGCGTTGGTGGCTGGTACACGCGATCCCGAGGTGCTCGCCGAGCTGGCCAAGGGCCGCCTGCGAGCCAAACTTCCCGCCCTGCGAGAGGCCCTCGAGGGTCGCTTCCAGGGCTATCACCGAGTCCTGATCGGAGAACTCCTCGCTCACGTCGACTATCTCGACGAGGCGATAGAGCGGCTCAACGGGGAGGTGGACCGGGTGATCTACCCTTTCGTGAAGGAGGTTGAGCTGCTCTCAACCATCCCCGGCATCAAGAAGCGGACGGCCGAAGTTCTCCTGGCCGAGATCGGTCCCGACATGACCCGTTTCGCCACCGCAGCCCACCTCTCCTCCTGGGCCGGACTCTGTCCTGGCAACAACGAGTCTGCCGGCAAGCATTTCTCTGCTCGCACGCGCAAGGGGTCCAAGTGGCTGCGCAAAGGCCTGGTCGAAGCCGCGCGCGCTGCCACCAGAAGTAAGGACAACTACCTCGCCGCCCAATACGCGCGGCTCAAAGGCCGCCGCGGTGATGGCAAGGCGGTGGTCGCTGTTGCCCATTCCATGTTGGTCATCGCTTATCACGTCCTCCTTCGCCAGGAGCCTTATCGCGACCTGGGCGCCAACTATTTCCTCGACCGCAACTCCGACGCTCACAAGAGCCGCCTCGTACGCCAGCTCGAGCACCTCGGCTATCAGGTCACCTTGACAGGCGCCGCATGAATTGACCGAGGGGGGATTTTCACCCTAGCCTTGGCCAAGATCTCGTCAGGGGTCTTGACCCAGACGAAGGGATGACGGTTGTCGTTCCAGGCGGTGATGAATGCCTGAATTGACTCGACGAGCTGGCTGACGCTGCGGAAGATGCCTCGCCGGATGGCGCGCCGGCTGAGCAGCGAAAACCAACCCTCGATCTGGGCAACGCAAAGCTCGTCTACCGCACGATCCTGGCCGTGGCCGACCCTGAGGGTGCCCGGCATGTCGTGCCGTTGAAGCTGAGGAAGGCGAAGAATCCTCTCATCCGGAGGCCAGAGAGTGTCTAGCATAAA
>DATLQT010000011.1:0-34391 GCA_035535055.1 Candidatus Dormiibacterota bacterium | reverse complement strand
ACGAGGTTGCCGGTGGCGATGTCGAAACCCGCCAGCAGGAGGATTGCGCCCGGCAGCAGCGGCCACCAGTGCGCGTGCTGAAGGCCGCGGAGGGAGTCGATCGCGAAGATCGCGACGAAGCCGGCCCCGAGCCCGAGTACGTCGTCGGCGCCGTTGTAGCCGAACAGGCCCTGCAGCGCGACGCCCGCGCCGAGGCCGGCCAGCACGCAGCCTGCCACCAGCAGGCCGTAGCGGCGCCGGTAGAAGTAGGCGACCAGGAAGAGCGCGCCCATCGCACCCGGCACCAGCAGGGCCCCGACCCCGGTCTGGGTCGCCACCAGCAGGGCGAGGCCGAGGACGATCAGCAGGGCTCCCGCGGGTGCCGACGCGCGCTGATGGGGGTCGTGCCATCTCATCGCAACCCAACCTCGGGCAATCCGGGCCGGCCGGGGAGGGCCCGGGGTCCCCGAGCGTCTGGGACTACCGGCCTTGGGCCCAGAGCCGTCGAAAGGACGAAGTCGGCGCAGCAAAAAGTTCTGCCTCGGCTCGCGATCGGCCTCCCGAATCCCCGGCGCCGGCTCAGCGGCCGATCAGACGTTGCCGGATCGAGCGCAGCCGGTACGCATCGACCAGGTCGAAGGCTGCGAGCACCAGTGCCAAGGCGCCGAGCATCGCGATCAGCACCCCGGTCGGCAGAGGCAGGAATATCGCGGCCGCGCCGCAGGCGAGCGCGGCCACCCCGGACCACGTGCATCCACCAGCACCGCGAAGACTCGCCCAAGTAGGCGCCCCACCGCTCGTCCAGCGTGGAATCGACACTACCGGCGGCGGCCGACGCCGGCACCAGGCTATCGACCCCAGCTGACAGTTCCCATCGGTCCGGAAAGGCTCCCGGCCAGGAAGCTGAGGACGGTGGACTTGTAGACGCCCGGTTCGACGAAGTAGGCCTGGGTGTGGCCCGCGCCGGGCACCACCAGCAGCTGCTTAGGTCCCTTGGCGGCCGCGTAGATGGCGTAGCCCTCGGCCGGGGGAACGGTGGTGTCGGCGGTCCCGATGATGGCCAGCAGCGGCCGCTTCAGGTGGGCCGCGTCGGCCACCGGCCTGACGGCGTTGATGTTGAAGCCCAGGTCTCGCTGGGCGATGTCGACGTAGGCGAGGCCCAAGGGCATTGCGGGAAGCCCGGCGACCATGTGGCTCAGGTCAGCCGCGAAGACGGCGGCGAGCGACGAGAAGCCACTGTCCTCGATCACCGCCGCGACGGCCGGGTTTCGGGCCCCCTCCTCGACGGCAAGCGCCGCTCCCATGGAGTATCCGAAGAGCGCGATCGGCGCGCCGGGGTCGAGGCCCTGGACGAGGGCGATCGCCGCGTGGACGTCGTCGACCTCCCGGTAGCCCATGGTCGTGTAATTGCCATCGGAGGCGCCGCTGCCGCGGAGGTCGAAGACCAGGACGTTGTAGCCGGCGGCCATGAGGTAGCCGGCCTTGCTCAACGGCTCGGCGCGGCTGGAGGTCCAGCCGTGGATCATCACCACGGTCTGGTGACGGGTGCCCGGGATCCACCAGCCGCGCAGGGTGAGGCCGTCCGACTTGAATGCAACGTCGCGGTAGGCGAAGCCCTGGGCGGCCGGCGTCGGGCCGATCCGCCGGTGGCGAGGGTGAAGCATCGCCACCTCGGCCGCCGCCGAGACGAGGACCCACAGGGCCAGCAGCACGGCGAGGAGCCTGGTGAGGTTTGCGGCCAGGCGGTGCGGGCCAACCGGGCGCGGCAGAGCCAGACGTGACATCAGGATCGGGAGTCTACCCAGTCCACGACGCAATGCGTCATTCCCTCCCGCAGGGGAGGCTCGGTCTTTGGGCTCGCCATCGTCGCGGAATGCCGTATGGCCCACCGTGGCCGGCCCGATGGGCCCTACGCCGGCCGGTTCGGGCGGCCTAGCTTGGAGTTGAAAAGAGGAGAAGCGAGATGATCACGACCCACCCGCGCGTCCGGCAGGTGATGACCACCAAGCCGGTCACCGCCCGGGAGACAACGACCTTCAAAGAGCTCGTACGCCTTCTCACGTCCAACTGCATCGGCGCGATCCCCGTAGTGGACGGCGCCGGCAAGCTGGTCGGGATCGTTTCCGAGACGGACCTGCTGATCAAAGAGGAGTACGCGGGCGGTGAGCTTCCCAAACCGAACTGGCTCTACGAGTCGGATCGGGTCGACGGCCTGGTGGCCGGGGACCTCATGACCTGGCCGGTACTGACCGTCCGCGGCGCGGACTCCATCGCAAAGGCGGCACACACGATGCACGAGTTCGGCGTCCGCCACCTGGTGGTGACCGGGACCGGTGGCCGCCCGGTCGGCATGGTCAGCCGGTCGGACCTGCTGAGCGTCTATCTGCGGCCGGACGCCGAGATCCGCGAGCAGGTGGTCTACGGGGTCGCCGACGAGATGCTGTCGATCGATCCCGCCTCCATCACGGCCGACGTCGCGGACGGCGTGGTGACCCTCTCCGGCCGGGTACCGGACGGGGCCACGGCCGACCTGCTGGCAAGCGTGGTGCGGAGGGTCCCTGGCGTGGTCGGAGTGGTCGACCGGCTGAAGGCGGGCCGCAAGCAGCGTTCAACGGGCGGCTGGCCGTACGAACCGCCGCCTGACGTCGATGGGGAGGCGCCCAGGTGAAGGTCCGGCACCGGGGCCGCCCGGTTCCGACGGTTCGTGAGCTGATGGGTCGCACGCTCACGGCGGTCGATCCCCGTTCGAACCTCTTCGAGGCGGCCGCCCTCATGCGCAGCCACCAGGTGAGTGCGCTGGCGGTCCTCGACGGCGAGGAGCCGGCCGGCATCATCACCGAGCGTGACCTGGTCCGGGCGCTGGCCGACGGGCTCGCGCCGGCCGAAACCCGCGTCTCCAACTACATGACCCAATCTCCCGTCACGATCGAGCTGGAAGCCCGGGCCGCCGAGGCGGCGACGCTGATGCAAAAGCACCACGTCCGCCACCTGCTGGTCATCGAGCACGGCCGGGTCGCGGGGTGCATCTCGGTCCGCGACCTGCTCCGGCTCCACGCCTGGCCCGCGTCGCTCGACCAGGTCGAGCCCTGGTAGCGGCAAAGGAAAAGGACAACCGAAATGGAAAGCAGCGAGAAAATCAGCCGGATCGTCGTCGGCGTCGACGGCTCCGAGGCGGCGACCGAGGCGTTGGCGTGGGCCATCCGGCTCGCCCGCCCCTCGGATGCCGAGATCATCCCCGTCTTCGCGTTGGCGCCGCCCACCTACGCCGAATACGCGGGCATGGCGCTGCTGGCCCCGCTCGCATGGGACCCGAAGGTGAAGGCCGAGCTGGAGGCAGCCTTCAAGGACACGTGGTGCCGCCCGCTGGCCGAGGCCGCCATACCCTACCGGCCGATCTTCAGCGAGGGCCGCCCGGCCACCGTGATCGCCGAGGTCGCCGTGGCCGAGGGCGCCGACCTGGTCATAGTCGGAAGGCGGGGCCGGGGAGCCGTCGCCGAGCTGTTGCTCGGCAGCGTCAGCCACGAGCTCGCCCACCACTGCCCCATCCCGGTCGTCCTCGTCAGCCAGCCGGCGCCGGCCGGCAAGGGCGCGGCCGCGTCGCAGGCGAAGGAAGCGCTGTGCTGACGCCGGGAGGGTCACCCAGGAGCCTGAAGATCTGCTGCACCCGGCCCGGGCGATTCCCCGCGACCTCTAGGGCCGGCAACCTCTAGAACCGGCAACCTCTAGAACCGGCAACCTCGGGGTGACCCTCGGCGTTGGGGCTACGATGCCAGGCGAGATGGATACCACGGCGAACGCGGCGGGCACCCGGGAGCGGGCGGCGGCGGAGATCCTGGCCCGGTTCGGGCTCGAGCTTGGCGGCTCGACCTCCGGCGTCGCCACCGGCGGCCGGTTCCTCGCCGATCCCCACGGCCCCGAGCTGATCACCTACGACCCCACCACCGGCACCGAGCTGGCTCGGGTCAGGACGGCCGGCGCGGTCGACTACGCCGCCGTCTCGTGGGCGACCCACGACGCCTTCCTGCGCTGGCGCACTGTGCCCGCCCCGGTCCGCGGGCAGCTCGTGCGCCGCCTGGGCGATGCGCTCCGGGATCGCCGGGAGGATCTGGCCCGGTTGATCAGCCTCGAGAACGGCAAGATCCTCAGCGAGGCTCGCGGCGAGGTCCAAGAGGTGATCGACGTCTGCGATTTGGCGGTCGGCCTGTCCCGCCAGCTCTACGGCAACCAGATGCACTCCGAGCGGCCCCATCACCGGCTCACCGAGACCTGGCACCCGCTGGGCACGGTCGGCATCATCTCCGCCTTCAACTTCCCGGTCGCCGTGCCCGGCTGGGGCTGGGCCCTGGCCGCGGTCTGCGGCGACAGCATCCTCTGGAAGCCCTCCAGCCTCACCCCGCTGGTCTCGATCGCCGTCCAGCAGATCTTCCACCAGGCGACCGCGGGCGGCGACGCCGAGGGCCTGTTCGGGCTCGCCATCGGCCCCGGGAGCTCGGTGGGGGAGGCGCTGCTCGCCGATCCGTTGATACCCCTGGTGCAGGCGACCGGCTCCTGCGAACTGGGCGAGCGGGTGACCGCCGCGCTGGGCCAGCGCGGCGCCCGTTCGATCCTCGAGCTGGGCGGCAACAACGCGCTGATCGTCCTCGACGACGCCAACCTCGACCTGGCGCTGGCGGCGACGGTCTTCGGCGCCGTCGGCACCGCCGGCCAGCGCTGCACCAGCACCCGCCGCCTGATCCTCCAGCGCGGGATCGCCGAGGGGTTCACCCAGCGGCTGCTTGCCGCCTACCGCACGGTGCGGATCGGCGACCCGCTCCAGGAAGGCACCCTGATGGGGCCGCTGATCTCGGAACAGGCGGTCACCGACTACCGCGCGGGGATCGAGCGCATCCGCCGGGAGGGCGGCCAAGTCCTCTGCGGCGACCGGGTGCTCGACGACCGCCCGGGCTACTTCGTCGAACCGACCGTGGTCCGCTCCAAGGCGGCGATGCCGATCGTGTCCGAGGAGATCTTCGCGCCCATCCTCCACGTCTTCACGGTGGACAGCCTGGAGGAGGCGATCGAGCTCAACAACTCGGTCCCCCAGGGCCTTTCCAGCAGCCTTTTCACGGCCGACCTCGGCTCCGCCGAGCGCTGGCTCTCCGACGTGGGCTCGGATTGCGGGATCGCCAACGTCAACGTCGGGACCTCCGGCGCCGAGATCGGAGGCGCCTTCGGCGGCGAGAAGGCGACCGGCGGTGGCCGCCAGGCGGGCTCTGATTCCTGGAAGGCCTACATGCGCCGGCAGACCAACACCGTTAACTTCGGTGCCGACCTGCCTCTCGCCCAGGGTGTCCGCTTCGACCTCGACTGAAGGCAGCCGTTAACCGGCCTGTCGGCTGATCGCCGGGGCGACCGCCTAGCTTGGGACCCGTTCCCCGAACCGCTCTCCTGAGCTGACGCCCCCGCACTCCGTCCTCCTCCCGGCTCAGGTCCCTTCCCCGCGTGGAAGGGAGGCCAAGAAGGAGTGCAATCCAACTGATACGTCCCTGCGTGGTTCTCGCCGCGGGCTGTTTCGCCCTGCTGAACTTCGCCCTGATGCCCGCCGGCGCCCCGGATTGGATTCCGACGGTGTCGGCGATCGTCTTCGCCGACCAGCCCAGCCCGATCGATCAGCAGTTGCTCCAGCATGAGCTGGCCGAGGACCAACACCCAGCACCGCCGCCCGCGCCGCCGCCCGCGCCGCCGCCCTCGATCCAGCAGATCATCACCGACGCCTTCTCTCCGCTCGGTGGGTCGGCGGTCGGCTGGGCGCTCCAGATCGCCCACTGCGAGTCGACCAACAATCCCAACGCGGTCAACACCGACTCCAATGCCCAGGGCCTGTTCCAGTTCCTGCCCTCGACCTGGGCGGGGACGCCCTACGCCTCGCAGTCCCCCTTCGACCCGACCGCCAACGCCAAGGCCGCCGCCTGGCTGCTACAGACCTATGGGCCGTCCCAGTGGCAGTGCCAGGCCGGCTAGCCCGTCACGAACTGCGGGTCGGGCTCGGCGACGGCCACAACCTTGGGATCGGCGTAGGTCCAACTGGTGCAGGTGTAGAGAACCAACTCCTCGTGGTCGGCCGGCTGCAGGATGCTGGTGTCGGTCACCGGCCAATTTCGAGTGAAGGTGGCGATCGTGTAGTGGAGGACCCGGCCGTCAGGCTCGTCGATCTGCACGTGTTCGCCCACCGCGCCTGAACCGAGCAGCGCCCCGAACATCCCCGGCTGGGCATGGGCGTAGATGAAGGAGCGGCCGCCCTCGCCCGGCCACTTCATCCCTGGGTAGTGGTCGGCGAGGTTGTAATCCGGCTCCAGGCCATGGCCCTCGACGACGTTGAGGGAGATCCCGAGCTGGGGGATCTTGATCATCAGCCCGCTGTGGGGCATCGGCGTGGGGGTTGGCGCTGGGACATCGGCGCCCTCGATCGGGTCGGCACGGAACTGGCGCGGCGGATAGCTCGCCGTGGCCGGCGCCTTCGCGGGAGCAGCCCCGCAGGCGGCGAGCATCGCGGCCACCGCGGCGAGAGCAAGGGTTCCTCTCAGATTCATCGTCCGTCTCTGACTATGGCACGCTCCAGGGAGAGTCAGCCGGACTTAACGCCCGCCTTTGGGGAGATTTCGGCCGCGTCCTAGACTGCGGCCGGAGTGAAAGGTCACCTTTTCGCGGCGTTCCTCGCCGCGGTGGCGGTGGCCTGCGGCCCGCCGACCGCCGGCGCACCCGAACCGCTCGTCACGCCTTCGGTCCCGGCGCCGGCGGCCGCCCAGGCCTCCCCCGCGACGCCCGCCTCGCTCGCGGTCCCAGCCGCGCTCCCCAACCACAACCTCACACCCGGCGAGGTGTTCGCGGGTGTCACCGCCGCCCAGGTCTGTGTGAGCGGCTACGCGAAGGCGGTCCGCAGCGTGTCCCGCGAGCAGTACGTCACGGTCTACGCTGAATACGGCGTCCCCTACCCCGAACCGGCCGGCAGCTATGAGCTGGACCACCTGGTATCTGGGGCGCCGATATCGCTGGTTGGAAATTGTGAATTTGGAAATAGCCAGCGGTATGCCGCCGGCATGCTCCTCGGGAGCGTCGGCTAATGCGGGCGCTCTTGGCGATTCTGGCCCTGGTCGCGCTGACCGGGTGTAGCTCATTGACTGCTGCGGGCGACACTCCCGCGACTGGCGTGCAGACCAGTCCCGTCGCGTCGCCAACCGACCAGGGGCATGTCCCGGCCGCTGGCAGCTGCCATTACCACGGCGAGCTTCCCGACCCGGCCTGCACCCCGGGCGTGGCTGACCCCGCCGTGAACCAAGCCGACATCACCACCACCATCTGCCACAGCGGCTACAGCAAGACGATTCGGCCGCCAGTGAGCTACACCGAGCCGCTCAAGCGCCAGCTGATGGCCTCTTACGGCCAGACCGGCTCGCTGTCGGGATACGAGCTCGACCACTTCCTGCCGCTATCTGAGGGCGGCGCTCCGATGAGTGCCCAGAACCTCTGGCCAGAGCCGATTGCACAGGCTCACCAAAAGGACAAGCTCGAGTACCGGCTCTATGAACTGGTCTGTTCGGGCAAGGTGCCTCTCGCTCAAGCTCAGCACGACATCACTACCGATTGGGTGGCAGCTTACAACCACTACGACGCCAGTTCGGTGTCGGGCTTCGGAGAGTAAGCCCGACTCGGATCACCGCTATATAGGTCGTTGTCGTCGTTGTTGTTGTTGTCGCCGTCAGTGTTTGTTGTCGGCGGCGGCGACAACATTGTCGCTGACGTCTTCGTCAACCAAGAGCAAGACCACGGTCTTGCGGCGCTCGCGGAAAGAGGCTAGGTCCAGAAGTTGCCGTGGTCTGTTGTTGTAGTAGTTGTCGGTGATGCCGACATCCTGAAGAAGGTCAAGCCTTCTCAGACGAGGCGCGCTCGCTCGATTAGGTTCGTCGCTCGACGGTAGGCCTTCTTGCGATCGTCCGCAGTGACCGACTCCGCACCGTAGCCTGCCCGCGTTTTCATTCCAAGTAGCACGTCCAGATCGTTCGCCAGAGTCGTCAACGGAGTCGCGGAGCGCAAAAGCCCCACTGCTTCCTTGTGATCTTCTCCCTGAGCATGTTTGCTTAGGGCCCGACAACAGATCACGTCGGCGGCTGCAATGCCGGCATGTATGCACAACGTCACGAACGCGTTCGCCAACTCCTCGTCCGAAGTTGCGTATCTCCGGATGAGTTGAGCCGCGTCATAGAACTCGTTGGCCTTCCGCAGCCTCCCAGTTCGCGTCCTCTCGTCGCATGGTCGGGTCTTGGTGGCCATCATCGGCGAGCCTTCCTACCTCCAGTGAGCACGCCGGCATCTCCCACGAGGCCCACTCCCTCCTTACGAATGTCGTCTAGCACCGGCTCACGTCCAAGGAGGGTGAGTAGCTCGTCGGCGCCGTATTCGAGAATCCGTGTGTCATTGCCAGTCCACCGACTCGTTCTCAGCGTGAGATCTACCAGTTGACTCGCCCAACGATCGTCATCCGGATCCATTTGCCCTGGGCGAACGATGAATACGTCAAGGTCGCTATCGGCTGAGGACTCGCCGCGAACCGTGGAGCCGAAGAGTGCGGCGTATACCGGCGCGACCTCCCACTTCTCGATCAAGTCACGCATGCTGTCAATGAGACGTAAGCGAATGCTGGCCAGACCCTCGATGTACGCCGCGGCAAGGTGCTCGCGATTGAGACGATACAGCGTTGCCCGGCCCGCAGATTTGGCCTCGACGATTCCTTGTTGAACTAGGCGTTCCAAGACCTTGTCCGTACCGCTATGCGTTGCTTTGCTGGTTGCGGCCCTGGCTATCTGCCGGCCAGTGAATTCTGTGTCTCCCCGCGCAAGGACCTCGAGGACGAGCGCGTCCAGAGTTGGAGTCACGACTTCTAGGGGGTGAGACAGGTTCACTTCCACAGCCTAGCACAATGGCCACTATTTCGGCCATATGGCCACTAAGTCGGCCACGTGGCCACTATTGCGGCCATGGAGACCCTTGCGGCTGGCCGGTGCCTCAGGGCCTCCGAGCAGACGCACGGAGTTCGATCAGCTCGCCGTGAGCTGCTTCTAGGCGGGCTTTCAGCAACGCAACCTCAGAGCGGTGGCTCGCTCGCTCGTCCTGGAGCTTCCTGGCCAGGACCCGGACAGGGTTAGAGGGCTGACGGCCACCGCCGGGGTCATCTGGAGCCCGCCCGACCTTGCGTAGCGACTCGATGTGCGCCCGAATGCCTGGGTGCCGGTACAGGAAGTCGGGCGACACCTTAGCCGCCTCGGAGATCCCAGCGAAGGTGATCGGCACTTTCCGTCGCAGAGCAGTAGAGATGGCCTTCTCCACCCGAGCTTCGGCATCGCGCCGTCGGCGTGCAGCAGCAGCAGCCAGCTGGACAGGGGCGCTCATCGAATGCCCGCGCCGATCACCGGGAGGCGTTTACCACCATCAGTGCCAATTACCTGTAGGAGGTTTCGCAGGGCCCCAATCTCTTGGAGCCGGCCGGCCAGCCAGACGTTATCCGCCGGCATCGGCGCACCAAACTTGTCTTCAAAGACCTTCTGGCGACTCGCGACCAGCGCTTCGGTCTGCTCGAGCTGGGAGCGGAGATCGCGTTCGTGCCCAGCATCGGTGACGAACTGCGAGCAGCTCAGACAGGCGTTGCCCTTGGTGCATACCTGGCGAGGCGGCAGGAGGCAGAGGCCGTTGGGAAGGATGCGGTCCGTGCGCCTATCGAGCTGGGCCGTGTCAAAGAGTTCTCGAGGATCGGCGTTGAGCTCCTTGCCGTCTGCTGTCAGCTTCTTGAAGCGGGTGAACTCAGCCTCGAGAGTCTTCGACAGCGTCTGGGCGTAGATCATGGTCATGGTGGGCGAGGCATGCCCTAGGTAGCGCTGAACGACGTGCAAGGGGACGCCCAGATTGAGGAGCTTGGTGGCTTGCGTGTGACGAAACTGATGAGTGCGGCCAAGGCGAATTGGCGTCCCTGCGCTATTGCGGAGGTCCAAAGCCCGCCCCAGGCGATTCATCAACGCGTGATACGTAGCCTCCGGGTAGGGGTGCCTTCCAAGGCGGTTAGTTCGTTTGCGGACAAACAGATACTTCGGTTGCATGTCTGGACCAAGCCGCTCGCGAACCCACTGTTGTTGGGTCCGGATGGCAGCAACCGCGTCAGCGTCAATGGGAATGGTCGGGTCTTGTCCATCGAGTTTTGTGAGCGTGTAGCGGAGGCGCGCCACAAACCATTCGCCGTCCTCTGCCACCGGCACAGAGAGCGGCTGGAGCGGATCGAATTCGAGCATCAGGATCTCGTTGACTCGCCGGCCGGTGGCCATTTGAAGCATCAGAGCGCGGAAGGCTTGCTCGTCGCCCATCCCACCTTCGTCAACAGGAAGGGCAATCAGCGCAGCCCCTTGAGCGATCCTGTGGACAACCTCATCCTCCAGGACCCAGTCCCCCTGAGGTTGGTTGGTGTGTCGCGGCTTCTGAGTGGGAGCAAAGAACACTGAATGTTCAACCCCCAGGTTCGCCCAGCGCGGATCCAGTTCGCGAGCGGCGGCCTCGCGGTACTGCCACATGAATCGATAGAAGGCTTCGACCGTCACCATCGAAGTTCGAATCGCATTGGGCGACAGGTCGCCGTCTCGGTTCGTTGGGGTGGTCCTTAGCCAATGCGCAAACGCAGCGGCGACATCGCGAACGTTGCCTCTGGGACCGGCGAGATCGGGTCCGTCGACCGGAAACGTGTCGAGGAATCGCTGCAACCTGCGCAGATAGCCAAGACGCGACTGGACGCTGGAGTAGGTGTATTGGCCCGTTTCCAGCTCGGTCTTCAGCCACCACTTGGCAGCCTCGCGTAGCCATTGGGTGGTCAGTTGAGCGAAGTTAGCCAAATGCCGACCAAGAGGCTCGTGCTTGCGTAAGGGAATCCGCGAATCAAGAATCGGATGCCAGACGTCGAGCTTCCACCACGGTCCTTCGTGGTAATAGATCGCGAGATGGTCGACCACGTGATGCAACCACCTTGCGGTAAGGCGCTCACTCGATACGGCGATCTGGGTCCCGGCCATCCTCGCCTTTCGAATCAATCGAATCCACGCCGCGATGGGGAGGCTCAGTATCGAGCCGGGCGGCGCCATTCCGTCTCGGACGGACTGCTCAAGAGCAATCTCGAGTCCGCGAGTCGCGTGATTGAAGTCCTGCGCGACAATGTTGCGGCCCAGCGAGACTGAGCGATACAGGAATAGCTGCAACTCACGCTGGATGTTCACAGGCAGGTCGCGAAGGCTGATTGCGACAGACTTCTCCTTCTCTCGATAGGCCGGCGCTGCTTCGACGATGCTTGCCAGGAGATCAGAAGGCATGGACCTGCGCGTGAAATGAGACTGCTGGTATTCAGCTGGGATCAGGCTATTGATCTGAAGGTTGGCTTTGTAGCGATAGAGACTGCTTCGATCCAGCTCCTCGTTGTAGTGCTCCTCCATGCGGCGCCTCATCGGTTGAGTGCCCATGGTCGCGTGTAGGCATGCCAGTTCGCCAATGCCTTGAGCTGGACGTCCTCGGTGACGTGACCGTACGTGTTGAGCGTCGTCTGCACGTCCTTGTGGCCAAGTCGGCGGCTAACGATGATCGGCTCGATGCCGGCCAGCAACAGCGCAGTGGCGTGGGTGTGGCGAAACCAGTGCGGGGTCCATTCGGAAGGTAGATCTGGATGGCGCCGCTTGGGAGCGTTGACCTGGTCATAAATCGTGTCCGGGCTGAGTGGGGCGAACAGTGGCGGCCGGGCCAGGTTGCAGAAGATATAAGCCCAGTCGATGTCGTCAACCGCGCCGTCGATCCCGACCTCGACAAGCTGGAACAGGTACTCGGCGTATAGCTGGTCGAGCTCAGAACCGATGAAGACCTGGCGGTAACCGGACTTCTGCTGGATACCGCGAGGGTGAGGGCGAGGCTCAACAGTGACGTAGGATGGCTCGCCGTGACCTGAGCGCCAGTCGCGATGCTGGAGAGAAAGAGCCTCTCCAATCCGAAGCCCGGTCTCCTCCAGCAACTTCCAGAACAACCGGTTGCGAAGGCTGCCAAACCACTCGCCCGCGGCAGGATCGAAATGGCCGGCAGAGTTAGCGATGACCGCCATTTGCGTTGGAGACAAGATCTGGATGGGCCGGTGCTGAGGACGGGCGCGAACTCGCAGGCGAGGCCGGCCGGACCGCCAAGCCACGTGCTCGAGGAACGGTCGGTAGTGTTTCCGCCCGCCCCAGCCATTGGCCTGCAGGAGCTTGTCGACTACGCCCACGTGGTGGGCCAAAGAGTGGTACTGGTAGAAGCTGCTGACCGCCTTGAGCCGCACCGCAATGGTTGACTCCTTTAGAGGCCGGCGATCTGCCCCAGAACCTGCAACAACATGGCTACGCAAGGAAGCCAGGAACAATCCAATTTCTCCGGGTCCGATCTGCTCCCAGGGATAATCACCCGCCTCGAGATAGGACCACCAGAGCGACAGGGCGTAGGCGTAGCTCTTGACGGTGTTTGGAGAGAATTGGGATCGGGCGAATTCGAGATACTCCTCGATCTGCTCGACCGTTCGATGATCACGGTCGAGAACGACCCAGGTTGTGGCTCCTCCCGCGCCGCGAGCCCTGATGGAGGTAGCCATCAGCTCATCACCATCCTTCGATGAGATCGCAGTACCACCGGATGGCGTCCCTAACCTCAAACCAACCTGGTCGAACGGTCTCCGGAATGGAAGCTCGAACGCGTGGCCAGTCGAGCCCGACTTCGCGAATGGCTGCCCGGAGAAGCGCGGTGAGATCGACCAACTGATCCGGTGGAGTGCTGGAGACCAAGCATCTCCTCAACTCCTCGACGTCGGGATCGTCGCCGCCCAGGTACTGCTTGAGGTACCAGAGGTCGAGCGCTTCACGCACCCGCGGTTTGGCGGCGAAGACCATCAAGAGCTCCGCGATCATCAGAGGCCTCAGGTAGACCCCTCCGGGCCGCTGTCGACCACCAAGGCGTGCGATCAGGCCCGGGATGTCTACTAGGCCGACGGCGACCCGTTCGCCGGCCTCAAGGCGCCTCAGCACAAATACCGATAGCCCCGTGTCGTGGGCGAGCTGCTCCAGGGTCGTCCCCGCCTCGCGCCGGGCCTCCCGTAGCCTTTGACCCATGACGCCGCTCACCGGCCGGTCCGTGATCCCTGGCTGAACCACGATGGCAACGCCCTTCCAGACGAAGAGTTCAGCCTCGCCAGGCGGAGTGTCTCAACCTTGGATAGCCGGACATAGGTTCGTCGGTCACCGATCCGTCGAAACGTGGCAAGGTCACCGCGACGTATGTAGACGTGCAAGGTCGTCCGGTGCATACCAAGGATGTGTGCGGCTTCCTGAAGAGGAATCAGCTCATCGTCGTGCGGGCGCACTGCAAGAAGGCCCTGCGGCCCCACTTCCCGTTTCCGGGTGGAGCCGCGCTGCACGATGTGTCCTGCAATGTAGTGCTCGGGTGCGGTCGAAGGCAAGTGGTGCCTGGGCTACACCGGATCAGCGGGCGCTGCGAGAGGTATTTCTTCGCGCCCCGGATAACTACGCGGACCTTAACTGTCCGCGCTCGAGATCCGTCCTGTCGAGGATGCTAGCGGTAGTGAATATCAACACCGAATTACACCTGGTCCCGCTCGAGCTGGGTGGTGACAACTCCGGCCGCAATCTCTGGCCCGAGCCGGCCTCGCCCTCCCCCGGATTCCATCAGAAGGACGACCTCGAGAACTACCTCCACGACGCCGTCTGCGGCGGCCGCATGAACCTTCCTGACGCGCAACGGGGAATTGCGTCGAACTGGGCGTTGCTTTACCAGGAATACCTGCACCCTTGACCCGATCGGCACTCGCCGTCCTCCTAGTCATCGCAGCAACGGTGCTGACCGGCTGCTCGGCCGCCCTACCCGCGGCCCCGGCCACGATCGCGGCCGCCCCCGCGTCGGACACCACCTGCATCGGCGGCATGGGCTTTATGAACGCCTACTCGGCGATCGCCTCGCGCTACGACCCCAAGCTGGAGGCCGACCGCCAGCAGCTGGCCTCGACCCAGAGCCTGGCCACGGCCCGCTCCCGGCTCACCGACATCGCGGGGGTGCTCGACGCCTACGACGCCCAGCTGCGTCCACTCAACCCTCCGGCCGATTTCTCCGACGGCTTCAGCGGCCTGTTGAGCGCCGACCAGCGCCTGCGGGACGGCGCCCTCGCCCTGGCGGCCAGCCCCTTCGGCGCAGCCGACCAGGCGGCCTTCCAAAAGGTCGCCGCCGACCGCCAGGCGGCGCTCCACGATCTGCTATTAGAGGTCGCCTTCGTCACCTCCGAGTGCGCCTGAACCCAGCCCATTAGTCTTTTGAGCGTGGCGACCAGGAAGAAGGGGATGCTGAGCCTCACCGGGACCGGGGACGACGGCACCACCGGGCTCCTGGGAGGCGGCCGAGCCCGCAAGGACGATCCCCGGATCGAGGCCTATGGGACGGTGGACGAGGCCTCCAGCGCGATCGGCCTGGCCAAGGGGCTGACGACCGATCCCAGGGTCCGCGAGCTCTGCGAGGAGCTCCAGCGCGGCCTCTATCGGGTGGGCGCCCAGCTCGCCACCGACCCCGGTGAGGCGGGGCGCTTTGGCGGCGTGGGGCCCGCGGACCTGGCCCGGCTGGAGGAGATGGCCGCCGAGCTGGAGACCGAGGTCCCGATGCCGAAGGGATTCATCCTGCCGGGCGCGACCCCCGCCAGCGGGGCCCTCGATCTCGCCCGGGCCGTGGTGCGCCGCGCCGAGCGCCGCTGCCTGGGCCTTGCCGAGGCCCACGCCGGGGTCGGCGTCTACCTGAATCGGATGAGCCTTCTCCTCTTCATCCTCGGCCGCTTCGAGGAGCACCGCGCGGGTGTCGTGTCGGAGCCGGCGAAGAAAGGCCCGCGCGGGGCCTAAACTGGCCGGCAGGGCCTCGATGGGTATTTGAGAGTGCCGCCGAGCATCTGGCTACTGATCTTTCTCGCCGCGGCTCTGCTGGCCGCCTACCTCGGCGCCGCCCTGGTGCTCTACCGGCGCCTCTTCGTGCCTGCCCCGCCCGGCCAGCTGGACGACTTCCTCTTCACCCCCTGGGAGTTCCAGGCGGACTACGAGGAGGCCGACCTGGTCACCGCCGACGGCGTTCACTTCGGCGCCTGGTACTTCCACCAGCCGGGTTCGGCCCAGGTGGTCGTCGTGAGCCCCGGCCACAAGGGCCAGCGCCAGTCGCTCCTGGGCATCAGCATCGGGCTCTGGCGGAAGGGCTTCAACGTGGTGGCTTACTCGTACCGCGGGATGCCGGGAAGCGACCGCCGCCGGGTTACGATGGGAATCGACGAGGTCAACGAGCTGCAGGCTGCGATCGCCTTCGCCCGTCAGCGCGTGAAGGGCGCGCGAATCGGCCTGCTCGGCTACTCGATGGGAGCGGTGGTCTCGATGCTCGGCGGTGCCGGCGAGCCGTCCATCGAGGCGTTCGTCCTCGACAGCCCGTTCAGTGACCTTCGGCTCCTGCTGGAGGAGAAGGTCGGCCGGCTGATCCACCTCCCGGCGGCGCCGGTGGTGGCCCTCACCGGGCTGTTCTTCAGGCTCAGGAGCGGCCGCCGGCTGGCGGAGTCGAGCCCGGTCGCGATGCTCGGCGCGCTGGAGCCGCGGCCGCTCTTTTTCATCCACGGCGGCGCCGACGCCACCACCGCTGTGCACCACTCGCGCCTGCTCCACGACCGTTATCGGGGGCCGCGAGAGATCTGGGTGGTGCAGGGCGCCCCGCACACCGGGGCCTACTTCGCCGACCGCGAGCTCTACGTCGAGCGCGTCGCGGCCTTCTTCGGCCGCCACCTGGGCCTGAGCCGCACCAACCAGCTCCGGCTCATCGACGAGGAAGACGTCTCGTAGGCAGGCTGATCGACTCGGAGACGTACTCCGACCTCCGGCTCGAGGGCGGCCTCCTCAAAGGCGTGCGGGGGACCAGCGTCCATGGCGGCCGCTTCCGGGGCGTCTCCTTCGCCGGCCAGGCCTTCGGGATGCTCCACCTCGACTCCGTCAGCCTCGAGGACTGCGACCTCTCCAACGCGGAGTGGGAGCGGCCGCTGCTCGAGTCGGTGCGGCTGAAGGGCTGCCGGCTCACCGGTCTCAGGATCCGGGGCGGCCGGGCGACCGACCTCCAGGTGATCGAGAGTCAGGGCCGCTATGTCCAGCTCGAGGATGCAGAGTTGAAGGACGCCCGCTTCGAGAAGAGCCAGCTGGCGGAGTCGAGCTTCCTTCGCTGCGCGCTCGACCGGGCGGTCTTCAGCGAATGCGACCTGCGGGGAACGCTCCTGGCCGGCGTCCGCCTCAACGGGGCCGACCTCCGCGGCTGCCGGGTCGAGGGCCTCCGAGCCGGTCTCGACGACCTCGCCGGTGCGATCCTCGACCCGCGGCAGGCCGCGGCCGTCCTCTACGGCCAGGCGTCGATCAGGGTCCTGGAACTGGGCGAGGATCCACCCGAAGGGGGCTGATGCCGCCGGCATCGCCAAGAGGTCGGCGTGGCGGGCAGGCCGGGTCGATCCCGGCCGGTTGGTTGGTTCATAAGCGACACCACGCCTGGTGCCGAGAAGGGAGGTCCGAAAGAGGGGGGCCAGCCCCTCTGGCACCCTCTACTTCGGGTAGATGAAGCCGATGAGCGGGACCTGACCCGGCTTGATCAGGCGCTGGTCGGTGATCCCAAACCCTTTGTAGTTGGCCTCGGAAACCAACCAGCTGCCGTCCGGGTTGACCGACTCGACGTAGGCGACGTGGCCGAGGCCGCTCTCCCAGGTGACCATGATCGATCCGGCCTCGGGGACCGAGCCGACGGGGTACCCCTGGGCCTGGGCGTTGCCGTACCACTGATAGGCGTCGCCCATCCAGGTGACGTTGAACCGGGTCGAGACGTACCAGGTGCACCAGCCCCAGGGGAAGCGGGGGTTCACGTAGGGGCCGATGGGCGCGCCGAGGGTGATCTGGTAGGGGCCGGCTGCCCGGACCAGGCCGGGGGCGGCGTAGTTCGTGATCGTCAGCTGCGGACCACGGCCGTTGGGGATGATCAGGACCATGCCCTGGGGCAGGGCGGCCGGGTCGGTACGGATCCAGTTGAAGTCGATGATCGACTGGCTGGCCACGTGGTAGTAGGAGGCCAGGGAGTCGACGGTATCGCCGTTGTGGACGGTGGCGACGATGCCGTGGACGGGCGGGACGTAGAGCTTGACGCCGTCGGTGACCCTGTCGGTGTCGCTCAGGATCGGGTTCGACCAGCGGATCTCGGCGACGGTCACCCCGAACCTGGCGGCGATCTTGTTGAGGTCATCATTGCCCGAGACCGTGTAGATGGTCGGCGTGTGCGCGATCGGAGCCGAGAGGGGGATCGAAAGCGGCTTGACGATGGTGCCGAGCCGGCCGAGGTAGAAGTTGGAGACGTCGCCGCCCTGGTTCATCACCAGGGCGTTGGCGTCGGTGTGGATGCCGCCCAGCTGCATGGGAAGCGGGCGGTTGACCGACGCGTAGCCGGAGACCATCAGGACGATGACCAGCACGACGGCGTGCGTAAGGTAACGGCTAATAACCGTCAGTTGAAAAACTACCCCCGCTTTCCGGCTGTCGGTGCGGACCCCCCGTAGCGGGGAGCCCACGAACGCCCGGAAGGCTATCAGACGCGCATCCGGGGTGTCAAACAGACAGACGACAGGCGTCGAACAAAGCGGTCAGAGCCCCCTTGGGTCCCGCTCCGGAGGAGCGCTGAATGGGAAATGGCGGGCCGAGCCGCGATTTCGCATAATGCGGGAAGTGCTGGGGGGCGATCGGTGAAGGAGCGCGCGGAGCGCGAGCGAGACCTGGAAACCGTCGATCGCGTCGCCAAGGCCGCGATCGCCAACGTCGGCCGGGCCATCGTCAGCAAGGAGGCGGAGGTGAGGCTCTGCCTGGCTACCCTGCTCTGCAACGGCCACCTCCTGATCGAGGACGTGCCCGGGGTCGGCAAGACGATGCTGGCGAAGGCGCTGGCGCGATCTCTCGACTGCACCTTCCGGCGGATCCAGTTCACGCCCGACCTGCTCCCCTCCGACGTCACCGGGGTGACGATCTTCAACCAGAAGTCGGAGGAGTTCGAGTTCCGGGCCGGGCCGGTCTTCACCCAGGTCCTGCTCGCCGACGAGATCAACCGCGCCACGCCCAAGACCCAGGCAGCGCTCTTGGAGGCCATGGAGGAGCGGCAGGTGACAGTTGACGGCGAGACCAAGCCGCTGCCCCACCCCTTCCTGGTCATGGCGACCCAGAACCCGATCGAGTACGCAGGCACCTTCCCCCTGCCGGAGGCCCAGCTCGACCGCTTCATGATGCGGGTCCGCCTCGGCTACCTGACACTCCAAGAGGAGGCGCAGCTGCTGGGCGAGGACCGGGTCGAGTCGCCGATGGAGGAGCTGCAGCCGGTCGTCTCCCCGCGCGAGCTGGACGCCGCCCAAAAAGCCGTGCGCTCGGTGTTCGTCAAGCCGGCCTTGCGGGAGTACATCGCCCGGCTCATCGACCGCACCCGCTCGCACGCCGACATCGCGCTCGGCGCCAGCACCCGCGGCACCATCAACCTCTTCCGGGCGGCGCAGGCCTGGGCGGCGATGGCGGGCCGCGACTACGTGCTGCCCGACGACGTCAAAGAGCTGGCCGAGCCGATCCTTGCCCACCGGCTCATCCTCCGGCCCAACGCCGAGATGCAGGGCCAGACGACCCGCAAGATCCTCTCCCAGCTGCTGGAACGGGAACCCGTGCCTCAGCTGACGGGTGATGAGTAGGCTCCTTCTCGCCGCCGGCCTCCTGGTCCTGCTGCTCTTCGCCTACCTGACCGCGATCAGGGCCGCCTACGTCCTGGTCTACGGGCTCGCCCTGGTCTATTTGCTCGCCTACTTCTGGCCCCGCCAGGTGGTCCGCCAGATCCGGGTCACGCGCCGCATCGACACCGGGACCCCGACGGTCGGGGAGGCCTTCGAGGAGTCGTTCACGGCGCAGAAGGTCGGCTGGGTGCCGGCGCCCTGGGTCGAGATCCGCGACCTGAGCGAGATCCCCGGCTACCAGCCGGGCAGGGTCGTCTCGCTCGGCGATCCCGTGACCTGGACCCACAGGGGCGTCTACCGCCAGCGGGGATGGCTCACCTTCGGCCCGACCCGGGTGAAGGTCCAAGAGCCCTTCGGCCTCTTCAGCCGCGAGACCCGGCTCAACGAGCGCCACAAAGTGCTCGTCTATCCGCGGATCCGGCCGATGCCCGAGTTCGTGATGCCCGCCGAACAGCACTCCGGCGACGCTCGGCTGCTCTCCGCGGCCTGGGCCGACTACCCGCCGGAGACGAGCGGCGTCCGGGACTACGCCGAGGGCGACTCCCTGGGCCGGATCCACTGGAAGCTCTCTAACAAGTACGGCCACCTGGTGTCGAAGACCTTCGAGCAGCCGCTCACCTCCGACCTGCTGATCCTGCTCGACCTCCAGCGCTCGGTGCATCACGGCAAGGGCGAGGAGTCGACCCTGGAATACGCGATCAGCCTGGCCGCCTCCATCAATGCCCAGGTCCACAGCCAGGGGAGACAGGTCGGGCTCATAACCAACGACAGCCGCGGCACGGTGCTGACGCCGCACCGGGCCCTCCGGCTCGAGCGCGCACTGCTCGAATACCTCGCCGTCGCCCAGGCCGACGGCGAGCTTGCGATCAGCTCGCCACAGGTCTGGGATCGGGTCCGCCGCCTGCCCGGCCGGATGCTCGCGGTGATCACGCCGAGTGCCGACGCGACCTGGCTCCGCCTCCTCGAGGCGCTCCCCCAAAAAAGGACCTCCCGGGTCGCCTTCTACATCGACGCGGCGAGCTTCGGCGCTGCCGAGCCTCACCTGACCTTTGACCTCCACACCGACGTCGAGCTCTTCGTCGTCCGCCGCGGAGACGATTTCAGCCGCCTCATGAGAACCAGGAATGCGGTCCGCCTGGTCTAGCGAGGCGGCCCTCGAGGTGACCGCCGCCAGCACCAGCGCGCGCGCCCTGCGAGCGCTCAGGGCGTGGCTCGCCACGGCGGAGCTGCCATCGGTGGCGCTGGTCCTCCTGCTGACCCTGGTGGTGGCGGCCGCGACGGTGACCATGCAGTGGGTGAAGGGCTCCGAGATCCTCCCCGGCGTCGCCGCGCTCGGGGTGGTGGTGATGACGGTGCTGGCGCTGCTCCGGTTCATCCCGAGCTGGGTGGCGCTGCCGTTGGGGGGCGTCGGAGCGGCGGTGCTGCCCTGGTACCTCAACGCCGCCGCGCTGCGAGCCGCCCACCCGGGCCTTCCCTACGGGCTGCCCAACCCGGCAACCTGGGTCAACGCGATCGCGGGAACCGATTCCGACGTCGACACGACCCTCCTGCTGTTCCTCGGTTGCGTCGCCTTCTGGGTCGTCGGCGGCTGGCTCGCCTGGTGCACGATCCGCTGGCGGCGGCCGCTTCTCGGCCTCTTTCCGGGCGCGGCGGTCTTCGCGACCAACGTCCTCAACTCCTCCGACGAGCAGAACGCCAACACCATCTACTTCCTCGTGCTGACGATCGCGCTGCTGCTCTGGAACGGCTACCGATCCTCCCTTTTGGCCGCGCTCAAAAGTGGGCTCCGCCTCAGCTCGGACTCGCGCTGGGACTTCTGGGAAACGGGTGTCGCGGCAACCGCCGGCGTGATGCTGCTGGCCATCTTCGTGCCCCCCTTGACCTACGAGGACCAGACCGTCAACCTCGAGAACGGCGTCTTCCAGAGCTGGGCGCAATTCCAGCAGAACCTCAACCACCCGGTCGATGTCGGGCGCGGCGGTGCGGCCAGCTTTTCGACCGGCTTCTCGCTCGACGCCGGGCTCAACGGAGCCCTCAAGAAGTCGACGGCCGTGGTCTTCGAGTACACCTACAGCGGCCAGTACTCGGGGCCGCGCTACTTCCGGGGCGTCAACCTCCAGAACGGGGTCCGCTCCAACCAGTGGGCGTTCCTCAACAACCCGTTCGGCTTCCAGTTCTTCGTCGCCCGCAACTCGACCCTGCCCTACCGGGATACCGGGCTCCAAGACCAGCTGACGTCCACTTTGACCGTCAGCATGCTGCGACCGCCGGCTGTGGCGCCTGACCTTCTCTTCTATCCCGGCCAGCTCGAGAAGACCGACCGGGACACGGTGGCGGTCGAAAGCTACAAGGCCACCGCCGACCCCGTCTTCGGATCGGTCGACCGGGTCGTCAGCTCCCATCCGGCGAGCTCGGCCGGCCAGTACAAGGTCACCGTCGATTACCCGAACCCGACCGAGGACCAGCTTCGAAGCGCGGGGGTCGGCTACCCCACCTGGATCCAGCCCTACCTGAGCTATCCGGGCCTGACCAGCACCCCCGCCTTCACTTCGAGCGGGACCGCGCGCCCCGGGCGGACCACCAACACCATCACGGTCATCCCCGCCAGCGGCGCGTCCTCGCCGACCGCGCTGCTGATCAAGGGCCTGGCGGACCAGGTGACGGCCGGAATCCCCGACAACTACGACAAGGCGGCCGCCATAGAGACCTACCTGCGGACCAACTACCACTACACGCTGACGCCGCCCCCGCCCAAGGACGCTTCGACCGACCCCCTGCAGAGCTTCCTCTTCGACTCCAAGCAGGGCTACTGCGAGTACTTCGCCACCGCCATGGGAGACATGCTGCGCGCCGAGGGCATCCCCTCCCGGCTGGTCAACGGCTTCGGGCCCGGGACCTACGACGCCAAGCTGAAGGAGTACGTGGTTAGGGAATCGGACGCCCACACCTGGGTCGAGGCCTACTTCCCGAACTTCGGTTGGATAACCTTCGAGCCCACCCCGGACGGCACCTACTTCCCGATCGCGCGCGCACAGGCGCCCGTCAACTGCAACCGCGACAACTGCGCGTCGGGCGAGGACACCGGAGGGCTGGTTCCCGCCACCGGCGTCTCGAAGACTGGGATCAAAGACCTGGCGGGCAGCGCCGTCCCCAACCTGGCCGGTCCCCTCGGCAGCCGGGGCGGGTTCCCCTACTGGGCGCTGGTCCCGCTGGCGCTGCTCGCGCTGGGAGCCCTGCTCCTCTTCGCCGGCTCGCGCTTCCTCCGACCCCGGACGGCCACTCTGGTCTGGAAGCGCCTCCTGCTCCTGAGCCGGCTCGCCGGGGTCGAGGGGCCGCCCGGTGAGACGCCGAACGAGTTCGGTCGCCGGCTGGGGGCGGCCTACCCCGAGGCGGCCAAACCCCTCCGCGACCTGGCCGAGAGCTTCACCGTCGCCGCCTACGCGCCCGCCTCCGCGGTGCGGCCCGCGGCGGCGCTGGTCGTCGCGCGTTGGGAACAGGTCCGACCGGCGCTGCTCCGCAAACTGGTGGACCGCTTGCGCCCCGCCTTCTAGGCTGAGCGTCATCGTGACGCTGCTCAGGGTCTCGCCCTCCGGCCAGGTGTACGACGTTGACCTCGCCTACCTCAAGGTGACGCGCGACGAGGGCGGCGGCTACTACCTGCACGGCAAGGGCCACTTCATGTTCTTCGAGGACCGCGACGAGGCCGAGGCCAAAAAGCGGGACATAGAGGTCTACGGGGTCATCGGCGGAGGAACGGCATGAGCGAAATCGTCGGCAAGAGCTACCCACCGGTGAAGATCGGGATCGAGGAGGCGCACGTCCGCGCCTTTGCCGAGGCGATCGGCGCCGATCCCGACGCCGGCGTGCCGCCGACCTACGCGGCGGTCTACGCGCTCTTCGCGACGGCGGTGCAGCTCTACGGCGACCCCGAGGCCGCGGTCGACTTCGCCCATCTGCTCCACTCGGAGCAGGAGTTCACCTGGGAGCACCACCCCGAGGTGGGCGACCAGGTCATCGCCACCGGCACCGTCGAGGAAGACGTCGACCGCCGGAATCTGCGATTTTTGACCTATGCGACCGCAGTCACCTCCGATGGCAGTCCGCTCTGCGGATCCCGGATGGTCAATGTGATCCGCGGTTGAGTCAGGGCGAGCTCGAGCCCTTCACCTGGAGGGTGACGCGGGAGCAGATCGCCGCCTACGCGGAGGCCTCCGGCGACCACAACCCGATCCACCTCGACGACCATGCGGCCCGGGCCGCCGGCCTGCCGGGGGTGATCGCGCACGGGATGCTGGGCATGGCGCAGCTGGCCAACTTCGTGGTCGCCTACGCCGGGGACCACCGGCGGCTCCGCAAGCTTCGCTGCCGCTTCTCGGGCATGGTCCTGCCCGGCGATGTGATCACCTTCAGCGGGCGGGTCGCCGAGGCATCGGGCAACCTTGTCCGGCTCGAGCTCGAAGCCCAGAACCAGAAGGGCGAGAGGGTGCTGACCAAGGCGCTGGCGGAACTGACCGCCTGACGCCTCCGACCCCGCCCGCCACCGCCCAAATTTCGAGGAGGTAGTTTTTCGAATGCCGTTCGATCTCTCCGGCAAGGTCGCCGTCGTGACCGGGGCCTCCCGCGGCCTCGGGCGCGAGGACGCCCTGACCCTCGCCCGCGCCGGCGCCGACGTCGTCATCACCGACATCCTGGTCGAGGACGACCCCGACCTCCAGAAGACCGCCGAGGAATCCGGCAGCTTCCTCGCCCAGGCCGCCGTGAGCGCCGGCTGGGTGCACTCCAACCAGACCGCGGAGGAGATCCGCGCCCTGGGCCGCAGGTCGCTGGCGATCAAGATGGACGTGACCAACCGCGACCAGGTCCGGGAGACGATGGCCAAGGTCAAAGAGGAGTTTGGCCGGATCGACATCCTGATCAACAACGCGGCCACCCTCGACCACGTGGCTCCGATCCCCAAGCAGAGCTACGAGCTCTGGGACCGCGACCTCAAGGTCAACCTCACGGGAGCGTTCAACTGCACCAAGGAGGCGTGGCCGTACATGGTCGACGGTAACTTCGGCCGGATCATCTTCATGTCGTCGGTCGCCGGCACGCTGGGCGGGTTCGGCCAGGCGTCCTACTCGGCGACCAAGGCCGCGGTGATCGGCCTCGCCAAGACCTGCGCGCTGGAGGGTGGCCGCAACAACATCACGGCCAACGCGATCGTGCCGGGGATCATCGGCAGTGAGGCGGCCAGGCAGGCTTTCGACACCCCGATCTACGAGCGGTTCAGGGCGAGGACGGTGTTCAAGCGCTTCGGGGAACCTTCCGACATCGCCAACGCGATCGCCTTCCTCTGCTCCGACGAGGCCGGCTACATCACCGGCGTCGCGCTGGAGATCGCCGGCGGCATTCCCCTCTTCACGGCCTGACCGGCATGGGTGAATGTCTCGACATCAGGCGCGACGGCCCGGTCGCCACCGTCGTCATGCACCGGAAGGGCAACAACGGCATCGCGAGCGACCTGGTCGAGGAGCTCTCGGCCGCCTTCCGCGAGCTCGGCGCGGACGAGTCGGTCCGCGTCGTGGTGCTGGCCAGCGAGTACGAGAAGTACTTCTCGGTCGGCGCCGACCTGACCTCGATGGGCGGATTGGACCGCGAGGCGCCGGACGCGGAGGAGCAGGTCGCCGAGATGACGCTCCGCCTGCAGAAGGGCTTCAACGACATCGAGGCCTGCCCCAAGCCGGTGATCGCGCGCATCAACGGCCATGCCCTCGGCGGCGGCTGTGAGCTGGCCCTCTGCTGCGACTACCGCGTCATGGTCGAGGACGGCCGTTCCCGGATCGGCCAGTCGGAGACCCCACTTGGCATCATCCCCGGCGCCGGCGGGACCCAGCGGCTGCCGCGGCTCATCGGCAAGGCGCGCGCGTTGCCCATGATCCTCGAGGGCACCCGCCTCGGCGCAAGAGAGGCGCAGGCGGTGGGGCTGGTGAGCAGGGCGGTGGCCCCCGAGGATCTGGACAAGACGGTCGCCGAACTGGCCGGCCGGCTGGCGAAGGCGGCCACCCGTGCGCTTGGCCTCGCCAAGGACGCCGTCAACCGGGGGATGGACCGCCCGCTGGCCGAGGGACTTGAGATCGAAGCCCGTAACTTTGCCAAAGCGGCGCTGAGCGAGGATGCTGTGATCGGGATCATGAGCTTCCTTAGCAAGCAAGAACCTGAGTTCAAAGGTAGGTAGGCGGATGGCCAAGCTGGCTCCGGCCCGGACGGAGATCAACCCCCGCGACTTCCTCGAGATCGACCGCCTCCTCGGCGATGAGGAGCGGATGGTCCGGGACACGGTCCGCAAGTTCGTCCACGACCGGGTCCTGCCCGGCATCGAGGACTGGTTCGAGAACGGCCACTTCCCAAAGGAGGTCGCGCCCGAGCTGGGGCGGCTCGGCCTGCTCGGCATGCACCTCGAGGGCTACGGCTGCCTCGGCGCCTCGGCGACCAGTTACGGCGTCGCCTGCCTGGAACTGGAGGCGGGCGACAGCGGCTTCCGCTCCTTCGTCTCGGTCCAGGGCTCGCTGGCGATGTTCCCGATCTGGAGCTACGGCTCCGAGGAGCAGAAGCAGGAGTGGCTGCCCAAGATGGCGGCCGGCGAGGCGATCGGTTGCTTCGGCCTCACCGAGCCCGACGCCGGCTCCGACCCCGCCTCGATGCGGACGTCGGCCCGCCGCTCCGGCTCGGACTGGATCCTCAACGGCAACAAGCTCTGGATCACCAACGGCGGCATCGCCGACCTGGCGGTGGTCTGGGCGCGGGCCGAGGACGGCGTCCGGGGCTTCATCGTCCCGCGCGGCACCAAGGGCTACACGACCCGCGACATCCACAAGAAGCTGTCGCTCCGCGCCTCGGTCACCTCGGAGCTGATCCTCGAAGACGTGCGGCTACCGGGGTCGGCTCTCCTGCCCGGCGTGACCGGGATGAAGGGCCCGCTCTCCTGCCTCAACGAGGCCCGTTACGGGATCCTCTGGGGCACCGTCGGCGCCGCCCGCGCCTGCTATGAGTGCGCGCTCGAGTACTCGAAGACGCGCCATCAGTTCGGGAAGCCGATCGGGTCCTTCCAGCTCACCCAGGAGAAGTTGGTGAACATGCTGCTCGAGCTCAACAAGTCGGCCCTCCTTGCCTATCATCTCGGCCGGATGAAGGACGAGGGCCGGCTGACCCCCCAGCACGTCTCCTTCGGCAAGCTGAACAACGTCCGCGAGGCACTCGAGATCGGCCGGTCGGCGCGGACCATCCTCGGCGCCAACGGGATCACCCTCGAGTACCCCGTGATCCGGCACATCAACAACCTGGAGTCGGTCCTCACCTACGAGGGCACCAGCGAGGTCCACACCCTGGTGCTGGGCGAGGCGATCACCGGCATCCCGGCCTACCGGTAGCGAAGGAGGTCTAACGAAATGCGAAAGCTGCAGGCGTTCACCTTGCCGCTCGAACTCGAGACCTTCACGCTGCCCATCCCCCCAGACGCGCACATCCTTGGCATCTACGAGACCATCGCGCTGGTCGCCTGGGCGGTCTTCGATCCCTCCAAGCCGGGCGAGACCGCCTTCCACGCCTTCCGGGACGGGGACGAGGTGCCCGACCACATGGAGTTCGTCGCCTCGGCCCAGCGGTCGAACGGCATCGTCGTGATGATCTTCCGCAACAGGGACGGGGTGCCCGACCAGAAGAAGGTGGCCGCCCCGGGGGCCAAGAGCGGCTAGCCGGCATCGGGATGTGGCTCCCAGACCCGGCCTCGATGGCGGTCACGGCGTTGTGGATCCTGACGTTGTCGATCGGGTTGAGCCTTGCGACAGCGTTTCTCGGGCTCTACTCGCTGGTGACCGGCGAGGACCACTGGCCGAGGGTGATCAGACCTCTCCGGAGGCGAGCGCAGGCAACAGCGGAGGACCGCCGCATCCACGCCGTGACCATGGTGCTCCGCGGCAGCGGGGTGACGCTGTTGTCTTTGGCTGTGGCGATGAACGCTCTGGCTTTGCTGGACCGGGGGATGGACGAGCCAGGTAAGACCTTCCAGTTCCTGCTCGGACTCCTGGCGGTGGTTACCGGCCTTGCATCAATTGGCGGTGCGCACCTTCTCGGCCTTCGCGCTCGGTATCTGGTCGCCGACGGCTCGGGCGTCGAGCATCCGGGGCTGCCACTGGACTGACCGCATCGACCGGCGCCTCAGCGACCGTCGTCGTCGAACGCGTCCGTGGGAGTCGGTGCTTTTAGGGGGCGGCCGCTCCGGAGCCGGTCGACGATGGCGCCATGATGTCCTTGGCCTCGGCCAGGGACATGTCGTCGGCGGGGAGGATGACGTCCGACTTGGTCACCTGGTCGTTGCCGAGCTTGGCCCCCTTGCTGCGGACGAAGCTCAGCAGCTCGGTCAGCTTGCCCTTGAAGGCGTCCTCGTCTCCGGCGTCGATGGCCGCCACCAGGTCCTTGTCGTAGGCGTCGAGCTGGGCGTGGTCGGCCTCTGAGAGCCGGTACTGCTCGTCACCCTGGATCCGGACCACCACGCCAGCCGGCAGCTGGCCGGCGATCTGCGCCTTCATCAGCGCCAGCTGCTGGTCGACCGCGGCCGAGCCTGAGGTGGCGTCGAGCTGGCGCTGGATGTCGTCGGCGCTGCCGGCGCCGATCTGGTCCAGCGTCCCGCTGTCCACCAGCTGGTCGATGGCGGCGGCGCGGGCCTGCATCTGGGTCGTCTTCTCCTGCGCCCGGTCGACCATCATGCTGACGTCGGCCATCTGCTCGGAGATGCCGGTGACGGCCTCGCCGATCTTGGTCGAGGCCTGGGCCGCGGAGTACTGGGCCTTGATCGTCTCCTTCTGGGTGCGGAAGGCCTCGACCTTGGCCTGCAGCTTTTGGGCGGTGAGCTCGAGCTTCTGCTCCTGGTCCTTCATCTGCTGGATCTGCTGGTCGAGCCCGGCGATCTGGGCCTGCGCGGCCTGGGCGCGGGTCAGGGCCAGCCGGGCGAGGTCCTCGCGTCCCTGCTGGAGCGCCTGCTGGGCCTGCCCGTTGAGCTTGTCGGCGCTCTGCTTCAGCTGCGCCTCCTGGAGCTCCAGGCGTTTTTCGGCCGTGAGGACGTCGGCGACGTTGCGGCGCACCTGCTGGAGCGACTCCAGCTGCTTTTGGTAGGCGAAGTCGAGGGCCTCGTTGGGATCCTCGGTCCGGTCGAGCAGCGAATTCAGCTTCTGCTGAACGACGTCCGTCATCCGCTTGAAGACGCTCATTTGGAATCCCCCCTCTGCAAGGTGATCAGGCCAGCTCGGCCATCACCTGGTCGAACTGCTCGCGGCTGAGCCTCAGCTCGTCTTCGGTGTAATCGCGCAGCGGGCGCTCGGGGAGGTGCTCGCGGGTCGAGAAGTCCTCCGCCTCGGGCTGGATGTAGAGCAGGCCGGTGACCAGGTGCCCGTCGCGATGGCCCTCCTCGATCACCCGCAGCGCCGCCGAGCGGTCGGTCGGGTCGTGGTCGTCCTCGTGCAGCTTGCGGAGCACCAGGTGCGAACCGTCGTGGAGCTTGACGTCGGTGGTGGTGCCCGGCTCGTAGTCGACCTGCACCTCCTCGAAGTAGGGGATGAACGACGGATCGAGGATCGCCTCGTCGTGCTCCTTCACGTACTCGTAGCTCTTGGTCGAGCCCTCGTGGTCGTTGAAGGTGACGCAGGGCGAGACGACGTCCAGCACGGCCACGCCGCGGTGGGCGATCGCCGCCTTGAGGAGGGGCACCAGCTGCTTGCCGTCGCCGCTGAAGGAGCGGGCGACGAAGGTGCCGCCGAGTGTGATCGCCATCGTGCAGAGGTCGATCGGCTCGTAGGTGTTCACGGTGCCGCGCTTTTGGACCGAGCCGACGTCGGCGGTGGCGGAGAACTGTCCCTTGGTCAGCCCGTAGGTGCCGTTGTCCTCGACGATGTAGGTGCAGTCGAGGTTGCGGCGGATGAGGTGCATGTACTGGCCGAGGCCGATCGACGCGGTGTCGCCGTCGCCGCTCACGCCGAGGACGATCAGCTGCCGGTCGGCGAGCTTGGCGCCGGTGGTCAGCGACGGCATCCGGCCGTGGACGCCGTTGAAGCCGTGGGCCGAGTCGACGAAGTAGGCGGGCGTCTTCGAAGAGCAGCCGATGCCGCTCATCTTGGCCAGCCGGTGGGGCTCGATGCCCAGCTCGTAGAGCGCCTTGATCAGGTGGTTGGTGATCGAGTTGTGGCCACAGCCGGCGCAAAGGGTCGTCGCCGCACCCTTGTAGGCATCCCGGGCAAGGCCGATGTGGTTGAGGGTGACGCTCATGATGCGGGGACCGCCTCCAGTTCCAGGATGGGCCGGGTGATCGCCTCGGCGGGGATCGGCTGCCCGTCGTAGCGGCGGATCGAGCTGAGCTTGCCGACCTGGTCCGCGGCGACGTGGAGCCGGAGCATGTCGTAGAGCTGCCCGTCCCGGTTCATCTCCACCACGTAGACGCGCTCGTGCTCCGCCACGAACTTGCTGACCGCCGCGCCCAGCGGGATGGCGCGGACGCGGAGGAAGTCGATCTCGAGGCCGCTGTCGGCGAGGCGCACGCGGGCCTCCTCGATGGCGTTCACGGTCGAGCCGAAGGCGACGATCCCGATCTTGGAGCCGGACCCGGAGAGGGCCGGCCCCGGCAGCGCCGCGCGGATCGACTCGAACTTGCGGTTGAGCCGGTCCATGTTGGCGGCGTAGACGTCGCCCGACTCGGTGTAGCGGGCGTTCTCGTCGTGCCCGGAGCCCCGGGTGAAGTAGCCCGCCAGCGGGTGGTCGGTGCCGGGCAGCGTCCGGTAGGGGACGCCGTCGCCGTCGACGTCTCGGTAGCGTCCCCACTCGCCCTTCAGCTCCTCCAGCCGCTGGGCGCTCAGCACCTTGCCGTGGTCGAAAGGCTGGTCCGGATATCTGAAGGGCTTGGTCATCCAAAGGTTCATGCCGAGGTCGAGGTCGGAGAGCACGAAGACGGCGGTCTGGAACCGGTCCGCGTAGTCGAAGGCGTCGCGGGCGAACTCGTAGCACTCCTCGACCGTGCCCGGGAGCAGGATCGGGTGCTTGGTGTCGCCGTGGCTGAGCGTGTGGACGAAGCCGATGTCGGCCTGCGAGGTGCGCGTCGGCAGCCCGGTCGAAGGCCCGATGCGCTGGATGTCGAAGATCACGACCGGGATCTCGGCGTAATAGGAGAGCCCCGCGAACTCGGCCATCAGCGAGATGCCGGGGCCGCTGGTGGAGGTCATCGCCCGGGCCCCGGCCCAGCCGGCGCCGATCGCCATCCCGACCGCGGCCAGCTCGTCCTCCGCCTGGACGACGGCGATCTTCTTCTCGCCCGTCTTCTCGTCCACCCGGAAGCGCTCGGCGTAGGTGCCGAGGTACTCGCAGACCGACGAGGAGGGGGTGATCGGGTACCAGGCGGCGACCGTGCAGCCACCCATGAGGCAGCCGAGGGCGACCGCCTGGTTGCCTTCGACCAGGACCAGGCCCTCGACCTTGCCGCTCATCGGCTTCAGCGTGTAGGCGTCCTGCTTGGTGAAGTTCTGGTCCCAGTACTCCATCCCGACCTTCACCGCGTCGAGGTTCACGGCCACGGCCTTGGGCTTGGTCTGGAAGTGACGGCGGAGGCCGTGCTCGATCGCTTCCAGCGGGATCGCGAGGAGCCTGGCGACGACGCCGACGTAGATCATGTTCAGCAGCTGCTTGCGGAGCTTGTCGTTCTCGATCCGGGTCCGCGCCAGCTGGGTGAAGGGGACGGGGTAGTAGAAGACGTCGTCACGCGCGTCCGCCATCGAGTAGGTGGCGTCGTGGACCACCGCCGCGCCCGGCCGGACGCCCTTGAGGTCGTTCATCCAGGTCGAGGGGTTGAGGGCGACGAGAACCTCGGGGGCGCCCTTGCGGGCCATGTACCCCTCCGGCGAGACCCGGATCTGGAACCAGGTCGGAAGGCCCTCGATGTTGGACGGGAAGATGTTCTTCGGCGCGACCGGGATCCCCATGTTGAAGATCGCGCGCATGAGGACGGAGTTGGAGGACTGGCTGCCGGAACCGTTGACGGTGGCGGCTTGGAAGGTGAGGTCGTTGGCGATCAGGTCCGGCACGGGCTCACTACTTTACTTCGATCCGCACGAATACGAAGGGGGGCGGATGGGCCCCCATCTTGCGGGACCCTGGGGTTCCGCAGGGCAAGCGGACGTTCTCGTACTCTTTGGCGAAGTGAATATCGCCGTGCCCGCCGAGATCATGGCGGGGGAGTCCCGCGTGGCCCTCACGCCTGCTGCCGTCCAGCGTCTCACCGCGACCGGCCTTCGGGTGTTCGTCGAGGCCGGGGCCGGCGGCGAAGCCTTTCCCGACCGGCTCTACGTCGACGCCAAGGGGGAGATCGTCAAGGGCGCGAAGGCGGCCTACGGACACGCCGGCGTCGTCGTCAAGGTCCGTAAGCCGGAGCTGAAAGAGGTCGAGCTGATCCCCTCCGGGGCGGCGCTGATCTGCTTCCTCCAGCCGCTCAACTCGCCCGAGCTGGTGACGGCGCTGGCCAAGCGCAAGGTGCTCAGCTTCAGCCTCGAGTCGATCCCCCGGATCACGCGCGCCCAGTCGATGGACGCGCTCTCCTCGCAGGCGACCGTCGCCGGCTACAAGGCCGCCCTGATCGCGGCCGACTCCCTCGGCAAGCTCTTCCCGATGCTGATGACGGCCGCCGGGACGGTGACCCCCGCCCGGGTGCTGGTCCTCGGCGCCGGCGTCGCCGGGCTCCAGGCCATCGCCACCTGCCGGCGGTTGGGCGGCGTGGTCGAGGCGTTCGACGTGCGGGCCGCGGCCAAAGAGGAGGTCAAGTCGCTGGGAGCCAGCTTCATCGAGCTGGAGCTGGAGACCCAGGAGGGTGCCGGCGGCTACGCGCGCGAGCAGTCGGAGGACTACCTGCGCCGGCAGCGTGAGCTCTTGGCCAAGCACGCCGCCCAGGCCGACGTGGTCATCACCACAGCTCTCATCCCGGGGCGGCCGGCGCCGATCCTGCTGACCAAAGAGATGGTCGCGGGCATGAAGCCGGGCTCGGTGGTCATCGACATCGCCGCCGAGGCGGGCGGCAACGTGGAGGGCACCGAGCCGGGCAAGGTGGTGGTCAAGAACGGCGTCCAGATCCACGGGGTGACGAACCCGGCGGGGATGGTGCCGGCGGTCGCCTCCGAGCTCTACGCCAAGAACCTCACCAACCTGCTGGCTCTGCTGGTCAAGGACGGGGAGCTGGCGGTGAACTTCGAGGACGACATCGTCAAGGGCTGCAACATCACCCGCGAGGGAGAGATCGTCCAGGAGGCCACCCGCAAGGCGATGGGCATGGCGGTGGCATCGTGAGCCAACAGCTGCTGACCAACCTCACGATCCTGGTCCTGGCCGCGTTCGTCGGCTTCGAGGTGATCTCCAAGGTTCCGACGACCCTTCACACCCCGCTCATGTCGGGCACCAACGCGATCCACGGGATCGTCATCGTCGGAGGCCTTTTGACCGTCGGCGCGGTCGCCGGCGGCTGGGTCGGTATCGTCCTGGGCACCGTCGCGGTTGTCTTCGGCACCATCAACGTCGTCGGCGGTTTCCTGGTCACCGACCGGATGCTAGAGATGTTCAAGGGCCGCCGGCCGGCCCCGACCCCCACGCCGGACAAGAAGAGCTAGGCCCTTGTCGCCCTGGATCACCCTCGCCTACCTGCTGGCCGCCGTCGGCTTCATCCTCGGCCTGCGCTACTTGAGCTCGCCCAGGACGGCCCGCCGCGGAAACCTGGTGGCGGCGGCCGGCATGGGCATCGCTCTGGTGGCGACCGCGGTCCAGATCACCGGCAACTGGCTCTTCGTGGTCCTCGGCGTGGTCGTCGGAACGGTCATCGGTGTGGCGGGCGCGCGGATGGTGAAGATGACCGCGATGCCGCAGATGGTCGCCCTCTTCAACGGGGTGGGCGGCGGCGCGGCGGCGCTGATCTCGACCGCGGACTACCTCAACACGGCGGGCGGCCACGGTCCCGGCGTGCTGATCCCGGTGGTCTTCTCGGCGGTGGTCGGGTCGATCTCCTTCGCCGGCTCGATGATCGCCTTCGCAAAGCTGCAGGAGTGGATGACGGGCCGGCCGCTCACCTATCCCGGCCAGCAGGTCGTCAACGCGGTGATCCTGCTCGGGATCCTGGCGATCGCCGTCTACCTCATGGTGGCCGCCTCGGTCCCGACCTTCTACATCGTGATGGTGGTCCTGGCGCTGGTCCTCGGCGTGGCCTTCGTGCTCCCCATCGGCGGCGCGGACATGCCGGTCGTGATCTCCCTCCTGAACGCCTTCACCGGTCTTGCCGCCGCGGCCACCGGCTTTGTTCTCAACAACACCGTGCTGATCGTCGCCGGCGCCCTGGTCGGCGCCTCCGGGACGCTGCTGACGCTGCTCATGTCGAAGGCGATGGGACGCTCGATCGCCAACGTCCTCTTCAGCGCCTTCGGAAGCGCCAAGCCGGGAGGGCCGGCGGCCCTCGGCGCCGAGGGGGGCACGGTGCGTTCGGCGTCCGCCGACGACGTCGCGGCGCTGCTCGCCTACGCCCAGAGCGTGGTGATCGTCCCCGGCTACGGCCTGGCCGTCGCCCAGGCCCAGCACGCGGTGCGCGAGCTGGCCGACCTACTCGAAAAGCGAGGCGTCGAGGTGAAGTACGCCATCCACCCCGTCGCCGGCCGGATGCCCGGCCACATGAACGTGCTGCTGGCCGAGGCCAACGTCCCCTACGAGCAGCTTTTCGAGATGGAGCAGATCAACCCGGAGCTGGAACGGACCGACGTCGCCCTGGTCGTCGGCGCCAACGACACCACCAACCCGGCCGCCAAGGACACGCCCTCCAGCCCCATCTACGGGATGCCGATCATCGAGGTCGACAAGGCGGCCAACGTGGTGGTGTTGAAACGGAGCATGGCCGCCGGCTTTGCCGGAGTGGACAACCCTCTCTACTTCAACCCCAAGACCACCATGCTCTTCGGCGACGCCAAGAAGTCGCTGACCGACCTCGTCGCGGCCGTCAAGAACGTCTAGGCCGGTCGGCTAGCTGGACTGCGGCCGGCGCTGGCCGAGGGCCAGGTCGATCCGGTCATCCAGCCGCCAGTTCCTCTCCGCGTTCCAGACCGCGTGGAAGAGCGCTTCCAGCTGGCTCTGGAGATCGGGCGCGTCGCCCTCGGGCGCGATCCGCGCCGGGCGCCGGCCCTGACTCTTGAGGCTTGCTGTCATGTTGGCTGAGGACCTCCTGCCTTCTATAACGCGTTAGGCAAGAGATCGGTTTTGGGCCCTGCGATCAGCTGGGGGTCAGCCCGGGATCACGCGGGGGTCAGTTCTCCCGGATGCCCCCATCGACGTGGACGCTGGGCGGCGCCGGGAGCAGGGGGCGGAGCCGCTCGAGGTCGTCCTCGGTCAGCTCGAGGAAGCGGAGGCCGACCTCGTACTCGGCGGTGGAGCCGACGTCGAGCTTCACGCTCCAGGCGATCTTGGTCGTCACCGCCAGCCAGGTTCCGTCGGGCAGCAG
>DATLQT010000010.1:0-27820 GCA_035535055.1 Candidatus Dormiibacterota bacterium | reverse complement strand
GACCATCGCCCAGAACGGGTATTACGTGACCGGACAGGTCGGCCAGGCGACCAGCGGCGGCACCTACACCTTGACCGCGACCGCCACCAACCTGCCGGGCGCTCCCTCGCTCACCTCGGGGACCGTCACCGTCAACCAGCCGATCATCACCCTGAGCGACCACAACGCCTTCCTTGGCGTCGATCTCCACCGAAACTTCTCTATCTCCCTCTCCAACCCTGCCCCAACCGGCGGTCTGACGATTTCGGTCGCCAGCACCGACCCGACCGTGGCCTCGGTCCTGAGCCCGACGGTGACCGTACCGGCCGGGCAGTCATACGTTTACTTCGAGGTCGACGGACTGAAGCCGGCGACGACCACCATCACCGCCTCGGCCGGGGGCTGGACCGGTGACAGCGCCAGCATCACGACCGTCAACGCGGTCCTCCAGATGAGCGGGCCGAGCAGCCCGGTGACGACGCTGACTCCGAGCGACAGCTTCACCGTCTACGTCTACACGCCCAACTGCGGCTACTGCGATGTGGTCAACGCGGCCGCCGGCGAGTCGATCGGATTCTCGGTCGGCGCCGGCATCGTGCCGACCCCCGCCAACCTGACCATCGCTCAGAACGGGTATTACGTGAGCGGCTTGGTCGGCCAGGCCACGTCAACCGGCACCTACTCGCTTACCGCCACCGCCGCCGGTCTCAACGGGTCGCCGTCGATCACCTCCGGCACGGTGACCGTCACCGCTCCCTACCTGTCTGTAAGCGACAACGGCTCGGTCGTCGGGGCCGGCCTCCACCGGAGCTTCTCGGTCTCGCTCTCCAACCCCGCCCCGACCGGCGGCCTGCCGCTGGTGATCAGCGGTTTCGCCAGCGGCACCGCTAACGTCCCCTCGCCCTCTTTCACGGTCGCGGCCGGCGCCAACTACGCCTACTTCGAGGTCGACGGCATTGCGGCCGGAACGACCGGGGTCACGGCTTCGGCCAGCGGCTGGACGTCGGCAACCAGCAACTTCACGGTCATCAACCCGGTCCTCCAGATGACCGGGCCGAGCAGCCCGGTGACGACGCTGACGCCGAGCGACAGCTTCACCGTCTACGTCTACACGCCTGGTTGCGGCTACTGCGACGTCGCCACCGCGGCCGTCAGCGTGACCCCTTCGATCAACACCACCACTCCGGGCATTGTCCCCACCCCGGCCGGCATGACGATCGCCGCCGGCGCCGATTACGTCAGCAGCAGCATCGGCCAGCCGACCACGACCGGCACCTTCACGTTGACGCTGGCGACGAGCAGCCTGCCCGGGTCGCCGACCATCACCTCGCCGACGATAACGGTCAACTAGCCGCCAAAGCCCCGATCGGGCTCAGAGGTAATGGCGGCGGATGCTCGCGGCGTTGTTGAAGATGCGGACGCCGAAGGCGACGATCGCGGCGATTGAAAGGTCCACCCCGATCTTGTCGCCGACGAAGGTCAGGCCGCCCGCCAGCGCCATGTTGGTGACCAGGCCGGTTAGGAAGACGCGCGGCTCGTAGGTCCCCGCGATGTAAGCCTTGAAAGCGCCGAAGATGGAGTCCAGGGCCGCCAGCAGCGCCACCGCCGTATAGCGCGCGTAGCCGATCGGGATCGTGACCGGCGAGAGCAGGCCGAGGATCAGGCCGAGCGCCGCGCACGCGACGGCGACGGCGATCACGCGCATGGCGTCACCGAGGGCGATGGCGATGGCGACGGGGCGCCCGCAACCGGGGACGGTGAAGGGACCGGCTTGGCGGACTTGAACTTGACCGCCGGCTGCTGGGCGTCCTCCAGGTTGATGTATTCGACCTTGGCCGGGTCGGCGGTCGTCGGGTCGGAGACGGCGATCGACTTGAGGGCGGAGAGCTTGGCCGAGAGCGCCACGAACTCCTCGGGCGTGAGCACCCGGCCGAAGTAGATCGCCACCCCCTTGTTGGTGGTCAGGCTCAGGGAACCGAAACAGTCGAGCTGGAAGCCGGCGACCGATTGACCTCCGTAGACGGAGGGAAAACCGGCCTGGATCCTGACCAGCGCCGCGAGAAGCTGGGCGTCCAGTGAATGCGACCCCACCCGCGGGCTCGCGCCGGCTCCCTGGACCTGCGGCAGCGCCGGGGAGGGCGTGGCCGGCGCTAATGCCGTTCCTTGGTCGTTGAGGTAAAAGGGCATTCCGGTCGGCCCGGAGCGGTAGACGGCGACCGGCGCCCACTCTTCGATGGCGATCTCGACGCGGTCCGGCAGCAGCGCCTGGACCGATGCCGTGCGGACCCAGGCGAGGCGCTCCAAATCGCGCCGGATGCTATCACCGTCCACCGCCAGGATCGACGTCCGGCTCGACAGCCCGGCCGCGGCCAACACCTGCGCGCGCGTAAGGTGCGAGAGCCCGGTCACGGCGACCTGGCGCACGCTCAGGGCCGGCGCCTGCAGGATCCAGCCGATGAGGAGCAGCTCCACCGCCACCAGGACCACCGCCAGCAACCGTCGCCAGAAGGCATCCGCCACACGGCGCGGGCGCCTCTCGCCGGGCAGCCGGGCGGGCGCCTGGTTGGAGCCGAGGCTGGCGGACCGGCGGCGCCGGGAGGTGGTCCGGCTGAGGTCGCGGCCGGTGCCCGAGAAGGAGTGTGGACGGCGCTCAGGCAGCGGAGGCTACCCCCCGCCGCCGCCGCCGACGACGCGCAGGCGGGCGTGCCGGACCAGACGGTCGCAGAGCTCGTCGAAGTCGATCCCGGCCGCCCTCGCGGCGTCGGGAAACAGCGAGAGGGCGGTCATTCCGGGCACCGTGTTGACCTCCAGCACCCACGGCGTGCCGGCCTCGTCGACGATCAGGTCGACCCTGGCCATGCCCTCGCAGCGCAGCGCCCGGAAGGCGAGTTCGGCGGCGGCGGACGCGGCGGCCCGGTGCGGCTCCGGGATCCGGGCCGGGATGATGTGGTGGCTCTTACCGGCGGTGTACTTGGCGTCGTAGTCGTAGACCGGGTTCTCGCTGACGATCTCCAGGGTCGGGAGGACCTCTAGGTCCGGCGTCGCCAGCACGCCGATCGTGATCTCCACCCCGCTGACAAAGCGCTGGACCAGGATCCGGAAGTCGTACCGGCCGGCCTTCACCAGCCCGTCGGCGACCTCTTCCTCGTCGGTCGCGATGGTGAGGCCGACGGTCGATCCCTGGCGGGTCGGCTTGACGACCAGCGGTAGGCCGAGGCCGGCGACCAGCCGCGCCGGGAGGTCGGCGGGGATGCCCTCGCGAACGTCGTGCTCTTGGTAGGCGGGGACGGCGACCCCGGCCTGCTCGAGGACGCGGTTGGACATTGCCTTGTCGATGCAGAGCGCGCTCGAGAGCACGCCGCAGCCGGTGTATGGCAGCTCCAGCAGCTCGCACATTCCCTGCACGGTGCCGTCCTCGCCGAGCGGCCCGTGGAGCGCGATGAAAACGCAGTCGAAGTCACCGCCGGCGAGGGCCGCGAAGGTCCGGCGGTCGAAGTCGAAGGAGGTTACCTCGTGGCCGCGCCGCGCCAGCGCCGCCTCCACCTGCCCGCCCGAATTGAGGGAGACCTCGCGCTCGGACGAGGAGCCCCCCTTCAGCACGGCGACCTTCATCTCCCGATCATCTCAACCTCGGTCTCCAGCGTGATCTCGAATCGTTCCGCGACGGCCCCCTGGGCGCGTTCGATCAGCGCCCGGACGTCCACGGCCGTCGCCGCCCCAAGGTTCTCGATGAAATTGGCGTGCTTGGGGCTGATCACCGCGCCACCCTCCCGCTCGCCCTTCAAGCCGGCGGCCTCGACCAGCCTGCCGGCGGAGTCACCCGGAGGATTCTTGAACACGCTCCCGCAGTTCTTGGACTTTATCGGCTGGGTGCGTAGGCGCTCGGCCGTCCACTGCGCCATCTGCCGGCGCGCCGCGGCGCCGTCGCCAGGACGGAGCTGGAACCACGCCCCGCTGATCAGCTCACCCTCCATCTCGCCGTGGCGGAAGGCGGACGTTCGGTAGCCCAGACCCAGCACTTCGGGCCGCCAACGGCGGCCATCCCCCTCGACCTCGACCAGCACCTCGCGGACCTCTCTGCCCCAGCAGCCGGCGTCCTGGTAGACCGCTCCACCGACCGTTCCCGGGATGCCGATGGCGAACTCGAGGCCGACCAGGTCCTGGTCCGCCGCCAGTCGAGCCAGCCGCATCATCTTCAGGCCAGCGCCGGCGAAGAGCCGCTCGCCGTCGCGACGGAAGCGGCGATCGACGTCCCTCACCACCAGGCCCTCGACGCCCGCGTCGGAGACCAGCAGGTTGGTGCCGGCTCCGATGACCCGGACCGGCACCTCGCGGCGCCGCGCCTCCCGGACCACCGCGCCGACGTCCGCCGCCTCCAGGAAGAAGTCGGCCGGCCCTCCTATGTTGAGGGAGGTGTGCTTGGCCAGCGGATGGTTCTCACGCACGCCCGGCAGCGAGCGCAGCCAGGCCAGGTTCGGCTCAGCCCGCCAGCTCATGGGGAACCTTCCAGATGTCGCCGGCGCCCATGAAGAGCACCAGGTCGCCCGGCTCGACGAGGCTGAAGAGGTCGTCCCTTACGGTGTCGAGGTGGGGCGCAAATCGGGCGCCCGGCACCTTCTCCGCAAGCTGACGCGCGCTGATCCCGTTGGGCTCCTCGCCGGCGGCGTAGACCTCGGTGATGATCACCTGGTCGGCACCGTCGAAGGAAAGGGCGAACTCGTCCAGGAGGGCCTTGAGGCGGGTGTAGCGGTGGGGCTGGAACACCAGCAGCAGCCGCTTGGGATTCAGCTCACGAGCGGCCTCCAGGGTCGCTCGGATCTCGGTCGGGTGATGCCCGTAGTCGTCGTAAAGGCTCGCGCCTCGCCATTCGCCGATCAGCTCGAACCGGCGGTGGGCGCCGGTGAAGGCCTCCAGCGTCTCGCGGGCCACCGCCTCGGGCACTCCCAGCTCGATCGCCATGGCCGCGGCCGCGCTCGCGTTGAGGAGGTTGTGGCGGCCGGGGACCCGGAGCCTCAGGCCGAGGCCCGCGGGGGTGTAATCGGCATTTTCAAGACCGTATGTGACGCGCCTGCCGCCGAAGCGGAGCGCCATCACCTCCGCGTCATCGGCGCAGACGACGGCCAGCTCGCCGACCTGGCTTGCGAAGCGCTGGAAGACCTCCCGGACCGCGGCCAGGTCAGCGTAGAAGTCAGGATGGTCGAGCTCCAAATTGGTCACGATCGCGTGTCGCGGATGGTGCAGCGCAAGCGAGCCGTCGCTCTCGTCCGCCTCGGCCACCAGCCAGCGGCCGCCGCCGGCGCGGGTGCTGCGGCCGTCCCCGACCAGGACGGCCGGGTCGAGGCCGGCCGCCGTCAGCACTTTGCCCAGCATGTGGGTGGTCGTGGTTTTGCCGTGGGTGCCGGCGACCGCCACCGAGTCCGAGCCGGCGATCAGGTCGGCCAGCAACTCGGCCCTGGTGATGGTCCGGATCCCGGCGGCGCGGGCGGCGGCCGGCTCGGGAGCCTGGGAGGCGACGGCCGCCGAGCGGACCAGGAGGTCGACGCCCTGGACGTGCCTTGGGTCGTGGCCGAGCGCGACCGGGATCCCCGCCTTCTCCAGCAGCTCGGTAGTTTCCGACAGGCGGGCGTCGCAGCCGCTGACCTGCTCACCGCGAGCGGCGAGAACCAGGGCGAGGGAGGAGACGCCGGTTCCGCCGGCGCCCATCAGGTGGACCTTCAAGCCGCGACCTCCCTCAGAACCGTGATCACGTCCCGCGCCGCGCCCGGCCGGCCCAGAGCCGCGGAAGCGGTCGCCATCTGCCGGAGGCGGTCGGAGTCGAGAGAGTCGATGGCCTCCAGCAGGGAGTCGGAGGCGAGGTCGTCGTCGGCGAGGCGGATCGCGGCCCCGACGCGAACCATCCGGGCGGCGTTGCGCTCCTGGTGGGCCCCGCCGAAGGTGCCGGGTATGACTATCGCGGGCAGCCCGGTCGCGGCCACCTCGGCCAGCGTCCCGACCCCTGCCCGGCAGATCACCAGGTCGGCCTCGGTCATCAGCGCCGGCATCTCGGAGGCGAAGGCGAGCGGCCGGTAGCGGTCCCGGGCGAACTCCGCGGATCGGACTCTGCCTTGCTCGCCGGTGAGGTGGATCACCTCCTCGAAGCGCTCCAAGAGCCCGTCGAGCGCCGACCAGACCGTCTCGTTGATGCGCCGAGCGCCCTGGCTGCCCCCCACCACCAGCAGCCGCGTCGGCGGCACCCGCGGCTCGTGCGCGGTGAAGCCGGGCCGGACCGGATAGCCGGTCAGCACCGTGCGGGCCGTCGGGAAGCGCTCCCGGTCGTCGGCGAAGCTGACGCAGGCGGCGGCCGCTCCCCGGCGGAAGAAGCGGTTGGCCATGCCCCCCGGCTCAAATACGGCCAGCACGTAGGGGATGCCGCGACGCCTGGCCGCCCAGACGGCGGGCGCCATCGCATAGCCGCCCACGCCGAGCACCACGTCCGGCTTGAAGCGATCGACGATCCGGAGACCGTCCCGCATGGCCGAAGGCACCAGCGCCGGCAGCCGTAGGTTTTTCAGAAGCGAATCGCGGTTCAGACCCTGGATGGCGACCGTCTCCAGCCGGAAGCCGGCCTCCGGCACCAGCCGCTCCTCGGGCCCGCCGGTCCTTCCGACCAGCAGCAGCTCGCCGTCCGGCTCCTCAGTCGCGAAGGCCCGGGCCACGGCCAAAGCCGGCATCAGGTGACCGCCCGTTCCTCCGCCCGAGATCAGCAGCTTCATCCTGCAGCGACTCCGTCTCACTCCCTCGAGCCCCGCGACGCGTGCCCTGCGAGGCGATGTTGAGCAGCACTCCGATGGCAGCCAGCGTCATGGCGACCGAAGAGCCACCGTAGCTGATCAGGGGCAGCGGCACCCCGGTGATGGGCAGGGTGTCGGTGACGGTCGCCATGTTGACCAGCGCCTGGAAGACGATCCCACTGGTGATCGCGGTCCCCAGCGCCAGCCCGAAGCGGTCGGGGGCGCGCATCGCCGCCCGGTAGCCGCGGACCGCGAAGGCGGTGAAGCCGAGGAGGATCAGGGTGGTCCCGACCAGACCGGTCTCCTCGCCGATGATCGCGAAGATGAAGTCGGTGTGCGCGTCGGGAAGCCAGAGGAACTTTTGGACCGAGTGACCGAGGCCGACTCCCCAGATGCCTCCTGAGCCGAGGGCGTAGAGCGCCTGGGTCGCCTGGAAGCCGGCGTTCAGCTGGTCCTGGAAGGGGTTGACAAAGGCCGCCAGCCGGGCGAAGCGGTAGGGCTCCATGACGACCGTCAACCAGCCGGCCAGGACCAGGCCTCCGATGAGCAGGGCGAGGTGGCGCTTGCGGCCGCCGCCGGCGACGAAGGCCGAGACGAGGATCGCTCCGATCACGAGGCTGGTTCCGAGGTCCTTCTCGAGAAGGATCAACCCGAGCGCGCCCGCCAGCAGGATGGTGAAGGGCCAGAATCCCTCCCTGAGGTCGCGGAGGCGGTCGCCCCTCTTGACCACCCAGGCCGACACGAAGAGTGCGAAGGCGAGCTTGGCGATCTCGCTGGGTTGGATCACCACGGGCCCGATGGAGAACCAGCGCCGGGCGCCGTTGACCTCGACGCCGGCCAGCGGCACCAGGACCAGGAGGACGACGACCACCACCGTCCCGGGCAGGATCAGCGGCTTCAGCTGGCGGTAGTCGACCCGGGCAAGGACGAACAGGGCGATGCCGCCGAGGGCCACGAAGACCACCTGCCGCTCAAAGTAATAGAGGGGCGTCAGGTGCTGGACGTAGGCCAGCGCCTCGCTGGCGCTGAGGACGAAGACCAGGCCGGCGGCGACCAGCAGCACGGTGACCAGGAGCAGCCAGCGGTCGCCCTCCGTCCGTGCTTGCGCGTGGGCGGCACGCTCGGAGGACATTCCAGTCCGTGATTCGGCGCGGAAGCCGGTTCGTGGAACCTCCCTGGTGGCTGCTTCCGAGTGAAGTCCGGTGCTCACGGGCTCAGGCCGTCCTCGCCTGGTTCCAGGCCCGCACGGAGTCCTTGAAGCGGCGGCCGCGGTCCTCGAAGCTGCTGAACCAGTCGAAGCTCTTGTAGCCGGGGCTCAGCAGCACCACCCCGCCGGGCTCGGCGAGGCCGGCCGCCAGCTCGACGGCGTGGTCGAGGTCGCGGGCGCGCACGACGTTCGGCTTTCCGGCCAGCTCGCGCTCGAGCAGCTCGGCGCTATCGCCGATGAGGACCACCGCGACGGCATGGGCGCGAATCGAGGCCAGCCACTCGCCGAGCTCGAAGCCGCTGCCGTAGCCGCCCGCGATGAGCACCACCCGCTGCCCGGCGAAGGAGCCGAGGCCAACGACGGCGGCGTCTGGGTTGGTCGCCTTGGAGTCGTTGTACCAGCGCACCCCGTCCCACTCCCCGACCAGCTCGAGCCGGTGCTCGACCCCCTTGAAGGCGGCCGTCGCGGCGTGCACCTCAGCCGTCGGGATCCCGGCCAGCCGGCCGACGGCGGCCGCGGCCCGGGCGTTCATCAGGTTGTGGGCGCCGGGGATGCCGAGCGGTGGGTCGGGCTCCCGGTCGAACCAGGTGATGGCCGCCCGCGTCTGCTCCGCCAGCGTCCGGCAGGCCGGGTCCTGGCCGTTGAGCACCGCGTCGTCGGCGGGGTCCTGGAAGCGGAGCAGGCGCGCCTTGGCGGCGACGTAGGCCTCGAAGCTGTGGTGGCGGTCGAGGTGGTCCGGCGTCAGGTTCAGGACCACGCCGATCCGCGGCTTCGGCCGGTCGGCCGCCTCCAGCTGGAAGCTGGACAGCTCCAGCACCACCCAGTGCTCGGGCGTGACCTCGCTGAGCCGGTCGAGGACTGTGTCCCCGATGTTGCCGCCGACCAGCACCGGGCGCGGGCCCCGGGCGAGGACGGCGCCCACCAGCGCGGTGGTGGTCGTCTTGCCGTTGGTGCCGGTGATCCCGACGATGGGCGCGGGGCAGTGGCGGAAGAAGAGGTCGATCTCGCTGCCGACGGGAATTCCCTTCAGCCGAGCCGTCTTGAGGAGCGGCGCGTCCCAGGGGACGCCGGGGCTGGCGTAGACCTCGTCGACAGCCCGTAGCAGGGTCTCGTCGTAACCGCCGAAGGCGGTCTCGACGCCGGCCGGGAGCGCCGCCAGCTGTTCTGTGAGCCGGTCGGCGGGCTTGCTGTCGCAGACCACCACCTCGTCGCCGCGGCTGCGCAGGAAGCTGGCCAGGGCGACGCCGCTCCGGCCCAGGCCGACGACCAGGGAGCGGGTCACAGCCGGGCGACGGCGGCCGAGGCGAGCGCTGCGAGCGCGCCCACCGTCCAGAAGACCGCATCGATGCGGCCCTCGGACCACCCCTCGAGCTGGAACGTGAAGTGAATCGGGGTCATCTTGAAGACCCGGCGCCCGCCGGTGGCCTTGAAATAGGCCACCTGCATCATGACAGAGAGGGTCTCGATCACAAACACCAGGCCCAGTAGCGGCAGCAGGAGGACGAAACCCTGCTGAATCGTCATCGCGGCCAGGGCGTAGCCGAGCCCGAGCGAGCCGGCGTCGCCCATGAAGACGCGGGCCGGGTGACGGTTGTACCAGAGGAAGGCGAGGACGCCGCCGGCGGCCACCAGTGCGGTCGCCTTCTCCCCCGCGGGCGCGCCCGGCAGCAGCAGCCCCGCGGCCAGCAGGGCGATCAGGGTCAGGCCGCCGGCGAGCCCGTCGATGCCGTCGCTCAGGTTGACGCCGTTGGCGCAGCCGGCGATCGCGACCACCGCCAGCGGCCAGTAGAGCCAGCCGAGCGAGAACGGGATCCCCCACTGGTGGGGCTGGTAGGCGAGGGCCGCGACCGGCACCGCCAGCAGCAGCTGGAGGGGGAACTTGAGCCGGGCGGGGATGCCCGGCGAGCCGACGCGGAGCTTCTGCAAGTCGTCGGCCAGGCCGACCACGCCGCCGAGGGCGAGCCCGGCCAGCACCGGCCAGGCACCTGGATGGCCGGCGAGGGTCGCCAGCACTCCGCCGAGGATGGCGAGGGCGACGAAGAGGATGCCGCCGCCGGTCGGCGTCCCCGCCTTGGCCTGGTGCTCCTCGGGCAGCTCGGCCTGGATCACCTGGCCAGCCCGGCGGCCTCGGAGGAGGGCGATGAAGGGCCGGAAGGCGACCAGCCCGATCACCGTGGCGACCACCAGGGTGATCGCGTCGAGGATGTAGCCACTCACGGTTGGAACAGCTCGGCGACCACGTCCTCGAGGCCGACCCCGTGGGAAGCCTTGACCAGCACCAGATCGCCCGGCCGGGCATGGCCGCGCGTCCACAGTGCCGCAGCCGGCTTGTCCGCGACGAGGGTCGCGCCGGCCGCCTCGGCGAGGACTCTCCCCAGGCCCACGTCGGGGACGCAGACCTCATCGAAGACCTCGCCGGCGGCCGACCCGACCCGGCGATGCCATTCCTCGGCGGCCGGTCCCAGCTCCCGCATCTCGCCCAGCACGGCCAGCAGGCGCCCCTCGCGGGGAAGCTCGGAGACCGTCTCGAAGGCGGCCAGCATCGACTCCGGGCTCGCGTTGTAGGCGTCGTCCACCACCGTGAACCCGGCCGGTGCCAGGAGCGACTGCAGGCGCCGCTCGACGACGATCGTTCGCAGGGCCCCGGCCGCGTCGGCGACGGGAATGCCGAGGCGGTCGGCCACGGCGACGGCGGCAAGCGCGTTGCGGGCCAGGTGGCGACCCGGCGTCTGCAGCCGGACCTCGACGCCGCGGACGGTGAACACACCGGCCCGGTAGCCCTCGCCGCGGAAGTCACCTCCGTCCAGGCCGAAGGTGGTGACCTGGGCGCGCGTACCGCCGGCCAGAAGCGGCGTGAAGGCGTCGTCGTGGTTGAGGACTGCGAGGCCGTCCGCGGGAAGGGCGGCGACCAGCTCGCCCTTGGCCAACGCGATTCCCTCCTGGGACTCGAAGAACTCGATGTGGACGGTGCCGATCCCGGTGATGATCCCGATCGAGGGCCGCGCCAGCTCGGCCAGCCGGGCGATCTCGCCGGGTGCCTGCATGCCCATCTCCAGCACGGCGACCTGGTCGCCGGCCTGGAGACGGAGGATGGTCAGCGGCAGGCCGGTCTCGGTGTTCAGGTTGCCCTCCGTCTTGAGCACCCGGTAGCGAGTGGCGAGGATCGCCGACAGCATCTCTTTGGTGGTCGTCTTCCCATTCGAGCCGGTGATGCCGACCACGATCGGTGCGACCTCGCGGAGGCGTTGGGCGGCCAGTTCGTAGAAGGCCGCCCAGGCATCCGGCACCACCAAGACCTCGGCCTGGCCCACGCCGGCCGCCGGCGTCTCCACCACCACGCCGGCCGCGCCGCGGGCCACCGCGTCGGCGACGAAGCGATGTCCATCGCTGGTGGAACCCTTGAGTGCGAAGAAGAGGCCGCCCGGCTGCACCTCGCGGCTGTCGGTGTGGACGGAGGTGAACGAGTGCCGTGAACCCGGGAAGGAGATCGCCACTCGACTAAGGATCGAGGAATTCGCCTCGACGGTAACCTAGGTGCCGGGCGTGGGTGCGATGTGCCAGTCGAGGACGATGGCCTGCGCGATCTGCTGCCAGATCGGCGCCGCGACGATGTAGCCGTCGTTGGCGATCCAGTTCGCGTTGTGGGGCTTGCGGACCACCACCAGCATCGTGAAGCGCGGGTTGCTGGCCGGCATGTAACCGACGTAGCTCGACCACACGTCCTGGGTGTACTGGCCGTTGACCGGGATCTGCGAGGTGCCGGTCTTCCCCGCCTCGTCGTTCTGGAAACCGGCGATCCGAGCCATCGACCCCGAGCCCTTCTGCACGACCGCCTTCATCATCTGGTTCATCTGCGCCGCGGTGGACGGCGAGATGACCTGGCGAGGCGCCTGGAGGGAAAGCGAGGTCGGCCTGCCGCCGACCCGGTCGACGACGTGCGGCTGGACGTAGCGCCCGCCGTTGGCGACGACGTTGACGGCGGCGACCATCTGGACCATGTTTACGCTGATGCCCTGGCCGTAGGACGTGGTCGCCATCTCCGAGGGCCGGTAGTCGGCCTCGGCCTTGAGCGGCACCGCCGACTCGGCGGCGACGTCGATCCCGGATGGGCTGGCGAAGCCGAAGTTGACCAGGTTGCGGTAGTAGGCGTTGGCTCCCTCCAGGTTGAGCGCGGTCACCGCCCCAACGTTGAGCGAATCCTCGAGCACTGTGGTGTAGTTGATGGTGCCGTGGTTGGCGCGGTCCCAGTCGTAGAGGGTGACGCCGCCGACGCTGATGTGGCCCGGGTCGTAGAAGGTGGAGGTCGGCGTGATCGCCTTGTTCTCGATCGCGCCCGAAAGGGTCACCACCTTCATGGTCGAGCCCGGCTCGTAGAGATAGGAGGCGATGGGGTCGATGAAGCGGTCGACCGGCGTCGACCCGAAGGAGTTGGCGTTGTAGGTCGGGTAGTCGGCCCAGGCGATGATCGCCCCGGTCTGGGGGTCCATGACGATCACGCTTCCGCTCTCCGCCTTGTTGAGGGCGACGCCGGCCGCTAGCGCCTGCTCGGCCGAATGCTGGATGTCGGCGTCGATGGTGAGCTGCAGGTCGGAACCGTTGACAGGGTCGTGGCGGTTCTCCGCACCGATCACGATCTGGCGTCCGGTCAGGTCTTGGTAAGTCGACATCGACCCGTTCTTGCCCGCCAGCTGGGACTGGTAGAACGCCTCCACCCCGTACTGGCCGGCGCCGGCGTCGTTGACGAAGCCGAGCAGGTTTGAGGCGAGCGTCGAATCGGGGGTTCCGCCCGGCAGGTAGGTGCGGCGGGTCTCCGGCTCCAGGCCGACGCCGGCGAGGTTCTCCGCGCCGAGCTTGTCCGCGACGGCCTTCGGCTGCTGGCGGGCGATGTAGGCGAACTGGGCACCGCTGGCGAGGATCGACTCGACCGCGGCCAGGGGCCGGCCGGTGGCCGCGCTCAGCGCCGCGGCGACGTGCTCGCGCTCGGTGGACGGCACCTGGTTGGGCGCCGCGACGACCGAGTAGACGGTCTCGTTGATGGCCAGAGGCTGGCCGTTGCGATCGTAGATCAGGCCCCGCGCCGCGGGCAGCTGGACCACCTTGCTGTACTGGCCGAGGGCGTCGGCGCTTAGCCGCTGATGCTCGATCACCTGCCAGTAGACGAGCCGGCTCCAGATCACGCCGACGACCAGCAGCGAGCCAACCAGCAGCCAGGCGACACGGCGCTGATAGCCGGGCCGGCGAGAAGCGACGCGGGGCGCTCGAGCGGCGCGGCGCCGGAGGTCGGGCCCGAGCACCGGCCGGGTCCCGGCGCTCAGGGCCACTGTTAGCGGCCGGCCGCCATGGCGTCGGTGCCGTCGGTCACCCCGCGTCCGATCGCGGCCAGGGCCCGCTGCCAGAGCGGGCTCTGGTCGGGGGCCGCTGGAGCCGGGCTGTCGAGCGCCACGCCGGAGTCCTGGAACTGCACGAACTTGTACGGCTGCGGACGGGTCAGGCTGGCCTGAGCGGCTTCCGCCTGGACCTGGGCCGGCGAGTTGAGGGTCGCCTCCTGGTACTTGAGGTTCTCCTGCTCGGCGCGGAGGCTCTGCTGCTGGTCCTGGAGGCGGCCGATCTCGTAGGAGGCCTGGGTGGCGCCCGCGGCCTGGACGAGGTAGAGGATGGTGACCGTCACCACTCCTGCGACCAGCAGGTAAACGCGGCCGAAGGCGCTGAAACGCATCCGCGCCGGCAGCTCGAGGTGTGGCGGCTGCGGCAGCCGGAGCTGGGCGCGCCGACGGCGGCGCTCACCCTGCGCACGGAGGACGGACCGCGCAGGAAGGCGCAGGGATGCGATCCCGTTGGCGAGGTGCCCGGAGGCGCCGCGGCGGCGGGAAGGTTTGATGCCGATATTCGGATTGCCGACCAAACTGTTGATGCTGGGGGGACCTCTGCTGGGATGTGGGCTGCGACTAAAGACCTTCTTTCGAAGCGTTAGAGCCGCTCGGCCGCCCGGAGGCGGGCGGAGCGTGAGCGGGGATTGGCGGCGATCTCCTCCTCGGAGGGCCGCACCGGCTTGCGGGTGAGCGGACGGAGTTGGGCCCGGTGAGCGCAGGTACAGACTGGCTGCTGGGGGGGACAGAGACAGTCCTTCGACTCGGCTGCAATGGTTGCTTTGACCAATCGATCTTCTAGGGAATGGAATGAGATCGCCGCCATGCGCCCACCGGGTTTGAGAATCCTGATTGCGGCCTTCAGCCCCCCTTCGAGACTGCCCAGCTCGTCGTTGACCTCCATGCGGATCGCCTGGAAGGTTCGCGTTGCCGGGTGGATGTCTCGGGGCCAGGCGGCCCGCGGGATCGCGTCCTCGACCGCCCGGGCGAGGTCGCTGGTGGTTGCCAGCGGCCGGCGGCGGACGATGAACTGGGCGATCCGCTTGGCCCAGCGCTCCTCGCCGAGGGTGGCGATGACGCGGGCCAGGTCGGCCTGGTCCATCCGGTTCACCAGCGTCGCGGCGGGGATCCCCGCGGTGGGGTCCATCCGCATGTCCAGCGGAGCCTCGGAGCGGAAGCTGAAGCCGCGCTCCGGGGTGTCCAGCTGGTAGCTGGAGAGCCCGAGATCGAAGAGCACGCCGTCCACCGGGCCGAGCCCGGCGGCTGCCACCACCACCTCGAGTTCCGCGAAGTTCGCGTGGACCAGAACCGGCGGCGGCTCGAACCCGGCCAGCGCCTCCCGGACCCGGGCGACGGCGTCGGGGTCTCTGTCGACCCCCAGCAATCTGCCACCGGGCTGGATGCGCTCGAGCAGGGCTCGCGCATGCCCTCCGCCTCCCAGGGTCGCGTCCACGAGGATGGACCCCGGGTGGGGCTGAAGGAACTCTATTGACTCTTTTGAAAGTACAGGGCGGTGCCCGAGACCGTTCAGTTGGCCTGGGTCACCCGGTTAACGTTGTCGGTGAAATTGGCCAGCGCGCCGACGGAGTAGCTGTCCCATCGGTCCGCCGACCAGATCTCGACCACCGACTGGTTGCCGATCACGATCACCGTCGAATCGGGGTCGATCCCCGCCAGCCGGCGCTGCTCCGGGCTGAGTGTCAGCCGGCCCTGCTGGTCGAATTCGCAGGGGATGGCCAAGGCGTTCATCGCCCGCGACACCTGCCGCTGCTCGGGCGTCGCCCGAAGCGGCGACGGGAGCACGTCGCGCAGACCTTCCCATTCCTCGCGCGGATAGATGGCCAGGTTGCGCTCCGTCCCGATGGAGATGAAGGAACCCTCGGGCAGCTGGTCCCGAAACTGCTTCGGAATCGCCAAGCGACCCTTGGAATCCACCTTCATACGCGAGGAGCCGGCGAACATTCATCTTTCTTCCTGGACCGCGGTGACGGGGATGAGTGGCAGCTGGGACGTCGTTCTGGGTGCCTTGCTGGGACGTTTGCTGCGACGGATGGTGTGGCGGTTCTGGATCACCACTCATCCCCACTAATCACCACGATTCCCCGCAACTGTACGCACACCCCCACCACGGTGTCAATGGGTTCAGCCACAAGATGTAGGACCGCCAGAGCGGTCATGGACGGCATAAATCAACATCTGGGGGTGGACAGGCGCAGGTGGCGCAGCATCCGGTGTGCCCCCGATGGCAGGCCGAACATTAGTTTGTATGAGGTCGTGCCGGGTGCTGGAGGCTCTCCGCCTCCCCGGGGTCGAGTCGGCTAGATACCGGTCACCGAGTTCGAGAGGTTGTTGCCCTTGTTCGAGAGGCAGGAGCTCATCGAGCTCTCGAACGAGTCCATGCTCCAGTCGGCGTTGACGCTGGCCGTCGTCAGCTGCATCCCGACCTGGACCCCGAGCGCTATCCATTTCAAGGCATAGCCGGTCTTCTGGGCGTCCGAGAGGGTGTCCGCGTTCGCCGCGGTGAAGTTCTTGACCGCGTCGATCTTCTGGGCCAGGCCGCCGAGCGCGCCCTCGCCCACGGCCGTGTTGCCCACGGTGTTGGCGGTGCTGCCGGCCGTCTTCACGTAGCCCGCCCCCTGGGTGTAAGCGTTGCCGGTCGAGCCCCCGTTACCCAGGCCCCACGTGCCGACGCAGTCGAGCGGCCCGGTCAGGGTGCTGGAGAGGTCGCTGAAGATGCTCCCGATCTGGCCGGCGTAGGGAACGCCGATCGCACCCAGGCTGCTCCCGATGGTGCCGACCAGGCCGATGAGACCGGCGGACGTGAAGTTCAGCACGTAGCTGGAGATGGCGGTCGCCAGGAGTCCGACAGTGGCCTTGCCGACCGCGCTCATATAGGTGCCGAAGGCTGAAGCGCTCGCCAGCGGGTGGTTCAGGTCGTCGTTGTACAGCGCGTGCAGCGTCTTGTCGGAGTTCATCGTCACGATGCCCAGCAGCCCGCTGCTGCTGTCAGCGCCCGACCAGCCTTCGAAAGGCTCCTGGGACCCCTTGTCGGGAGCCTGCAGCGCGACCACGGTGCCGGCCAGGTACATGCCCTTGGAGGCGTCGAAGCCTGGGCAGTTGGGATCGTCGGAACGGATCTCACCCGCGGGGCCTGGGCTGCCGCTGGAGTACACGGCGTCGACCGACAGCGAGTAGCAGGCGCCGTTGAAGACCGCGTTCAGGCTGAGTGGCTGATCCGCCACCACGCTGATGCCCGCCGAGGTACCGCCGGCCGAACCTTCCCAATCCTTGAACGTGTATCCGGGCGTCGCGTGCTCGGTGGCGGTGACCGTGGTCCCGGGCAGGAAGGTGGACGGCGCGACCGGGCACTGGTTGCCCGACGTGGCGGAGTCGAACGCGACCATCGCCAACGGGGGCTGGAAGCCCGCTCCGCTGGGTGCGAGCGCCACCTGGGTGAGGTTGACCGGGTAGCAGAACCAGGCCTGGATTCCGACCACCGTGCCGCCGCCCGCGGGTGGCAGGACCAGGAAGATCTGGCTCTGCGGCCGGCCGACGTCGCTACCGGAGAGCGGCGACCCGTCCTGGCCGAGCGGGCCCAGCAGGTTGGTGTTGAAGTTGTTGAGGGTGCCGTCGGCGTTGAATCCGATCCGCCGAGCCATGAAGCCGGTGAAGATGCCGTCGTTCCCGTTGGCGTCGACCGAGATCGTCGACCCGGCCTCGTACATACCGGGAGGGCAGAAGCCGTGACCGTCGGTGTGCTCGGGCGTCGTCGCGTCGACGCTCAGGCTGCCGTAGGGCGTGGTCGGGACGGCGCCCAGCCAGCCCTTTTCAAGGGTCGGCAGGTCGAACTTGAGCGACCCGATCTCGAGCGGGACCGGGTAGCAGCTGTTCGGCGTCCCGAAGGTGGCGGTCAGGTTGTGGTCGGCCTTGCCATCGAGCGTCACCGTGGCCGGCGCCACCGTCAGCGGTAGCGGCGGCGTCAGGCCGCTCGAGGTGTCGCCCCGCCAGGTGTAGAACTCGAAGCCTGCGCCGGGTGTCGCCGTCACCGTGGCCGGCCCTGCGTACCAGCCGTAGGCCGGGTTTCCGGTGTCATCGTGGCAGCCGGTCCCCGACACCGCCACCGATCCGGGTGACACGGCCTTGCCGTTGACGAAGACCGGGAAGGTCGGGTCGGTCTGGGTCACGACCTGGTGGCAGGCGGCGAAAGTGACCGCGACCGCGTTGTCGCCGTGCACGGAGAACGAGTAGCGGCCGCTCCCGCCGAGGACGTAGCCCCCGGTGAGGCCACCCGCCTGGTCGGTCCCCGTCAGCTTGACCCCGGACAGGTTGTAGCTCGGGTCGCTCATGTAGCTGTACGCGTACCCGCCCTGGTTGACGCGGGTCATGGTGATCTTTTCGGTGACCAGGACGAGGACCTGGTCGCCGTAGTGGAACCCGCCGCTGCCGTCAGGCCGGAGGCAGGTGGGGCCACCGCCCACCTCGGCCCTGGCCGAGCCGCCCGCAGGGTCGTTGTAGCTGATGGCCACCTGGTAGCAGGGACGGACCAGGACCGGGAAGAGGTCGAGGTTCGGTGCGGCGGTGAACGTGAACGTCTTCCCGGGGCTGGAGGGCCCGTTGTACACGTACCAGCTGTCGAAGGTGTAGAGGCCCAGGGTTGGATCGGTGTAGTCGTAACCCTGGAGCGTGACCGTATCACCATCGCGGTACGGCAGCAGGACCGTGTGGTCGACAGGGTTCTGGGTGATGCTGCCGCAGTCCGGGTTGGTGACCGGCGACCACTGCGCCTTGGGAACGTAGGCGACGCTGACCGTGTCGCAGATGTAGCCGAAGCGACCGACCAGGAAGGTGTCCTGGGTGATGGTCAGCTGCAGGAAGGTCGTGGTCGCCGGGTAGCCGTCGAAGCTCACGAACTGGTGGTGGGCGGTGGGCTGGGGGATCACCAGCACCGAGGACCCGTCCACGTAGCCGCGGCCGCCGTTGCAGGTCGGGGCCGGGAGGAGGTCGAAACTGCCGAAGTTGGAGGGCGAGGCGTAGATCGTGAAGAGGTGGCAGGCGAGCGCCACTCCGGTCACCGTTTGGGTGGCCGGCGCGTAGAGCGAGTCGCCCGAATAAGAGACGGTGATGGTCTGCGAGCCGGTGCCGGGGACGGTCACCGCGCAGCTCCCGGCGACAGGCTGGTTGGTGCACCCCCGGAGGCCGGCGTTGAGGACGCTGACCGTACCCGTCGGCGCCGGCGTGTCGTACGGCATGGACCAGGTCACCGTCACCGGGTCGCCGGCGACCCAGGTGACGTTGGGGGCGACGCCGGCGACAAGGGTCGGCGGAGCCAGGGTGACGTTGATGGTTAGGGTCGCTGTCGAAGACGCGAAGACGGCGTCTCCGGCAAAGGTGGCGGTGATCGTCTCAGGTCCTCTGCTGGACCAGGTCATCAGGCAGCTTCCGCCGAGCCCGCCAACGGTGCAGACCTGGGCGCCGGAGGTGACCGTGGTCAACGCGGTCGGATATCCCGTGAACCCGTCCGTCCTCTCCAGGGTGACGCTCACGAGGTCGGCCTGGTTGATGACGGCCGAAGGCGGCGCTGCCGAGAGGGTTATCGACGTCGGGTGGGCGGATATGAACTCGGTGGCCACCGCGGAGGTTGAGGCGGCGAAACCCATGCTTCCCGAGAAGCGCGCGGTCAGGGCGTGACTGCCCGCCTGGAGCGTCGTGACGTCCAGGGTGGAGGTCTGGCCGCTGACCGAGGCTGCACCCAGGAAGTTGGTCCCGTCGAAGAAGGAGACCGTCCCACCCGCCACGGGCGCGGTGGAGGCGACGAAGGCTGCCAGCGTCAGGGTCTGGTTGGCGAGCCAGGGCGGGATGCTGTTGATGCCGACGGTGGTCGTGGTCGGCAGCTGCTCGACGGCGAGCGTTCGGTTCAAGGTGGCACCGGCGAAGTAGGCGTCGCTGCTGGTGTAGACCGCCCGAAGGTTCAAGGTCGCAGCCGACGGCCAGCTGGTCGTGATCGACGCGGTGCCGTTGACCAAGGTGGCGCTGCCGAGCAGATACAGGCCGCTGCTGGTCTCGAGGAACTCAACCGTGCCCTGGGGCGTCTGGCCGTTCGACGGCGCAACCGTCGCGGTCAGAGTGAAGGGCACGCCGATGCCGGCCGGGTCGGGTGACGAGGCCAGCGCCAGGCCGGGATCGGCGCCGTTGACGTAGAAGCTGACGAAGCCACCGAAGCCCTGTGCCAGCGGCGCGTAGTCGCGGTCGCCCGCGTAGGCGACGGTGAAGGTGTGCGGGCCCTCGGCCGGCGAGGCGATCGTCTGAGTCGTCACGCCGCGCGCGTCGAGGGCGTCCTGGGGCAGCGACGAGAAGTCGATGGCGGGCGTCACGAATCCCTGTGGCACGTCGGTCGGGCTGATGCCGGTCAGCGTCGCCGTCAGCGTCACCGTTCCGAACACCACGCCCGGGTTGGGCGTCACGTTGAGGCTGATGGAGGGCGTCGCCCTGGTCATGGTCACCAGCACGTCGTGGCCGCTGGCCTGGAACTGGGGCGTCGCGTTGAACAGCACGAAGATGTCGGTGGTGTCGCCGGGCACAGTGCTCGAGGTGATCGCCGCGTTGCCGGAGCCGTCAACGTTCGCGGTGCCGAGCAGGACGTTTGACGGGAGCGCGGTGAAGGTGACGGGCCCGGTCACGGTCGTGGCGGGAATGGCCACCACGTTGGCGCTGATGGTCACCGGCGACCCGTAGACGAAGGTCCCGCCGGCGCTCGCCGCCAGCTGGGTGGGCACCGCGTAGACGGTGTAGGCCAGCGCTGCAGAATTCGAGGCGAGGTAGGAGGCCGTACCTCCGTAGTGCGCCGCCCAGGAGTGCGCGCTCGGCGTGGGCTGGCCGATCGTCATGACCGCCACGCCGGACCCGTCGAGCGGAACGCCTCCGAGGTCGATCGCGCCGTCGAAGAACTCGGCGGCACCCGTGGGCACGCCGCCACCGGGCCCTCTGGGCGAGACGGTCGCCGTCAGGGTGACAGCCTGTCCGTAGGCGGAGAAGCCGGCCGGCGAGGCGGCCAGGCCGGTGGTGGTTGCCGCCGTTGAGACGGTTACCGTGGACGGCGCCGAGGCACTGGCGGCGAAGCCCGGGTCCGGCAGCAGCGTCGCGGTGACCGGGTGCAACCCGACGGTGAGCGTGGCCGGCGCGGCCACCGCCGTCGCGGTGGCTGCGCCGGCGGGGCTCAGCGGAACTGTCTGAACGTAGCCGGCGCCGTCGGAGAAGAGGATCGACCCGGTCGGCGTCGCCAGGCTGCCGCCGCCGGAGGTGACCGTCGCCGTAAGGCTGACCGCCTGGCCATAGGCGCTGGCCGTGGGCACGGCAACCAGGACCGTGGTTGTCGGTGCGGCCGCGACCGTTGCGGAGGTCGATCCGTCGGCGGCGGTGTTGAAGCCCGTCCCCGGCACGTAGACCGAGGTGTAGGTCGTCGACCCGAGCGGCGGCAGCGGGGTGACGTTCATTGTCGCGACCCCGCTTCCGTCGAGTACGGCGCTGGCGAAGGTAACGCCGCCCCGCTGGAAGTTGATCGAACCGGTGGGGACGGCGCTCGTTCCGGACGCGGTGACGGTCGCGGTCAGGGTCACCGGCTGGCCGAAGATCGGAGACGCGGGGCTTGAGGCGAGCACCTGGCCGGTGTTGGCGGCATTGACGGTCAGGGCCACGGTGGCGCTGCTCGGGTCGTGCCCGTCGTCGCCGCCGTAGGAGACGATCACATTGCCGCTGCCGGGTGCGAAGTTGGCGCCCGAACAGGTGCCGTGCCCGGTCCCGTCGAGGACGCCGGAGGACCCGCTGCCGCCGAAGTTGCAGCTGAAGCCGCCGCTCGGGATGCCGGTCGGGCTGGTGACGATCACGCTGACGACCGCGTTGCCGTAGGTCTGCGGCGAGGCGGCGGTGGCCAAGGTCGTGGTCGTGTCCTTGACGTCCTGGTCGAGCACGCTCGAGGTGACGGTGCCGTGGGTGGAATCGCCGCTGTAGTAGGCGGTGAGGGAATGGTGGCCGACCGTCAGCGCGCTGGTGGCGAAGCTCGCGGTGTCACCCACGACCGGGGGGGCGGCGAGGACGGTGGCGCCGTCCAGGAAGCTGATCGTCCCCGTCGCCGAGCCGGCCGGCGCCGAGGTCAGGTTGGCGGTGAAGTTGACGCTCTGGCCGTTGGTGGACGGGTTCAGCGACGAGCCGACGGTGATCGTGCTCAGCGAGCCCAGGACCGTGATCGCCACCGGCGCCGAGACGGTCGGCGTCCAGCCGCGGGTGAACCCGGCGTAATGGGCGGTGAGCGTGTGGGGGCCGATGGCGAGGCCGCTGTAGCCGAAGACGGCAATGTTGTTGCTGGAGAACCCGCTGGCTGCTCCGAGCAAGGTGGCGCCGTCGTAGAAGGTGACGTCGCTGTACTGGATCAGCTGCAGCGGGGTGGTTTCGTAGACCGGCGTGACCGTTGCCGTCATCACCACGTTCTGGCTGAAGTTGTAGGTCGCGGCGTCGGTATTAAAGGCAACGTTGACGTCGGGCTGGAACTGGTACGCGCCGGAGTCGCACGCGCCGGTCGGCCGGGCCACGCCGCGCTGGTCGGTCGCCGGGCAGGTGGCCGAGTTGCCGGCGCCGATCGCCTGGCTGCCGGGGAGTAGCTGGATCGTCTGCGTCGAACCCCCGAGTGACGCCAGGTTCTGCGCGAAGCCGGACGGCCCGTTGAGGCCGCCGCCGCCGCAGCTGTGGTCGGAGTCGGTATTGCCTACGCTGACGGCGAGGGTGAACCCGAAGCAGTCGCCGTTGCCGTTGCCGTCCAGCATGCTGTTCTGCAGGCTCACGTAGCTGCTCTGGTAGTCGATCCCGCCGCCGGTGCTCTCGACCACGGTGAGGCCGTTGCCGGTCAGGGACCCGGTAACCCAGATGGCTCCCCCGGTCGGGAGGGGGCCGGTGCCCGTGTTCAGGACGAAGGTGTCGTTCGTGGCAACCGTGCTCTCCGCCACGGTGAGGGCGCCCCCGCCATCTCCGGCGTAGTTGGCGTGGAAGGTCGAGTCGGTGATCGTCGTCAAGCCGCGGTTGTAGAGGCCGCCCGCCGTGTCCCCGCTGTTGCTGTCGAAGGTCACGTCGGTGAAGGTGTTGCTGCCGCCGCCGCTGGTGAAGCCGCCCGCGAGACCGCTTCCGGCCGTCGCATGGCCGTGCGCGATGGTGAGGTTGCTGACGGTGACCATGTTGAAGGAGGTGGTCATCACCGGCACCGAGTCACCGCCGCTGATCACCACCGCCTGGCCGGTGCCGTCGATCGTCGTCGCCGCGGTGACGTTCAGCGTCGCCGCCAGGTTGATGGTTCCTGAGACGGAGAAGGTGATCGTCGAGCCCGGCGCTCCATTCGCCTGGCTCACGGCGTCGGCCAGAGAGCCGGCACCGCTCGCGCCCAGGTTGCTGACCGACAGGTTTAGGGCGGCGAACCTCCTCGGCGGCGGCGCCGGCGCCGGTGGCCTCGGGGTCGCGGCAGGCTTGGCGGCCGGTGTCGGGGCCGGCGCTGGAGTGGGGCTCGGCGACGGGCTGGAGGTCGCGGCCGGCGACGGTGTCGAGGTGGGCGAGGCGGTCGGGGCCGCGGGCGACGCGGTGGCTGCCGGGGCCGCGGCGGCCAAGACCGTGAACCCGGCGGCGGGAGTGAGCGTCGCCGCCAGCACGGCGGTCAGCGTCGCGAGCGAGACCGAACGCCAGATCCTGCTCATGAAGGTTGCCGTACCGAGACCGAACGCCGACCGAAGCCGCGGGGCGACACGCTGGCCGGCCGTGATGCCGAGACTCGGATTGTCGCGGAGCAGTAGGTAGAGGGCGCTCAGGGCAATGGCCGGCACCTGCGAGACCGCCACCGAGACGACCAGGAACAGGCCCCCGACCCAAACCGGCGGTGAGCCTGGCTGCTGGGTGCTGGCGACGACCGCGGCGGCGGAGACCAGCAGCCCCATGCCGAGGGTCACGGCCAGGACCGTAACCCCCGTACCGAACAGCGTCAGGGCGACCTGCAGCCAGCGGCCTCCGACCAGCCGCCGGCTGGCGCGCAGCGAGCTCAGCGGTGTCTCGCCATCAATCGCCACCGCCGGCAGAGCGAGGGCGAAGAGCACGGACCAGTCGACGAGGAGTCCGAAGGGCAGGCCGAGGGTGATCATCCAGCGGGCCAGCGGCCGCCTCCCCGGGCGGATGACCCAGAGCACCATCCCGGCGACCGCCACCGGTATCCCGATCGGGGCCAGTAGCAGCAGAGGCACACTCACGACCGCGAGGGCGATGGCGGCCACCCCGTAGGCGAGGTAGGTCGCGGTGAGGGTCAGGAGGCGAGTGCCCGAATGGCTCAGAGCCCGCAGGCCGGAGAGCCGCTCGCGGCCGAGCCCGGCGGCGGTGACTACGGCGGTGGCGCCGAAGCCCAGCGCGAAGGCGGCCCCCTCGAGGGCCGTCCGGACCGCGGCGGTCTCGATGCCGAGGATGGAGTATTGGCGGGTTGGAAACCAATGATGGACCCAGGCGAACTCGGCCGGCAGGGCGAGGCGGACGAATTCGGCGGCTCCCATGTCGGCCACGCCGCCGGCCACGACGGTGAGGAATGAGATCGCAAGCAGGGCCGGCCAGGAGCGGCGGATTGCGCGAACCGTCAGCCTCGCTGCTGCGACCGCGATCGGCCCCGGCCCGGGTTCGGACCCCAAGCCGCGGCCGTCTGAATCCTCAGACGACAAGACGCCTCCCTTCCCTCTAATCGAACCAACCGGCACCAGGTCCTCGCGGAGGGCCGTGGCGTGGCTGGTGAACTCTAACGCCTGAGGGACCGCAATGAGTCGCGGCGGCTCGAATCGCCCAATCAGGGGAGAAGGTGAGTCGAGAGCGGACTGTAAGCCGGGTTCTGTAGCAGGGAGTTCAGCCACCCCCTGTCGAATACGAAACGACACCTGACGACACCCTACGATTGAGTGCGGCTGTTCCCTAATTGTTCCCTCGGGGAACACAACTTACTGTCCCCCACCCCTATCCACTCCAGCCGACTCCCTCATGTCTGGGCTGCTCGAGCACGCCGGGAGTGAGCCCCCTGTCTCCGACGCCTCGGTCTTGCCTGCAGCTGGCGCTTCGCTGGCTGTTGGCTTGGCTCTCACACTCTTACGTGTTCGGTACGGGCGTGAAGACAACCGTCCCCCACCGCCCAGGGGCAAAATCGAGTTCAGATGAAGCTGAGGCGCGAGGCGGCCATCCTCAAGAAGAAGTCGATCGCATCCCTGCGGCGGGCAGCAAGGTCGTTCAACGACTACGACGAGGACGGCCGCATCACGACCGTCCTCCTCCACCTCCAGCACTCCTTCGAGATGCTGCTCAAGGCCGGGCTGGTGCAGGAGCGAGTCAGGGTCTTCGACCCCGGCGATGGCAAGTCACTGGGGACCGGCAAGTGCGTGAACCTGGCCACCGAGCACCTCAAGCTCACCGCCTCGGAGGCAGGCTTGATCAGGGCCATCGACGCGCTTCGGGACGAGGAGCAGCACTGGTTCGCCGACGCCGACGAGGGTGTCCTCTACCTCCACGCCCGGGGTGCCATCACTGCGTTCGACGACATCCTGCACCGGGTCTTCGGAGAGCGGCTCGCCGACCACCTTCCGGTGCGGGTGCTCCCGATCTCGACCGAGCCGCCCGCGGACATCCAGGTTCTGATCGACCGGGAGTACACGCAGATCAAGAAGCTCCTGGCGCCCGGCGGCCGGAAGCGGGCGGACGCTCAGGCGCGGATACGGACGCTGCTGGCGATGGAGGCGCACGTGACCGAGGGCGTCCTCGTCAGCAAGAAGGACGTCGACCGGGTCGAGAAGGCGATCAAGGCCGAGAAGGGTCGCGGCGAGGTCTTCCCCCGCCTCGGCGACTTGGGGACCGAGGTGGACGGCTCCGGGATCACGGTCACCGTCCGCTTCACCAAGAAGGACGGCGCGCCGGTGAGGTTCGCGCCGCCGGACGACCCGCAAGCCGCCGGTGTACGACAAGTCGATCTGCAGCGCACCTACTACATGAGCATCCGAGACTTGGCCAAGAGGCTCGGGCTGACCGAACCGCGCGCGTACGCTCTCCGACGCGCTCTCAAGATCGACGATGATCCCCGGTGCCGCCACGACTTCACCTTCGGGAAGTCCACCTTCGCGGGCTACTCCGACAACGCGCTCACGAAGATGAAGGTCGCCCTGGCCGAGCTCGACATCGATGAGGTCTGGCAGCAGTACCGGCCGGGGAAAGCGCCGCCTGGCTGATCACCCGCAATCACGAGGCTGCAGGAAAGCAGACCCGCCTCGTGCAGTTCGTAGCGATGGGCGGTCACCCAGACTGCCCGAGACCGGTCCAGGCAGCCGGCCTCTACTCCTCACGAGTACCCCGCCGGAGGAGACGTCGTGCCGGCTCTTGGCAGCGGCCTCAGTGGTGGCCCCGCTGGAGGGGGCCGACCCGGGTACGTCTGCCCCGGCCAGGGCAGCCTAAGGTAGGCAAGGATGCCCGCCACAGTTAGGCTGATCGAATGGACCCCACGTCCGTAATCCAGATACATGTCAAGCGCGGCGGATCTGTGGCGGTTGTGGCCGGCCTGGTCGCAGCCCGGTTCAAGGATCGGCCGGACGTCAAGGTTGAGACTGTCGGTGAGGGCGTGGTGGTCACGACGCAGTTGCCGGCGGGGAATACCCCTGAAGACGCCGCGGCTGCTGTGTACGACGTCGTTCGCGGGGTAAGGCAGGACTTAGCAAGCGACCCGATGGACCAAGGTTGGAAGAACATCCGAATTCGGGCAGACGGCGAGGGACCCCCTCGGTAGGTCTGCAACTCGGAGTGTTCTAGCCATTTCTACTCGCCCCAGCCCCTTCGCGCAGTTCATCCCAGACGGTCCTACGGCCATTGCCCTGCCGACGCCGGTACTCGGCATCCATCTCCTCAGGATGCTGATCGCGATGAGCCAGGGGGCCGATAGCCAGATGCTTCATCCCCACAACGTCCTCAACCCGCCCAACTGGGCTGGCCATGACATGGGCGAGAATCCGATGGCCTTCTTAAAGGCGATTTCCGAGGCTTGGTCCTGGCTGGTCTCAGAGGGCCTGGTAGCGCGCAAACCTAACCAGTCCGGCGAATCTTGCTTTGTCACACGGCGAGGTGGTCGGTTGGCGGCAGCAACTGATCCCTTGCGAGACATGGCAGCCGAGGATCGCTTGGCGGCCGGACTTCACCCCCGAATTGAGCAGCGCATCCGCCAGCAGTTCCTGCTCGGCGAATTCGAGCTCGCAGCCTTCGCGGCCATGAAGGAAGTCGAAATCCGAGTTCGGGAGATAGGGGGTTTCCCGGACAGCGAGATCGGCGTCCGCCTCATGCAGGCTGCGTTCAATGACAGTGGTCCGCTAACCGATCCAAATCTGGATCCGGGTGAACAGACCTCCACCCGCGCACTCTTCTGGGGAGCCATCGGAGTTTTCAAGAACCCGAGCAGCCACCGTCAAGTTCGATTCGAGGACTCTACGGAAGCTGCCGAGGTTGTCCTCTTCGCCGACCTATTGCTCCGCCTACTAGATCGAACGGAGGCTAGGCTCAAGCACCCCTAGGTGAAATTCCTGGATAGATATGAGACGTCTGGCCGTAGCGTGCCGGCATGCCGGACTCCGCTCAGGCCAACCCTGCCGATCCTCGGCGTCGAATCCGGCGGCACAACTACCAGGAAGGTCCAGGCTTCCTTTTCCTGGCGACTCAGAACGGGCGGCCGCGTGGGGACCCGGAGCGCCGGAAGCTTGACCAGGTCCGCTTGCGGATGCGGGCGGTCAAGCTCGCCCAGAAGCTGGGGCCGGAGCTGGCTTTGGAACAGCTCGATTGCTCGCGAGCCTCGCTCTACCGTTGGCTGGCGATCTTTGCGGCTGAGGGTATCCAGGGCTTGCTCGACCACTCGCGACGACCACACCGGACTCGGGCCAGCATTCCCGGCTGGGTCGATCTCGTCATCATCGCCATCCGACTGCACACCTACTGGAACTCGAAGCGGATCGCTGCTGAGATGAGTCGGCGGCAGATCTTCAGCGTTGGCCCCGACCACATCGACCGCCTCTTCCAGGCCTCCGGTTGCAGCCGCGGCACGGTGCCCAGGCCGCCAGGTCCTCGCTATGAGCGCAGCCGACCCAACGAGCTCTGGCACATCGATCTCAAGGGCCCTTTCTTCATCAACCTTGGCGGCCGCGGCTACATCAAGACCTGGATCGTTGGCTTGGTCGATGACCGCTCTCGCTTCCTGATCGGGCTGCGCATCCTCAGCGAAGCCAAGGCGGCTCCGATCGTGCGCTGGATGGACGAGTGTTTCGAACTCTGCGGCCAGCCCCTCCAACTCATGAGCGACAACGGCAAGCCCTTCGTGGGCTGGTTGCCAGGCTTGCTCTCGCGCTTCGGCAAGCGCTTGGAGGAGCTCCACATTCGGCACTTGCGCACCCAGCTCAACTCGCCCTGGACCAACGGCAAGATCG
>DATLQT010000009.1:0-2287 GCA_035535055.1 Candidatus Dormiibacterota bacterium | reverse complement strand
TTATGGCGGCGGCAGATGGTGCTGGGGCCCGCTCCCGAGTTCCTGCTCGAGGGCGGTGAGCCGCCGGCGGGCGTCAGCCCAATAACCGTCGAGCGCACCCTGGTCTAGCTGGCGCCCGCCACCGCTGGGCCCGAACGGTCCAGGTGGCAGGGGACTCCCGGCCCCCGACGGGCGCACCGGCGCGCCCTAGTCTCGATCCCGGAGGTCGAGAAGAAGCACCCATCCATGGCCCAAACCCTAACCCCCCTCGACTCGGTCTTCCTCTCGATCGAGTCTCCGGCCGTGCACATGCAGGTGGGTGGCGTGTCGATCTTCGACCGTTCCACGGGTCCGGGTGGAACGCTGACGTTCGACGACTACCGGCGGCGCGTCATCTCCCGCCTCGACCGGCTGCCCAGACTCCGCCAGCGCCTCAGCCAGGACCCCCTCGGCCTGGGGCCGATCCGATGGGTCCCTGACGCTGCCTTCGACCCCGACCTCCACCTGATGCACGACGCGCTGCCCCGTCCGGGAGGCGAGCGCGAGCTGAACGAGCTCGCCGGCTGGATCATGTCGACGCCGCTGGAAAGAGACCGCCCACTGTGGGAGAACCACTTCGTGGAAGGTCTCAGCGGAGGCCGCGTGGCCGTGATCATGAAGGCCCACCACGCGATGGAGGACGGGCTGGCCGGGCTCCGCCAGACCGAGCTCGTGTTCGACGACGAGCCCGACCCGAGCCACGGCGGGCATCCGGGCCCGCCGGCCGCCGGCCCGAGATCGGGCGTGGTCCGGCAGCTCGTGGACAGCGTTCTCGACCTGCCGATACCGGGTGCCGGCGCCCACCGGCTGGGAACGGCGGTCTCCGCCACCGCGGGCGTGGTCGACTACCTGTCAGCGGGCCTGCTCGCGCCGTCGACGCCCCTCAACGGCGAGCTGGGAGCCGGTCGCGCCGTCGCCACCTGGTCGGCGCCGCTGGAGGTGGCGAAGGCCGTCCACCACCGGCTCGGCGTGTCCTTCAACGACCTGCTGCTGACGATCGCGGCCGGCGGGCTCCGCAGGTACTTTTTGCGCCGGGGCCTCCAGCCGCCGCCGCGCGTCAGGGTGATGGTGCCCGTTTCGACTCGCTTCGGCCAAGCGCAGGCATTCGGCAACCACGTCTCGGCCTTCCTGCTCGACCTCGACCTCGGCTGGAGGAGCGCGGCCGACACCGCCCGCCGCATCAGCGCTGACGCTCACAGCGGCCGCGCCCGCGACGAGGCGATCGCGCTGGCTTTGCTCGAAGAACTCAACGGCCTGCTGGCGCAGCCGCTGCAGCGCGCGGCCGGCCGGCTCCTGGTCGCCAACCGCCTCTTCAACCTGGTCGTGTCCGACGTCCGGGGCCTCGAGCGGCCGCTCAGCCTGCTCGGCGCTCGCCACCTCGCCAGCTACCCGCTGATGCCTCTGGCCCCGGGCTGCGGCCTCTCCATCGCGGTCCTGACGATGGGAGGCGTGCTCGGTGTCGCGGTCAGCTGCGAGCCGCGGCTGGTGCCGGACCCTGAGTTGCTGGCGGAGGCGATCGGGGATTCCTTCCGGGAGCTCCGGCTCGAGTCAGGGGCCGACCGGCCGGATGACTAGCCGATAGAAGACTGGGCCGCCGACCCGGAAGACCTAACCGCCACGGGACCTTCGGGTCGCGCTCGACGGCCGACTCCCTCTAGATTGCAGACCAGTGTCCCAACAAGCCGCCAGCCCAGCTGGCCCCGAGTCGGTCGGCGTCGCCGTCCGCAACCCCTACAGCGCGCTCCCCAACTGGCTCTACCCGAGCTGGGTGGTCGGAGCCCTCACCCTCTTCGCCGTCTATTCCGCCTGGGTCGTCTTCTTCAACGCCGGCGGCCGTTACGGGCCCTACCTGAGCCCCTTCTTCTCGCCCGAGATCAGCATCCGGCTGGGCGGCTATCTGATCCCGCCAGCGCTCTGGGTCGCCTGGGCGCCGCTCGCCTTCCGGGGCACCTGCTACTACTACCGTAAGGCCTACTTCCGGAGCTTTTTCTGGCACCCCCGCTCGTGCGCGGTGCCCGAGCCGAGCGGCCGGTCAACCAAGACCTACCGGGGTGAAACCGGCTTTTGGGCGGTCAACAACCTCCACCGCTACGCGCTCTACGCGATCACCGTCCAGATGGCCTTCCTCTGGTGGGACGTGATCGCGCAGTTCGTCTATCACGGCTCCTTCCACTTCGGCCTCGGGAGCGTGGTGATGCTGGTCGATGTGGTCTGCCTCAGCGGCTACACCTTCGGCTGCCACGCCCTCCGCCACCTCGCCGGCGGGGGT
>DATLQT010000008.1:0-2022 GCA_035535055.1 Candidatus Dormiibacterota bacterium | reverse complement strand
GCTGCTCGGCCTGGAGCTGGGCTTCCTGGCCGGCTTCGCGTTCTTCGTGGCGGTGGGGCTGGCGCCGGTCCCCGACCACTGCATGGTCGCAAGCTGGCATGCCACGCCGTTGTGCGGCCGGGACCTCTGGCAGATCCTGGTCACCTCGCCCGAGGTGCTGATCTTCGCCTTCTTCATGGTCCCCGACCCCCGGACGGTGCCGGACAGCCCGGCGGCCAGGGTGGCCTTTGGAGTGTTGGTCGCGCTGGTCGCTGTCCTGCTGATCGGGCCGACCACGCTCGAGTTCTGGACCAAAACCGCCATCCTCGCCAGCCTCGTCGTCGCGTGCGGGATGCGATTCGCGATGGTCAGGTTGATGGCGCGTCTCGAGGAGGCCGGGAGCGTGTTGGGCGCTGTGCGCAGGATGGGCTGGACGGCTCCTGGCGTGTTCGGCGTCGCGCTGCTACTCATCACGGCCGTCCCGGTGTCCGCGGCGCTGTCCACCCACGGGCCCGAGCCGGCGCCCGAGCTTCCCGACGGGTCGACCCCCGTGCTCACGCTGACGGTCGGTCCTGGTCCCGACGTGGCCGGCTGGATCATCACGAACGCAGGCGCGGCCCTGCCGCCTTCGGGGAGCACCGCCACCGTTTCCGGCACCGCGCGAGTCTGGGTGCTGCCGCCGATACCGCCGGTCGGACTTCCCGGCAACGTGGTCGCCTTCGACCCGTCGACGACGCAGGAGGTTGCCGACCGGATGGCGCACGACGCCGTGATCGACCTGATCATCGAATCCGAGGCCCGGCGCGCCCACGACATGACCCTGGCGCAGAGCGGCGCCAGCGGCGATGGGTTGAGCGAGTTCACCGACGTCATCGGCCAGGACGTCGCGGCCGGCAAGATCATCTTGAAGACCTACTCCTTCGACCATGTCAGCCTCACGCTCTTCCTGCCGAAGTTCAACACCCAGGCCCGACGGCTGATCGGGGTGACGCTGCACGGGACCGCGACGCTCACGACGATGGACGCCACGGGCAAGGTGCTTTCAGCGGCCAGCTCGACGTACGCCAAGAGCTGGGGCCTGGCCCCCTCGGACAGCGGCCATGAGCTGATCGCGGTCGACTACACCGGCCTCACCCCGGCCTAGGCGGCAACTCAAACTCCACCCGACAGCACGACATTCGTTAAGTGGGCTTGAATTAAGTAAGCGCTCAATACAATCCGAACGCCGTGGCCGCATTCTCGCCCGATGCACCGCCGATGTCGCCCGATGGGCGCTTCTGGTGGGACGGGCAGGCCTGGCAGCCTCTCTACTCGCCCGATGGGATGTGGCGATGGAGCGGCCAGGCGTGGGTCCCGCTCGCCGAGCCGTTCGGCGCTGAGGCAACCTACGCACCCCAATCCGTGATGGCCGAGCCGGCCCCTGCTGACCTGGCGTCCCCGCCCGCCGAAGCGCCTCCGGCCTGGCTCGACCCGTCCGCGGCTGCGATCCTGGCACCTCCTCCCGTGGCAGTGCCGGATCCCACTCCGGTCCCTGCGTACGCGCCGCCGGCTCGCATGGGCCTGAGGCCGTTCATCTACCTGGGCGGAGCTCTCCTGGTCGGCGCGATCGTGCTCACGGGCTGGATCTTTCGAGACCAGCTGCGCGCCCAGCCGATCGACTACTCGTCGACGCTCCCGTCGCCCTCGCCTTCCCCTTCCGGGAGCGAGTACGACCGCACCCAGCGGTTCTTGAACGACATTCTCGGGCCGTCCATCGACCAGGTGAACCAGACGTTGCCAGGCTTGCAGGCCGCCTGCACGCCCGACCTTCCCGTCGCCTGCAGCGACGCCATCTCGGCCACCGACCAGAAGGTCCTGGCGACCTCCAAGGTCATCGCCTCGGCGGACATCCCGCCGTGCATCGCCACCCCGATGGCCCAGTTCAACCGGGACTGGTCTGGCATCGAGTCGGGCCTGGAGCTCTCGCTCAGCGGATACCAGTACAACAGCAAGCAGCTGATCATCACCGGGCTCCAGCGCGTCGTGGATTACGCGGGATACCTG
>DATLQT010000007.1:0-25690 GCA_035535055.1 Candidatus Dormiibacterota bacterium | reverse complement strand
TTGGCAGGCGGAGATGATCCGCCGGGTCTGCCGGGCCAAGGCCCCCAACAGCTGGGAGTGGGCTGCCGGCAAGGGCTTCACCGTCCTCTCGCCACACAGCGTTTTCAGCGTCCGCCGCACCGGCCACCTGGTCCGTCTTCTGCGTGAGAAGCCGGCCGGCTGGTTCGGCCGCTCGTGGGACGCGGAGGTCGCGGACGCCTTCGCCGCTGCGATCGGGGAGCTGGAGCGGTCACGCGGCGCCGACCCTGCCGGTTGGGCCTGGGGACGGGTGCGCCCGCTCACCTTCCTCCACCCGATCGGAGCCCGCAAGCCGCTCGACCGCGTCTACAACCTCGGCCCCTTCCCCTGGGGCGGCGACCAGAACACGGTCGCCCAGGCGGCTGTGGATCCCCTTCAGCCCGCCTCGAACCCGGGCTTTGTCCAGTCGATGCGGATGATCGTTGACCTCGGCAGCTTCGAGAACTCGCGCTGGATACTGCCCGGCGGCCAGTCCGGCAACCCGATGTCACCGCACTACGACGACCAGCTGCCGCTCTGGCTGCGAGGCGAGGGGATCCCGATTCCCCACACCGAAGCGGAGGTCGCGGCGGCGAAGGTCCGGACCCTGAAACTACGGCCCTAGAGGCCTTTTCGAGAAGGAGGATTGGCGATGGCCAAGTTGAATTGGAAGGAGGAGCCCGACGACCACGACTACCCGGCCGCGAGCGACTACCTGAGCCTCACCGTCGAGCCGGAGATCGCGGCGGCTGGTGACCCGCCTCCGCAAGGCGCCGATCATCCACTGCAAGGCGAAGGACCTGCTCCGGGCGAGCCTCTTGGAGTCACTGCCCATCAGCAACGTCCACGTCGCCAAGGACGTCGCCAAGCTGAACAAGGGAAGCTGCTCTCCCCCGTGCTCCTGATCCGCGGGCGCCTCCGCGACAGCATCCCCCTCACCATCGCCGATGGCTACCACCGCATCTGCGCCAGCTACCACATCGATGAGGACGCGGACATCCGGTGCCGGATGGTCGACCTGGCGGGGACGGCCCCCGAAGGCTGAAGCGCGTTTGGCGGAGGCGCGGGAGTTGAACCGGCTCGGCCAGCCTCGGAAACCAGAGGCGGCGGTCGTGATTAACGTTCCGGTCGGGGGTTCGTAGGAGCGCGGACGGGTGGTGACCTTTGTTATGGCTTGCGGAGCCGTTGCCGGCCCGTTGTTCGTCGTCGCCTTCCTTGCGGAAGGCGTCACTCGGGCTGACTACGATGCACTCCGGCAGCCGGTGAGCGCCCTCGCGCTCGGCAAGTGGGGCTGGACACAGAGAGCGAACTTCATCGTCACCGGACTTCTGATGTTCGCCTTCGGAGTGGGTCTCTGGACGGCACTTAAACCCTACGGGGTTGCCCCGGTCGTATCCGTCCTGGTCTGTTTGTATGCAGTCGGACTCATCGGCTCTGGCATTTTCGTCACGGACCCGATTGGGGAATATCGACCGGAGAGCAAGCCGGCATCACCGAACATCCACGGAGCGCTCCATACCGGGTTCAGCATGGTCGTGTTCGTCGCGCTTCCGATTGCCTGCCTGGTGCTCGCCGGCGGTTATACAGCGCACGGTTCGATCGGGTGGGCGTTGATTTCCGCCGCCTCCGGAGTTCTGTTCGTTGTCGGTTTCGTCTTCACATCGATCGGTTTCTCCCAAGTACAGCGATTCTCCCCACCTGGGCGGCTTGCGAGGATGGCGGGCTTGTTGCAGCGGTTGACGATCGTCCTTGGCTGGGGCTGGCTGACACTGACAGCGATGCATCTCCTTGGCAGCGTCTGAAGGCAAGTCAGCTTCCAAGGCGGGGCCGCGACAAAAAGGAGTCCATCAGCCTGCGTGGCGAGGAGGCGGCGGTCGTAACACTCTCGACCGTCCCCCTTGTCGGTGACGACCCCAGTCCGGGTTGGGATCAACCTTGCCTCTTCGGATCTTTTCCGAATACGAAAGAATGGTGGAGGCGGCGGGAGTTGAACCCGCGTCCGAAGCGACGTCCCTCGAGATCTCTACGAGTGTGTCCGTGATTTTGATCTCACCCTGGGGCTCCTCACGACGGGATCCTTGCGGCCAGCCTCGGTGAATGTCCCGCCGCCGGGCCGAGGCGCCCCGACGGCAGCGATCCGGCTGTTTGACGTGGCCTCCCGGTTCGCCGGCGTTCCCGGGGGCCACGCCCGGGATCTAAGTCCCGGGGAGCTAACTCAGGCTACTTACGCAGCGAGAGCGAGCTCGGAGTGCTTGTTGGCACTTGTCTTGTTTGCGCTGTAACGCTCACGCCTTCGACTCGCAATCCCGAAGCCCATTCACCCCGTCGAGACCGGACGCCCCCACGAATCGCGCTTGAACTTCGCCTGAGAAGTCTACCCCCGGCGCGCTAGCCTGAACCTCCATGGACCTAAAGGAACAGGCGACCGACGACGGCGACCGGGTCGCCACCGCCAGCCTCAAAGAGCTGGGCGCTATCCGGATCGACGACGTCCTCGCCTTCATCGACCGGGGCATCGAGACCATGCCCAGCTACATGGACCTCTACCGGCGCTGGGAGAAGCAGCAGTGGGCCGTCGCCGACCTCGACTTCGGCCCCGACCGCGAGAACTGGCAGGCGATGCCGGAGACGGAGAGGAAGTACTCGCTCTGGACTCAGCGGCTCTTCTTCAACGGCGAGGAGCGAGTGACCGCGACGCTGGCCCCCTTCGTCTGGGCGGCGCCATCGCCCGAGATCGAGATCTTCCTCAGCACCCAGATGGTGGACGAGGCGCGCCACGCGGTCTTCTTCGACAGCTGGTGGCGAGCGGTGCCCGGCACCGACAAGGCCGACATGGGCAGCCTCCTGGCCGAGGTCCGACCGGAGGTGGCCGGCGGCTACGACGAGCTCTTCTACGAGCTGCTGCCCGGGATCGCCAGGCGGCTGGCCCGCGACCCGAAGGACATCGACGCCTTCGTCGAGGGCGTGACCATGTACCACATCGTCATCGAGGCGACGCTGGCGCTTACCGGCCAGCGCTTCACCCTCGAGCAGATGCGCCAGGAGGGCAACACCCACCTCGGCTTCTACCAGGGCTTCACCGCCGTCGCCCGCGACGAGTCGCGACACGTCAACTTCGGCATCAAGTTCCTCCAGCAGGCCGTCCGGGAGGACAGCGCCCGCTTCGCGCCGATCATCCAGCGGACACTGGTGGACTGTCTGCCGCTGATCAGCGGGACGCTCGAGCCGCCCGACGGCGACCAGCGCTACTACACCGACTTCGGCCGCAGCCAGAGCGAGGTGATGGAGTATGCGATGAGCTCGCTGAACAAGCGCCTGGCGGCGATCGGGATCAACCTCGCGGCCTGAGTAGGCGCTCGGCGCTCAGCCTCGCCGCAGCGCTCGGGCCATCTCTCGCTTGGCGTCGGCCTCGGCCAGCGCCTCGCGCTTGTCGAACTGGCGCTTGCCGCGGCAGAGGCCGATCTCGATCTTGGCTCGGTTGCGCAGGAAGTAGACCTTGAGCGGGATCAGCGTGTAGCCCTTCTGGCGCACCTTCCCGATCAGGCTCGCGATCTCCTGCCGGTGGAGCAGCAGCTTGCGCTGGCGCATCGGCTCGTGGTTCTGGAGGTTGCCCTGCGGGTAGGGCGAGATGTGGACGTTCTCCAGCCACGCCTCGTTGCCACTGATCCGCACGTAGCCGTCGCGGAGGTTGCAGCGGCCCCCGCGCAGCGACTTGACCTCGGTACCCAGCAGTTCCATTCCCGCCTCGTACTTCTCGTCGACGAAGTAGTCGTGATAGGCCCGGCGGTTGGTCGCGACCTCCCTGAAGGTCGATCTCGCCTCGCTCACGGCAGCAGCTGGCGGGCGGGCATCGGGCGGCGGCTGGGCAGCTGGACCTCCTCCACCCGGTAGGCGCCCTCGCCGGTCGCCACCAGGAGGCCCTCGGAGGTCACCCGGATGATCTCTCCGGGCGCGCCCCGGCCCTCCGCCCGAACTCCGCGGAGCAGCTTCAGCTCTTTGCCGGCGAGAGTCGCCGTCGTGCCCGGCCAGGGATTCAAGGCGCGGACCTTGCGGTCGACCTCGATTGCCGGAAGCGACCATTCGACCTGTCCGTCCTCCCTGCGCAGCCTGGGCGCCGCCGTCGCCGCCGAGTGGTCCTGCTCCACCGGCGGGTGGCCTTCGAGGTCGGCTAGGACCTCGACCAGGAGCTCGGCCCCGAGCGCGGCCAGCGACTCGGTGAGCTCGACCGCGGTGTTGGCCGGCCCGATCGGCAGCTCGCGGGTCGCGAGTACCGGGCCGTGGTCGAGCTGCTCGTCCATCCGCATGATGCTGACGCCCGTCACCGGGTCACCAGCCAGGATGGCGCGGGCGATCGGCGCCGCGCCGCGGTGACGAGGCAGGAGCGAGGCGTGGACGTTGATGACACCGAGCGGCGGTATCTCCAGCAGCTCGGTCGGCAGGATCTGCCCGTAGGCGACCACCACCATCAGCTCGGGCGCCGCCCAGCGGACCTGGGCCAGCGCCTCCGGTGAGCCGACCCGGTCCGGCTGGTAGACGTGGAGCCCTTGCCTGAGCGCGGCCTGCTTCACCGCCGGCGCCTGGATCTTGCCGCGGTTGCCGGGCCGGTCGGGCTGCGTGATGACCAAGGACAGCTCGTGGCGAGCCGCGATCAAAGCCTGAAGCGAGGGCACGGCGAAGGGCGCCGTCCCGGCGAAGACAAGTCGCATGGGGGGAGGGGTGTCCCGGCTCGGCCGGTCAGGCCTCGACCACCGCCGCCTCTGCCTCGTCCTCCTCCTCGTCCAGCTCGTCGAGCCGGTGGAGGGTGTCGAGGCTGGTCAGGCGGTCGATGAAGAGGATGCCGTCGAGGTGATCCAGCTCGTGCTGGTAGGCCCGGGCGGTGAAACCGACGGCCTTGATCCGGACTCCCTTGCCGTGGCGGTTGCGGCCCTTGATGACGACGCTCTCGTAACGGGCGACCTCGCCGACCCAGCCGGGATAGCTGAGACAGCCCTCGTAGCCGACCTGGACGCCGTCACCGCGGACCAGCTCGGGGTTGACGAGACCGATGACCTGGTTCTCCTCGCCCTTGACGACGAAGACGCGCAGCGGCACACCGATCTGCGGAGCCGCGAGGCCCGCGCCGGGTGCGGCGAACATCGTCTCGGCAAGGTCGTCGATGAGCTTCACCACCGAGGCGTCAACCTTTGACACCTTCTTGGCCTTCTCGCGAAGGGTGGGATGGTCGAAGCCGTAGATGGTCTTGACCGCCATTTGAGCTCAAGTCTACCCAGCGCGAACCGGTAATCTACCTCGCAGGGCATGGCTCCCAGAGACCTCCTCGCCCCCCTCCAGGGGCAGCGGGAGGAGACTTTCAAGGTTCTCGACTCGCTGTCGGAGGCCGACCTGGAGCGGGTCGACGAGAGCACCGGCTGGTCGGTTCGCGCCATCCTCGGGCACATCGCCAGCGCCGAGCTCGGCGAGGCCTTCTTCATCCGCTCCGCCGCCGCCGGTGAACTGATCCAGATGGACGCCGACGCCCGGGACAGCTTCAACCATGACGAGGTCGCCAAGGTCGGCGGCTGGACGTTGGATCGTCTTCGAACAGAGATTGATGAGGCGCGCGAGACGCTGACCGAGGTCTTCAGCGAACTGGAGGAGGACGACCTCGACCGTGCGATCCGGTGGCCGGAGTGGCCGGCCCGGACGATTCGTGCCTCGATCCCCTACATGCTCGAGCACGAGGACGCGCACATCGACCAGGTCCGCAGCGCGCTCGGGCACGAGTAGCTCCTCTGGCGCCTCGATGGGGGCCCCGAGCCGCCGGCGGATCCGGCGCCGCACCGCGGCCGGCTGCGCGACCCGCTACATGACCGGGTCGACGTCGTAGCTCCAGCCCCGGCCGCGCGGCGCGAGGTGCGCGGCGTGCGAAAGGTTGTGGCCCTTGAGCGTCAGCTGCCAGCGGTAGGAGCCGCGGAGCTTGTGGATGAAGGCCGGCGACGGCCCCAGCAGCTTGATGCCGGAGAGCGCCTCGCGGACGATCCCGGCGGCCAGCCATTCGGCGCCGTCGCGCGCCGCCTGGGCGGCGCGCTCGGGGTCCTCGTCGGAGTAGCTCAGCACCGCCAGCTCGGCGAAGGGCGGGAAACCGAAGATCTCGCGCGACGGGAGCTCCTCGCGGTAGAAGGCGAGGTAGTCGTGCGCCACCGCGCGTCGCAACGCGTAGTGGTCGGGGTTGGAGGTCTGGACCACGACGCGAGCGGGGCTGCCGGCCCGCCCGGCGCGGCCCGCCACCTGGGTCACCAGGGCGAAGGTGTTCTCGGCCGCGCGGTAGTCGGGGAAGTGGAGCGGCAGGTCGGCGTCCACCACGCCAACCGCACTGACTCCCGGCAGGTCGAAGCCGCGGGCCACCAGCTGGGTGCCGACCAGGATGTCGGCCCGGCCCGCGGCGAAGGCCTCGTAGATCTCCAGGTAGCCCTCCTCGCCGCCCGCGGTGTCGCGGTCGAGGCGGAGGATCCGCGCCGACGGCCAGAGCTTGCGGGCCAGCGACTCCAGTCGCTGGGTGCCGACGCCGAAGGCGCGGATCTGCCGCGACCCGCAGTAGGGGCAGTGGCCGGGCAGCGCCTGCGCGTAGCCGCAGTAGTGACAGGCAAGGCCGTTCAGCTCGGCGTGCTGCACCAGCGCCACCGAGCAGTTGGGGCACTGCACGGCCTTGCCGCAGTCGCGGCAGAGGACGAAGGTCGCCATCCCGCGCCGGTTGAGGAAGAGGATGGCCTGGCGCTCCTCGGCGAGGGCCTGGTCGACGACCTCCCGGAGCCGGTCGCTGACGGCGCCCCGGCTGCCGGCCGCGGCCTCCTCCCGCATGTCGACCAGCTCGATCTCGGGCTCGGACCCGATCACGCGCCTGGGCAGCGACGCCAGCGCGAGGCCTCCCGTCTCAGTCTCGTGGTAGGTCGCGACCGAGGGCGTCGCCGAGCCGAACACCAGCCGCGCCCCGCTCAGCACCGCCAGCCGCCTCGCCACCCAGCTGGCGTCGTAGCGCGGCGTGCGGTCCTGCTTGTAGGAGGACGACCCCTCCTCGTCGACGCAGACCAGTCCAAGCCTGGGCAGCGGGGCGAAGACCGCCGAGCGGCTGCCGATGACGAGGTCCACCTCCCCGCGGCGCGCCCGCCACCACTGCTGGGCGCGCTCGAGCTCGGTCAACTGCGAGTGGAGCACGGCCAGGCGGCCGCCGAAGCGGCGTGCGAAGCGATCCACCAGCTGTGGCGTGAGCGCGATCTCGGGGACCAGCACCAGCGATTGACGGCCGTCCACCCGAGCGGCCTCGGCCGCGGCCAGGTAGACCTCGGTCTTGCCGCTGCCAGTGACGCCGTGGAGGAGAACTTCGGGGTTGGCCCGGATGACCGCCATCGCCTCCCGCTGAGCGGGCGTCAGGAGCCGCGGGTTCTCGGGCGGTCCGCCCGGCCCGGCGGCCTGTGCCAGGAGCCGGCTGTGGATGCGCTGCCGGCTCGAGGGCCCGGCGCCGCTCGAGCGGCCGCCGCGGATGCGCGGCGGGAGCATCGCCCGGATGCACTCCAAGAGCGGCACCCAGTAGTGATCCGCCATGTCCCTGGCCAGCTCCAGCTGCTGGGGGAGGAGGAGCGGCTCGCGGTCGACCCGGTCGATCTCCTTCAGCTCGATGCCGGGATCCTCGTCGGTCACCCCCACGACATAGCCCCAGACCGTCCTCCGCCCGAAGGGGACCAGGACCCGGTGGCCCGGCACGACCTCCACGCCGGCTGGGACCCGGTAGGTGTAGTGGCCTCGGTCGAGGGCCCGCGCCGCCTCGACTGCGACCTCGGCGAAGCGTGCCAAGGGACTAGGACGAGGGCGTGGTGGTGCTGGTGGAGAAGAGGTCCGCCGGCTGCACGTTCACCGCCGCGGTCGGGATCTGCGGCGCGGCGGCCTTGCCGAGGTGGCTGATCGTGAGCGTCGAATCGACCGTGATGTGGCGCTGGGAGGCCGAGTCCACTCCGGAGAAATAGAAGGCCAGCGACTGAAGCAGTCCGCCGTCGGTCGCGATGGAGGCGGTGATCGTCCCGCTCGAGCCGAAGCCCATCAACTGCTTTAGCTGCTCGTCCGCGGGCGTCACCACGTACTGATTGACGAAGGAACCTCCGCTGAAGCTGGTCGACTTGCTGACCCTGGAGGCGAGCAGCACCGACTCCCGAACCAGGTTCAGGCGGACGCCGGGGATGAACTCCTCGGCGGCGAAGGTGTAGGTCGTGAACCAGTCCCGGGCGACGCCGTGCGGCCGGACGAACACGTTGCTGTCGTTGACGATGATGTCGAAGTCGCTCGTGGTGCGACCGCTGGCTGGATCCTTGGTACCCAGGACGAGGGCCGCGTTGTCGTCTCGGAAGACGCCGGCCGAGGTGTAGATCTGCTCGGCGAACTTGCCCTTGGGGATGTCGGCGCCGGTCTCGGTCTCGGTCAGGGTGAGGGAGAAGTCGGCCCCCTTGTCCTCGACCGTGCGAATGGCGGCCGCGACGGTGTTCAGGTCGCCGGTCCCCCCTCCCCCGCAGGCGGCGGTCAGCAGGAGGAGGCAGGCCAGCATGGCCGGCCTTCTCACGGCAGCCGGTCCCTCACCAGGTCGAGGATCCGGTCGGCCATCTGCCGCTTGCTGGAACGAGCGAGCTCGAAGCGCTCCCCGGTCCGGAAGAAGATCATCCCGGCATTCTCGTCGCTGCCGAAGACGCCCTCCCGGATGTCGTTGGCGACGATCGCGTCCAGCTTCTTGCGGTCGAGCTTCTCGGCCGCGTGCTGCTCGAGATCGGCGTCCTCGGCGGCGAAGCCGACCCGGAAGACGCCCTCGGCGCGGCTGTCACGGCTCAGCTCGCCGAGGATGTCGAGGTTGCGCTCGAGCTTCAGCTCCAGCGACTCGCGCGTCTCGCGCCGGATCTTGGCGCCCTCGACCCGAGCCGGCCTGAAGTCGGCGACGGCGGCCACCATGACCAGCAGCTGGGTGCCGTCGAGCTCCTCCTGGACCGCCTTCAGCATCTCCGCCGCCGACTCGACCTGCCTGGTGCTGACGCCGGCGTGGCCGGGAGGGGAGGCGGTGGTTATCAGCACCACCTGGGCGCCACGGTCTGCGGCGGCCTCGGCCACGGCGTGGCCCATCTTCCCGCTCGAGTAGTTGGAGATGAAGCGGACGGGGTCGATCGCCTCCCGGGTGCCGCCGGCGGTGACGACGACCCGTCGCTCCGCGAGGTCGTAGCGCGATCGCAGCGCCTCGGCGAGGCCGGAGAGGATCTCGGCCGCCCCCGCCAAGCGACCGGCGCCGGAGTGGCCACTCGCCAGCCGCCCCGACGCCGGCGCCACGATCAAAAAGCCGCGGCCGCGAAGCAGTTCGAGGTTCGCGGCGACGGCCGGCTTGGCCCACATGGCGTCGTTCATCGCCGGCGCGACCACCACCGGACAGCGGGCGGCGAGGATCGTCGCGGTGACGAGGTCGTCGGCCTGGCCGCCCGCCAGCTTGGCGACCAGATTGGCGGTCGCCGGCGCGACGAGTGCCACCTGGGCCCAGTCGCCGAGAGCGACGTGGGGCTCGGGTGGGCCAGCGTTCGACCAGAGGTCGGTCTGGACCGGGTTGCCGCTCAGGCCCTTGAAGGTCGCCGGCCCGACGAAGCGGGCGGCCGCCGCGGTCATCGCGACCTTCACCTCGCAGCCGGCCTGGCCCAGCTGGGAGACGAGGTCGGCAACCTTGTAGGCGGCGATCCCCCCGGCGACCAGGACCGCCACCCGCTTGCCACGCACGGCCATCGGCACCGGCGCCGGGTCAATCGGCATCGGCGGCAGCCTCCGGCTCGAGACGGCGCCCGCGCTCGGCCCGGACGATCTCGAGCACGTCCTGGGCTGCGACGTCGACATCGTCGTTCACGATCACGTAGTCGTAATACTGCGCGTGGGACATCTCCCACTGCGCCTGCTTTTGACGGCGCGCCATCTCCTCGGGGTCCTCGGAGCCCCGCTCCATCCGCCTCCTGACCAGCTCCTCCATGGACGGCGGCTGGAGAAAGATGAAGATACCGTCGGGGCGCTGCTGCCGGATGGCCTCCGCCCCGTGGACCTCGATCTTGAGGACCACGTCGTGGCCCGCTCGCTGGAGCTTTTCGACCCGGGTCCGGCTGGTCCCGTAGTAGTGGCCATTGGCCTCCAGGCGGGTGAACTCCAGCAGCTCCCCGCGGCCGATCAGTTCTTCGAACTTGGGCCGGGTGACGAAGCTGTAGTGCACGCCGTCGACTTCGTAGTCGCGGCGGGGACGGGTGGTGAAGGAGACCGAGTACCGGACGTTGGAGTCGAGCTCGCAGACCTTGTTGATGACCGTGTCCTTGCCGACCCCGCCCGGGCCCGAGACCACCAGCAGCAGCCCCGAGCGGCTCATCGGAGGGATTCCAAGAAGCCCGCGAAGTCGGGCGGCGGGGGCGCCTCGAAGCTCATCTCGGCGCCGCTACGGGGATGCCTTAGCCGCAGCCGCCAGGCGTGCAGCATCGGGCGTGGCGCGGCCCGCCCGCCGCCGTAGACGCGATCGCCCGCCACCGGATGGCCGAGGGCCGCCAGGTGGACCCGGACCTGGTGGGTACGACCACTCTCCAGGTCGAGCCGCAGCAGGGTGTGACCGCGGAGCGGCTCGAGGACCTGGTAGCGGGTGCGGGCGGGGCGCCCGCCTTCGACCACGGCCATCCGCTTGCGGTCGCGCGGGTGGCGCCCGATCGGTCCCTCCAGGACCCCTGAAGGATGGGCGACGCGGCCGACGGCGATCGCCTGGTAGGTCCGAGACAGGCTCCGGTCGGCCAGCTGCGCGCTCAGCGCGCGCTGGGCGGTGTCGGTGCGCGCCGCCACCAACAGCCCCGAGGTGTCCTTGTCCAGGCGGTGGACCAGACCGGGACGGATCTCGCCGCCGGCGGTCGCCCAGCTGCCGCCCAGCCCGAGCAGGGCATGGACCAGGGTCCCGGTATGGTGGCCGGCCGCCGGGTGGCTCACCATCCCCGCCGGCTTCACCACCACCACCAGGTCGGGATCCTCGTAGACAACCTCGAGCGGGATCGCCTCGGGGCTCGGACGAAGCTCGACGGGCTCGGGGAGCTCGAACTCCACGACGTCGTCTTCGAGCACCTGCTCGGCGGCCCGGGCGGGCCTTCCGTTGACGGTCACCGCACCGGTGCGGATCATGCGGCCGGCCGCGCTGCGGCTGAGCCCGGGCACGCCACGGGCCAAAAAAAGGTCCAGCCGGCCCCCTCCCGGGCCCGCCGTCAGCCGCTCGGCCGGCGCCGCAGCAGGTACTCCAGCACCAGCGCCGTCACCCCGACGGTGATGGCGCTGTCGGCGACGTTGAAGGTCGGGAACCAGTGGACGGCGAAGAAATCCGTCACCGACCCGAAGAGCAGCCGGTCGAGGCCGTTGCCGGCGACGCCTCCCCAGACCAGTCCGAGGATGGCGTGCGTCCAGGCCGATGCCTCGAGGCGCAGCTCGTAGACAAAGAGCGCGATCACCACCGCCAGGGAGATGGCGAGGAAGACGAGCTGCGTGGGCCCGCAGAGGCTGAAGGCGGCGCAGGAGTTCTGGATGTGCTGGATCCAAAAGAACCCCAGGTAGGGACCGATCTCGGTGTTGTCGGGGATGGACGCGACCACGAGGTACTTGCTCAGCCGATCAAGCCCGAAGACGGCGAGGCCGACCGCGAAGAAGAGGATCCGTCCCGTTGTTAATCGATTCGTTTGAGCGCCAACCACACCTGATCGCCGTCGATTGTGACCTCTTTCGGCTCGACCCCGGCGGGTATGCCGCGCCCGAGCTCGACCGACAGCGTCTCCGCCTTCAGGTAGTCGCCGAAGTCTTCGAAGGCGCGGGCGATGAAGCCCTTCGACTCCCAGCTGGTGGAGATCCGGTCCTCGATCTGGAAGCCGGACTCCTTGCGCAGGCTCTGGATGGTGCGGACGAGTTCGCGGGCCAGCCCCTCCAGCCGCAGCTCCTCGGTGACATGGGTGTCGAGCAGGACGGCCGTGGCCCCGAAGGTGAGCGTCTTCACGTTGAGCTCCTCGCGGACGATGGCGGCTATCGGCTCGGGCAGCAGGTCGCCGGGCACGGCCGCCGAGGCCAGCGGCTGGCGGACCTTGAGCCGGGCGCCATCGCGGGCAGCGAGTCCAGCCTCGACCGCCCGGCGAGCCGCGGCCATCTGCTGCTCCAAGGACTCGTCGCGGGCGCCGGCGTCGGCGACTGGAAAATCGGCGAGGTGCACGCTGCGCTCGCCGGTCAGGTTCCGGTACATCTCCTCGGCGAGGAAGGGCAGGAACGGCGCCAGCACCTTCGAGAGCGTCACCAGCGAGGTGTGCAGGGTCTGGTAGGCCGAGAGCTTGTCGGTGTCGGACTCCGACTTCCAAAAGCGCCGGCGCGAGCGCCGCACGTACCAGGTGGAGAGGTCCTCGACGAAGGTCTCGACCGGGCGCGCAGCGCCGTTGACGTCGTAGGCGAGCATGGCCGCGTCGGTGGTCGCGACCAGGTGGCTCAGCCGGCTCAAAAGCCAGCGGTCGAGCACCGGCCGCTCCTTGACGGGGACCGGCTCGACGGCGGCGGGGTCGTAGCCGTCGATCCGCGCGTAGGTGACAAAGAAGGAGTAGACGTTCCAGAGCGTCAGCAGGAAGCGCCGGACCACCTCGTCCAGCGGTTTCGGGCCGACCCGGTAGCTCTCCCCCACCGGCGAGGTGAAGAACAGCCACCGGATAGCGTCCGATCCCCAGCGGTCGAAGACCGAGTTGGGATCCATCACATTGCCGCGCGACTTGGACGACTTCTGTCCCTTCTCGTCGAGGATGAGACCGAGGCAGATCACGTTCTTGTAGGAGTTGCGCCCAAAGAGCAGCGACGACTCGGCGAGCAGGCTGTAGAACCAGCCGCGGGTCTGGTCCAAGGCCTCGGTGATGAAGTCGGCCGGGAACGTCTCCTTGAACAGCTCCTGGTTCGCCTGCGGGTAACCCCGTTGGGCGAAGGGCATGGCGCCGGAGTCGAACCAGCAGTCGATGACGTCCGGCACCCGCCGCATCATTCCCCTGCACTTGCCGCACTCGAGCGTCACCCCGTCGATGAAGGGACGGTGGAGGTCGGCGTCAGGAGCGAGGCCGACCTCGGCCGCGCTCTCGATGCAGCGCTGCTCGCCGCACCCCTCGCAGATCCAGACCGGCAATGGCGTGCCCCAGTAGCGTGATCGGCTCAGCGCCCAGTCGACGTTGTTCTTCAGCCAGTCGCCCATCCGGCCTTCCTTGACGTGCTCAGGCACCCAGTTGGTGTCGTCGTTGTTCTTCAGCAGCGCATCCCGCCGGTCGGTGGTGCGGATGTACCAGGAGTCGAGCCCGTAGTAGATGAGGGGGGTCTGGCAGCGCCAGCAGAAGGGGTAGGTGTGGTGGACGGTCTCCTCCCGGTAGAGGAAGCCGCGCTCGCGGAGGTCGTCGATGATGCTCGGGTCCGCCTCCTTGACGAAGAGTCCGGCGAACCTGTCCACGTAGTCGAAGAAGCGGCCGCGCAGGTCCACGGTGTGCTTGAAGGGGATGCCCTTCTCCTGGCAGAGGCGCAGGTCGTCGGCGCCGTAGAGGGCGCTGGTGTGGACGACCCCGGTGCCGTCCTCGGTGCTCACGAAGTCGGCGGCGACGATGTACTGCGCTCTCCCGGACTCGGGCACCGAGTAGGGATAGAGCGGCTCGTAGTCGCGGCCCACCAGGTCCCTGCCCCTGAACCTCTCGAGCACCTCGTGGTCGCCGTCGAGGACGCCGAGGCGCGCCTCGGCGAGGATCAAGGTCTCCGAGCCCTGGCGCACCTTGACGTAGTCGATGTCCTCTCCCACGGCCAGGGCCACGTTGCCGGGCAGCGTCCAGGGCGTCGTCGTCCAGGCCAGCACCGAGGTGCCCGGCTCGTCCTTCAGGTGGAAGCGGACGAAGACGCTCGGGTCGGGGGTGTCGTCCTGGTAGCCGAGGGACAATTCGTGACTGCTGAGCGGTGTCATGCAGCGCGGGCAGTAGGGCGCCACCCGGAAACCCTTGTAGACAAGGCCCTGGTCCCAGACCTGCTTGATCGCCCACCAGACCGACTGGATGTAGTCGGAGTGGTAGGTCCAGTAGGCGTTGTCGTAGTCCTGCCAGAAGGCCATCCGCTCGCTGAAGGCGCGCCAGTTGGCGACGTAGCGGTGGACCGACTCCTTGCACTTCTCGTTGAAGGCGGCGATCCCGTAGTCCTCGATCTGCTGCTTGCCGGAGATCTTGAGCTCCTTCTCGACCTCGAGCTCAACCGGCAGGCCGTGGGTGTCCCAGCCCGCCTTGCGCTCCACGTAACGGCCCTTCATGGTCTGGTAGCGCCCGAAGACGTCCTTGAAGGCGCGCGCCAGGAGGTGGTGGGTGCCGGGATTGCCGTTGGCGGTCGGCGGTCCCTCGTAGAAGACGAAGCGGGGAGCGCCCTCGCGGATCCGGAGCGACTCGCGGAAGGTGTCGTCCTCCTTCCAGAAGTCGGCCAGGGCGCGCTCCATCGCGGGGAAGTCGGCCTTGGACCCGACCGCTTCGAAGATCCGTCTCTGGGTACTCATTACCTTCTCGAAATACAAAAAGCCCGTCGCCAATCTGCTCTGGGACGAGCCTTCTAGAAGGACCGCGGTACCACCCAGCTTCCCGGGGCCATCACCCCGGACACTCCTGGACCCGGCTCGGGAGTGATCTCGTGCACCGCTTCCGCCCGCCCGGATCACAGCACCCCGGGCTCTCTGGAGGACGCTTACGCGGGACTAACTGTCTCCGTCAACGCCTATGGACTTACGCTCCGCCGAGTTTAGCATCGAGGCCGAAAAACCTAGGCGAAGTTGGAGACGAGCTGGCTCAGGAAGAGCAGGCCGAAGCTCACGATCATGGGCGAGAAGTCCAGCCCTCCCATCCCCCCGCCGGGCAGCAGGTTGCGCACAGGGCGAAGCAGGGGCTCGGTGGCCTGAAAGCAAAAGCGGAAGATGGGGTTCGAGAAGTCGCGGCTGACCCAGGTGAAGGCGACCCGGACGAAGATCAGGATGATCATCGCCCAGCAGGCGAGGTTGACCATTGAGGCGATGACGGTCATTGCGACCCCAATTCTCCCTTCCGCACCGAGCCTTCAAACAAAATGCGCCCGAGCCTGAGCATCGTGCTGCCCGCGCGGCAGGCCGCTTCGAAGTCGCCGCTCATCCCCATCGAGAGCACCGGCAGTGGCAGCCCGGTGGCCTGCCGGCACTCCTCCGCAAGCCCGGCCAGCCGGCGGAAGGCGGGCTCGGGATCGCCGGCGAGCGGGCCTATCGCCATCAGTCCCCGCAGGGCCAGGAGCCCGGAGACCTCACGGGCAAGGGTGACAGCGGCCTCGGGGTCGACGCCTGACTTCGCCTCCTCGCGGCTGACGTTCACCTGCAGCAGCACCGGCTGCCGCCGGTCGTTGCGAGCCAACCGCTCCGCCAGTCCGGCCGAGTCCACCGAATGGATGAGGGCGAAGCGGCCGCTCACCAGGCGAGCCTTGTTGCCCTGCAGGTGACCGACCAGGTGCCACTGCGCCTCGGGGAGGCCCTCCAGCTTGGGCAGCGCCTCCTGGACCCGGTTCTCGCCCAGCGCCTCAACGCCCGCCTCCCAGGCCTCCCGGCACTGGGCCGCGGGCCGCCCCTTGCTGACCGCGACAATGGCCACCTCGGCGGGGTCGCGGCCGGTGAGGCGGATGCGCTCGCGGATCGCCTCCAGCCGCTCAGCGAAGGGTGACAAGGGCCGCGAACCGGGTGCCGTCGGGCCGCCGGCGATGGGAGAAGAGGCGGTCCGACTCCAGGGTGCAGAAGTCGAGTGCGCGGATCCGCTCGGCCCGGACGCCGGCCTCCAGGAACTGCAGCCGGTTGGCCTCTGACAGGTCCAGCAGCAACCGGTCGTCCCGGCCGGGCTTGAGGACCTCGGGTGGGAACCGGCCGACAAACTCCGGCCCAACCTCGTAACAGCGTCCGCAGATGCCGGGCCCGATGCCGACCCGGAGATCCTTTGCGGCCGAGCCGTACTCGCGCCGCAGCATCGCCACCAGGCGGCCGGCGATGCCGGCCCCAGTGCCCCGCCAGCCCGCGTGCGCGAGCCCTACGGCCCGGTGCTCGGGGTCGTAGGCGATCAGCGGATAGCAGTCGGCGAAGGTCGCGAAGAGGGCGACCCCGGGCCGGTCGGTGACCGCCGCGTCGGTCTCTTTCAGCAGCGCCACCGGGCGGTCTACCCGGGCGACGTCGGCGCCGTGGACGGCGCCCAGGGCGGTGATCGCCTCCGGCTTGGTCCCCAGCGAGCGCGCGAAGCGGCGCCGGTTCTCGGTCACCAGCTCGGGGTCGGGCGCGTGGGTGAGGCCCATGGAGCCCATCGGGACGGTCGAGAACCCATGGACGAGCCAGCGCTCGGCGGCCAGGGGCGAGATCGAAAGAAAGGCCGGCATTCGGCCTTAAAGCTAGCTCTTCGCCTTCACGCCGGAACGGGAGGACAGGACCTGTTCGATCTCCCGCTTCACCTGCTGGAGGTCCATGAACTCCCGGTAGACCGAGGCGAAGCGGATATAGGCGACCTCGTCGAGCACGCGCAGGCGGTCCATCACCATCTCGCCGATCTCTCCGCTCGGGATCTCGGCCCGCCCACTGTTGCGGAGGTCGGCCTCGATCTCGTCGACGATCGCGCGGAGGCGCTCGGGCGAGATGTCCCGCTTCTGGGTGGCCTTGGCCAGCCCGCCGTAGAGCTTCTGGGGATCGAAGTCCTCCCGCCGCCCGTCCTTCTTGGTGACGTAGAAGGGCACCGCCTCGATCCGCTCGTAGGTGGTGAAGCGCTTGCCGCAACCCAGGCACTCGCGTCGCCGGCGGATGGCCTCGCCGATCTCGGAGTCACGCGAATCCACCACCTTGAGGTCGTGGTGTCCGCAATATGGGCATCGCATGGCTCGGCAACCACAATATATAGAGCCTTACGGCCCAAACCGTCAATCAGATTGTGGGCCGGTGTCTAGTGGATGGAAGCGAGGAAGTCGAAGTAGAGCTTGTGCCAGCGGTCGGCGGCGTCGGCCGCCGGGAAGTGGCCCGATCCCTCGAACATCTCCATCTGCACCCGGCCGCCCCGGTCGCGGTAGGCGGTCAGCACGTCGCGGATCTGGGTCACCTGCGGCTGCGGCGGGAAGACCTCCTCGCCCGGCCAGCCCGGGATGACCCCCAGCTGCCCGAGAGTGCCCATCTCCCAGGGCGACCCGTCGGCGACCACGATGTCGGCGGTGCCGTGCGTCCAGAGGACCGGCGGCTTGGGCTCGAGGTCGACGATCTTCGACCAGTTGCAGTACTTGGGCGAGAGCGCGTTGAGGATCCCGCGGGTACCCGGGCCCATGCCCGGCCAGTTGGGGGACGGGACCAGGTCGCCGGGATAGCCGTCGTCGCCGGTGACCGACTTCAGGATCGCGTCGACGAGCCGGTCCTCATGCTCCTTCGGCTCTCGGTGGGTCGGCTCCCAGTAGGAGCTGTTCATCACCGCCCGAGGTGACACCTGGGATTCCTCGCCGCGGTCGCCGTCCTTGATTCGCTGGGTGAACTCGGGGTTGCCGGTGCCGCCGCCGGAGCCGGCGTAGTCCGGGAAGCAGGGGGTGCCGTCCCGCTTGACGCCGCCGTAGCCGTAGGGCGACACGGGGTCGATGAAGGTCAATGACGCCACCGGCCGGTCCATCGCGTAGGCGGCGATGGCGGCGCCGCCGGTGGACCAACCGGCAAGGTGCACCGGTGCGCTGACGCCCAGCGCCTCCAGCAGCGAGTGGGTGTCGTCGGCCCAGTCCTGGAGGCCCCGGGTGGCGTCAATCGGCAGCCGCTCGGTATCGCCGAAGCCCCGCATGTCAGGCGCGATCAGCCGGTAGCGGTCAGGCGCTCGCTCCATGGTCGGGAGGAAGAAGTCGGCGGTCGAAAGGTTGCCCTGGATCAGCACCACCGGCACGCCGTCCTCCGGACCTGCCTCCAGGTAGCGCATCCGGAGCCGGCTGGTCTGCTTGGTCTTCGAGGTCACTGCGGGCAACTTGTTGGTTCCTCCAGCTGGGCTGCGGAAAAAGCGAAGAGGCGTGCCCGGCATTCTGGCACGCCTCCTCTGAAGACTGGGTTAAGGCCTAGCTTCGATGGCGAAGGAAGGCGGGGATGTTGATGTCCTCCTCGTCGGTGCCGAACTCGGGCCGGGCGTCGTCCTTCTCCTTCTCGCGGGTGAAGAAGGTCTTGACCCCCTCCTCGGCGTCCTTGGCCTGGGCCACCTTGTGACCGAAGCCGGTCGCGATCACGGTGATCTTGACCTCGCCCTGCATCTTCTCGTCGTTGACGACGCCGAAGATGATGTTGGCGCTCGGGTCTGCCGAGGCCTTGACGATCTGGGCGGCCTTCTGGATCTCGTGGAGGGTGAGATCGGAGCCGCCGGTGATGCTGAAGAGGATCCCGCGGGCGCCATCGATGGAGGTCTCGAGGAGCGGACTCGAGACGGCCTGCTTGGCGGCGTCCTCGGCGCGGCTGTCGCCGGACCCAAAGCCGATGCCCATCAGGGCCTCGCCGGCGTCGGACATGATCGCCTTGACGTCGGCGAAGTCGAGGTTGATGACGCCCGGGCTGACGATCAGGTCGGCGATGCCCTGGACGCCCTGGCGGAGCACGTCGTCGGCGATCCGGAAGGCCTGCTCGAGGGTCGTCTTGTGGTCGACGACCTGGGTCAGCCGGTCGTTGGGAATGACGATAAGGGCGTCGACCTTCTCGCGGAGGTTCTTGATCCCCTGCTCGGCGGTCTCGTTGCGGACCTTGCCCTCCCAGTTGAAGGGCCGGGTGACGACGCCGATGGTGAGGGCGCCCGACTCCTTGGCCAGCTCGGCGATCACCGGCGCCGACCCGGTGCCGGTGCCGCCGCCCATGCCGGCGGTGATGAAGACCATGTCGGTCTCCTTCACCAGCTCGGAGAGCTCCGAACGGCTCTCGTCGGCCGCGTCGCGGCCGCGCGTCCAGTCACCGCCCGAGCCAAGTCCGCGGGTCAGCTTGCGGCCGATGTTGACCCTGGTGTCGGCCTTGCAGTTGCCAAGAGCCTGGAGGTCGGTGTTCACGGCGATGAACTGCACGCCCTTCAAGTTGGCCGAGATCATCCGGTTGACGGCGTTGCCGCCGCCGCCGCCCGCGCCCACGACCTTTATCCGCGCCCGCCCGTCCTGCATCTGGTCCCGCTCACTCATATGCGCCTCCACAGCGTCGAATTTCAGTTGCCTGCTCGGTTGATCAGAAGAAGTCACGCAGCCACCTCACCGACTTCGCGTAGGCGGAGGTGAGATTGCCGTTGGAGTGGCCGTTGCCGTTGTGCTTGCCGTTTCCGTTGACCGGTTGGAGCCGTGCGCCCCAGCGGACCAGCCCCACCGCGGTGGCGAAGGAGGGTCCGCTGACGCGATCGGACAGGCCGCCGAACCCGGTCGGCAGGCCGAGCCGGACCGACGAGTCGAAGATTCCCTGGGCGGCGTCGATCGTCCCCAGGAGGCGGGCTCCGCCGCCCGTGACCACGACGCCGGCCGGAAGCAGTCCGTCGTACCCGCTCTTCCTCACCTCCTCGCGGGCCATCTGGAAGATCTCCCGCACCCGCGGGCCGATGATCTCGGCCAGGAAGCGGCGGGGCACCTCCTGGACCTTGTCGCCACCGACCTCGCGGACCTGGATCCGCTCTTCGCCGGGAATCACCTCGGCCAGCGTGTGACCGTAGTTGAGCTTCAGCGTCTCGGCCTCGGTCAGGGTGGTGCGGAGGCCGATCGCGATGTCGCTGGTGACGTGGTTGCCGCCGACCGGGAGCACCGCCATGTGGAGACCGGAGCCCTCGCTGAACACCACCACGTCGGTGGTGCCAGCACCGATGTCAATCAGGCAGACGCCGAGTTCCATCTCGTTGGGACTGAGCACCGCCTGGCCGGAGGCGAGGCCCTGACCGACCACGTCGTCCACGTCGAACCCGGCCTGGTGAACGCACTTGATCACGTTCTGGATGGAGGTCTGGGCGCCGGTGACGATGTGGGTCTCGACCTCCAGCCGGGAGCCGGTCATCCCCATCGCCTCCTTCACACCCTCCTGTCCGTCGACGGTGAAGGTGCGGGGTATGACGTGGACCACCTCGCGGTCGCTGGGGACGCTCACCGCCCGGGAGGCGTCGACCACCCGCTCGACGTCCTCGTGTCCGATCTCGTGGCTGTCGCGCGAGACGGCGATGACCCCACGGCTGTTCTGCGAGCTGAGGTGCGGGCCGGCCAGCGAGACGACGACCGAGTCGAAGCGCACGCCGGCCATCCGCTCGGCCGCCTGCGCGGCCGCGGTGATCGAAGCGACGGTCTTCTCGATGTTGACGACGACACCCTTGCGGAGACCTTCGGTGGGTGCCTCGCCGACGCCGATGATCGCGATGTTGCCGAACTCATCGGCTTCACCTACGACCGTGGCGACCTTGCTGGTGCCCAGGTCCAAGCCGACGACACGCTTCCGCCTCGTCAAAGGGTGTGCTGCGATGCCTCCTGTGGCTGGAGTGTTCTGGGGCGGGCGACGGCATTATAGCGGAGGCCTTCGCGGCCTCAACCACCCAGTTTGTGAGCCGCTGGCGGCAGCGAGCGCCGAACGGCGATCATGGTCGGAAGCGCCAATGTCATCTAATCCAACCACTGAAGTGGGCATACCGGGGCCCGGGCCGCGGCTCCCGGAATGGCTTGCCCCACTCTCGGCCAAGGCGCGCCTGAGGGCGCTGATCGTCGCCGGGGGATGCATCCTCCTCCTCGGGGCGATCTATCTCCTGGACTTGGGATGGCTCGGCAGCGGCGGCCTCGGAACGGCCGCCATCCTCCCTGTCCTTCCGGTCCTGGCGGGCGCCTGGCTGCTCTCCGGCCGGCTCGCCCTCCTCGTCGTGGCGATCGCAGTCGTCCTCCAGGTCGCCGCCGGGGTGGCCACGGCCGGGCATGGTGTCGAGGCCCTCACCGACGCGATCAGCCTCGGACTGGTGGGCGCGACCGCTCGCCTGGGCGCCGTCTACGTCGCCTCCACCCGGGATGCGGCCGCGCGCGCCTCCCTGCTGGCGCGGGTCGCGCGCATCGCCACCTCGGCCCAGTCGATCCGGCAGGTTCTCGACGGGATCCTCGCCGAGATGGCGGGCGAGGGCCTGCGGGGAGGATTGGTAGCCCTCATCAACGAGCACAACGAGCTCTACCCGGTGGCCGCCGAGGGCGACATCGACCAGGCGGTCTGGAACTCCCGGGTGCCGGTCGGCCAGGGCATCATGGGCACCGCCGCCGAGACCGGCGAGTCGATCCTGGTCCGCGACATCGACGCGCCCGACCTGTCGGTCCAGCCGGTCAACCGAAAGCTCGGCTCCAACTCCCGCATCAAGAGCCTGGTCGCGGTGCCGCTGCGCGCGGCCGGCCGGGTGATAGGCATTGTCGAGATCGACTCCGCCGTGCCCAACCGCTTCGACCAGTCCGACCTCGACCTGCTGGAGCAGATCGCGCTGGCCGTCTCCGACGCGGTCCAGCGCGAGGGCGCGCTGCAGCTTGCCGACGAGCAGCTGTCCCGCCGGGTCGAGGAGCTGAGCCTCCTCCTCGATGCCGCCCGCACCCTCGCCTCCTCGCTGGAGCCGGACTTCGTCCAGGCAGCGGTGGTCCGCACGGTGGCCCGGGCGGTGGGCGCCGAGGGCGGCAGGGCCGCCTTCGTCCGGATCGAGGACGGCCGGCTGGTCGCCATCTCCGACCACGACGGTGAGGACGTGCGAACCCGGGAGATCGACTTCCCCCTGGCCTTCGCGCCGCCCGAGATGCTGCGCTCGATCGAGACGGGTCACGCGGTCGGCTGCGGCCGGGCCGACGTCGACCCCGAGCTGGCGGCGGTCTTCGGGCCGGGCGCCCAGGGCTTCGCGTGGGCGCCGGTTCGAATCGGCGGCAAGCTCCACGGGGTGGTCACCGCGACCAGCGAGGCGAGCCTCTTCGAATGGCCGGCGCTGCGCATGCTGGAGGATGTCGCAGGCCTCGCCGGGCTCGCCATCGGCAACGCCCAGAGGCTCCGGCTGGAGCTCGACCGCACCTCGCAGCTGGAAGCCCACGCCAAGCGGATGGCCGAACTCGAGAAGATCAAGTCGGACTTTCTCAAGGTTGCCTCTCACGAGCTGCGAGGGCCCCTCGCCGTGGTCAAAGGCTACTTCTCAATGCTGTCGGACGGCTCCCTCTCGGTGGAGGCCAAGAGCAGCGGGCGGATCTTCGGCGTCATCGACTCCAAGCTCCAGGAGGTGAGCGAGCTGGTCGAGCAGATGCTGGAGACGGCCCGCCTGGAGGACAGCCGGCTGCAGCTCCGCCTTCACCTGGTCGACCTCGACGAGATCATCGCCGAGGCCGCCGAGCGCACCGGCCCGGCCACGGGTTCGACCCACCGGGTGACGGTTGCGGCCGCTCCCTCGCCGGTGCAGGTGCTGGCCGACCGCCAGCGGCTCCTCTCCATCCTCACCAACCTGCTCGATAACGCGCTCAAGTACTCGCCCGACGGTGGCCGGGTGGACGTCCAGGTCATCGCCGGCTCGGACCGGGTGGAGGTCAGGGTCCGCGACCATGGCCTCGGGATCGCCGAGACCGACCTGCCCCGGCTCTTCACCCGCTTCGGCCGGATCGTCACGGCCGAGAACAGCCACATCCCGGGCACCGGGCTCGGCCTCTACCTCGCGCGCGAGCTCGCCCGCCTGCACGGGGGCGACATCACGGTCCTCTCCGGCGAAGGCGAGGGGAGCACATTCACGCTCACCCTGCCAACCGCCAGCGGGGCAGGCGTCCAGCCGATGGCCGGGGCCTAGCCCAGACCAGCCAAGCCAAAACGAGCAATTACTCCAGCCGAAACGTTCTGGCAGTTGTAATCTGACGCCCGCTCCACCGAGCCGGATCGGATCAGGCACGGCAGCGAATCTCACAAGGGAGGCACCCGACTCTGTCGGCGATCCGGTCGCGGTACGTCGTGGCACTCGTCGCGCTCATCGCCGTGGTCGCGGTCGGAGTGGGCGGCTACCTGCTCTTCGGCCCCAAGGCGGCCAGCGCCAGTCCAGCCTCCGCGCGCCTGACCGTCTTTACAGGGACCGTCCAGGTCACCCACTTTGGGTCCAGCTCCGCCGTCGCAGCCCACAGCGGCGACCAGGTCCGTGACGGGGACCAGGTTGCGGCCGGCAGCTCGACCAAGGCCGCGCTGACCTACCCGGACGGGTCTGTGACGCGCCTCGACAGCGGCACCGAGGTCGTGGTGAAGGCGGTGGACAAGAACACCGACGGAACGACCTCGGTGAGCCTGAGCCAGAGCGCCGGCAAGACATGGAACAGCGTCAAGCGCCTGGTCGGGCTCGCGTCATTCAATGTCACCGGTCCCAACAACGCCACCGCCGAGGTCCGCGGCACCGAGTTCGCCGTCATCGTCGACGTCCAGCCGGACGGCAGCAAGGTGGTCCACTTGGACGTCTTCAGCGGTACGGTGGACGCCACCTCACAGAAGACGACGGTCTCGGTCACCAGCGGCAACAGCACCATCATCGGCCCGGGGGCGGCGCCGACCGCGCCCGCACCCATCCCGCCTTCGGACAAGGCCGACAGCTGGACGGTCTTCAACCAGACCTTCGACGTCACCCAGGGCTCTCCGGTCGGCTTCAACACCAATTCCCTCAACCAGGGCGACACCACGGCGGCCCAGCCCGGCTCGACGGCCGACGGGAGCAGCGACCTCGACTTCACCCTCGGTTGGCCGGGTTCGACCTTCGAGCTGATCGTCTACGAGCCAGACGGGACGGAGTACTCGAGCAACTCGTCCTCGACGCCGCCGGTGACGATCGATGTACCGCGCGCCGCAGCTGGGGACTGGACGTACAAGGTCCACGACATCCTCTCCAACCCGGGCGAGGTGTACTGGGTGATCGTTTCCACCGCGGCCCCCACCACGCCCTCGCCATCGCCGTCGCCATCCACGAGCCCCTCGCCGGCGGCGTCGCCGAGCCCGAGCCCGTCGCCCAGCCCGAGCCCGAGCGGGACACCGACACCGACGGTCACCGCGACCCCTCCCCCGACGCCGACGGTGACGCCGACTCCTACTCCGACTGTGACGCCGACGCCCAACCCGTCGCCGAGCCCCAGCCCGAGCCCGAGCCCGTTGCCGAGCCCGAGCCCGTCGCCCAGCCCGAGCCCGAGCCCGTCGCCCAGCCCCAGCCCAAGCCCGTCGCCCAGCCCCAGCCCGAGCCCCAGCCCGTCGCCCAGCCCCAGCCCGAGCCCGTCGCCCAGCCCCGTGGCCGTCAGCTCGGTCCACCTCTCGGCCAGTCCGACCACCATGGGTGCTGACGGCGTCTCGACCGCCGCCGTCGTGGCGAGCGCCTTCGACAGCCTCGGCAACCCGGTGGCGGCGCCCTCCGCGATCACGGTGGGCCTCACCGACAGCAGTACGGCCGCCTGCAACCTCACCGGCGCGACGACGGTCATCGCGGCCGGGTCCAGCGACAGCAGCGCCTCACCCGGAGTGGTCACCGCGACCGCGACCGCCGGCGCGTGCTCCATCGGCGGCAGCGCGACCGGTGGCTTCGCCGGCGGCGTGACCGCCGTGACGATCACCACCCAGGCATTGGGCGGCATCTCGCTGCCGGCCGAGGTACTCGCGCCGCCGGGCGGCCCCGCCGTCAACTTCACGGTGACCCTGACAACCCCCGCGCCCACCGGTGGCGCCACGGTAAACCTGGCGACCACCGACCCCAACGTCGCTACGGTGACCGCGGCGGTCAGTTTCGCCGCCGGGGCCACCTCGGCCACCGCGGCCCTGACCGGCGTCAACGCCGGCAGCACCAGCATCACCGCCACCTCCACCAACTACGCGTCGACCAGCACGCTGGCGACGATTGAGGTCGTCACCGTGAGCTTCGTCAACGTGAGCGGCACCGGAATCAGCTACCTGAACTGGGCCCAGGGCACCACCATCCAGGCGGAGGCCAAGCTCAGCGCCGCCGCTCCGCAGGGCGGCCTGACCCTAACGCTCCTCAGCGCCAACACCGGCTTTGCCACCGTCGACGCGAGCGTTTTCGTTCCCGGCGGCCAGCTGACCTCAAGCGCCTTCACCGCGACCGGCGTCCTGCAAGGCAATACCTCGATGACGGCTTCGAACGCCTCGGTCAGCACCGGCACCCTCACGCTCTACGTCGGAGCTCCCCAAGCGCTGACCGTGAGCGACAATGGTGGCTACCTCGGAGCCGGGCTCCACCGGGCCTTCTACGTCAGCCTCAACTGGCCGGCGCCCGTCGCAGGCCTCGCCGTCACGCTCAGCGGGTTCAGCCCGAGCATCGCCAACGTCCCGGTCACCAGCCTCACGGTGCCAGCCGGCCAGAGCTACGCCTACTTCGAGGTCGACGGCATCGCGGCCGGGGCGGGGGCCGTCTCAGCCGCCGCCGGCGGCTGGGCATCGGCAACCAGCAACTTCACGGTCATCAACCCGGTCCTCCAGATGAGCGGGCCGAGCAGCCCGGTGACGACGCTGACGCCGAGCGACAGCTTCACCGTCTACGTCTACACGCCCAACTGCGGCTACTGCGACGTGGTCAACGCGGCCGCCGGCGAGTCAATCGGCCTTTCAGTCAGCTCGGGCATCGTGCCGACCCCCGCCAACCTGACCATCGCCCAGAACGGG
>DATLQT010000006.1:0-6465 GCA_035535055.1 Candidatus Dormiibacterota bacterium | reverse complement strand
CGGTACATCTCCTCCAGCGGCAGGTCGGACGAGTAGCCCAGCGAGCCGTTGATCTGGATCGCCCGGTCGATCACGTCGTGGAGCACCTTGCCGCCCCAGAACTTGATCATGCCGATCTCCTTGCGAGCGGCGGGGGCGCCGTACTTGTCGATCATCCAGGCCGCGTGGAGCGTCATCAGCCGCGCCGCCGACATCTCCGCTGCCGAATCGGCGATCCAGTTCTGGACCGTCTGCTTGCGGGCCAGCGGCTCGCCGAACGCCTCGCGCTGGAGCGAGCGCTCGCAGAGGATGTCGAAGGCCCGCCGGGCCTGCCCGAGCCAGCGCATGCAGTGGTGGATGCGGCCCGGTCCGAGGCGGATCTGGGCGATGTGGAAGCCCATGCCGGGCTTGCCGATGATGTTGTCCTTGGGGATCCGCACGTCCTCGTACTTGACCTCGGCGTGGCCGTAGCCCCACTTCTCGTGGCCGCCCGCCATCGTGGGCACGTTGCGGATCCGCTGGACGCCGGGCGTGTCCGCGGGGACGATGAACATCGACGCCCGCTCGTAGGGCCCCGCGTTGGGGTCGGTCACCGCCATCACGATCAGCAGCTGGGCGATCATCCCGTTGCTGGTGAACCACTTGTGGCCGTTGATCACCCACTCGTCACCATCGAGCACGGCGGTGGTCGACATCTTGGTCGGGTCACTGCCGGCGTTGTTCGGCTCGGTCATCGAGAAGGCGGAGCGGATCTTGCCGTCCAGCAGCGGGTAGAGCCAGCGGTCCTTCTGCTCCTGGGTCCCAAAGTGCGCCAGCACCTCGGAGTTGCCAGAGTCGGGCGCCTGGTTGCCGAAGACGATCGGGCCCCACATCGAGGCTCCCTCGATCTCGTGCATAAGGCCCAGCTTCACCTGGCCGTAGCCCTGGCCGCCGAGCTCGGGCGGAAGGTGGGTCGCCCAGAGCTTTTGCCCCTTGACCTCCTGCTGGAGCGGCGCGATGGCCCGGAAGAAGACGGACTGGTCCTCGGTGTCCAAGACCTCCAGCGGGTAGACCTCGTCCTTCATGAATGAGCGCATCCACTCCAGCTTCTTTTCGAACTCGGGCTCGGTCTCAAAATCCCACGCCATTTCTACAAACTCCCTTTGCCGTCCAACATCTCGATGCCGTCGTCAATCATGCCCCCGATCGTCCGAGCCATGGATTCCGACTCGTACATGGGGTCGGGCCGGCGGCCCTTGCGGTGGAGCATGAGGTTGTAGCCCAGGATCGCCGCGTACTTGTAGAGGCTCAGCGCCAAATACCAGCGCATCTCCTGCGGGTCCGCCCCGTAGAGGCGGATGAAGTCGCCGATCTCGACCTCGATGCTGCCCCCGGGCGCGGTGCCGCCGTCGAAGCGCCGCCGGGCGACCATCACGCATAGACAGGCGAGGTCGAGCAGCGGCTGGCCGAGCTGGGCGATCTCCCAGTCCAGCACGGCGGCCACCTCGGGGCCGTGGAAGAGCAGGTTCCCCAGGTGGTAGTCGCCGTGGACCACCGTCGGAGAGACCTCGGCCGGGACGCGTTCGGCCAGGCGGCCGCCCAGCTCGGGCGCCCGGCCGGTGAGGTCGGGAGCCGCGCGCTCCATCAGCCACGCCCAGCGCATCATCTCGCCCCTCAGTGGCATCGGCTCCTCGTCCGCGATGCCGCTGGCCGCCACCGGGACGGCCTGGATCCGGCGCAGCACCGCGACCGCCGAGGCCGCGATCGCTCGGTGGTCCTCGCGCGGCGCGACGGTCTCGATGCGGTCCGCTTGGATGGCCTCCATCAGCACGAAGGGGCGGCCGTCGATGACCGGCTCGGCCGAGACCGCCGGGATCGCCGGGACCGGCAATCCCTGAGCGCTGAGCGCCGCCATGATCCGGCCCTGGCGGGCGACGTCGGCGGCGCCCGCCGGCCGCGCGCCGGGCGGCGTCAGGCGGAGAACGTAACGCCGCCCACCGCCAGGGCGCTGGACGTCGACCCAGTAGGTGAATCCCGAGTGGCCCTCGGCGATCGGCGAGATCTCGCCCACGGACAGGCCCGGTTCCCCCCAGGTGCTCCGCAGCTGCCTTTCGAGGTCGGTGCGGATCGGCTCCATCTGGCCGGGCAAGCGTAGCCCGCCTGCCCGGCCGTCAGGTGCCCTCTACCTACTTACAGGACCAGGCCCCGCCGCCATGCTGGCCGTAGTACCAGGCCGCCGCGCCGACGTTGGCGGAGGCGTCGAAGATGTTCTGGCTCCCGTAGGGGGTGCCCCGGAAGGTCCCCGGCATGAACTGGAAGACGCCCGACGCCCCATCAGGGTTGTAGGCGTTGGGGTTGTAGCCCGACTCGCAGGCCGCCACCCGGAGCCCCCAGTCGACGGCCGCCTGGCCCATCGAGGAGAAGTCCTGGACGATCAGCTGCTTCACGGCGGCGGCGCCCGGGCTGGCGGTCCTCGCCGGCTGCGCAGCGAACCGGACCGGGGCGACCGGCGCCGCCTTTGCGGCGGCAGCTGCGGCGGCTGCGGCTGCGGCTGCGGCTGCAGCTGCCTGGCGCGCCTGCTCGGCGGCGGCTGCCGCCTCCGCGGCCGCCTCGAAGGCGGTCCAGCTCTCGACCGACTGGCCGTCCACCTTGGGCCTATCCGCCAGCGCCGGTAGGCCGGTGGTGGGCGCGGTCGCCCGGTGGGCGGCGGTCGCCCGGTGGGCGGCGGTCGCGTGGTGGCCTGGAATCAAAGACGCCCCGACGGCGAAGACAAGCGAAAACACCTTGATGAACTGAAACAAGAGAACTTCCCCCAGGTGACCGGCCCTCGCAACTGGAACTTAAGTCGCGGAAAGCCTTCCAGCCCGAGCCGACCAGGACGTGGGGAAGAGAATGCTCAGGCGAAACCGACTTCGGGACGCTACCACAAACCTGCACGCAAGAGTGTGCGCAAACCACCTAACAAGGCAGCAACCCTGGAACTCCGCGCGGCCCGATAGGCTGGGGGCATGGGATTTGAGCAGTACCACGAGCCCGCCGGCGAACTGAGCCCGCAGACCCGGACCAAGGCGCGGATTCTCGCCGCGCTGACCGAGGAGGCGGAGGCCATCGGCTGGTACGAGCAGCGCCTTTCGGTCGAGCCCGACCCCGAGGCGCGGGCGATCATGGAGGACGCCCAGCAGGAGGAGTTCAAGCACTTCGGGATGGACCTCGAATTCCTTCTCCGGAAGATGCCGAAATGGCGCCAGACGCTCCAGGGGATCCTCTTCCAGCCGGGCGACATCGTGAAGCGCGGCGAGGCGGCCGAGAAAGCCTCCGACTAACCGGCCAGCGTACTGGCGGCGCCGACGAGGGCGGCGCCGCCGGCAATGAAGCGTTCGCTTCCGGCAGTCGGCCGCCCTGCGTTGATGCCCGAGGCACAACTAGGCTCTCACCCAAATGGGGCGGCTCGACGGGATGACGGCGCTGGTTACTGGAGGCGGCCGCGGCATCGGCCGCGCGGTGGCCCTCGCCTTCGCCGCCGAGGGGGCACGGGTGGCGGTCGCGGCGCGGACCAGCGCCGAGATCGAGGCCGTCGCCGCCGAGTGCGGCGGGGGAGCGATCGCCATCCCGCTCGACGTGACCGACGAGGCTGCCTGCGGGGCCGCGGTCGCGGTCGTCAAAGAGCGTATGGGCGGCCTCCAGCTGCTGGTTCACAACGCCGGCATCGCCACCTCGCACAAGTTCATTGACCTGGACACGGCGAGCTGGCGGCGGGTGATGGCGGTGGACCTCGACGGGCCCTTCTTCCTCACCCGGGCGGCGCTGCCCCTGCTGCTGGAGGGGGGAGAGGGCGCGGTGATCGCGATCGCGTCCGTCGCGGCGCGCGTCGGCATGCCCTACGTGGCGGCTTACACCGCGGCCAAGCACGGGCTGCTGGGGCTGATGCGTGCGCTGGCGGCCGAGAACGTGCGGCGGGGAATCACCTTCAACTGCGTCTGTCCCGGCTACGTGGACACGCCGATGACCGAGCAGTCGGTCGCCAACATCATGGCCCGGACCGGCCGCAGCCGCGAGCAGGCGCTGGAGCCACTGCTGACGCCCCAGGGGAGGCTGGTCACCCCCGAGGAGGTGGCGGCGGTCTGCCTGCTGCTCGCCTCCAGGGAGGGCCGGGGCATCACCGGCCAGGCCCTCAACGTCGACGGGGGCTTCTTCCAGGGCTAGCAGCGGGGGCTTTTCATGGCCACTTCAGGTTCGCCTCCCAGCATTGGCTCATGTTCCGGACCTGGCTGGCCGAAGGCACCGCGTCGCTGCTGGCGCCGGGCGTGCCCGCTCTTCTGGCGACCGTCGCCGCGGGGCTTTTGATGGTCACCGTCCGGATGGCCTGGTCCTTGTTTGGACAACTTCTCCTTTTTCGGCCGTCGCCGCTGGTGGTCGTCCGGGTCCCCCGCCCCTCGACCCCAGCCGGCGGTCCGGCCCGACCAAACCAGCGGCGGACGTTCTAAGCGTCCGGCTGCCTGCTAGCTTGGGCGCGAGATGCGCGTCCTGATCGCGGAGGACGACCCGGGGGTGCTCTCCGTCCTGGAGCGGGGCCTCACCGAGGAGGGTTATGTCTGCGACACCGCCACCCAGGGCGATGACGCGCTTCACCTGCTGCGCATCTACGACTATGCCGCGGCGGTGCTGGACTGGCGGATGCCGGGCCTCACCGGCGAGCAGGTGGCGCGGGAGGCGCGCAAGCTCAAGATCCGGACCCCGATCCTGATGCTGACCGCGCGGGACACCACCGCCGACAAGGTCCAGGGCCTGGACGCGGGCGCCGACGACTATTTGGTCAAGCCCTTCCAGTTCGAGGAGCTGCTGGCCCGGCTGCGCGCCCTGCTCCGGCGCCCGCCGGAGGTGGAGGAGCCGATCCTCACCCGCGGCCGGCTCTCGCTCGACCCGGCCCGGCGCCTGGTCACCATCGACGCCCAGCACGTCGGCATCACGGGCGTCGAGTTCGCGATCCTCGAGCTCCTGCTCCGCCGCTCGCCGGCGATCGTCACCCGGGAGGTGATCGCCCGCCACGCCTGGCCGGAGGCCGGCGCCGAGATCGGCTCCAACACGATCGACGTCCACATGGCGAACCTGCGGCGCAAGCTGGCCGGCGCGGATGTCCAGCTGCTCACCATCCGCGGCGCCGGCTACCGGCTGGTCGAGGCATGAAGCGCCCCCGCTGGCGGCTGGCGCGGATGGCCGCCATCCCAACTGTCGTCGTCCTGGCGCTCTACGTGATCGTGATGACGGCCATCGACGTCGGCGTCTTCCGGAGCCTGGTCGCCGACGCCGACGCGCAGGTCACCGGCCGGGTTCTCGAGTTCGCCCACGGCAACCCCGAGTTCATCCGCAACGCGCGCCCGGAGGCCTCCGCGGTGCCGATCTTCGCCTGGCTCTATGGCAATGACGGCAACGTCGTGCTGGCGATGCCCGGCGCGCCCACGGCCCCCTCAGGACTGCACCCGGTTGCGCCGGCCTCGGCGACCATCGACGGGCAGCCCTACCGGGTCCAGAGCATCCCCGCCCTGGACCTCTCGAGCGGCCAGTCCGCCGGCTGGCTGGTGGTCGGCCGCAGTGTCGCCGACGTCTACGCCTCGACGCTGCGGCTGGCGATCATCGAGGGCAGCTTCGGCCTCCCGCTGCTCCTCCTGACCTTCTTCGGCTCGCTCTGGTTCGCCCGCCGCACCATCGCGCCGGTCGAGGAGGCGCGCCGCCGCCAGCTGGCCTTCACGGCCGACGCGTCCCATGAGCTGCGAACGCCGCTCACGGTGATCGAGGCGGAGGCATCCCTGGCACTCCAAAAAGAACGCGACGCCGAGTCCTACCGGACCACCATCGAGCGCATCGCGAGCGAGGGCGCCAGGCTCCGGCGGATCGTCGAGGACCTGCTCTGGCTGGCGCGCTTCGAGTCGGAGCCGGACCGGCCGGGGCTGGACACCGTCGACGTCGGCGAGATCGCCACCGGGACCGTGGCCCGCTTCCGCCATGTCGCCCACCAGCGCGGCATCAAGCTCGAGGGACGGGTGACCGCGCTGGCGCCGCCGCTCGTCACCGCACCGGCCGACTGGATCGACCGGCTGGCCGGCGTGCTGGTGGACAACGCCTGCCGCTACACCCCCGGGCAGGGCTCGGTCGAGGTCTCCGTCGTCACCGGCGAGGGCAGGGTCCGCCTCGCGGTCGACGACTCCGGGCCCGGCATCCCCGCCGAGGAGCGGGCCCGGATCTTCGACCGCTTCCACCGCGCCAACGACAAGCCGGGCGGCGCCGGGCTCGGCCTGGCGATCGGGAACGCCATCGTGAACGCGACCGCGGGCCGCTGGGAGGTGGCCGATTCGCCGGCCGGTGGCACCCGGATGGCCGTCAGCTGGCCGCTGGTGCGCCCGCCCAGAGAGCTGGAGCCGTCGGAGGACGCGGTTGCCACCCCGGCCCCGGCGCAGTCGCCCGCGGTCAGCGCAGGCGATCGAGCAGGGGTGCCAGCCGAGCTGCCAGTCC
>DATLQT010000005.1:0-8501 GCA_035535055.1 Candidatus Dormiibacterota bacterium | reverse complement strand
CTAGGGATCAGCTGAGTCGTGGGACGCGTTCGGCATGCCGCCACCCTAGGTGCGGGTGTCTCATAGGTATGGAGGAATCTCAGCTAGGCGTAGGCTTTTCGGCGGTCAGTCGTAGCCGCCCCGGCGCCTCAATCAGCCCGGGAAGGGCGACTATCTTGCGATCGCACTTGCTTTGCGGCTGGGATCAATCGTCAGGCCGATCCTTGGGGAGCTCGCCGCCGCCACCGGGTTGGAGGCGATCTATCTCACCCGCATCACCTGGCACGACCATCAGCAGGAGATCCTGGCCTCGCTGAACGTGGCTCCCGACCGCCTCTTCATCCCCGAGCAGGTGAAGCTCGACTACTCGGACGCCGTCTGCCGCTACGTGATCGAGGGGATGGCGCCCGACCACAGCGACGACGTGCCGGTCGCCTATCCGGACAGCGACGTGGCCCGCTTCCTGCGCTTCCAAACCTTCGTCTCGGCGCCGGTGGAACTTCCCGGCGGCGAGCTCTTCGGAACCCTCTGCGGAGCCAGCACCCGCCGGGTCGCGCTGCAGCCGGCCCAGGTGGCGGCCATTCGCAGGGAGGCTCGCCGGATCGCCGGCTGCCTGACCGACGCGGGGGAGCCCTCACTGACCGACTGAAGCCCGGGCCCGGCTCCCCCTTTCGGTACGTTTACGGTTCAAGTGAACCTCGATGCCGACACGCGCGCACTGCTGGCCGGCGCCCGGATCGGCATGGTCGCCTTCAACGGAGGCCGCTACCCTCTGGTCAACCCGGCCGCCTTTCACCATGGCGGCGACTCGATCTGGCTGACCACCTCACGGCATGCCGTCAAGGTAGGGCTCGCCAGGAAGCGCCCGCAGGCCAGCTTCCTCGTCGACGGCGGCGGGGTCTGCGTCCTCCTCGAGGGTGAGGCCGAGGTCTACGACCCTCGCTCGGTGCCGGGGATCGTCGCCGGCGTGATGGGCGGTCCCGGGCTCTATCTCAACCTGGCTGGCTACGCCGTCAAGAATGCCGCCTTCATCGGCGGCTACCTGCGCGACCTCGCGCGCATCCCCGGCGACTGGTGGCCCCAGAACCGGGCCCTGATCAGGCTCAGGATCTCCCGGGTCTGGTCGCTGCCGTCGGTGGGGATGCCGCCGGCCGGCCCTGCCCTGGTCCCCGGCGTTCCCTCCGGCGTGCGCCGGTCGCTGACCCGGACCCCGGTCGCCTACGCATGCACCGTCGTCGACGGCGTGCCGCTGATGGCGCCGGCCCTTTGGTCGAGTGACGGCCACCTGTCCTTGGTGACCGCGGTGGCCGCCTTCCTGGGCATCTCGAGGCGGGCGGTCGGGGGAGTGGCGATCGAGTCTCACCACCCCTATCGGGCGACGCGGATGATCGGGGCCTACCTCCGCGGGCGCTTCAGCGCCGACGCCGACGCCAAGGGCAGGGTGGCAGCCCGCTACGAGATGGAGGAACCGCCGCCCGGCCAGGGCCTGCGCTTCGATGCCGAGCGCGTCACCTGGTGGCGCGGCTTCCACCTCGAGACTGCCACCGTCCAGGACGAGGCGCCGCCGGTCGAGGCCGCCGCGGCCTCACGCCGCCGGCGGGCCCGATAGCACTAGCTCGGTCGCGCCAACTCGATCGCCTCCTCGATTCCGCCGGGATAGGCCTCGCCGAAGCAGCAGTCGCAGGACTCCTTCCAGCGCTGCAGGCTGGCTCGGAGCCCGTCCTCCAGGCAGTTGCAGAGGCCGGGCGCGGCCTCCGGGTGCGCCTGCGGCTTGCACGGGTCGCAGTCGCAGCCTGCCGGGTCGTGCTTGCGGGTGTCGATCATGCCAGCGCCTCCGCGAGCGCCTTCTTCAAACCCTGGGGGTAGCTGTCGCTGAAACAGCAGGGGCAGGAGTCGGCCCAACGTTTGAGGCCCTCGGTATACCCCTCGGTGAGGCACCCGCAGACCTCCGGCTCGATCCTGGTTTCCGCATTGCAGTTGGGACACCCGGGCGCGTGACGCGAATGAACTCTCTCGGCCATTGCTTTTCTCCTTGGATTGGGGGGAGCGGAGCGCTTCCTCGACCACCATTGTTGATCGTCGTCCTCACATTGACGGCTTGACGTAACCGGAATGGCCGCAACTCGCAGGGGGTTTGCCCTATTTGTCACTACGTGCGAAGGTCATGCGCCTGATGCGCTCCGCTTCCGCGCGGCCCGACGGGGCTGCCGCCCAGGCGCGGGTGTCTCGCGCCCTGCACGAGGTCGCATTGGCGGCCAGCGGGGTGCTCGACCCGGTCGAGCTGGCGCGGCTGGTGACCGACAATGCGCGGGACCTGGTGGGAGGCTGGAGCGCGACCTTGGTCTGGTTCGATGCCGATGGGTTCCGGGTCCTGTCGGACAACCACCCGGCCACCTTTCCCTCGGAAGGCCTGGAGGCGGGGAAGGAGGTCAGCGGCCAGATCAAGCTCACCGGCGAGGTGGTCGTCGTCGGCGACTACCCGAACTGGGAGCATGCCTTCCAGTGGGCGGTCGACGGGGGTGTCGCGAGCATGATCGGGGTGCCGCTCAGGGTCGGGGACGAGCTCTTGGGCTGCCTGCTGGTGCGTTCGGAGGTTCCGCACTACTTTGGGCCCGAGCTGCGCGACGTCCTGCTGCTGCTGGCCGCCCAGGTGGCGCCCTCGATCCAGGCGGCCTCGCTGAGCGCAGAGCGCGAGAAGCAGGCCCGCGTGTTCCTATCGCTGCATGCGCTGGCGGTTGCCGCCGGCGGCGTCCTCGACCCTCACGAGCTCGCCAGGGTTGCGACCGAGCGCTGCCGCGAGATGCTCGAGGTGGAGGGGACTGTGATCTTCCGCTTCGACCACCGTCGGGGCGTGCTGGTGCCGCTCAACGCTACCTCCGACGGGGTCGTCGAGCCGGTGCTGGCGCCGGATGAGGGCGCGGTCGGCCTGGCTTACAGCCAGCGCCGCCTCTTCGCGATCGACGACTACGGTGCCTGGTCGGCCCGGCTCGCAACCTCGGTCGACAATGGTGTCGCCGCCTGCATGACCGACGCGCTGGTGGCCGGCGACGTGGCGGTCGGCGCCATCGGTGTCTGGGCAGGCTCGTCCCGCCACTGGTCGGAGAACGACATCCAGATCCTCTCCATGGTCGCCGCCCAGATCGGCCCGGCACTGGCGGCGGCCACAGTGGCGGACGAACGCCAACGGCGGGCGGAGACCTTGCAGGCGCTGAACGACGTCGCGGTTGCCGCGGCCGGCGTCCTCGAGCCGGCCGAGCTGGCGATGATCGCCTCCCGCAGAGCGCGGGACCTTTTGGGCTCGGCGGGCGGATCGATCTGCTGGTACGACGAGGAGCTCGGCGGCCTCCGGATCCTCGCCGACAGCGAGATCGACTTCGACCCTGACAGGGTCATCCCGGTCGCATCGGCCGGCGCCCAGGGCCTCGCCTTCACCACCGGCGAGCCGGTCGTCATCCCCGACTACCCGAGCTGGGAGGGCCGCGTGGAGAGCGAGGTGCGGCGCGTTGCGAGCGCGCTCGTGGTACCCCTCCAGGTCCGCCAGCGCCGGGTCGGCACCGTGGCCGTCAATTACGGTGTTCCCCACCAGTTCGGAGCTGACGACGTACAGCTCTTGAGCCTCCTGGCGGCCGAGGTCGCACCGTCGCTCGAGGCGGCCCGGCTCCACGAGGACTTGCGCGAGAGCGAAACCCGAAAGAGCGCGATCGTCGAATCGGCCCTCGATTGCATGATCGCGGCCGACGAAGAGGGCCTGGTCGTGGAGTTCAACCCCGCCGCCGAGCGCACCTTCGGCCACCGCCGTGACCAGGTCGTCGGCAGGGAGATCTGGGAGGTCATTGTCCCGCCCGAGCTTCGCGAGTATCACCGTCGCCACCTCGCGCAACTCGAGGGCGCCCGTGAGCGACCCCAGAGCCGCCGGCTGGAGACGACAGCTCAGCGCGCCGACGGCAGCCAGTTTCCCGCAGAGATCTCGCTGGCGTTCTTCCAGCAAGACGGCAAGGCCATGTTCTCCGCCTCGATCCGCGACCTCTCCGAGCGCCTGGAGGCGGAGATCATGCGCCAGGAGAGCGAGGCCAAGTCACGCTTTGTGGCCGCGATGAGCCACGAGCTGCGCACGCCTCTCAATTCGATCCTCGGGTTCTCACAGCTGCTGGCCGGCAGCGGAACCGGCGAGCTCAACGAGCGCCAGCGGCGCTACGTCGGCCACATCGAGTCGAGCGGCCGCCACCTGCTGGCGCTGATAAACGACGTCCTCGATCTCAGCAAGGTCGAGGCGGGGCAGATGGAGGTCGACCTGGAGCCGATCGAGCTCCAACCGCTGCTTGAGGAGGCCACCAGCCAGCTGCGGCCGATCGCGGACCTCAAGCCCTTGGACCTGATCGTGGACCCGGCGCCCGCGATCTGGATCCGGGCCGACCGCCGTCGCTTCCTTCAGGTGATGCTCAACCTGCTCTCCAACGCGATCAAGTTCACGGGGCCCGGCGGCCTGATTCGGATCACGGCCACCCGCTCCGGACGAGCCGCCGAGGTCGCCGTCTCCGACACCGGCATCGGCATCCCCGAATCCGAGCAGCAGCGGATCTTCGAGGAGTTCACCCAGGTCGAAGGGCCATCTTCTGAGAGCGAGGGCACCGGCCTTGGCCTCGCTCTCAGTCGCCGGCTGCTGCAGCTGATGCGCGGCAGCATCCGGCTCGAAAGCAGTCCCGGCTCCGGCAGCACCTTCACCATCAGCATCCCGCGGATCCGCCCGGGCGAGGTTGCTGACGCCCGCCCTCTCCTGCTCGTCATCCATAGCGAGGGTGAGGACCCCGGGCTGCTGACCCACCTGGAGATGGGGCCCTATCGGGTGATCGCCACCGGCACGGTCCGCGAGGCTGCGATCATCGCGAGGCGGCGCCGCCTCGCCGGCATCATCGTCGGCGACCTTGTCCGCGAGGCCGACCAGGAATGGCTGAGAGAGGCGCTCCGGGATCACCCGCGGACTCATTCTTTGCCCATACTTTCAGCGGCCGTGGCGCTCCACCCCGGGGTACTGATCCGTGACTGAGTCGGTCCGCGCCCTTCCCGTGGTGCTGGTCGTCGACGACCATCCCCTCAACCTGGAGCTGATCGAGGGCTGCCTGGTCGACGTCGACTGCCGCGTCATCACCGCGACCGACGGGGTGGAAGCCCTGGAGCTGTTTAGGAGTGAGCAACCCGACCTCCTCCTGCTCGACGTGATGATGCCGGGGATGGACGGCTACGAGGTCTGTCAGCGGATCAAGGAGTCTCCCGAGGGCAGGCTCCTGCCGGTGGTCATGGTCACCGCGCTGGGCCAGGTCGCCGATCGCGTCCGAGGCCTCGAGGTCGGCGCTGACGACTTCATCGTCAAGCCCATCGAGCGGGTGGAGCTGGTTGCGCGGGTGCGGTCCTTGCTCCGGGTCAAGCAGCTCTACGACCGCCTCGACGGCGCACAGAGAACGATTTTCGCCCTCGCCCGCGCGGTCGAGGCGAAGGATAGCTCGACGGAGGCCCACACCGAGCAGGTCGGCATCCACGCCCGCCGCCTCGGTGGCGCGGTCGGCCTGCCCGAGGAGACGCTCGACGACCTCCTCTGGGGCGGTGTGATCCACGATATCGGGAAGATCGGCGTCCCCGACAACATCCTGCTTAAACCGGGACCACTGACGCCGGAGGAGTTCGAGGTGATGAAGCTCCATGTCCTCACCGGCGAGGAGATCGCCCGTCCCCTGCGCTCGGCGCACAACCTCCTGCCGATAATCCGCCACCACCACGAGCGCTTCGACGGCACCGGCTATCCCGACGGGCTGGCCGCGGAGGAGATTCCGCTGCCGGCCCGGATCGTCGCCATCTGCGACGCCTTCGACGCCCTGACCAGCGATCGTCCGTACCGCAAGGGAGCCAGCGCCCGGGCGGCCCTGGACACGCTCACGGCGGGCGCCGGGACCCAGTGGGATCCCGAGCTGGTCCCGATCTTCCAGGCCCTGGTGACCGAGCCCCTCCCCGAGGCGGAGACGGTCACCCGCTCGTAGTCGGGGCGTGTCGCCGCCGGACGCGGCGGCACAGAGAGGCGCCGGGCTCCTGGCCCGCGCGGGGGAGGGAGCGGGCGGAGTCATTTCGCCCAGCCACCTAGCATTCTGTCAATGGTCCGGCTCGGCGTCACAGCGTTCGCGGTGGTCGCGGTGGAGTGGGTGCGCGCCCTCGCCGAGAAGGCGAATGGGCCCATCCCGGCGATCGCGCTTGGCGGCCTAGCGCTCGGGCTCTGCGCACTCGGCTGGCGCCCCGAGGCGCTCGGGTTGAGCCGCCGTAACCTGGGGCTGAAGCTGCTGGCCGGGTTGGCGCTGGCCGCCGTCCTGCTCCTGCCGGCGGCGGTCCGCTGGCAGGGAGCACCTGTGCTGCCCGCCCCGATGGCGATCTCGGCCATCCTGATCGCGGTCGGCGAGGAGCTCGCCTTCCGCGGAGCCCTCTACGCCGCGCTCGAAGCCGCATGGGGCCCGCTGGCGGCGGTCCTCGGCTCGGCGCTGACCTTCGCCGCTGCCCACCTGCTCTCGCACCCGCCGCTCTTCCTCCTCGCCGTGCTCGCGGCGGGCCTGGTCCTCGGCGCCTGGCGCTGGGCCGCCCGCGACCTCGTCGGGCCCATCATCGGCCACGCCCTCGCCGACCTCGCCCTGTGACCCGGGCTCGCCTCGTCTTCCTGGTGCTGGCGCTGGTCGCGGCCGCCTACCCGGTGGTCGCCTTCCAAACCCCGCCAGGATTCTTCGAGGGCTTTTGCCCGCCGGTCGACTACAAGTTCCTCAAGCCGCCGCCCCAGGTCAGGGCGGGGACGCCGCCGGGTGCGGGGCACAGCGCCATCAAGATCACCCACGACAGCAGCGGCAAGCCGATCGTCAGCCCGGGGTACGTGGCTACCGCCGACGACAACCCGCAGGCGCAGCTGAGCTTCATCCCCGACGCCTTCCAGCTGCCGGCGGGTGGGTCCGACGAGATCATCGACATCAAGCCGGTGGCCGATTATCCGGCCGCCCCCGGCATCGCGGTCGTCACCAACGTCTACCTGGTCAGCTCCTCGACCCCGATGACAAAGACGTCCAACCTTCGCCTCCTCTATTCGACGGTGCTGCCGGCGCCCTCCAGCATCTACGTCGCCCAGCCGGGCGGCGCCTGGCAGGCCCTCCCGTCCTCGGCCAGCACCAGCACCGGCTGCTCCGACATCAGCAGCCAGGTCAGCACCACCGGCTACTTCATGGCTGGCTATCCCGCCAGCAGCACAAACTCGACCAGCGGGGCCAAGGTGGGTGGCGGTCAGCTGCTTCCGATCCTGGTGGCGCTGGCGATCCTGATCGTGGTCCTCGCCGGCATCCCGCTGGCGGTGGTCAGGCGCCGCCAGGCCGGCGCTGAGGAGGAGCCACCCGAACCTCCGAAGGGGCGGCGCCGGAAGAACCGGCGTCGTACTTGATCGCCTCGTAGAGCGAACCGCACTCCAAGCAGCGGTACTGGAGCGTCATCGCCTGGGTGCCGAAGAGGGAGATCACCTCGTTGCTGCGGCTCCCGCAGAAGGGGCAGCGGGGCGCCGATCGCGGGTGCTCAGCCTCGGGCCGGGGTTTGTTCCTTGACGATCCCGTAGCGCTTCTCCTCGAGGCCGCGGAGCATGTCGAAGGTTCTCCGGTCGATCGCCCCTGGTCGGGTCCGGCGGCGGACCGGGTCCCACGCGGTCCAGTCGACCTCCAGGTTCGGCTCCGGCTGCTCGAGGCGCTCCGCCAGCCGCCGGCGCAGCTCGGCGCCGTCGGGGCCGAACCACTCGGCCGCCTCCTGCCAGGCGCGATTGACCGCGGGAGTCGGGCCCAGCTCTTGGAGCCAGCTGCGGCCGTGAAGGAAGTGGTAGCGCTCCTCTCCGAGCATCTTGCGGAGCCTGGTCCGAAGCACCTCGACGTCCCCCTCGACGAGGGACTCGATCATCACCGTGAAGGCGGTGTCCAAGATCGCGTTGGCGGCGACGAACTGGCTCCAGTCGGTCCAGGTCTCGTCGAGGAAGGCGACGTTGCGATAGGCGCCCGGGTCGGTCTCGCGTTCCGGCCCGCGGGGGTCCGGGCCGAGCTCGGTGAGGCACCCCGCGAGCACCCGGCTGTGACCGAGGTCGTCGAGCCCCATCGCGGCGGCGGCGATGTCCGCCTCCAGGGTCGGGGTCGCGCTGCACCACTCCGCGTAGCGCAGCCCGAGCAGCTGCTTGCAGTCCGCCAGCGAGAGGACGACGTCACTGACCGGGGTCGCGGTCATTCTTCGCCCGGAGCGGTGACGGTGATGACGGCGCTGCGGGGGACGATCACCATCTCGACCCAGCGCTCCTCGTCGTAGGTCGCCCGGGCGTAAGCCTGGGCGAGGCCGTCGTCGGGCGCGACGACCCTGCCGACATGGCGGAGCGGCTCGACCCTGGCCTTGCGAGCGAAGACGTCGTACTCACGCACCGACTTGTGGATGCGCGTCATGGTCATGACCAAAGGTCCCGGGCCAACGATCCGGTGGGGCTC
>DATLQT010000004.1:0-93690 GCA_035535055.1 Candidatus Dormiibacterota bacterium | reverse complement strand
GGCCGACCTCTACGCGCGCCTGGCGGGGGTTGCGCGCAGCCCGGCCACCAAGAAGCAGCTCGAGCAGTTGGCCGCGGACGAGAGGCGCCACGCCAAGGCGTGGGCTTCCTACCTGGCCGACCGTGGAGTGGCGGTCCCACGGTTCCGCTCGACGGCGGGCGTGGCCGTCCTGGGTGTCCTGGCGAGGGTCCTCGGCGTCGGCCCTGTGATGTCGATGGCCGGCCTCGCCGAGGGCAGGATGCTGCGGGCCTATCTCGGTCAGATGACCGCGACCGATGACGATGCCGCTAAGCAGATCCTTCGGATGCTGATCCCGGAAGAGACCGCCCACGCGCGCGGTGACGACGCTGAAAAGATCGACGAGCGCTGGCACTCGGGCGGGATCGAGAGCATCCGCAACGTGATCTACGGAGTCAACGATGGATTGACCGCAACCCTGGGCGTGCTGGCCGGCGTCGGCGGCGCCACCGTGGACCCCCACGTCGTGCTGGTCGGAGGGTTGGCGGCGATGACCGCGTCGGGAGTTTCGATGGCGGGCGGGGCATACTTAGCCACCAAGTCGCAGCGTGAGATCTACGAGGACCAGCTCGCCCGGGCGGCAGCCGAGATCGAGGCGATGCCCGAGCTGGAGCGGGAGGAGCTGAAGGGCATCTACCGTGCCAAGGGCCTCACCGAAGGCGAGGCCGAGACCATCGTCTCCAGGATCACCAAGGACAAAAGGATCTGGCTCGAGACCCAGGCGCGGGAGGAGCTGGGCCTGGACGCCGGGCAGTTCGAGAATCCAACCCGAGAGGCTGCGGTCGCAGGCGTGGCGACCGTCTTCGGCGGCCTGATACCGGTGCTCGGCTACCTCTTCGCGCGGGCCATATCGGGTCGCAGCGCCTTCCTGGCCCTCGTCATCACCGCGCTTATCTGTGTCGCTTGCCTCTTCCTGATGGGATCGGCGAGGAGCTTCCTCACGGGCAAAAACGCGCTTCGGTCGGGTCTGGAGATGACGCTTGTCGGCACCGTTGTCGCCGTCATCACCTATGGCGTCGGGGTCGCCTTTCGGACCGCCTGATCTCTAGGTTCCGGTCATGAAGCCGCGGACGAACGCGACCAGGACCACCCAGCAGGCCGCGGCGAGAAAGGCGGCTTCGCGTGCCTTCGACGCCCGACCCGACACGGAGTAGAAGTAGAGGCCCGGCAGGAAGAGCACCGCGAAGATCCCGTACACGAGGTGCAGCGAGTTGTGGAGGTGGGTGCCGAGCAGGAGGTTTCCGAGGCCGAGGAGGCCTTGCACGGCGGTCAGGCCGCAAAGCAGCACGTAGGCGGACCTGAATCCACCGCTGAGCGCCTTGTGGCGGAAGTATTGGTAGCTGCCCCAGACGGCGAGCAGGAAGGCGAAGAGCGCCTCCGCGAGAGCGAGCCTGGCGTGGAGGAACTGCACTAGGTCGCTCACTGAAGGATTCAGGGTAATCGAGGTGACCGTCCAAGGCCCGCTGGGCGAGAATCTCGGGCGAAGCTTTGGTCGAGGTCATCAACGCCGCACGTTCATCAATTTCCGCAGCTCGAATCAGGGAGGCGGTTGCGACGGCGGCGGCCGTGCCGGAGGTGGCAGCCCGATTGCCCGGAGGCGATTGGGACCTTGCGGTGCGTATCGCCGGCGACCAGGAGCTCCGGCGGCTGAATCGCCAGTTCCTGGGGGAGGACCACGTCACCGACGTGCTGAGCTTCCCCTCGGGACAACCCGGGGACGGGCACGTCGGCGACGTGGTCATCTCCTGGGCGGCCGTCCTCCGGCAGGCCGCCGAGTTTGGCCACCCACCGGAGGCGGAACTGCTGCTGCTGACGGTCCACGGATTCCTCCACGTTCTCGGCTGGGACCACGCGTCGGCGGTCGAGGAGGTGGAGATGACCCGGCTCACCCTGGGTACCCTGAGTGCCCTCGGCCTGCATTTGGCTCCCGGCCGGCTTTTGACAGTGGCGCCGCCCGGGTAGGCTTAGGCTTCCGGACAATCTCGGACCGGGCCTGCGGCGCCGCCGCGGGCCTTTTCGCGTCCGGGCGCCGGAACTGGAGCCACTTGGAGCACCGCCTGATCGTCGGCCTTGGAAACCCGGGGCCCGAGTACTCAGCGACCCGCCATAACCTCGGCGCGGAATGCGTGGCCGTCCTCGCGCGTCGTTTGGGCGTGAACATCAGCCGCAAGCGCTGGAAATCCCTGGTCGGCTACGCCGACGTATCTCCTGAGCTCCGGGTGTGGCTGCTCCATCCCCAGACCTTCATGAACCTGAGCGGGCAGGCGGTCGCGGCGGCGGTTCGAGACCTCGAGCTGAAGCCAGGGGCGGTCTGGGCCGTTTACGACGAGCTCGACCTGCCGTTCTGCCGGATCCGCATCCGGCGCGGAGGATCTGCCGCCGGGCACAACGGGGTCCTTTCGATCATGAGTTCGCTGCGAAGCCATGAGTTCGTCCGCTTCCGGGTCGGCATCGGACACCCGGAGGGGGATGCCGTCCGCTACGTGCTGGGACGGTTCGGAAAGCGCGATTCTGAATCGCTTGACCAGGTCCGCGATGGGGTCGCCGACGCACTCCAGCTCGCGCTCGCCAGCGGCGTCCAGGCAGCGATGGACAAGTACAACCAGGCCGGCTCGCTCGGCTGCGAGGAAATCAAGTGAGCCCGCTCTACCAGCGTGTGCTCGAGGGATGGGCCCCGACGCGGGGCGCCTCCGCCTCGCTCGCCCGGCTTCCGGCCGGCGCCTGGGCTCTGGTGGCCGGGGCGCTGGCGCGCCGGGCCGCGGCGGAAGAGATCACCACCCTCGTGCTGGTACGCCACCCCGACCGTTTCCTCGCCGAGCTTCGTCCCTGGCTGGCTGGCGCACCGGCCGCCTACCTCTTCGCCGAGGTGGCGATCTCCTTCCTCGACCGGCCGCCTGCGATGGACCCGGCGGTCGGCCGCCGCCTCGAGGCCCTGGCGGCCCTGGCCGGCGACGAACCATCGCTTTTGGTGTCTTCACGGAGGGCCGCCATGCGCCCCACCATCGCGCCGCAACTACTGGCCTCGACCTCGGTCGAGCTGAAGCCCGGCGGCCGCGCCGACCTCAACGAGCTCGCGTCCCAGCTCGTCGAGCTCGGCTACAGCCGGGAGGCCCTGGTCGAGGAGCCGGGGCAGTTCTCGGTTCGGGGCGGCATCCTCGACGTCTTTCCGGCGACCGGGCGTTCGCCCGTCCGCGCCGAGTTTTTCGGGGACGAGGTCGAGAGCCTGCGGCTCTTTGACGCCCAGAACCAGCGATCGATCATGCCGGTGCCGAGGGTCACCATCCGGCCCGGTCGCGAGCTCGTGGTCGGAAGCGCGCGGGGCCAGCGGGCGGCTTCGCTGGTGCGCGAGGGGACGGACCTCGGAGGCCTCCGGGCGGATGTCCGGGCTGACTGGGAAGACGACCTCACCCGCCTCGCTGCCGGCGCCACCTTCCCCGGGCTGGAGTTCTTCTCGGCCTACCTCGACCCAAGCCTGCCGTCGCTCTTCGATCACCTCCCCGAGTCCACTCTCGTGATCGACTTCGAGCCCTCCCGCCAGATCACTGAGGTCCGTGAGCTGGAGCAGGAGACGCGGTCCCTCTCCGAGGCCGAGACCGTCGATGGCGAGCTGCCGGCAGGTTTCCGCCCGCCCCTGGTGGGGTCGAGGCGGCTCGAGGCCTCCGACCATCTGCGGATCGCCATCACGGCCGGTGAGGCCGAGGGCGGTGTCGATCTCGGCTGGCGTCAGCCGGAGCCGCTGGTTCGCCAGCCGGCGAACCTGAAGCGGCTGCTGGCCGAGCGGTCGGCGGTGATCCTGGTGACCGAGCAGTCGGAACGGCTCGAGGCCCTCTTGGGCGAGGCCGCGGTCGGCATCCCTCCGCGGGAGGTGGAGCTCGACCTCGACCTGGAGGCGGGCGAGGGCCTTCAGCACGCCGAGGCGGACCTGCCGGTGGGGGTTGAGAACCCGGCACTCGGACTGACGCTCCTCTCCGACCACGAACTCTTCGGCCGGGTGCGCCGGCCGGTCACGCGGCGGAGCGGCCCGGGCAAGGGATTGCCGACCGTCAGCCTCGAATTCCAGCCCGGCGAGCTGGTGGTCCACGTCGACCACGGCGTTGGCCGCTTCCGTGGCATGAGCCTGAAGGAGCTGGATGGCGCCGAGCGGGAATACCTGGAGCTCGAATATGCCGAGGGCGACCGCCTCTTCGTGCCGGTCGAGTTCCTCGACCGGGTCCAAAAGTACCTGGGTGGTGGAGAGGGCCAGCCGCCCCTCAACCGGCTCGGCACGGGCGCCTGGGAGAAGGCACGCAGCCGCGCCAAGAAGGCGGTCGAGGACATCGCCGACGACCTGCTCAAGCTGTATGCAGCTCGCGAGGCTAAGCCCGGGATAGTCTTCGAGCCCGACACGCCGTGGCAGGGCGAGCTGGAGGCGTCCTTTCCCTTCGAGGAGACGGCGGATCAGCTGACCGCCCTCGCTGAGATCAAGGCGGACATGGAATCCGAGCGGCCGATGGACCGGCTTCTCTGCGGTGACGTCGGCTTCGGCAAGACCGAGCTCGCGCTGCGGGCCGCCTTCAAAGCGGTCCAGAGCGGGAAGCAGGTGGCGATGCTCGTGCCCACCACGATCCTGACCCAGCAGCACTTCCTGGTCTTCAAGGAGCGACTGGCGCCCTACCCGATCGAGGTGGCCATGCTGTCCCGCTTCGCCAGTGACGAGGAGGCGGACAGGGCGATCGCCGGCATCAAGGCGGGAACCGTGGACATCGTGATCGGCACCCATCGCGTCCTCCAAAAGGACGTCCGCTTCAAGCGCCTCGGGCTCGTGATCATCGACGAGGAGCAGCGCTTCGGAGTGGTCCAGAAGGAGCGCCTGAAGCGCCTCCGCTCGAACGTCGACGTGCTGACGCTGAGCGCAACGCCCATCCCCCGCACGCTCCACATGGCGATGGCCGGGATACGTGACATGAGCGTCATCCAGACCCCGCCCGAAGACCGCCAGCCGATCAAGACCTACGTGACCTCCGACGAGGACGAGCTCGTCAGGCAGGTGATCGAGCGCGAGCTCGACCGCGGCGGCCAGGTCTACTTCCTGCACAACCGCGTGCGGACCATCCAGCGGGCCGCCGAGCGGGTCCAGCGGCTGGTGCCGCGGGCGAGGGTCGCGGTCGGCCACGGTCAGATGGCCGAGGACGAGCTGGCTCGCGTCATGGTCGACTTCAACCGCGGCCGCTTCGACGTCCTCGTCTGCACGACCATCATCGAGTCCGGCCTGGACATCCCCAACGTCAACACCATCCTGGTCGAGAACGCCGACCGCTTCGGACTCTCCCAGCTCTATCAGCTCCGCGGCCGGGTCGGCCGGGCCGGCAAGCGCGCCTACTGCTATCTCCTCTTCGACCCCACCCGGTCGCTGACCGAGACCGCGGACAAAAGGCTCGACGTGATGCAGGGGCTGCACGAACTGGGCATGGGGTTCAAGATCGCCCTCCGGGACCTGGAGATCCGCGGTGCGGGCAACCTTCTCGGCTCCGAGCAGCACGGTGCCATCGCCGCGGTCGGCTTCGAGATGTACGTCCAGATGCTCGGCCACGCCGTCCAGCAGCTGCGCACCGGTGGGGACGAGGACCTCGTGAAGGACATCCTCACAACCCGCGAGATGAACCTCAACCTGCCTCTCGATCACTTCATCCCGCGCTCCTACATCCGCGACGAGAGGCTTCGCCTGCAGGCCTACCGCGAGCTCGCCGCCGCCGAGGACGAGGCGCAGCTCGACGGCGTGTTCCGCTCCCTTAAGGACCGCTACGGCTCGCCGCCGCAGCAGCTCGACAACCTGGCTTACTCGCTGCGGGTCAAGCTCTTGGGCCAGCGGCTCGGGCTTCAGTCGGTGGTGGCCGACGGACCGGAGGTCGTCCTGACGGTCGATCCCGACCGGCCTCTCGACGTCGACGAGCTGGTCCGACGGAGCGCGGGTCGCCTCCGGGTGACCCCCAACCGGTTGAAGCTGCGGCGTGCCGAGGAATGGAGGCGCGACCTGCTCGAGCTGCTGGCCGCCATGGAGGACCTCTACGGGGATGCCAGAATCAGTGCCGGTGTCTGAGCAGCCCTACCCGCCCGGCCTGATGGCGGTCTTCGACGTCGTCCGCCGCCTGCGGGCTCCGGACGGATGTCCCTGGGACAAAGAGCAGACCCACGAGTCGCTGCGGCCTTACCTCCTGGAGGAGACCTATGAGCTGCTGGAGGCGATCGACTCGGGAGACGAGTCGAAGCTTCGCGAGGAGCTCGGCGACGTGCTGCTGCAGGTGGCCATGCACGCCCAGATCGCCGCCGACGAGGGGCGGTTTGACGCCGTGGACATCTCCGAGCAGGAGGCGGCCAAGATGGTCGCGCGCCATCCCCACGTCTTCGGCGATCGCGAGGTGAAGAACGCCGAGGAGGTCCTCAGGAACTGGGAGCGCGACAAGCTCGCCGCCGCCGCCGATAGGGGGGAGGCAGCGCAGTCGGTCGTGGACAAGGTGCCGCCGACGCTGCCCGCACTGGCCTGGTCCCTGGGGGTCCAAAAGCGCGCCGCCCGCGTGGGCTTCGACTATCCCGACGCGGCTGCGGCGGCGAGCGGCGTGGCCGAGGAGGTCGCCGAGCTGGAGGCGGCGGCAACGCCGGAGGAATTCGAACGTGAGCTCGGCGACCTGCTCTTCGCCCTGGTCAACCTCGCGCGCAAGCGCAAGGTGAACCCGGAGGACGCACTGCGTGCCGCAGGTCGCCGCTTCGTGAAGCGGTTCAAAGCGCTGGAAGAGCTCGCTTCGGAGCGCGGCGTGGAGCTGGCCGGAGCCGAACCCGCGGCACTCGAGGCACTCTGGAGTGAGACAACCTAACAGCGCCGGTTCCCAATCGAATCGCCCTGTGCTATCGTCCCCAATCGTCCCGTCGGTGACTAAGCGCCGGGCACAAATCCAATCCCAGCATGCGTCGCATCAACACCGCAACCAAGGTCGGAAAAGTGAATATGCCCGCGCCTCTTTCGAAGGAGTTCGCGCTGCTTCTGGTGCTCTTGGTCACGGCCGTTTGGGTCGCCGTGGCGTTCGCGCAGGAAGTGATTTTCACGCAGCAGTTGAACGCGCAGGCGGCCGACCTGCAGAGACAGAACGCAGCCATAACCGCCGCCAACAGCGGCTACCTTCGCGACCTCAGCGCGAGCAGCACCGGCGCCACCGCGGGAGAGGACGCGCGCCAGCATGGATACGCGCGGCCCGACGAGAAGGTGTACGTGGTTGGCGGGCCGGCGCCCGCCGCAACCCCGGCCGTCGTGAAGGTGGCAGTGAAGACCAAAACCAACGGTGGAGCGAGGCAATACGGACTTTGGGTATCCCTGGGGAGGTGGATAGCTGATTTCTGGCACCGATGAGACGCTGACGGAGCACCCGTCGGCGGTCGATGTTGAGGACCTCCAGGATTCCCCCATCCCGGACATCCAGCCTCCCGCCCCCAACGGTTCCTCGGCCAACGGCTCCTCCTCCAATGGAGCGGCACCCGCGTCCGCCGGTCTGGTCGGCCAGGTCGTCGAGGGCACGGTGAGCGGCATCACCCATTTCGGAGCCTTCGTCAACCTCCCGGGCGCACAGACCGGGCTGATCCACATCTCTGAGATCGCCTACGAATACGTTCGCGACATCCGGGACCACCTGAAGCTCAACGAGTCGATCCGGGTCAAGGTGATGCAGGTCAACCCGGCCAACGGCAAGTACGACCTCTCGCTGAAGCAGACGCGCGAGGCGCCGGCGGCGGTGCTTCCCAAAGGGCGCAAGGGCAAGCGTGACAAGGCCCTTCTGGAGGGCGCGGACCCCGTTTTCGAGGAGAGGCTGAGCAAGTTCCTAAAGTCGAGCGAGGAGCGGTTGCTGGATGTCAGGCGGAACCTGGAAGCCAAGCGGGGCGGCCGCCTCAAGTAAGCCGGGCTCTTTGGGTCACTTTTGCCGACGCGGGTATAATTGTCGGCGCGGAGTGGAGCAGCGGCAGCTCGTCGGGCTCATAACCCGAAGGTCCTTGGTTCGAATCCAAGCTCCGCAACCATTTCACGAATCCACGAGGAGCTGGTCCCGCCGGCTCCTCTTATTTGTCTTTCGGCGGAAAGCAGGGAGCGCCAGTTGAACAAGCGCAAGCGAGTCGCGATCGCCAAGCACCGGGCCAAGAGGAAGAAGGGAAAGCTCCGCGCCGTAAGCGCGCGGTAGTCTCTTTTCTTTCGCAGGGTGCCGGCGGTGTAGCTCAGTGGTAGAGCACACGACTCATAATCGTGTTGTCGGTGGTTCGAACCCACCCACCGCCACCACACTGGCGGCGGCTCTGGCAGCGTCGGCCCTCGTCGACCGGCGGGGGATGCTGGTCGCGCTCTCCGGCGGTCCCGACTCAACCGCCCTGCTGCTCGGGCTCATCGCCATCGGCGTCCCTGTGGTGGCCGCTCACTTCGATCACCGCCTCCGGCCGGAGTCGGGAGCCGAGGCGCTGAAGGTCGCCGAGCTCTGCGCGGCGCACGACGTCCGGCTGATCGCCGGCCATCGCTCCCAGCCGCTTGCCAGCGGGTCGCGACAGGCCGCCGCTCGCATCGCTCGCTACGCCTTCCTCGATGCGGCCAGGCAAGAATGCTCCCTTGACGTCGTCGCGCTCGCGCACACGGCCGACGACTTGGTCGAGACCGTGCTGCTGAACCTGGGTCGCGGCGCCGGCCTGGCCGGTATGCGGGGAATGCCCTCCCGCCGCGGCCCTTATGTCCGCCCCCTTCTCAACACCTGGCGGAGTGAGATTGAGGAATTCCTCAAGGGTCGCGCCGTCGAACCCGTACGCGATCCCTCCAATCTCGACCTTCGCTATGCGCGGGTGCGCGTCCGCTTACAGCTGCTGCCCGAGCTCGAGCGCGCCCGGCCCGGCCTGAGCAGGCGGCTCCACGCCGCCGCGGCCCGGGCCGCCGGCATGCAGGCGCGGGTCGAGGAGGCCGCAGCGGCATTGGCGGGGGACGGGTTCGAGGCGGGCCGGTCCGCGCTTCGAGAGGCGAGCTCGCCGGTCCGCGCAGAGGTCTTTCGCCAGCTCCACGCGCGCCTGGCCGGCGCGCGCCCAGGGCTGGAGGCGGATCACCTCGTGACCCTCGGCCGCCTCGTCACCGGCGGTCGCACCGGGGACGCGATTGATCTTCCAGGCCGAGTCCGTGCCCGACTTGGGTATGAAAGCTTGGTGATGAGCCGGGACCAGCCGCCAGCCTCCGCCGCGCAGGCCCTGGCGACGCGTCCCTGCTCGGGCTGCGGCAGCCCGAGCGCCGCGCACTTTCCCTCCGGCGTCCACCTCGAGCTGGGTGCCCGGCGACCGGGTCTCAGGATGCGTCCGTGGCCCTTCGGACGGACCCGCAAGCTGCAGGACATCCTGGTCGACGCCAAGGTTCCGCGGCAGCTCCGGGACGCGCTTCCTCTTGTGTTCGCCGACGGCGAACTCGCCTGGGTGCCCGGCATCGCGCTCGATTCGCGCTGGGCTCCCGGCAGCGCCGGCGCGGCGGTCCACGCCGAGCTCGTGAGTTCGCAAAACCCCCTGCTAGAATCGAGACACCAACTCAAGGAGTCAGCTTCCTAAGTGATCCGCGTCCCTCGCTCCAGCCTCTTCTATTTCCTTCTCGTCCTCGTGCTTGGGGTGGTCTTCTGGATCACCTGGCAGAGCTTCGAAACCGGCAGCAAGGGCACCACTTGGACCTACACCCAGCTGGTCGACAAGGCCGCCGCGGGGCAGGTCAAGTCCCTCGACATCAAAGGCACCGACGGCACCGCCGTGGACGCCCAGGGCAACAAGCACGACGTCCAGCTGCCCGACACGACCGACACCCTGGCCGCCGACATGGCGAAAGACAATGTCGACGTCACCTTCGAGAACACCAGCTCGACGGCCGCCTGGATCCAGGTGCTGGTGCCCAACCTGATCCTCCTGCTGCTGATCGGCGGGTTCATGTACTACATCCTCCGCCAGACCCAGAGTGGCAACAACCAGGCGATGTCGTTCGGGCGCAGTCGAGCACGCCTCATCGCAGGCGATAAGCCCGCGATCACTTTCAGCGACGTCGCCGGCGTCGAGGAGGCCAAGCAGGAGCTCACTGAGATCGTCGAGTTCCTGAAATACCCCGAGAAGTTCGTCGCCCTCGGCGCCCGGATCCCCAAGGGCGTGCTGCTGGTCGGCCCTCCCGGCACCGGCAAGACGCTGCTCTCCAAGGCCGTCGCCGGCGAGGCGGGCGTCCCCTTCTTCTCGATCTCCGGCTCGGAGTTCGTCGAGATGTTCGTCGGCGTCGGCGCGAGCCGGGTCCGCGACCTCTTCGACCAGGCCAAGAAGAACTCCCCCTGCATCGTTTTCGTGGACGAGATCGACGCCGTCGGCCGCCAGCGTGGCGCCGGGCTGGGCGGGGGCCACGACGAGCGCGAGCAGACCCTCAACCAGCTTCTGGTCGAGATGGACGGCTTCGACACCAACACCCATGTGATCGTGATCGCCGCGACCAACCGGCCCGACGTCCTGGACCCGGCCCTGCTCCGGCCCGGCCGCTTCGACCGGCACGTGACGCTCGACCGGCCGGACATCAAGGGCCGCCGGGCGATCCTGGACGTCCACGCCCGTAACAAGCCGCTGGACACGACTGTCGACCTCGACGTGCTGGCCCGCCAGACACCGGGATTCAGTGGCGCCGACCTCTCCAACCTGATCAACGAGGCCGCTATCCTCGCCGCGCGCTCCAACAAGAAGGTCATCGGGATGGACGAGCTCGAGGAGGCCATCGCCCGCGTCATCGCCGGGCCCGAGAAGAAGAGCCGGAGGATCTCCGAGAAGGAGAAGTCGATCATCGCCTACCACGAGGTCGGCCACGCCCTGGTCATGAAGTCGCTGCCCAACTGCGACCCGGTCCACAAGATCTCGATCGTCTCCCGGGGCATGGCCCTGGGCTGGACGATGAGCCTGCCGGAGGAGGACCGCTACCTGGTCTCGCGCTCGCAGCTGGTGGACCAGATCGCCGGGACGATGGGCGGTCGCGCCGCCGAGGAGATCGTCTTCGGTGACATCACCTCGGGCGCCTCCGACGACATCCAGCGGGTCACCGACACGGCGCGGCGGATGGTGACCCAGTGGGGCATGAGCGAGAAGCTGGGCACCGTCGCAATGGGCGTCAAACAGGAGATGGTTTTCCTCGGCCGCGACATCGGCGAGCAGCGCAACTATTCGGAAGAGATCGCCGCGCTTATCGACGAAGAGGTCCGTGGGCTGGTCAGCGACGGCTACGAGACCGCCAAGCGGATACTGACCGAGCGGCGCCCGCAGCTGGACTTGGTCGCCGAGCAGCTGAAGACCGTCGAGACGATTGATGCCGAAGAGTTCGACGCACTCCTCGCCCAGGAGCGGCCGGCAGCCTCTTCGCGCTCATCCAAGACCGCCTCCTAGACCCGCCAGGGAAACCGAACGGACCTCCTGGTCGCCGGCCGCGGTCGCCTCGGCCGCTCGCTTACGGGCGCCTTCAGGGCCGCCGGCCATAGCTGCGAGCTGGTATCCGGGCGCGAGCTTCCCGATCGGACGCCGCTGGTCGACGTGGCTTTCCTTGCCGTCCCCGACCCGGAGCTGGCGGCGGTAGCCGGCCGGATCGCGGGCCGAGTCCCCGCCGCCACGGCCGTTGTCCACCTGAGTGGCTCGCAGCCGCTCGGGGCCCTTCAGCCAGCAACCGCGGCCGGCCACCCGGTCGGGTCCTTCCACCCCTTCCAGTCCTTCCCGGTCGAGCGGGCACCCGCGGCCTTCAGGGGAGCGCTGATCGGGATCGACTCGGCGGACCCGGCGCTGCTGACCCGCCTGGAGCGGCTGGCGCTCGACATCGGCGGCCGCCCCCGCCGGGTCCCCGACCGGGAGCGCGCCCTCTACCACGTCGCCGCGGTGCTGGCCTCCAACCTCCTGGTTGGGCTCATCTCGACCTCGGCCACGGTGCTGGAGGCCGCCGGCTGGAGCCGCGCGGACGCCGTCGACGCCCTCTTGCCGCTGCTCTTTGGAGTGGTCGAGAACATCGGCGCCGAGGGCCTCGAGGGAGCCCTCATCGGCCCCATCCGGAGGGGTGACCCGGAAACGGTGCGGCGCCACCTGGCCGAGCTGGAGGCGGCTGGGATGGAAGATCCGGCGCGCGTATACCGTATTCTCGGAAGAGCGACCCTCGAGCTGGCCCTGGCCGCTGGGCTGGATCCGGCGAAGGGGGCGGAGATCTTGTTGGCGCTGACCGGTTCGCCGGCAGCGACCGGAGGTGAACCTCGATGACGACAGTGCTCGACCTGCAGCGCTTCAAGGCCGAGGGCCGGCGCTTCGCGATGCTGACGGCCTACGACTACACGACGGCCAGGCTGCTCGACGCCGCGGAGATCCCGGTCCTGCTGGTCGGCGACTCGGCGGCGATGGTCATGCTGGGCCATCCGACCACGCTGCCGATCACGATGGACGAGCTCATCATGCTCGCCGGGGCCGTCTCCCGCGGCGCGACCAACGCCCTTCTGGTCGGCGACCTGCCGTTCCTGAGCTACCAGGCCTCGCCCGATGACGCGGTTCGCAACGCGGGCCGCCTTCTGAAGGAGGCGGGCATGCACGGGGTCAAGCTGGAGGGCGGCGGTCCCCGGGCGGTCGAGGTGACCCGACGCCTGACCGAGGCCGCGATCCCCGTCATGGGCCACCTCGGGCTGACCCCTCAGAGCGTTCACCGGATGGGCGGTTTCAAGGTCCAGGGCAAGGAGCCCGCCGTCGCCGCTAGGATCCTCGCCGACGCCCTCGCGCTGGAGGCGGCGGGGGCTTTCTCGATTGTGCTGGAAGGTGTTCCGGCGAGCCTCGCCGCGAAGATCACCGCCCGCCTGCAGATCCCCACCATAGGGATCGGTGCGGGCCCCGCCTGCGACGGCCAGGTGCTGGTGATCCAGGACATGCTGGGGCTGAGCCAGGGCCGCAGGCCCAAGTTCGTGAAGGAGTTCGCCCACCTCGCCGAAGAGGTGATCGCCGCGGCGCGCAGCTACGCCTCCGAGGTTGAGGGCGGCACCTTCCCGGACGCCGAGCACAGCTACTCGGGCGGGCTGTCGGTCATGTCCGAAGGGGCCGGATACGGCGGTCGTTGAGCGGCGGCCGCTGGTCGTCGCGACCACGGCACTGATCCGTGACCAGGTCTCGGTCTGGCGCCGCGCCGGCCAGTCGGTGGGCCTCGTCCCCACCATGGGCGCCCTCCACGCGGGCCACCTGAGCCTGGTCGACGCCTCCCGCGCCGAGAACTCGAGGACCGTAGTCAGCATCTTTGTCAACCCGCTCCAGTTCGGTCCGCAGGAGGACTTCGAGCGCTATCCCCGGGACCTCGAGGGCGACCTCGCCGCTCTCGCGGGGCACGGCGTCGACGCCGCCTTCGCTCCCCGGCGGGAGGAGGTGTACCCGCCCGGGGACGCGACCCGGGTCCGGGTGGAAGGGATCGGCGAGATCCTGGAGGGGGCATTCCGGCCCGGCCATTTCGAGGGGGTCGCGACCGTCGTCAGCAAGCTCTTCTGGGCAGTCCGGCCCGACCGCGCCTACTTCGGGCGCAAGGACGCTCAACAGGTGGCGGTGATAGTGCGGATGGCCGCCGACCTCGGCACCGGGATCGAGGTTCGCGCCTGCCCGATCGTCCGCGAGCCGGACGGCCTGGCGCTCAGCTCACGGAACCGTTACCTCGACGCGGCGCACCGAACGTCCGCGCTGGTCCTCTACCGGGCGCTCCGGCGTGCGAACGACGCCTACCTGGCGGGAACCCGCGACCCTTCGGCGCTGCGCGAGGCGCTGGCAGCCGAGCTGGTGACCGAATCGCTGGTCGTGCCCGATTACGCCGAAGTGGTGGACCCCGACGACTTCACGAAACCGGGCCGGCTGGCGGTCCTGGCGGTCAGTGTCGGCGACACCCGGCTGATCGACAACCACCTGCTCGGGGAGCCGCTCTGACTTCATCCCCCTGCGGTAGAATTGACCATCGTTTTGGCGGCGGCAAATTTCTGACGACCAAGACCACACCAATACTTTTTAGGGGGTTATATCTCTTGACGAAAGAGACAGGCGCGCTTTTGGCCGAGGAAAAGGAAGCCTCGGCCGTGGGTGAGGAGAACGAGTCCTCGCCCATGCTCACGATGGATGACTACCTCCAGTTCGAGGAGGAGGCATTCCGCACTCTCAACCATGGCGACATCGTCGACGGGGTCGTGGTCCGGGTCGATCCCGACGAGGTGCTGGTCGACGTCGGCGCCAAGGCCGAAGGTGTCATCTCCAACAAGGAGCTCGGTTTCAGGGGCGAAGCCGACTCGATCGACCTCGAGCCCGGCGACCAGATCAAGGTCTACGTGCTCCAGTCGGAGAACGAAGAGGGCAACGTCGTCCTGAGCCTCCGCCGGGCGCGAGCCGAGACCACCTGGCTCACGGCCGCCGACAAGCAGACGGCCGGCGAGGTGATGGAGGCCGAGGTCCGGGAGCAGAACAAGGGCGGCCTGATCGTCAACGTCCTCGGCCTGCGGGGCTTCCTGCCCTCCTCCCAGGTGGCGCGGGCCTACTCCGGCAACCTGGAGCAGCTGGTTGGTCAGCGGATCCCGGTCAAGATCCTGGAGGTCAACCGGAAGCGGAACCGGCTGATCGTCAGCCAGAAGGCCGCCGAGGACGAGGACCGCGCCCGCCGGCGTGACGACCTCTTCGGCCGGCTCGGTGTCGGCGACACCGTGAAGGGGACTGTCTCCGGCCTGACCACCTACGGCGCCTTCGTCGACATCGGCGGCGCCGACGGCCTGATCCACATCTCGGAGCTGTCCTGGGACCGCGTCTCCAAGGTCTCCGACGTGCTCCAGGTGGGCGACGAGGTATCGGTCAAGGTGATCAAGCTCGACGCCGACCAAAGCCGCATCTCACTGTCGCTCCGCCAGCTTCAGCAGGACCCCTGGGAGCAGGTGGTCGCGTCGCTTCCCGCCGGCTCGATCGTGGACGGTGAGGTCACCAAGACCAAGAAGTACGGGGCGTTCTTGCAGATCGTCCCCGGCATCGAGGGCCTGCTCCACATCTCGGAGCTCTCCTGGGACCACGTCGACAAGACCGAGGACGTACTGAAGGTCGGCGACCAGGTGCAGGTCAAGGTCATCGGGGTGGACACCGCCCGCCGGCGGATCTCCCTGAGCCTGAAGCAGCTCACCAACCCGCCGGCCGGCTACGTCAGCAGGGAGCGGAAGGACACCGACTACGACGAGGAGGACGAGTAGGCTCCGCGCCTGCCGTCAAAGACCCCGTGGCCGCCGACCGGCCGCGGGGTTTTTTCTTTCCGCCGCGCTTTACATGACCTCGGCTGGAATTGGGTATGAAGTACCAGCGGCGGTGTTCGGGAACCGTCCCAAGGAGGGAATGGAAGCCTGAACAACCGGCGTTATAGTTAGTCCAGAGGCCCCTCGTAGCCTTGAGCTATCTCGATCAGAGGAGGTGCTGGATCCCCCCGCTACCCAGGGCAGACAGCTAGGAGAAAAAAGAAAACAACTTTGGGCGCCATGTATCCGTTCGAGCGCTTCACCGAGCGAGCCAAGAAAGTCCTGACGCTCGCCCAGGAGGAAGCCGAGAGGTCACACCACAGCTATATCGGGACTGAGCATCTTCTCCTTGGCCTGCTCCGCGAGGGCGAAGGCCTGGCCGCCAAGGTCCTCGGGAACCTGGGGGTCGAAATCGGGAAGGTCCGCCAGACGATCGAGTCCGTCCTCGGCCGGAACGAGCGGATCATCATCCAGCAGATCATCCCCACCAGCCGGGTGAAGAAGGTCATCGAGATCTCCTTCGAGGAAGCCCGCCGGATGGGACACAACTACGTCGGGACCGAGCACCTGCTGCTCGGGCTGCTGATCGAGGGCGAGGGCATCGCCGCGCACGTCCTGGAGGACCTCGGCGCAAACCTGGAGAAGGTCCGCGCGGAGATCGAGCGCCTGCTCCACGACTCGGCGACCGAGGAGGCCGAGCCGGCCCCCAAGAGGCCGAGCAAGACGCCGCTACTGGACCAGTTCGGCCGCGACCTGACCGAGATGGCCCGCAAGAACAGCCTCGACCCCGTCATCGGGCGGGAATCCGAGATCGAGAGGGTCATCCAGATCCTGAGCCGCCGGACCAAGAACAACCCCGCCCTGATCGGAGAGCCGGGTGTCGGCAAGACCGCCATCGCCGAGGGCCTCGCCCAGCAGATCACGCTCGGCAACGTGCCCGAGTCGCTGCTGAACAAGCGGGTGCTGACCCTCGACATGGGCGCGCTCGTCGCCGGTACCAAGTACCGCGGCGAGTTCGAGGAGCGGCTGAAGAAGATCCTCGACGAGATCCGCTCCACCCGTGAGGTGGTGCTCTTCATCGACGAGCTTCACACCCTGGTCGGCGCCGGCGCCGCCGAGGGTGCCATCGACGCCGCCAACATCCTAAAGCCGGCCCTGGCGCGGGGCGAGATCCAGTGCATCGGGGCGACGACGCTCAACGAGTACCGCAAGTACATCGAGAAGGACGCCGCCCTCGAGCGCCGGTTCCAGCCCGTCTTCGTGGACCAGCCGAGCCTGCCCGAGACGATCGACATCCTGCACGGCATCAAGTCGCTCTACGAGAAGCACCACCGGGTCACCATCACCGACCTCGCCATCAAGGCGGCGACGGTGATGAGCGACCGCTACGTCTCCGATCGGGCCCTGCCCGACAAGGCCATCGACCTCATCGACGAGGCGTCGGCTCGTGTCCGGATGCGGCTCACGACGACGCCGCCCGAGCTGAAGGAGATGCAGAAGGAGATCAAGCTCCTCCAGGCCCAGAAGGAAGAGGCGATCGCCAAGCAGGACTACGAGACCGCCGCGAACTTCCGCGACCAGGAGAAGAAGCAGAAGGACAAGTACGCCTCCGAAGAGACCGCCTGGCGCGACAAGCTGGGCGAGATCGTCCCCGAGGTCGGGGAGGAGGACATCGCGCAAATCGTCGCCGCCTGGACCGGCGTGCCCGTCTCACGGCTGGTCGAGGAGGAGACCGCGCGCCTGCTCCGCATGGAGGAGGAGCTTCACCACCGGGTGATCGGTCAGGACGACGCCATCCTGGCGGTATCCCAGGCCGTGAGGCGTGGCCGGGCCGGCCTCAAGGATCCTCGCCGGCCGATCGGGTCATTTATCTTCCTGGGCCCCACCGGGGTGGGGAAGACCGAGCTGGCCCGCGCGCTGGCCGAGTTCCTTTTCGACACCGAGGACGCCCTGATCAGGCTCGACATGTCGGAGTTCATGGAGCGCCACACGACCGCGAGGCTGGTCGGCTCACCCCCGGGCTACGTGGGCTACGACGAGGGCGGCCAGCTGACCGAGGCTGTTCGCCGCAGGCCCTACTCGGTGATCCTCCTCGACGAGATCGAGAAGGCCCATCCCGAGGTGTTCAACATGCTGCTCCAGATCCTCGAGGACGGACGGCTGTCGGATGCCAAGGGCAAGATGGTGAACTTCGCCAACTCGATCATCGTCATGACCTCCAACCTGGGTGTCAGGGACCTGAGCCAGGCCCAGACCTCGCTCGGCTTCCAGGCGGCCGCGGCGTCCGAGGAGGAGGAGGTCGACCGCCGTCACAAGCAGATGAAGACGCGGATCGACGACGAGCTCAAGAAGATGTTCCGGCCCGAGTTTTTGAACCGGATCGACGCGGTGGTCACCTTCAAGAGCCTCACCACCGAGCAGGTGCGCCAGATCGTCGACCTGCTGATCGCCCGGACGTCCAAGCATCTCTCGGAGCAGGACGTCCACCTCGAGGTGACCACGGCGGCCAAGGACTGGCTCGCCAAGGAGGGCTTCGACCGGACCTACGGCGCCCGGCCGCTGCGCCGGGTGATAACCAGCCGGATCGAGGACCCGCTCAGCGAGGATCTTCTGCGGGGACGGTTCGCGAAGGGCGACACCATCCTCGTCGACGCCGACGAGAACGGGGTGACGCTGGTTCCCAAGCCGCGGGCGAAAGAACCCGCCGGCTCGGGCGCGGAGACCAAGGAAAGCTAGGCTTGGGGGGCGGCGTGACCCCCAAGTCCAACTCCGGCCGGCCCCTGGTGCGATCGGCTTGACCGGCATTCCGCGCCGCTTCGACGCCCGCAGCTACCTGGCGGCCAACGCGGTCGAACGCCCCGAGGCGGTCGCCGTCTACGACCTCGACCGGAGGGTGAGCTTCGCCGAGCTGGAGCGGACGGTCGATCGCTTGGTCGCCGCTCTCCTCGGGTCGGGCCTTCGCCCGAACGAGCCGGTCGGGGTGCGGCTGCCCAACCGCTGGGAGTACGTCGCGCTGGAACTGGCGATACCCGCGGCGGGCGGGATCATCGTGCCGCTGCCCTTGACGCTCGGCGAGGCGGAGATGCGCTGGGCCGTCGAGAGGTCCGGAGCCCGCCGGGTGATCCAGGACCCTGACCTGGCGGCCCTCTTCACCGGACCGGCCGAGCCCGCCCCCGCCCCCGGCTTGCCAGCCAGCCCCGAGAGGATCGTCGAGATCGCACTCACCAGCGGCACCACCGGGATGCCAAAGCTCGCGGCGCTCAGTGCGAAGCTCAAGCAGGCGACCTTCGACGGATTCACCAGCCGGCTCGAGGTCACCGAGTCGGACCGGGTCCTGATCATGTCGCCGCTTACCCAGGGCATCGGCGGGATGTGCCTCTTCTGCCTTCGCCTGGGGGCCGGGCTGATCATGCTCCACGAGGCCCGATTCCGGCCAGAGACCGTGTTAGAGCTGGCCACCCAGCTCGGGGCCACCATGCTGGTCGGCGTTCCCACCAATATCGTCCGCCTCCTCGACTCACCCGAGCTGGACGGCGCCGACCTTGGCTCCGCCCGGTTGACGGCGGTCGCGGGAGCTCCGATGCCGCCCGAGCTGGCCGCCCAGTGGGAGGACCGCACCGGCAGCAGGGTCTGCATCTTCTACGGCTCGATGGACGCCGGCCAGCTGAGCGTCGGCAGGCCCAGCGACCCGAGGGAGAAGCGGCACCAGACGGTCGGCCGGCCGCACGAATGCTGCGAGGCGATGATCACCGCCGAGGGCGAGATCTGCATGCGCGGGGACACTGTTCAGGAGCGCTACTGGGGGGAAAACTTCGGCCCCCACGCGGAGGACGGCTGGGTGCACATGGGCGACCTCGGGTGGATCGACGAGGACGGCTACCTGCAGGTCCTCGGCCGGACCAAGGACCTCGTCATCCGCGGAGGCACCAAAATCAACCCGCACGAGGTCGAGCAGGTGCTGCTCCGCCACTCCGGCATAGCCGAGGCCTGCGTCGTGGGACGCCCCGACCGGGAGCTGGGCGAGCGGGCGGTCGCCTTCCTGGTCGGTCCAAGGGACGTGCCTCCGCCCAAGCTGGAAGAGCTGAAGGTGTTTTTGGCCGCGCAGGGCCTCGCCCGCTACAAGTGGCCGGAGGAGGTTCATGCCGTGGCCGAGATCCCGCTCAGCGGACCGGGCAAGGTCGATCGCAGGACCCTCCGCACGCAGCTGTTAGCGTAGGGTTCGAGTCATGCTGGCCCGCACCCGCGACATCGAGACGGCCTGGTTCGAGATCGGCCGGGGCTCGCCCCTGGTCCTCATCCACGGCCTTGCCGACGATCACCGGCTCTGGCGCAAGGCCGTCCCCGACCTCGCCCTCAACCACCGGGTGATCCTCTACGACGTCCGCGGCCACGGCCAGAGCACGCTCGGCCAGGCCGACGGCACCCTCCAGCAACTGGGCGACGACCTCCATCACCTCCTGACGGCAATCGGCGTCGAGAGCGCATCGGTCGCCGGATTCAGCCTCGGCGGCACGATCGCCATGCGCCTGGCCATCGACCACCCGGAGCAGGTGGACGTCCTCTTTCCGGTGGCGACCAGCAGCCGGGTCGGGTCGTCTGCCGCCCAGTGGTATTCGGACCGCGCCGCGTTGGGGGACGCCGACCTGCGGCCCACGCTCGACCGCGACACGGTCGACGCCTATCACATCAGCCCCGGCGAGCTCGAGGAGGGACTCGAGATCCGGCGGCAGTCGACGGCGGACTTCGGTGGCTACCGGAACGCGGCGAGGGCCATGGCCGGCCTCCGGACCAACCCGCTCGACCCCGAGCTTGTAAAGGTCCGTGCACCGACGTTAATCGTCTGTGCCGACCTCGACCAGCACTGCCCGCCGCGGGCCGCGGAGATCATCGCGGCCGGGATCCCGGACTCGACGATGGAGATCATCACCGGTTCGGGGCACATGCTCCCCGCCGAGAAGCCTCTTGAGCTGGCCTCGCTGCTTGCCTCTTTTCTCCACGAAGCTGCCACTGCCTGACTAACGTTCGGTTACTTAACCGCAACGACAAAATGTCGTCGTGGCGGTGTTGCATGCGAAGCTCTCTAACGGCTTGAATGTCTCCTCGTGCTTCAATCGACCCCCATTCGCGGGGTGGTCCTCTGGGGGACGGCGGTGGTGCTCGCGGGCACCCTCGCCTTCCTTCCCGGAACCGCCGCCGGCGGCGACCTCCACGGCACCACCCCTCGCGGTGTACTGGTCAGCTCTGACGACCCCTCGATTCCCCTGACCCCGGCTCCGCCGAGCCCCCCGCCGGCGCCCCTCAGCGTCCACGGCCTGCTCCTCAAGGCCGCCGCCGACCAGGGCGTGGACCCCAACTTGCTGCTGGCGGTTTCCTACTGGGAGAGCGGCTGGCAGCAGGACAAGGTTTCCGACCAGGGCGCGGTCGGCCTGCTCCAGGTGATGCCGAAGACGGCGGCGACCGCCGGCCCCCAGCTCCTCCACCGCCCGGTCGACATCAACGATCCACTCGACAACGCCGAGGTCGGCGCCGCGCTTTTGAAGGACCTGCTGGACAAGTACGGCACCCGGCGCGGCCTCGCCGCCTACTACCAGGGAGAGCCGGCGATGGAGAACGGCACCTACGCGGCCGACACCTGGAGCTATGCCGACGGAATCATGGCGCTGGCGGCGGAGATCGCGGCGGGTCACGGCCCCGCATCGCCCTGACGGGCCTATGAGGACGGGAGGGAGCCGCGGCGGCTCCCTCCCGGGAAAATAAAGGGCTGCTGAGTGGCTAGGCCGCCGCGGTGGCGGACGGCTCGACCGCGTCGGCGACGAAGGCCGACTCGATCTCCAGCTTGATCTCTTCGCTGACGAGGACGCCGCCGGTCTCCAGCGCCATGTTCCAGTTCAGTCCCCAGTCCTTGCGGTTGAGGACGCCGCTCGCGCTGAGGGCGATCCGCTCCTTTCCGAACGCGTCGCGGGGGATGCGGCCCTCGACGGTCACCTGGAGCTCGATCGGCCTGGTCACCTCGCGGATGGTGAGGTCACCGGTCACCGCGTAGCGCTCGCCGCCCAGCGGCCGGATGGCGTCGGGTTGGAAGGTCATGGTGGGATGGGTGGCGACGTCGAAGAAGTCGGCCGAGCGCAGGTGCTCGTCGCGCTTCTCGTTGCCGCTCTCGATCGATGCGACCTTCACTTCGAACTTGCCCTTGGCGGTGGCGTACTCGCCGTCCTCTACGTCGAGGTAGCCCTCGTAGTCGTCGAAGCGGCCGCGGACGGTCGTGAACAACATGTGCTTGGCCGTGAAGCCGAGGCTAGTGTGGTTCTTGTCGATCTCGTAACGCTTGGTCATCTTGGTTTTCCTCCGGGTTGGTTGCAGGATTCTGCTCACCGATACTTGATTGCGAGAGCAAGTATTTCGTGGAGGTGCGTGACTGGGAGAATTCACCTCGGTGGAGCTGGCGGTCAGCGTCGGGATCAGTCCGCGGCAGCCGCTGCGCTCCTTTGCGGAGCAGGCCGCCGAGCTCGAGGCGGCAGGAGTCGACCGAATCTGGCTGATCGACTCCCAGCTGGCCATGAAGGACGTCTACATCGGATTGGCGCTGGCGGCACTCCACACCCGGAAGGCGTTGCTGGGGACGGCGGTGACCAACCCGCTCACGCGCCATCCGACCGTCACCGCCGCGAGCATCGCCGCGCTTTCCGAGCTCTCCGAGGGCCGGGCGGTGCTGGGCGTCGGCGCCGGTGACAGCGCCGTGTACGGGATCGGCGCCCGTCCCGCCAAGGTGGCCGAGATGGAGGACGCGCTGACCTTCTGGCGGGCGGTCCTCAATGGCGGCGAGGGCGAGTACCAGGGCCGCAGCTACCGGCTGCCGCACCTGGCGGCGCCGGTGAAGCTCTACGTCGCCGTCAGCCAGCCGCGGATGTGCGCGTTGGCCGGGCGCCTGGCGGACGGGGCGATCGTCATGGGGCCCTCGACCCCGGGCTTCGTCCGCCGGCAGGTGGGCTGGCTGGAGGACGGACTCCGTGAGGCCGGTCGGGAGCGTTCCGAGCTCGACATATGCCTCATGACCACCCTCTCCGAAAAGGTCGATGACGTGCGCTCCTGGGCGAGCACCGAGGCCCGCCTGATCGCCGACTTCGCCGAGCTGCCGGAGGGCCTGGAGCCGTTTCGAGACGAGATCCGGCGGGCCAAGGAGGAGTACGACTTCAGCCAGCACCTCTCCGTCCACGCCGGCCACCGGAGGGCGGTGAGCGACGAGCTCGCTCGTGCGCTGGCGGTGGCCGGCAGCGCGCAGGAGTGCCGCCAGCGGTTGCGTGAGCTGCTCGGCTGTGGCGCCGACGGCTTCATCTTCCCGCTGCCCGGCGGCGGCCGGCTGGAGCGGCTCGGCTTTCTGCGCGACGAGGTGCTGGCGGCCCTGTGAAAGCGGCTCCCTTCGCCTATCACCGTCCGCGCAGCCTGGAGGAGGCACTCGACCTGATGGCCGAGCACGGCGATGACGCCAAGGCGCTGGCCGGCGGCCAGAGCCTGGTGCCCCTGATGGCGATGAGGCTCGCTCAGCCAGCGGTGATCGTCGATCTCGGTGAGGTCCCCGAGCTGAGGGGGCGGGAGGGGCCGTCCGTGAGGGCGATGGTGACCAACGCCGCCCTCGAGCGCGACCCGTCCGGGCTGCCGCCGATCATCGCCGACGCGCTGCCGCACCTCGGCCACTTCCAGATCCGCAACCGGGGGACGATCGGCGGCTCACTCGCGCACGCCGACCCTGCGGCCGAGTGGCCGGCGCTGGCTCTTCTGCTGGAGGCGACCCTGACCCTTCGAAGCCGTGCTCGAGGGGAGCGAAGAGTGCCCGCTTCCGCGTTCATGACGGGACCACTGACGACCGTCCTCGGGGCCGACGAACTAGTCACCGGCGTGAGCTTCCCAAAGTGGCCGGCCGACGGCCGCTGGGGGTTCGCGGAGGTCGCCCGGCGGCCGGGCGATTTCGCCCTCGCGGGCGCCGCCTGCACGGTCATCGGGGGACATCGGCGGGTGGTCGTCTTCGCCGCCGGCCCGCGGCCCCAGCTGCTCGGGCATGGCGACGAGATCGAGGCCGGCGGCGACCTCCATGCCGGCGCCGGCTACCGGCGAACGGTGGCCGGGCGGCTCGTCGAGCGGGTGCTGGCGCAGGCCGGGGAGGTGGCGTGATCACCGTCAACGGCCGCGAGCACGCAGTCGACATCGATCCCCGCGTAACCCTGGCCGACTTCCTCCGCGACCGGCTCGGCCTCACGGGCACCCACCTCGGCTGCGAGCACGGCGTTTGCGGCGCCTGCACGGTGCTCCTCGACGGCGATGCGGTCCGTTCCTGCCTACTCTTCGCCGTCCAGGCCGACGGCCACGCGGTTACCACCGTCGAGGGACTCGCGACGGCTGGTGAAAGGAGTCCTCTGCAGGCCGCCTTCGAGCGGCACCGCGCCTTCCAGTGCGGGTTCTGCACGCCCGGCTTCCTGCTGAGCGCCCAGGCCCTGCTCGACCGGGGCGTGCCGCTCGACCGGGAGAACCTGCCCGGGCTGCTGGCCGGCAACCTCTGTCGTTGCACTGGCTACGAGCCGATCCTGGAGGCGGTGCTGGAGGTCTACGGGCGGAGATGAAGGTCCTCGGCGGCGCGATCTACCTTGCCGACCTGCGGCTCCCCGGGGCGCTGGAGGCGGCCTTCGTCCGCTCACCCGTCGCTCACGCCGCCTTCGACGCCCCGCCCATGCCCGACGACGTCTTCGACGCCCGGGCCCTCGGTCTCGAACCCATCCGCCTCGAGGCCCGCGGCCTCGTCGCCACTGGCTGGCCGCCCCTGGCCGACGGCGTCGTCCGCTTCGCCGGTGAGGCGGTGGCGGTGGCCGTCGCGCGTGACCGCTACCGAGCGGAGGACCTGGCCGAGTCGCTCTTCATCGACTACCGGACCCTCGGCGACGAGCCACTGCACCCGAGCGCGCCAGACGGTGTCCTCTTCAGCCACGTCCACGACAGCGGCGGAGTCGACCGTGAGCTCGCGAGCGCGCACCTGGTGCTCGAGGAGACCTTCCGCAGCGCCCGCCAGACCCCGCTCCCACTGGAGACGCGGGGAGTGGTCGCCGCTCCGGACGGCGACCGGCTCACGGTCTGGACCTCGACCCAGGTCCCGCACCTCGTTCGGACGCTGATCGCGCGCTGCCTCCGGCTGCCGGAGGAGGCGATCCGGGTGATCACGCCCGAGGTCGGCGGCGGCTTCGGGCTCAAGGCCCACGTCTTCCCCGAGGAGGTGGTGGTCGCCGCGCTCGCGCGCCGGCTCGGCCACCCGGTCCGCTGGCTGGAGGACCGTCGCGAGAACCTGCTGGCGAGCAACCACGCCCACGAGGAGGAGGTCCGGCTCCGGCTGGGCGTCGATGGGGACGGCCGCTTCCTGGCCGTCGACGCGGAAGTCACGGCCGACGTCGGCGCCTATTCGATCTTCCCCTTCGGCGCCGCGCTGGAGCCGATGACCACCGCCCAGACCCTATTCGGGCCGTATGCGCTGAAGGCGTTCCGCTTCCGCACCCGGGGCGTCGCCAGCGCCAAGTGCCCGGCCGGCGCCTACCGCGGGGTGGGGATGAACGCCGGCGCCTATGCGGGCGAACGGATGGTGGACCTGGCAGCCGCCCGGCTCGGAATCGACCCCTTGGAGCTGCGGCGCCGCAACGTGGTGACCGAGTTCCCGAGCGTCACGGCGGCGGGCCGCAACCTTGACTCGGGCGACTATCGGGAGCTCCTGGAGCGGGTCGCGACCAGCGCCGGCTATGTGGAGCTCCGCCGACGGCAGGCCGCCACCCGCGCCGAGGGCCGGCTCTTCGGGGTGGGGATCGGCCTTTTCAACGAGCACAGTGGTACCGGCGCCACCGAGTATCGCGGTCGGGGCGTCACCGTGATCCCCGGCAACGACGCGGCGCGGGTGAGCGTGACCGAGGCAGGCCGCGTGCAGATCTTCACCAGCGCGGCCGAGGCCGGCCAGGGTCACCCGGAGACCTACCGGCTGCTCGCCGCCCGCGAGCTGGGCATCGACCCGGCGCTGGTCGACGTGGTCGAGGGCGACACCGACCTCTGCCCGCCGGGCAGCGGCACCTTCGTCAGCCGGGGTGCGGTCGGGGGGCTCTCCAGCCTGGTCGAGGCGCTCCGGGAGGCGGCCGCCCGCGACCTGCCGCCCGGCCTCGTCGTCGAGCGCAGCGCGGACCCGCGACAGGTTTACCCGAGCGGCGCCCACCTTGCGGTGGTCGAGGTCGACCCGTTGTCGGCGATCCCGCGGTTGATCGCCTACCACGCGGTCGAGGACTGCGGAACCATCGTCAATCCGGCGGCGGTCGAGGAGCAGGTTCGGGGCGGGATCGCGATGGGCCTGGGCGGCGTGCTCCTGGAGGAGATCCACTACAGCGAGGATGGCCAGCCGCTGGGCTCGACCCTTCTCGACTACCTCGTCCCGCTGGCGCCCGACATGCCGGCCGAGATGACGATCCAACACCTAGAGTCACCCAGCCCCTTCACCGTTCTCGGCTCCAAGGGAGTGGGGGAGGGCGGCACCATCGGCGCCTTCGCGGCCATCTCGAACGCGGTCGCCGACGCCGTCGCGCCGCTCGGCGTGACGCTGACCGAACTGCCCTACTCGCCGGGTCGCATCTTCGACGCCATCGCGGCCGCGGAGGCCCATCGTGGCTGAGCGCCTGGCCGTCGAGGAGGGCAGCCGCACCGAGTGGCGCCGCACCTTCACCGTCGCCGACGTCCGTGCTTTCAGCGACGTCTCAGGCGACCGGGGAATCCACCACGTGGATCTCGACGGCGCCGGACGGTTGATGGTGCAGGGTCTTCTCACGGCGACGCTGCCGACCAAGCTCGGGGGAGACCTGAACTACCTCGCCCGCGACATGCACTTCGAGTTCCTGCGGCCGGTCTTCACCGGGGACGAGGTCCTCTGCGTCAGCGTCTGCACCCGCGCCGAGCGCCAGCCGGGCCGGACCTACGCCGAGTTCGCGATCGCCTGCACCAACCCGGCCGGCAAGGAGGTGCTGCGGGCGACGGTCGCCGGCGTCATCCTCGACTCGGGCTCAGCCTAGGAAATCGCTAGGCGCCGCTCCAGGGCGCTCTTCACCCTCGGCCACTCGCTGTCGAGGATCGAGTAGTAGGAGCTGTGCCGGTAGCTCCCGTCGGGACGGATCCGGTGGTTGCGGAGGTCGCCCTCGTGGCTGGCGCCGAGCTTTAGGATCGCCGCTCGCGAGCGCTCGTTGAGAGAGTCGGTCTTGAGGTAGAGGCGGATGGCGCCCCAGTCCTCGAAGGCATGCGTCAGGAGCAGCAGCTTGGCCTCGGGGTTAACCCTGCCGCCCCAGTCGGCGCGCCGGTACCAGGTCCAGCCCACCTCGACCCCGCGGTGGGCTTCGGAGACGTCCATGTAGCGGGTGCTGCCGACAGCCCTCCCGGAGTGCCGGTCGATGACGGCGAAGGGATACTCGCCACCGGCCTCCTGGGCCCGCCAGCCGGCCTCGATCCAGCTCAGCATCTGCTCCCGGGTCGCGACCCGTTCGGGCAGCCAGCGCCAGATCGCGGCGTCGGCGGCAGCTTCCAGCAGCTCGTCAGCGTGTGCCGGCGAAAGGGGCTCCAGCCGGATTCCGCGGCCCTCCAGGGTGACTGGTCCCAGGCTCACGGAGGAAAAGTATTGACGCCATGAAACTTTTTGGGTTGCTTATGCGATAGCCCTTACAGAAGGCAAGGCGGGAGGTTTGCGGCCGACCGCCTACCTCGACTCTTCCGAAGTGACGCCGCCCCGACTACCCCCGGGGCGGCGTCAATTTGTTAACCCTTCTGACCTGGGTGACGGCGCGCCTAAAGTAGCCCGGTGGCACGCACCTCCACCGCATTCGTCTGCGGCGACTGCGGTGGCGAGACCCTCCGCTGGGCGGGCCAGTGCCCCCACTGCCAAGCCTGGAACACGCTCTCCGAATTCAAGGTGGTGGCCGCGGGCAAGGGCAGCCAGCCCGACCGCCGGGGCGAGGCAAACCACGCGCTGCCGATCACCGAGGTGCGCTCTGACCAGGCGCCCCGGCGGGTGCTGGCCTGGGGGGAGCTGAACCGCGTCCTCGGCGGCGGCATCGTGCCGGGCAGCCTGGTGCTGATAGGCGGCGAGCCGGGTGTCGGCAAGTCGACACTGGTGATGCACCTGGCTCGCCAGGTGGCCGCCGAGGCGGTCGTGCTCTACGCGACCGGCGAGGAATCGGTCCAGCAGGTGGCGATGCGTGCCCGCCGGCTGGAGGCCGTGCACGAGCGCTTCCTGGTGCTGGCCGAGAACGACCTCGAAACCGTCCTGGAAGCCATCCGGTCAGCAGAGCCCGCGGTCGCCATCGTGGACTCCATCCAGACCATGACCGACCCCGGCCTGGAGGCCGCCGCCGGCACCGTCAGCCAGGTGCGCGAGTGCGCGGCCCGGCTGATGCGGCTGGCCAAGGACAGCGGCATCCCGATCTTCCTGGTCGGCCACGTCACCAAGGAGGGCTCGCTCGCCGGGCCGCGGGTGCTGGAGCACATGGTCGACACCGTCCTCTACCTCGAGGGTGACCGCCAGCAGGAGTTCCGGATCCTTCGTGCCACCAAGAACCGCTTCGGCTCCACCGACGAGATCGGGATCTTCGCGATGGGCGAGGCGGGTCTAGAGGAGGTGGCCGACCCGAGCGCGGCGCTGGTGTCGAGTTCGAGCTTGACAGCCGGTGGTACAGTCGTATTGGCAGCGGTTGAAGGCACCCGGCCCCTCCTGGTTGAGCTCCAGAGCCTGGTCGCCGACACGTCGTTCCCGAGCCCGCGGCGAAGCGCCACCGGCATCGACACCAACCGCCTTCACATGATCGTGGCCATCCTCGAGGAACGCGCGAGGTTCCGCCTGGAGAAGTCAGACATATTCGTCAACGTGGCCGGCGGGTTCCGGATCTCCGAACCCGCGGCCGATCTCGGTCTCGCCCTGAGCATCGCCAGCAACCGGTACCGCGCGCCTCTGCCAGGCGGCAGCGTGGTGATCGGCGAGCTGGGGCTCACCGGCGAGGTTCGCCGGGTGACACAGCTCGACCGCCGCCTCCAGGAGGCGGCGCGGCGTGGCTTCACCCGGGCCGTCATACCGCCCGGCGCGAAGCTGACCGGGCGTTATCCGGGCCTCGAGCTGGTCGAGGTCCCGAGCCTCGCGGAGGCCCTTTCCGCGGTTTTTCCTGAACACATCCGCCTGGCCTATCACCGACAGAACGACATTCCGAAGGACTCATAAGGAGGCGTTTCATTTCCATGCGTTCCGAAGCCTTGGCCCGCGGGTTGGGGGCCGGGCTCGGAGTCGTCGGAGGCTTCGTCCTCGGCTTCGCCATGGTCCGGCAGGGCCACATCCTGGCCCCGGGCAGCGGCGTCATCATCAGCCTTACGACCCTGGAGGGTCTGATCTTCGCCTACCTCGGCGCGCCCTACGTCACGGGCGCCTGGCGGCGGGTCAACCTCCAGCTCCGAACCACTCCCCTTGCAGATCTCGTCACCGGACTTTTCGGCCTCATCGTCGGCCTGCTGATAGCCGTGCTGGTCGGCTACTTCGTCCGCGATTTCCAGCCCTACGGCGTTCCACTGAGCGCCGTCCTTGCCTGCCTGCTCGCCTACCAGGGCGCCAGCCTCGGGCTGACCCGCCGCGCGGAGCTCCTTGCCTTGGTCGGAGGATCGCGGCCCGACCCCAACGCCGGGCACCGGCTGCGCGGCGTCCTGCTCGACACCTCGGTGATCATCGACGGGCGCGTCCTCGACCTCGCCCGGACCGGGTTCCTCGACGTCCCGCTGATAGTTCCCCGCTTCGTGTTGAAGGAGCTCCAGCAGGTCGCCGACTCCGCCGACGCCATCAGGCGCAACCGCGGCCGGCGCGGGCTGGAGGTGCTGACCGAGCTCCAGAAGGATCCCGACCTGACGGTCGAGTTCAGGGATGACGACCCGGTCGGCGAGATCGAGGTGGACTCCAAGCTCATCAAGCTGGCGCGCAAGTCCAACCTGGCCATCCTCACCAACGACTTCAACCTGAACCGGATCGCCCGCCTCGAGGGCGCCACCGTCCTCAATCTGAACGAGCTGACCAACGCGCTGAAACCGGTCGCCATACCCGGCGAGGAGCTGGTGGTGGCGGTCGTCAAGGAGGGCAAGGAGCAGGGCCAGGGCGTCGGTTACCTTGACGACGGCACCATGGTGGTGCTGGAGAACGGCCGCCGCTACCTGAACCAGACGGTCAGCGTCACCGTCACCTCGGTGCTCCAGACCGCCGCCGGCCGGATGATCTTCGCCAGCCCCGCCAACGGAAACGGTCCGGTGCCGCCGCGCCGTCCCCGGCGGGAGAGCTGAAAAGAGGCGGGGAAATGGAAGTCGCCGCAGTCATCGCCGCGGCCGGCCTCGGCACCCGCCTCGGCCGGGGCAGCAAGGCGCTGCTGCCGCTCAACGGGCGAACCCCGCTCGCCCGCGCGGTCGAGCTCTTCCTCTCGCTGGAGGATGTCGGCCGGGTGGTCGTCGTCGCGCCTCCCGCACGGCAGGAGGAGGCCCGCGCCGAGGTCCGCCAGCTGCGGCCCGGGCGGCCGGTCGAGGTGTGCCCCGGCGGAGCGACCAGGCAGGAGTCGGTCCGGGCGGGCCTCGCCCGCCTCGCCGGCGCCGACTACGTCCTGGTCCATGACGCGGCCCGGCCCCTGGCCAGCGCCGAGCTCTGCCGGCGCGTTCTCCAGGCGGCGGTCGAGTCGGGCGCGGCCTTTCCCGCGATCCATCCCCGCGACGCAGTCAAGCGCATCGAGGGAAACCGGCTGGTCGAAAGCCTCGACCGCGCCCGGGTCGTCCTCGCCCAGACCCCCCAGGGGTTTTCCTACCCGCTCCTGGTCAAGGCCCATTTCGAAGCCCACGAGAACGGGCTCGAGGGAGACGACGACGCCCAGCTGGTGGCGGCGGCCGGCCACCCGGTCACGGTGGTCGAGGGCGAGCCTGCCAACTTGAAGCTGACCACCGCGGAGGACCTCGAGGTCCTGGAGGCGCTGCTGCGCGAGCACGAGGCGGTGGAGCGGTGAGGGTGGGGATCGGCTATGACACGCACCGTCTTGTCCCCGGCCGCCAGCTGGTGATAGGCGGCGTCACAGTGCCCCATGGCTCGGGCCTCGAGGGGCATTCCGACGCCGACGTCCTTGTCCACGCGATCATCGACGCCCTGCTCGGCGCCGCCGCCCTGGGCACCATCGGAGAGCACTTTCCCGACGACGATCCGCAGTACGAGGACATCTCGAGCCTCGAGTTGCTCTCGATGACCGCCGCGCTCGTCGAGGACCACGGTCGCACCATCGTCAACCTCGACTCGACGGTGATCGCGCAGCGCCCGCGGCTGCAGCCGCACCTGCGCGAGATGAGGATCCGGATCGCCGAGACACTGGGCCTCGACCAGGACCTGGTCGGCGTCAAGGCGACCTCACCGGAGGCGCTGGGCGCGCTCGGCCGGGAGGAGGGCATCGCGGCCCAGGCCGTCGTTCTGCTGGAATAGACGGCTTCCGAAATGGGCACGCTTCGCGTCCACGACTCGGCGACCGGTCGCAAGGAGGAGTTCATACCTCTTAACGCCGGCAGGGCGGGCCTCTACACCTGCGGGCCGACGGTCTGGAACTTCGCCCATGTGGGGAATTTCCGGACCTTCCTCTTCTACGACCTGCTCCGCCGCCACCTCCGCTTCAGCGGCTACACCGTCGAGCAGGTGATGAACCTGACCGACATCGAGGACCGCATCATCCGGATTGCGGGCGAGCGGAAGACGACCATCCGCGCCTACGTGGCGCCCTACGAGGCTGCCTTCCTGGAGGACCTCCGCACCCTTCGCGTCCAGCAGCCCGAGCACATGCCGCGGGCGACCGAGCACGTCCCGGGCATGATCGCCATGATCTCGAGGCTGCTGGAGAGCGGCCACGCCTACCGGGCCGAAGGGGACGTCTACTACCGCATCGCCAGCTTCCCGACCTATGGCGAGCTGGCCCACCTCGACCGCTCCGGCCTCAGGGCCGGCGCCCGGGTGTCGCGGGACGACTACGACAAAGAATCGGTCAGCGACTTTGCCCTCTGGAAGGGCACGGCGCCCGGCGACGGGGAGGTCGGCGCCGCCTGGGACGCGCCCTTCGGCCGCGGCCGGCCCGGCTGGCACATCGAATGCTCGGTGATGAGCAAGGCCTACCTGGGCGACACCTTCGACATCCATGCGGGTGGCATCGACCTCCTCTTTCCGCACCACCAGAACGAGGTCGCCCAGTCGGAGGCGGCCAACGGCGTCCAGCTCGCCCGCCATTGGCTCCACGCCGAGCACCTGGCCGACGCCACCGGCGCCAAGATGTCGAAGCGGCTCGGCAACATCGCCACCCTCCGGGACCTGGTCGACGCGGGCCACGATCCGCTTGGGATCCGCTTTTTCCTGCTCGCCAGCGCCCATTACCGGAGCAAGCTCCGGATGGACGAGGAGGCGATCCGCGGCGCCACCGAGCAGGTCCGCCGGCTGCGCGACTTCTCCGCCCGCGTCGACCGCTTCCAGCCGCCGCCCGTCGACGACGAGGGTTTGGTCCGGTCGCTGGGGCGGGCGCGCGACACTTACCGGGCGGCCCTCGACGATGACCTCAACCTCCCGCAGGGGGTAGGGTTCCTCTTCGAGGCCGTCCGCGAAAGCAACGCGGCGATCGACCGGGGAGCCGCCGGCCCGGCCGCCAGGGCGGCCATGCGGGCTCTCCTCGACGAAGCCGACAGCCACCTGGACGTACTGGGCGGCGGAGAGATTGAACTTGAAACGAAGGTCGAGCGGCTCATCGCCGAGAGGGAAGCGGCCCGTGCAGGGCGCGACTTCGCGCGGGCGGACGCCATCCGCGAAGAGCTCCGGACCCAGGGCATCGTCCTCGAGGACTCCCGCGAAGGCGTCCGCTGGCGCAAGGCCTGAGGCCAGGGCTCCGAGGGCGGCAAGGTCCTCGAGCGCTCCCAGCCGGCGCACCTCCCGGGAGGAGCGTCCGCGGCCCAGACCCGACCGCGCCCGATCCGCCCAAGCGCCCTCCCGCCGGCGCCTGGAACTGATCTACGGCCGCAATGCGGTCCTCGAGGCGGCCCGCGCCGGCCACCTGAAGCGGGTCTACGTCGCCGACGGTCTCGAGGCCGATCCCCGGTTGGACGAGCTGGCCGAGCTGGCGGACGTCGAGGTGGTGAGCAGGGAGCGGGTCGAGGCGATGGCCCACGGCAACCACCAGGGCGTGGTCGCCGAGCTGGCGCCGAGGGAGTTCTCCAACCTCCGTGCCCTACTCGCCTCAAGCCCGACCCTGGTGCTCGGCCTGGACGGCATCCAGGATCCCCAGAACCTGGGCGCCATACTGCGCTCGGCCGACGCCGCCGGCGTCGACGGCGTGGTACTCCCCGAACGCCGCTCCGCCCCCGTCACGGGAGCTGTCGTCAAGGCCTCCAGCGGCGCCAGCGAGCACGTCCGGATGATCCGGGTCAGCGGCATGGCCAGCGCCATCTCCGAGATCAAGCGGTCGGGACTCTGGTGCGTCGCCCTGGACGTCGGCGGCGAGATGGCGCCCTGGGAGTTCGACCTGACCCAGCCGGTCTGCCTTGTGATCGGCGGGGAGGAGGGGGTGCACCGGCTGGTGCGCCAGCGCTGCGACGCCCGGCTGCGGATCCCGATGGCGGGCCGGGTTGACAGCCTCAACGCATCCGCGGCGACGGCAGCCCTCCTTTACGAGGTGATCCGCCAGCGGTCGTCGAAGGCGTGAGCGGCCGGTAAGATCTGGTCGAGGTGGCCCTGCGCAGGACGCGGATCATCTGCACGCTGGGGCCGGCGAGCTCCTCGCGGGCGACGCTGCGGGCGCTGATCGCCGCGGGCATGGACGTCGCCCGGGTCAATTTCTCGCACGGGACCGCCGAGGAGCACCGCGCGACGGTCGCAGCGGTCCGCTCGGTGGCCGACTCGATGGGCCGCCACGTCGGCCTCCTCCAAGACCTCCAGGGCCCCAAGATCCGGGTCGGCCGGCTGAAGTCGCCGCCGGTCCAACTCCGCCGCGGCGACCGGGTCACGCTCACCTCGCGCGCGATCGTCGGCGACGGCAGCCTCCTGCCGGTGAGCCACCCGGCGCTGATCCGGTCCCTGCTGGCTGAAGAACGCGTCCTCCTCGACGACGGAGAGATCGAACTGCGCGTCCACGAGCTGAAGCGAGGCGAGGCGATCTGCGTCGTGACCCGGGGCGGCCTACTTGGCGAGGGCAAGGGCATCACCGCGCCCAACTGCCCGATCCGGCTGCCTGCGCTCACCGCCAAGGACCGGGCTGATCTGAGGCTGGGCGCCGAGCTCGGCTTCGACCTCGTCGCGCTGAGCTTCGTCCGCTCATCCGAGGACCTGGTCACCTGCCGGAGGGCGATGAAGGCACTCGGCTACGACGCGCCGCTGATCGCCAAGCTGGAGCGGCCGCAGGCGCTGCTCGAGCTGGACGGCATCCTGACCGAAGCCCAAGGCGTCATGGTCGCGCGGGGCGACCTCGGCGTCGAGCTCTCGCTGGCCGACGTCCCAGCCGCCCAAAAGGACATCATCGAGCGGGCCAACCTCCGTGGCGTCCCCGTCATCACCGCCACCGAGATGCTGGAGTCGATGGTCACCGCCAACCGTCCGACCCGGGCCGAGGCGTCGGACGTGGCCAACGCGATCTGGGATGGGACGGACGCGGTGATGCTCTCCCAGGAGACCTCGATCGGCGCCCACCCGGTGGAGTCGGTGAAGGCGATGGCGGCCATCTGCCGCGCCGCCGAGAAGCACCCGAGCTACCGCCGGGCGCGGCCGACCTCCAATGTTCGCGGCTCGGTCGGAAGCGCGATAGCGCACTCGGCGGCGATCGTCGCCGGGGAGATCGGCGCGGCCGCCATCGTCGCCTTCACCGAGACGGGCGGCACGGCACTGAGGGTCTCCAAGAGGCAGCCGTCGGTGCCGATCATCGCGGCCAGCCCTCACGCCCAGACGCTGCGGCGCACCTCTCTCTACGCGGGCGTGGTCCCGCTGCTGGTCGGCCATGGCGTGGACACCGACGACCTGATCGCCAAGGCCTCGGAGGCCGCCGTCCGGAGCGGCCTCGTCAGGCGCCAGGACCGGGTGGTGATCGTGGCGGGCGTGGCCGCCCAGCCCGGGCAGACCAATCTGCTTAAGGTGGTCACCATCCTATGAAGCGCTGATGGTGATGAGGACTCGACCCGCGGAGGACCTCATGTCGATGCTCGGACACGAGCTCCGCAGCCCGCTGACGGCCATCCGGGGCGCGGCCTCGCTGCTCGTGATGGCCCGGGCCGAGCTCACCGAGGGGCGGGTGGCCGAACTACTGCGGCTCATCGACAGCCAGGCGGGGCTAATGGCCGACCGGATCGAGGACGTTCTCGTCACCGCCCGCCTCGACCGTGGCGAGCTGGAGCTCTTTTCAGAGGAGGTCGACCTGGGCGACGCCGTCGCCGACGTGTTAGAGGCCGCTCGGGCGCGGGATCGCGCGAGGAAGATCCGCACTCCGGGCGTCGTCGAGGGCGTCCTCGTACGGGGCGATCAGCAGGGTGCGACGCAGGCCCTGCGGGCGCTGGTCATCAACGCCATCGCCCATTCGCCTGCCTCGACCGCCGTTGAGGTCAGGGTTGGCGCCAGCTCCGGCTCGGCCCGCGTGGACGTTCGAGACCGTGGTCCCGGCATCCCTGCCGCCGATCGCGCCCGGATCTTCGAGCGCGGCGTCCGTCTCGACCCTTCCGGCGCCGGCACGGGACTCGGACTCTACGTCGCCGCCGGCCTCATCGCGGCGATGGGCGGCGAGATCGGCGTCGACCCTCGGCCCGGCGGCGGCTCCGACTTCTGGTTCACCCTACCGCTCGCCGCGAAATAGTCTTGGCCGTCGGTCCGGTTACCTTTCCAACAGTGGCCATGGCAGAACAGGAGCAACCGGAAGAGTTCCCCACCTTTGAGCGGGCGCTGATGGTGAGCGCCCATCCCGACGACCCCGACTTCAGCGCGGCGGGCACCCTCGCCCGGTTGGTCGAGGCCGGCACCAAGGTGACGATCGTGATCTGCACCGACGGCTCCGAGGGCGGCGAGGACCCCTCGGTCCCCGACGCCGAGCTGAGCCGGCGGCGCTACGCGGAGCAGTGCGCCGCCTCGGCCGAACTGGGCGTCACCGACGTCATCTTCCTCGGCCACCCTGACGGGCGGCTGCAGCACACGATCGAGTTCCGCCGGGAGATCGCGGCCCAGATCCGCCGCCACCGCCCCGAGCTGGTCCTGACCCACGTCCCCACGATCAACCTCGAGATGCCGATCGGTGGCTACCACCCCGACCACCTGGCCGTCGGCCAGGCGACGCTGGCCGCGGTCTATCCCGCCGCCCGGAACCCGCGCGCTTTCCGCGATTTGCTGGCGGAGGGTCTGGAGGCGTGGAAGGTGAAGGAGGTGTGGATTCCCCTCTGGAGCCAGGGCGACTTCTTCGTCGACATCTCCAGCACCTTCGACCGGAAGATCGCCGCCCTGCGGCGGCACGAGTCCCAGTTCACCAACTGGACGGACTGGGAGAAGAACCTTCGCGACCGGATGAAGCAGCTCGCTGCCGCCACCAACACCGGCTACGAGTACGCGGAGGGCTTCAAGCGGATCAAGATCGGCTGACCCCGACCCGGGTCTACCTCGAGCTGGGAGCAAAGCGGGTCTTTGCCTCGGCGGCCGACTGGCCGGGCTGGTGCCGCTCCGGCCGCGACGAGGCCCTGGCGCTGGAAGCGCTGGCTTCCTATGCCGACCGCTATCGCCCGGTTGCGGCGGCCGCCGGCCATCCGCTTCCCGCCGGCGCGGAGGAAGGCTTCGTCGTGGAGGAGCGGGTCGAGGGCAACGCGACCACCGATTTCGGCGCGCCGGGTGCGCCCTGCCAAGCCGACTCGATGCCGTTGACGCCGGCCGAGGCGAAGCGCCAGGCCGAGCTTGTGGAGGCCTGCTGGAGCGCGCTCGCGAAAGCCGCCGCCAAGGCCCCGGCGGAGCTCCGCAAGGGCCCCCGCGGCGGCGGCAGGGACCGCGATCCGATACTCCAGCACGTCGTCGGGGCCGAAGCCGCCTACGCCCGCGCGCTGGCCATCAGGCCCAGGGAACCGGAGGCGACCGCAGGGGCGGCGGTGAAGGCCTTCCGGGGCGAACTGCTCGAGGCGCTGGCCGCCAACCGGGGCAAGTGGCCCTCGCGTTACGCGGCGCGCCGGATCGCCTGGCACGCGCTCGACCACGCCTGGGAGATCGAGGACCGCTCGCACTAGCCGGAAGAGGACCGCTCTCGGGGACGACAGCGAATCAAAGGACTTCTTCTTGCCCAACGCAATGCGATGAATCGCCGCCATCCCGGCTCCGAACCGCCGACGAGGCCAGGGAGCACCCGATACATCCGCCGGGCTGGGCGTTGCACCTTTTGTACCCGTTCGCGGCTCGTGGGGTGGCTGGCCGTTGGTGACGTCGTGGATGCGGAATCTTGGGGTGGGGACGAAGGTGGTTGCCCCCTTCGTGGGGCTCACCCTGCTCGTCGGCCTGCTGGTTTCGGCCGTTGCCGGCCAGGAACTGGCGGTCCTCGGCGCTCAGCAGCAGCTGCTCCTCGCAACCCGCGCGGAGGACAACGTCAACACGGTCTTCAACTCGATCGAGGAACGCCAGCTGGCCGAGTTGCGGCTCTTCACGGTGTCGCCCGAGCTCGCGGGGGCGGTCGCCGCGTCTGACCAGGCTCGCCTGCGCGGCCTGCTCCTGCCGCTGGTCGCCGAGCAGCTGCCGGTCCAGACCGAGGTGGTCGTGGTGGACCGCGCGTCACGACGGCTGCTGACGCTGAGCGCCGATCCCCGGCAACCCGGCCACTGCATCTGCCAGGCCGGCGGAGCGACGGACGGCTTCCAACACCTGGACTCCGTCCTCGCCTCGCGGGCCGACCGCTTCGGCACCCGTTACCTGGGCCTGGCGCCGTGGCCCGGCACCCGGCTGCTCTACACGGTGGGACCCATCCTGGACTCGGCCGGGACGGTCGCCGGCGCGATGGTGGTGGGTGAGCGGCTCGACGCGGTCCTGGCCGAGGTGCAGCAGCGGGCCGCAGTGGCGGTGGCCGCCTTCGGCTCCGACCAGACCCTGCTGGGCCGGAGCGCCGGCCTGGACCTCCGCTCGGCGCAGCACTCCGCGCGGGTTGTCGAGGTCCCCTGGGTGCTGCGTTTCCAGACCCAGGGCCACCTGGCTCTGGCGCTGCCGCCGGGACCTTCCACCGGACCCCAGACAATCCTGCTGCTGATCCTTCTCGGGGTCGGGCTGGCGGCACTGGTCCTCACCCTGGGGGCGGGCTTCTTCATCTCACGCTCGATCACGCGGCCATTGGGAGCGATCCTGGAGGCGACCCACCTGGTGGCGAAGGGCAACCTCAAATACCGGGCGCCGGTCGAGTCGGGCGACGAGATCGGCCGCGTGGCCAGCTCTTTCAACGGCATGATCGAGACCCTCGACGAACGCTCCGGCCGCCTCGCCCGGCAACATGAGGACACCCTGCTGGCGCTGGCCGCGGCTATCGACGCGCGCGATGCGTACACCCACGGCCATTCCGTCCGCGTCGCCCTTTACAGCAGCGCGGTGGCCGCCGCCGCCGGGCTTGAGCTGGGCGACCTCGAAGCGCTCGAGCGGGGCTGCCTCGTCCACGACATCGGCAAGATCGGCGTTCCCGACCAACTTCTCCTTAAGCCCGGCCGCCTCAGCCGCGAAGAGCAGGAGGAGATGCGCCGGCACCCGCTGGTCGGCCACCGGATGCTCGCCGGGTTGGGCTGGCCGGATGACGTCTTCGAGATCGTGCTGCACCACCATGAGCGCTGGGACGGCGGCGGCTACCCGGGCGGCCTGGCACAAGACTCGATCCCGGTACTGGCCCGGGTGGTGGCGATCGCGGACACGCTCGACGCCATGACCTCCCAACGGCCGTACCGGCCGGCCTTCAGCTACCGGCTGGCCGCGGCCGAGATCGTCCGCCAGTCCGCGCTCCAGTTCGATCCCGAGCTGGTGGGCGCCTTTCGCCGCGCCGCGGGTGAGATCGGAGAGCTGGTCGTCCTCATGAGCGGCGACCAGCAGATCGCCGAGTACCTGGAGCGAAAGGCCGCCGTCACGGGGACCCGGGCGGTCCGGGTGCCACGGCTGCGGGTGGCTTCGTGAGAAGACTCCTGGTACCGGTCGCCGCAGCACTCCTGGCCGCCGGCTACCTGGCCGGACTGCTCGCGACCGGGGACGCGCTCTTCGAGCTGGGACTGGCTGTTCCCGCCGCTCCCCGCCCCGCCCTCGCCCATACGGCGATCTACTCGGCCGCCGCGATGGCGATCAGCGCGCCGGCGGTCACGGCGAACCCGGTCCCGCCCGTCATCGCCCCGGTTGCGGCGGCGCCCCTCGGCTCCCTCCCGGGCGTCGCCGCCGCCTCGACCAATGAGGTGGTCTCGAAGCCGGGGTCCGCGGCGGTCTGCGTCGGCTCGCACGACGGCCACCTCGACCAATGCGTGAACCTGAAGGGCGAACTCCCTCCAACGCGGGAGCCGAGGCGGTAGGAGCGGCAAGCGGCGGGCAGGAGTCCGGCCCGGCTCTGCTATATTGACAACCGCCTAGGTTTCCTAGGCTTTATTTTTTGGAGAGAAGGGAAGGCTTCACTCCGAAGAGGACGAAGGCGAAGGGACAGGTATGGAGACGATCATCACCCTCCAGTGCTCCGACTGCAAACGTCGGAACTACACGACGGTCAAGAACAAGAAGAACGATCCTGACCGGCTGGAGCTCAAGAAATACTGCCGCTGGTGCCGCAAGCACACGGGGCACCGGGAGACCAAGTAAGTGGCGCTGACCGCGACCAGGCGGGACGACAACCGGCTCACCACCTTCCTTCGCGACACCTTCGAGGAGCTGCGAAAGGTGGTCTGGCCGACGCTGCCCGAGCTCTACCGTTACACCATCGTGGTGGTGGTGACGGTCGTGATCATCTCCGCCTTCATCGGTCTGGTCGACCTCGGTCTCGGCGCCCTCACCCAGCGCTACATCTACAACAGCGTGGCCGGGTAGCCTTCGAGGGAATAGCAATGGCAACTGAACGAGCTACCGAGGCGACGACCCAGGAAGAGGCCCAGTGGTACGTCATCCATGCCTACTCGGGCCACGAGGAGAAGGTCAAAAAGAACCTCGAGAAGAGGATCGAGTCGATGGACATGCACGACAAGATCCTCCAGGTGCTGGTCCCGATGGAGGACGAGATCGAGATCAAGGACGGCAAGCGCCGGCACGTCCAAAAGCGGATCTTCCCCGGCTACATCCTGGTCAGGATGGTGATGTCGGACGAGTCCTGGTACGTCGTCCGCAACACCCCCGGCGTGACCAGCTTCGTCGGCTCCGGGAACAAGCCGGTCCCCCTTCAGGAGAAGGAGGTCAAGGCGATCCAGAAGCAGATGAAGCAGGAGGCGCCGAAGATCCGCGTCGACTTCCAGATCGGCGAGGCGGTGCGCGTCGTGGATGGCCCCTTCACCGACTTCCACGGCAAGGTCGACGACATCAACCCGGAGCGGGGAAAGCTCAAGGTCCTGGTCAACATGTTCGGCCGCGAGACGCCGGTCGAGCTCGACCTGCTGCAGGTCGAGAAGGTCCACTAGAAGGCAACCGAAAAAACAATGGGAAAGAAGAAGGTAAGGGCGATCCTCAAGATCGAGCTGGAGGCCGGCAAGGCCACCCCGGCTCCTCCCGTGGGCACGGCGCTGGGCCCCCACGGCATCAACATCATGGATTTCGTCAAGTCCTACAACGAGAAGACCGCCTCCCAGGCCGGCGACGTCGTCCCGGCCGAGATCACGATCTTTGAGGACCGGAGCTTCACCTTCGTCCTCAAGACGCCGCCCTCGGTCAACCTCCTGAAGAAGGCGGCGGGCATCGAAAAGGGCTCGGCCAAGCCGAACCGGGAGAAGGTCGGCAAGGTCAGCCGCCAGCAGCTGGAGCAGATTGCGCACCTCAAGATGAAGGACCTCAATGCGCTGGACCTCGAGATGGCCGTGAAGATGGTCGAGGGCACTGCCCGCTCGATGGGGCTCGAAGTTGGCTAAGAAGCACGGCAAGAAGTACGAGGAGGCCCTGCAGAAGGTCCTCGAGGCGGTCGGCTCAAACGGCGAGGGCGGCCTCGAACCGATGAAGGCCGTCGCCGTCGCCAAGGACACCTCGACCACCAAGTTCGACGCCACCGTGGAGGCTCATATCCGGCTGGGCATCGACGTCCGCCACGCCGACCAGCAGCTGCGGAGCGCGGTGACGCTGCCCCGCGGCACCGGCAAGAACGTCCGCGTGGCCGTCTTCGCCGCCGGCGAGAAGGAGCGCGAGGCGAAGGACGCCGGCGCCGACATCGTGGGTGGCGACGACCTCGTCAAGCGCGTCTCTGAGGGCTTCACCGACTTCGACGTCGCCATCGCGACTCCCGACCTGATGAGCAAGGTCGGCCCGCTGGGCCGCATCCTCGGCCCCCGGGGTCTGATGCCGAACCCCAAGTCGGGCACCGTCACCTTCGACGTGGCCCGGGCCGTCAAGGAGGTCAAGGGCGGCCGGATCGAGTTCCGCGCCGACAAGTTCGGGATTGTCCACGCGCCGATCGGCAAGGTCTCCTTCGACGTCGACGCGCTCCACGAGAACTTCGCGGCCCTGATCGAGGCGCTGGTCAAGAACAAGCCCTCGGCGGCCAAGGGCCAGTACCTGCGGACCATCTTTCTCACGTCGACCATGGGCCCCTCGGTCCCAGTCGATGTCCGCGAAGCCGGCAAGCTGACGACCGGCTAGGGCCCGCCCGGGCTAGCGGGACTCGGCCAACATGGCCGCGGCTTCGTCGTCGCGCCCGAGGGCTTGCAGCGCCTCGGCGACGGACTCCTTCGCGGACTGGATCGCGTCGGTCTGCTCGGGAAAGGCACGCCGCGCCTCGAGCGCTCGCCGGAAGGCGTCGAGCGCCACTTCGTGCTCGCCGGCGCCCGCGCACTCGCAGCCGAGGTTGTTGAGCAGCGGTCCGGCCCAGTACCTGACGGCCGGGTGCGCTGACGTTCCGACGATCGCCAGGCCGCGCCGGGTCCATGCCTCGAAGCCAGCACGGGTGCCGGCGGCCAGCGCCGCCATGCGGGCGGCGTCGGCGGCCAGGGACCCGCCCCGGCGGCCAATGCCTGGCCGTAGGCGGCCTCGAAATGTGGGAGGGCGGCGGTCGGGTCGCCGGCCGAGCGCAGCAGGCGGCCGCGCTCGAGCGCGACTCGGATCGCGACCACCGGCGCCGGCTCGGCGAGCGCCTCCGCCTCCCGAAGGAGCCGCTCACCCCCGGCGAAGTTGTCGCGAAGGCCTTCGAGCCGGGCCAGCTGGGTCAGGACCTCGGCGCGGCCGGCCGGTTCTGGCTCTTCCCCGAGCCGCGCACGGAATCGGGCCTCGGTCGCAGCCAGGTCGGCGAAGTCCCAGAGCGGCCGCAGGCGATCTCCCATTGATTCGGTTGGATATACTGCACCACTGCCGAAGACGTAGGCGCCGGACCCTCGGGCCCGGCTTAATCACCTGCCGAGGCGAAGCGGAAACCGGGACAGCGGGGGCGTGACAAGCCCGCCGCCGACTCCTCTTTTACGCCTCGCGGAGGCTTCGAAAGAGGATTTTTTTATGGCGAAAGTCTCCAAGAGGCCGATCAAGGTCGAGCAGGTCGGCCTGATCGCGGAGAAGCTGCGGACGGCGAAGGTCGTGGTCCTCACCGACTACCGCGGCCTGACCGTGTCGCAGATCGGCGACCTCCGGGCCAAGCTCCGCCAGGCCGACGTCGAGTACCGGGTGATCAAGAACACCCTCGCCAGGCGGGCGGCCGACGAGGCCGGCCACTCCGACCTCGGCCCGGCCCTTAAGGGCCCGGTCGCCTTTGCCCTGGGCTACGACGACCTTTCGGCGCCCGCCCGCCTGCTCGGCGAGTGGACGCGTTCGACCCGGCTCAAGCTGGACATCACCGGCGGCCTGGTCGAGGGTCGATTCTTCGCGGCCGAGCAGATCCGTCAGCTCGCCGACCTGCCCCCGCGGGAGGTCCTTATCGCCCAGCTCCTGGGCACCCTGCAAGCCCCGGCCGCCAGCCTGTTGACGGCCATCGCATCCCCCGCCCAGCAACTGCTCTCGGTGCTGGAGCAAAAGAAGAACCAGATGGAGGCCGCATAAGACATGGCTACTGCCACCAAGATCACCCCCAAGGATTTCGTCGAAGCTCTCAAGGACTGGACCGTCCTCGACATCCAGGAGGCCCTGCGCCTGGCGGAGGAGGAGCTCGGCCTGAAGCCGGCGGCCGCCGCCGTTGCCGCACCCGCTGCCGCCGGCGGTGGCGGAGGAGCTGCGGCCGAGGAGGCCGCCGAGGAGCAGACCGAGTTCACTGTCAACCTGACGGCGGTCGGCGATAGCAAGATCAACGTGATCAAGGCGGTCCGCGAGATCACCGGCCTGGGCTTGAAGGAGGCCAAGGACCTCGTCGACGCCGCCCCCAAGGCGGTCAAGGAGAACGTCAACAAGGAGGAGGCGGACAGCATCGCCGCCAAGCTCAAAGAAGCCGGGGCCACCGCCGAGATCAAGTAACCCGCGCTTTTCGGCTCGATTCCAAAAGGGGCCCGGTTCGCCGGGCCCTTCCTTTTATATGTAGCCGTGCGGAGGCTGGTCGTCCTCGGTGGCGTGCTGGCGGTGCTGGCGGGGTCGCTGGCGCTGCTTCAGCTCCGGCCGCCGGCGCCGGCCGCGTCTGGACCGCCCGCGGCGACCCTGGTCGTCCTGACCGGGTCCGCCCAAGTGACGAGGGCGGGCTCGGCGATCGCCACCATAGCCCGCGGCGGCGACCAGCTCAGGCGCGGCGACCAGGTCTCAACGGGTCCCGGCAGCCGAGCGCGGCTGACCTTCGCGGGCGGCGACCAGGTCCGCCTCGACTCGGGAACCTCGATCTCCATCGTCGCCGGCGCCCCGGCGGCCGTCGAAGTCCGGCAGTCGGCGGGGCGGACCTGGGTCCGCAACCTGTCCGGCGGAAGAGTGACCGTCTCCGCGGCTGGGCGCCTCTACAGGTCGCAGAGCCGCGGAGACGAGTTCGCGGTGGACCTCACCGTGCCGCCACCGGCGGCGGTGGACTACGCGGGCGAGGTGGAGGGCGCCCGGCCCGGAACCGACGCCGACCTCGGCTCGCCCTGGGCGGCCCTCAACCGGGCCCTTGATCGCGATCCGTCTCCCGGCGGCCCGGCGGCCCTGGGCGCGGGCATGCTGCTTCCGGGCGAGCAGTCGTCCGCGCAGCAGGGGGCGTCGGTGCAGCCGGGGTCCGCGGCCCAGGACGTCGTATTCACTGCCGACTGGACCGCCGGCAGCCTCGAGCTCGAGGTCATCGACCCGGACGGCCAAGTCTTCGGCCACGTCCAGGGCCCGAACCGGCCGCTCAGCCTGGTCGTGCCGTCGGCGAGACCGGGAGGTTGGGGGTACCGGGTCCGCCAGCTAGCGGGCGGGGAGGCGGGGAATTCCTGGTTCGTCGTGATATCCCAGGTCGTCCGCTAGCGAGGGGTCGCCCCGAGTCCCCGAGGCTTCTGCTAATCTGCCGAGCCAACCGCACCTGACGGCCACTGGGCCGAGTTTGACTGCGCTCCGGCAGGGGTAACCTTGCCGTGTTATACTCGCGGTTCGTGCAGCAGGGCCGCTGAAACCTCCCCCTTCTATCGGCGCGCCCATTGATTCGTCAAGGAGAACTGCCTACCTGTGATCTCAGAGATGATTGCCGCCCCTCGCAAGAACTACGGCCGCATCCCCAACCTGGTCGAGCTGAAGGACCTCATCGCCACTCAGATCGAGTCCTTCGTGTGGTTCAAGTCCGAGGGGCTTCGGGAGTTGTTCGACGAGATCAACCCCATCACGGACTACACCGGTAAGAACTTCGAACTCCGCTTCCTCGACTACGAGTTTGGGCCGCCCAAGTTCAGCGAGGAGGAGTGCCGCAACCGCGACATGACCTACGCGGCGCCGCTCCGGATCAAGACCCGGCTCACCGTCAAGGAGACCGGCGAGATCAAGGAGTCGGACGTCTACATGGGCGACTTCGCGATCATGACCGAGGAGGGGACGTTCATCGTCAACGGCACCGAGCGGGTGGTCGTCTCCCAGCTCGTGCGCTCTCCGGGCGTCTACTTCACCGCCACCGAGGACCCGGTCAGCGGCCGGCGGCTCTTCGGCGCCAAGCTGATCCCCAACCGGGGCGCCTGGCTCGAGATCGAAACCTCCGCCAAGGACCTGCTGACGGTCAAGATCGACCGTAAGCGCAAGGTGCCGGTGACGGTTCTCCTCAAGGCGCTCGAGCTCGCCCAGCTGAAGGGCAAGGACAACGACCGCGACGCCCAGAAGGCGGCGCTCGCCCAGCTGTTCGCCGACGTCGACGACAACCCCGAGCACCGCTACATCGACTCGACCTTCGACAAGGACGCCACGGTCACGACCAACGACGCCCTGATCGAGCTCTACAAGCGCATCCGGCCGGGCGATCCGGCAACCGTGGACAACGCGCGCAACCTCCTCCAGAGCCTCTTCTTCAACCCCCGCCGCTTCGACCTCGGCCGCGTCGGCCGCTACAAGGTGGACAAGCGCCTGGGCCGGCCGGAGGAGGAGATCGTCGAGCGGGTGCGCGACCGCGAGCTCCGGATCCTCGAGCAGGGCGACTTCGTCCAGATCATCCGCCGCCTGATCGAGCTCAACAACGGACGGGGCGGGAACATCGCCGACGACATCGACCACCTCGGCAACCGCCGGGTGCGGGCTGTGGGCGAGCTGCTCCAGAACCAGTTCCGCATGGGCCTCATCCGGATGGAGCGGATCATCAAGGAGCGGATGACGATCAGCGACCCGCAGACCGTCACCGCGGCCTCGCTGATCAACGCCCGGCCCGTGGTGGCCGCAATCAAGGAGTTCTTCGGGTCCAGCCAGCTCTCGCAGTTCATGGACCAGACCAACCCCCTCAGCGAGCTGTCCCACAAGCGCCGGCTGAGCGCGCTCGGCCCCGGCGGCCTCTCCCGCGAGCGGGCCGGGTTCGACGTTCGTGACGTTCACCACAGCCACTACGGCCGGATCTGCCCGATCGAGACCCCCGAGGGCCCGAACATCGGGCTGATCGGTTCCCTGGCGTCCTATGCCAAGGTCAACGAGTTCGGGTTCGTGGAGACCCCGTTCCGGCGCGTCTACAACCGGCTCGCTGTTACCAAGGAGAACCAGGGGCGGCTCACCGGCCGCACCCTCCGACGGCCCGCGGTCGACGCCAAGGGCAAGGAGATCATGGCCGCCGGGGCGGTCATCGACCTGGCCGGCATCAACACCTTGGGCAAGGCCCACGTCGAGTCGATCGACATCCACCCCTTCGTTTCGGAGGAGGTCGAGTACCTCTCCGCCGACGAGGAGGACATGTTCGGCGTCGCCCAGGCCAACGCCGCCCTCAACCCGGACGGCACCTTCGCCGAGCCCCGCGTACCGGGTCGGACCCGCGGCCACTTCGCCCTCGAGGACGTAGCGAACATCCAGTACATGGACGTCTCGCCCAAGCAGATCGTCTCCATCGCGACGGCGCTGATCCCCTTCCTCGAGCATGACGACGCCAACCGGGCGCTGATGGGCGCCAACATGCAAAAGCAGGCGGTCCCGCTCTTGGTCCCCGACTCGCCGCTGGTCGGCACCGGGGTCGAGTACTACGCCGCCCGCGACTCGGGCGAGATGATCGTCGCCCCCAAGGCGGGAGTCGTCATCGACGTCGCCCGTCCCCTCGAAGCCAAGGGAAGCGGCAACGCCAACCCCGTCTTCGAGATCGTGATGCAGCCGGACGACAAGTCGGCCGAGCTGCACTTCCCTCTCCAGAAGTTCTACCGCTCCAACCAGGGCACCTGCCTCAACCACCGCGTCGCCGTCCAGCCGGGTCAGCACGTGGAGGCGGGGCAGATCCTCGCCGACGGGCCGGCCATCGAGGACGGAGAGCTGGCGCTGGGCCAGAACGTGCTGGTCGCCTTCATGCCCTGGGAGGGCTACAACTTCGAGGACGCGATCCTGCTCTCCGAGACCGTGGTCAAAGAGGACAAGTACACGTCCATCCACATCGAGGAGTTCGAGATCGAGGCCCGGGAGACCAAGCTCGGTCCCGAGGAGATCACCCGCGACATCCCGAACGTCAGCGATGACGCGCTCCGCAACCTCGACGAGCGGGGGATCGTCTACATCGGGGCGGAGGTCCACCCGGGCGACATCCTGGTCGGCAAGATCACTCCCAAGGGAGAGACCGAGCTCTCGGCCGAGGAGCGGCTTCTTCGCGCGATCTTCGGTGAGAAGGCGCGCGAGGTCCGCGACAGCTCGTTGCGGGTCCCCCACGGCGAGCGCGGCATCGTCGTCGACGTCAAGGTCTTCAGCCGCGAGACCAAGGATGAGCTGAGCCCCGGCGTCAACGAGCTGGTCCGGGTCTATGTGGCCCAGAAGCGGAAGATCTCCGCCGGCGACAAGATGGCCGGCCGTCACGGCAACAAGGGCGTCGTCGCACGCATCCTGCCGATCGAGGACATGCCGTACATGCCTGACGGGACCCCGGTCGACATCGTCCTCAACCCGCTCGGCGTGCCGAGCCGGATGAACCTTGGCCAGGTCTTGGAGACCCACCTCGGGTGGGTCGCCAAGATGCTCGGGATCAAGATCCAGACGCCCGTCTTCGACGGCGCGCCGATCGACAGCATCAGGGCCGAGCTGGAGGCCGCCGGCCTTCCCCGCTCAGGCAAGGTCAAGCTCCGCGACGGGCGCACCGGCGAGGAGTTCGAGGACCCGGTAACCGTCGGCTGGATATACATGTTGAAGCTCGCCCACCTGGTCGAGGACAAGATCCACGCCCGTTCCACCGGCCCCTACAGCCTCGTCACCCAGCAGCCGCTGGGAGGCAAGGCCCAGTTCGGCGGCCAGCGCTTCGGCGAGATGGAGGTCTGGGCGCTGGAGGCCTACGGCGCGGCGCACGTGCTGCAGGAGATCCTGACCGTCAAGTCGGACGACATCGTCGGCCGCGTCAAGGCTTACGAGGCGATCGTCAAGGGCGACAACACGCTGGAGGCCGGTATCCCGGAGAGCTTCCGGGTGCTGGTGAAGGAGCTCGAGGGCCTGGCCCTCGGGGTCGAGATCCTGAGCGAGGACGAGCGCCAGATCATCCTCAGTGAAGAAGACATCCCGGAGTTGCCGCTCGATCTCGGAATCAATCTCGAGCGCGACGAACTTGACGATTCGGCCGAATAGGTAGAGGGAGCACAACCACTTGCTGAAACTCGAGAACTTCGATGCTCTGCGGCTGTCCCTGGCTTCGCCGGAGATGATCCTCAGCTGGTCGCACGGAGAGGTGACCAAGCCGGAGACGATCAACTACCGGACGCTGAAGCCGGAGCGTGACGGCCTCTTCTGCGAGCGCATCTTCGGCCCCACCCGGGACTGGGAATGCCATTGCGGGAAGTACAAGCGCTATCGCTACAAGGGCATCATCTGTGACAAGTGCGGCGTCGAGGTCACCCGCTCCAAGGTTCGCCGGGAGCGGATGGGCCACATCAAGCTGGCCTCGCCGGTGAGCCACGTCTGGTACTTCAAGGGCATCCCGAGCCGGATGGGCCTCCTCCTCGACATGTCGCCGCGCAACCTGGAGAAGATCCTCTACTTCGCCAACTACATCGTCACCGACGTCAACGAGGACCTGCGCCAGGACATGCTGGCCAACCTCACCATGGACACCGACTCCCGCGCCGTGGGACTCCGCTCCGACATCGACGCGCGCACGCGTGAAATCCGGAGCGAGCACGAGGGCCAGATGAATGCCCTCGAAGGCGAGGTCGCCGCCGAGGTCAGGCGGCTCGACGAGGAGCTGGCCTCCACCGTCGATAGCCTCAGCACGCAGGGCAACGCCGCCCGTGAGGCCATCGAAACCGGCAAAGGCGCCAAGGCCCGCAAGACCATCGCGATCGGCAGCGACGAGGACGAGGAGGTCATCGTCAAGAAGGGCGACAAGATCGAGGAGGACCTTGCCGGCGGTGTGCTGCGCATGGTTCAGGAGAAGATCGAGCGCGTCGAGGCCAACGTCCGCTCCGCCCAGTCCCAGGCGCAGGCTCGCGTCGCCAAGGCTCGCGCCGACCTCGAGACCACGATCGAGGAGGCCACCCGAGAGCAGCGTGAGTCGCTCCAGGGCGACCTCGAGGACCTCCAGGTCCAGATCGACTCCACCCGCCTCGAGCTAGAGGGCCTGCACCCCAAGCAGATCCTGAGCGATACCCAGTACCGCGAGTACTCGGAGAAGTTCGGCCGCTGCTTCAAGGCCGGCATCGGCGCCGAGGCCATCCGCGAGCTGCTCTCCCGGATCGACCTCAACCAGGAGATGTACCGGCTTCGCAATGAGTCCCGGTCGACCAGCGGGCAGCGCAAGCAGAAGGCGATCAAGCGGCTCAAGGTGGTCGAGGACTTCCGCAAGTCGGGCGCCAGCCCGACCTGGATGGTGCTCGATGTGCTGCCGGTGATCCCGCCCGAGCTGCGCCCGATGGTCCAGCTCGACGGCGGCCGTTTCGCCACCAGCGACCTGAACGACCTCTACCGGCGCGTCATCAACCGCAACAACCGGCTCAAGAGGCTGTTGGAGCTGGGCGCGCCCGAGATCATCGTCCGCAACGAGAAGCGGATGCTGCAGGAGGCGGTCGACGCCCTCATCGATAACGGGCGCCGGGGGCGGGCCATCACCGGCACCGGCAACCGCAAGCTGAAGTCGCTGAGCGACATGCTCAAGGGCAAGCAGGGCCGGTTCCGCCAGAACCTCCTCGGCAAGCGCGTGGACTACTCGGGCCGGTCGGTCATCGTGGTCGGTCCCGACCTGAAGCTCCACGAATGCGGGCTGCCCAAGAAGATGGCGCTCGAGCTCTTCAAGCCGTTCGTGATGCGCGAATTGGTCAACAAGGGCTACACCCAGAACATCAAGTCCGCTAAGCGGATGGTGGAGCGGATGCGGCCCGAGGTGTGGGACGTCCTCGATGAGGTCATCCACGAGCACCCGGTGCTGCTGAACCGCGCTCCGACCCTCCATCGGCTGGGCATCCAGGCCTTCATGCCGGTCCTCGTCGAGGGTTCGGCGATCCAGATCCATCCGCTCGTCTGTCACGCCTTCAACGCTGACTTCGACGGCGACCAGATGGCGGTCCACGTGCCGCTCTTCTCGGGCGCCATCGCCGAGGCTCGCAACCTGATGATGTCGAGCCAGAACATCCTGAGCGCTGCCGACGGGCACCCCGTCGTCTCGCCGACCCAGGACGTCGTGCTCGGTTGCTACTGGCTGACCGCCACCCGGCTGACGGTGCCCAAGGACGCCTCCAAGCTGCGGGCCTACAGCTCGCCGGACGAGGTCGTCCTCGCCCTCCACCAGGGCGGGGTGCACCTGCACGACTGGGTCAAAGTGCGGATCACCGCCAACGGCCGCAGTGACGGGGACGGCACTGCCGGGCTGATCGTCACCACCCCCGGCCGGGTCATCTTCAACCAGGTGCTGCCGATCGGGCTGGCGCCCAACGAGGAGGTCGACGAGCCTGCGCTCGAGTTCCAGAACCAGCACTTCGACCGCAAGGCGCTGCGGGTCCTGGTCTCCAAGATCTTCCGGCTCTACGGCAACGACGTCACCGCCACGGTCAGCAACGATCTGAAGCGGGTCGGCTTCCGCTACGCGACGCGGGCCGGCATCACCATCTCGGCGCTCGACATCCCGGCTCCCCAAAAGAAGGGCGAGATCCTGGAGCGGGCGGACAAGGAGGTGGCCGACGTCGAGCGGATGTACCGCCGTGGCGTCATGACCGAGGAGGAGCGCTACCGGAAGGTGGTGGACCTCTGGACCAAGGCGACCGAGGAGGTCGCCCGCAACACCGAGGAGAGTTTCGACAAGTTCAGCGCCATCTGGATGATGATGGGCTCGGGCGCCCGCGGAAACATCCAGCAGGTGCGCCAGCTGGCCGGCATGCGAGGCCTGATGGCCGACCCCACGGGGCGGATCATCGACCTCCCGATCAAGGCCAACTTCACCGAGGGCCTGACCGTGCTCGAGTACTTCATCTCGACCCACGGCGCCCGCAAGGGCCTGGCCGACACCGCGCTGCGGACCGCTGACTCCGGTTACCTCACCCGGCGTCTGGTCGACGTCGCCCAGGACGTCATCGTCCGGGAGGAGGACTGCGGGACGACCAACGGGATCTGGATTCGCAACGTCAACGCGGAAACGGCTCGCACCGAGCCCATCTACGAGAAGATCGCCGGGCGGGTCGCTGCGGAAGACCTGGTCGCCGGTGGCACGACGCTGGTCGCCGCCGGGGAGTCGATCACCGATGAGGTCGCCCGGCAGGCGATCGAGGCAGGGGTCGGCCAGGTCAGCGTCCGCTCGATCCTCCTCTGCGAGGCGCGAGAGGGCGTCTGCCGCAAGTGCTACGGCCGCAACCTCGCCAGCGGCAAGCTGGTCGAGATCGGGGAGGCGGTCGGCGTGATCGCGGCCCAGTCGATCGGCGAGCCCGGCACCCAGCTGACCATGCGGACCTTCCACACCGGCGGCGTCGCCGGCATCGACATCACCCAGGGTCTTCCCCGCGTCGAGGAGCTCTTCGAGGCCCGGATCCCCAAGGGCAAGGCGATCATCTCCGAGATCGACGGCGAGCTCGAGATCATCCGCCAGGAGCAGACCCGGAAGGTCAAGGTCACCAGCAAAGAGGAGTTCGAGATCTCCTATCCGCTGGAGGCCCAGATGCAGTCCCTGGTCAAGAACGGGGAGGAGGTCATGGAGGGCCAGGAGCTGGCCCGCCACCCGGCCACCGAGGCCCTGATCCGCACCCGCCACGCCGGCGTGGCCAAGGTGGGCAAGAAGGAGATCACGGTCAAGACCGTGGACGAGGAGTCGCGTGAGTACCTGATCCCGCACGGCGCCCGGATCCGGCCCGAGCTCGAAAAGCGCGACGTCAGGGTCCAGATCAAGGCCGGCGACCAGATCACCGAAGGCTCGATCAGCCCCCAAGAGCTGCTCCACATCCTCGGCAAGGAGGCGGTCCAGACGTTCCTCGTCAACGAGGTGCAGAAGGTCTACCGCTCCCAGGGCGTGGACATCAACGACAAGCACATCGAGGTGATCGTCAGGCAGATGATGCGGAAGGTCCGCATCGACTCGGCCGGCGACACCAACCTGCTCCCCGGAGAGATCGTCTCCCAGTGGGAGTACGAGGAGGCCAACGCGGCCGCGCTCGCCGAGGGTGGCGAGCCGGCGACCGCCCAGACCGTGCTGCTGGGCCTGATCAAGGCCGCCCTCAACACCACCTCCTGGCTCTCGGCCGCCTCCTTCCAGGAGACGACCCGGGTGCTGACCGAGGCCGCTATCAGCGGCAAGGTGGACCGTCTGCGTGGGCTGAAGGAGAACGTGATCATCGGCAAGCTGATCCCGGCCGGGACCGGGCTCGACTACTACAAGAAGCAGAGAGAGCAGGCACAGAGGTACTACGAAGAGGAACCGATCGACCTCGACACCCTGAGCGTCTAGCCCAGCGACGACGAACCGAAGGAGGCCGCCGGAAGGCGGCCTCCTTCTCTATCTACCTTGTGGTCCGGATGGCCATCTCCCCGCGCTTGGCCGCGGCAGTCTGGCTCGCCTGGCCGGTCGCGCTGGCGCTCCTCGCCACCTCCTGCACGATCTCCTTCCCCGGTCCCCGACGCCGACGCCGGTGAAGCCGGGAGGCACCATCACGGTGGGGACCTGGCAGCCGCGGGCGACGCTGCTGGCGGCGGGCATCACCGACCCGTCCTGGGCCGCGGCGGCGGTCATCGCCCAGATGGCCGAGGGGGCGACCTGACCGGCCCTACTCCCAGGCTGTCCAGCGCGCCCTGGCTCGCGACTTTCCGAACGTCGCCCTGCGCCAGCTGGCGTTCGTTCAGATCACCTCTTTGAAGCTGAGCGGCGTCGGAGCCAATGCGGACGTCTGGACATCGAACGCCGCCAACTGGTTTCGGGTGGGATAAGGGCGCGGGAGGCAACCTTGACATTGGCACCTGCGCCAATCAGACTCCAGTAGTCCACAGCGGGCGCTTGAGTAGGAGTCTGGCCGTCGGCGCACTCTCGCCCCGATTCCCTCGGAAGGAAACGGGAAGAGGACGGCTGGAGGGAGAGATGGCGTTTTTTCGTCACCCTCCCGTGGCACAGGAAGAGGTACACGAATGACCAAATCGTTCACTGGATTGGGGAAGATGACGATCGCCTTGGCGAGCGCTCTCCTCGTCGTCGCAGCGTGCGGAGGGGGGGCCAGCCCGACCACAACAGCCCAGAACACCCTTTCCAAGTACAGCCCCCAGCCCGGCACGAGCGGCGGACAGCTCGTCTACTCCGACTGGGAGCCGGTTCAGGACCTTAACGTCGTCGCAAGCACGGCGCAGACGACCAGCCAGGTCACCTACGTCATCTGGGCTGAGCTCTGGGCTTTCGACCCCACCAGCGCGACCTACCCGGACCTGGTGACGGAAGTGCCGAGCGTCTCCAACGGCCTGGTCAAGCAGACCGACGCGACGCACATGGACATCACTCTCAAGCTGAAGCCCGGCCTCAAGTGGTCCGACGGCTCGCCGCTGACCTCGGCCGACCTCCAATTCACGATCGATGCCATCTGCGACCCCAACACCGGCGCTGCCGCGCAGTCCGGCTATGACCACATCTCGTCGATGGAGGCCCCGGACGCGCAGACCCTGATCCTCCACTTCGGGCCCAACCCGGCGGGCAAGTGCGGCCTTCAGGCGCCCACCACGACGGGCATCTACGCGTCGTTCCTCTCCGACATGGACTTCAACCCGCTGCCGAAGTCCGTTCTCGGCTCCATCGCCCATGCCGACTGGGCAACCAGCGACTACTTCACCAAGAAGCCGACGGTGACCTCGGGCCCGTACATGGTCCAGGACTTCACCCCAGGCCCCGCGGCGCAGGTGGTCATGGTCCCGAACCCGCATTACGCGGACGGCCGCGCCGGCGCGCAGTTCCTCGGCCACAAGCCGTATCTCAACAAGCTGATCTACAAGATCTACGGGGACAAGTCGTCCCAGATCGCTGGTCTCAAGGCCGGTGACAGCGACCTCGGCTTCGACCTGATAGCCAATGACCTCCCGGCCCTCACGACCATCACCACCGCAAAGACCGTGTCCGCGACCGGCCTGGCGGACGAATACCTGACCATGAACGAGGCCAACAACGAGACCGGCTGCGACGCGCAGCAGTTCGCTCCGACCTGCGGCACCCCGACGGTTTTCAAGGGCGACCCGTCGCTCCGGCAGGCCGTCGACCTGGCGATCGACAAGGACGCCATGAACACCCAGTTGGTGGGTGGCATCGGTAAGACCATGAACGGACCCTTCGTGTCGGCGCTCGCGCCTTACACCGACACCACCATCCCGAAGTTCCAGCGCGACGTCGCCAAGGCGAACTCGCTGCTCGACGCCGACGGCTGGGTGAAGGGCGCCGACGGCACCCGCAGCAAGAACGGCAGGAAGCTCCAGTGGGTCATCCGGACCACCAGCAGCAACCAGCAGCGCGCCGCTGAGGAAGAGCTGATGATCAGCAACTGGAAGGACATCGGCGCCACGGTCACGGTTTCGAACGTGCCCGCCGGCACCTTCTTCAACGACTTCAAGGGCGGCGGCACTCTCGCCACCGGCCAGTACGACATGGGCATGTTCACCAATACCTGGGGAGCCGACCCGAGCTCGTTCTGCCTCGTCGCCCAGAGCAACCAGATCCCGACCCCGGCAAACCCCTCCGGCCAGAACTGGGGCCGCATCTCCGACCCCAAGCTCGACGACCTCTGCGCCCAGGGCTCGGCCACGATCGACGTCGCCAAGCGGATCACGATCTACAATCAGGTGCAGGCCGAATGGCGGGCCACCACGGCCACCATCGGACTCTACGAGCGCCCGGACGTCTTCACGCAGGCGACCTACTTCAAGAACTTCTTCCCGACCGTCAACACCTGCCTCGCCGTCTGCAACGCCGTCGACTGGTTCCGAGGCGCTTCCTAGCCGAAGCCACGGATCCGAATTCGACTCCAACCGAAGAGGGGCGGCCACGCGGTCGCCCCTCTTTTTGCCTGCCGGGGTCGCGCAAGGTGAAAGTTGAGCTCTTACTTGGATTGAGGTACGTTTTGGACCTCAGATGATCGGGTACGCAACGCGTCGCTTCCTCGAGCTGATCCCCACCCTGTTCATCATCACGTTCCTCCTTTTCTTCGGCATGCAGCTGGTGCCGGGCGGCCCCGAGGCTGCCTTCGCCTTCAACTCGCACATGAGCGAGGCCGCCAAGCAGGCCATAATCCACCGCTGGGGCCTCGACCAGCCCGTCTACATCCAGTACTTCAAGTGGCTCACCTCGATGGCCAGCGGCGACTGGCAGACCTCGTTCTTCCTCAATCGACCGGTGAAGGAGGTCATCCTCCAGAAGCTGCCGGCCACGCTGATCCTGATGACCACCGCGTACATCCTCCAGGAGATCATCGCGCTCCCGGCCGGCCTTCTGGCCGCCCTCCGGCGCTACTCACTCTTCGACCAGGCGGTGACCTTTTTCAGCTACGTCGGCTACTCGATGCCCACCTTCTGGCTCGGACTGATGCTGCTGCTGATCTTCGCGGTCCAGATCCCGATCTTCCCGGTCGCCGGGATCATCGACATCCGCACCACCGGCGCGCCCTTCCTGACCTCCGACTACAACGTCTGGTTCGCGCAGCACCGGGTGGATGGATTGCTCGACATCGGCCGCCACGTCGTCCTGCCCGCGCTGACCATCGCAATCGTGGGCATCGCCGGCGATTCGCGGTTCATGCGCTCATCGATGCTTGATGCGATCCATCAGGACTTCGTCCGCACCGCCCGAGCAAAGGGCCTCGGGGAGCGTGCGGTGATCCTCAAGCACGCCCTTCGCAACGCCCTCCTCCCGGTCATCACCAACATCGCCCTCACCCTGCCCGGCCTCTTCTCCGGCGCGGTCGTCACCGAGGCGATCTTCAGCTGGCCCGGCATGGGGCAGCTTTTCTTCCAGGCCCTCAGCCAGTTCGACTACCCACTGCTGATGGGGATCCTGTTCGTGTCGGCGATCTTGGTCGTGTCCTTCAACTTCCTGGCTGACGTCGCCTACGCGATTGTGGATCCGAGGATTTCCTATGCTTGACGTCCGCCCGGTGCAAGAGCTCCCCGACCGGGGCGAGGACATCGAGATCGCGGAGAAGCAGTTCAGCTTCCGCGAGATCACCTACCACCGCTTCATGCGCCACCCCACCGCCAGGTGGGCCGCCCTGGTCCTGCTGATCATCATCATCGCCTGCTACGGAGCCCCGGTCTGGCACCTCATCGCTCCGAACTTCATACAGGCTCCTGATCAGTACACCCTCGCCGACGCACGCCAGGGACCGTCCTTGAAGCACATCTTCGGGACCGACTCCTACAACGGCCACGACATCTTCAGCCTGATCCTCTACGGCGGCCGCCTGTCGCTTTTGATCGGCATCGGCTCGATGATCCTCGCCGCTTTCCTCGGGATCACGATCGGAGCCACCGCCGGTTATTTCGGCAAGTTCATCGACACCATCTTGATGCGCGCGACCGACGTGCTGCTGACGATCCCGGCGCTACTCATCATCCCCCTCGCGGCGCGGATCTTCGCCCAGGACAATCCCTTTTACATCGCGATCGTCTTCGGCCTGCTCAGCTGGCCGAGCGTCGCCCGTATCGTCCGCAGCTCCTTCCTGTCGCTGCGCGAGATGCAGTTCACCGAGGCCGCCCGGGCGCTCGGGGTCCCCGCCTACCGGATCATCTTCCGACACCTGGTGCCGAATGCGATTGGCCCGATCGTGGTCTCCTTCACCCTCGGCATCGCGCTGAACATAGTGCTCGAGGCCTTCATCAGCTTCCTCGGCTTCGGCGTGCAGCCGCCGAGTTACTCCTGGGGCTCGACCCTGACCGGCGCCCAGGGCGTGATGATCGAGGGCAACTGGTGGTGGATCACCTTTCCCGGCCTCGCCGTGGTGGTCACCGTGCTCTGCATCAACTTTATCGGCGACGGTCTCCGCGACGCGCTCGACCCCAAGATTGTCAACCTCGGCTGAGCAGCACGACAGAGGTGGCCTGCTTAGGTTCTAGGCGGTGCCGTCCCGGACTCCTCCGCCTCGTCGTAGGTGATGACCGCTGGGCTCTCCTCGATCGACTTCTCGGTCGCCTTGTCGGAGCGTGCGAAATGGCAGGCGACCAGGTGGCCGTTCGCTTCCATCTTCAGCGGCGGTTCGATCTCGGCGCAGATGCCGTCCTGCGTACCGAGGGCCTTTGCCAACGGGCATCGAGTTCGAAAGTGGCAGCCTGACGGGGGATTGAACGGGCTGGGCACGTCCCCCGAGACCGGGATCTGCCGGCGGACATGCTCGGGATCCGGCATCGGGATCGCCGACAGCAGCGCCTGGGTGTAGGGGTGGAGCGGGTTGTCGTACAGCTGCTTGGACTCCGCCAGCTCAACGATCTTTCCGAGGTACATGACGGCGATACGGTCCGATATGTAGGCGACCACGGCCAGGTTGTGGGCAATGAAAACGTAGGTCAGACCGAACTCGCGTTTCAGGTCGACCAGTAGGTTCAGCACCTGCGACTGGATCGAGACGTCGAGCGCGGAAACGGGTTCGTCGGCGATGACCAGCTCGGGCCGCAGGATCAGCGCCCTGGCGATGCCGATGCGCTGGCGCTGGCCGCCGGAGAACTCGTGCGGGTAGCGATTGGCGTACTCGGCTCGCAGGCCGACCCGCTCCAGGATTTCCGTCACGGCCTGCTCGCGCCGCTGCCGGGAGCGTATCCCGTGCACGAGCAGCGCCTCGCCGATGATGTCGCCCACCGCCATCCTGGGATTCAGGGACCCAACCGGGTCCTGGAAGACCATCTGCATCCGCTTCCGGTAAGGCTTTAGCTCCCGCCTGGGGACCTTTGTGAAGTCGATGCCATCGAACGTGATCGTCCCCGAGGTCGGCTCGACGAGGCGGAGGATTGCGCGGCCGAGGGTCGACTTGCCGCAGCCAGACTCCCCCACCAGGCCGAGGGTCTCGCCGCGCCTGACCTCCAGGTTCACCCCGTCGACTGCCTTGATGTAGCCGACGACTCGCTGCAGGAAGCCGCGGCGGACGGGAAAGTACTCGGTGAGCCCGGTGATCTTGAGGATCGGGCCCGTGCCCACGCCGGCGGATGCGGGTCCTGCCGAGGCGGCGGGGTGCGCGGCCACCTTGTCCTCTGGCGCTGGAAGGTCGGTTCTATCGGCCGTCAAGCACTGCCCTCGGCTGCCGCCGCGCCCGTCACGTGCACCGGCCGGCGCCCCTTCTCGACCAGCCAGCAGCGCGCGATCTGGTGGTCGACTGGGAACAGTGGAGGCGGCTGGTCGCATTTGTCGAATCGGTAGCGGCAGCGGGGCGCAAAGCGGCAGCCGGCGGGCCAGCGGAGAGGGTTGGGCACCGTCCCCTCAATCACCGCAAGGCGTTCGTCCTGCGTCATTCCCAGTCGGGGGATCGAGTTCAGAAGGCCCTCTGTGTAGGGCATCTGGGGAGACCGGAAGAGGTCGCGCACCTTGGCCCGCTCAACCACCTGGCCGGCATACATGACGGCGACCTCCTCGCACATTTCGGCGACGACTCCCAGGTCGTGGGTGATCAGCAGAATCGACATCTTGAGGCGCTCTTGAAGTGAGCGCATGAGGTCCAGGATCTGGGCCTGGATGGTCACGTCGAGCGCGGTCGTCGGCTCGTCGGCGATCAGCAGCTGGGGGTCGCAGGAGAGCGCCATCGCGATCATGGCCCGCTGGCGCATTCCACCCGACATGTGGTGCGGATAGTCGTGGACCCGGCGCTCGGGGGAGGGGATGCCGACCAGCCTCAGCATCTCGATGGCACGATCCCAGGCGTCCTTGCGCTTGACCCGCTTGTGCACCTGGACCGTTTCCGCGATCTGGTCGCCGATCGTGAACACCGGGTTGAGGGAGGTCATGGGCTCTTGGAAGATCATCGCGATCTTGGCTCCCCGGATCCTGCGCATCTCCTCCGGCTCCACCTCGGCCAGGTCCACATCGTCGAAGAGGATCCGGCCTCCTGCGATCCGGCCCGGGTAGTCGATCAGCTTGAGGATGCTGAGCGCGGTGACGCTCTTGCCGCAGCCCGACTCGCCGACCAAGCCCATCGTGGACCCGCGGCGGATTTCGAACGAGACGCCGTCGACGGCTCGGACAACTCCAACGGCGGTGCGAAACTCCGTCCTCAAGCTCTCGACTCGGAGAATCTCGTCCACGCTCAAGCTGTTTTGGAGCATAACAGCCGTTAACACCTATCTAACCCTCGCCGCGATCCTGCTCCCGCTCAGCTTCGACACCTTCGCGGTGTCGGCCGCGCTGGGGGCTGCTGGCCTGGCCGGGAGGGACCGTCTTCGAGTCAGCCTGTTGATGATGGGCTTCGAGGTCGGCATGCCCGTCGTCGGCCTCTTCCTGGGCCGGCTCGCCGGCGGTTTCATCGGGGACGGCGCCGACTACGTCGCGATCGCAATGCTGGCGGGCCTCGGCATCTGGATCCTGCGCCCCGGGGGTGACGCTGGCGAGGAGCACAAGCTGGCGTCGCTCGGACAGGCGACGTGGCTGGCCGCCACCGGCATGGGGCTTTCGATCAGCCTCGACGAACTGGCGATGGGCGCCTCCCTCGGCCTGCTCCACCTACCCGTCGTGCCTGCCCTGGTCCTGATCGGCATCCAGGCGCTGGTGGCCAGTCAGCTCGGCCTCCGCCTCGGCTCCCGGATCAGCGAGCGGGGCCGCGAGCGCTCCGAAAAGGCGGCCGGGGTGAGTCTCCTCCTGCTCGCCGCCTTCTTGCTGGCGGTTCACCTAAGGTAGTTTTGGATGCCCTCCCGCAGGTTGCTGGCGGGGGCCGTGGCCGCTCTCTTCGGCTTCACCGCCTGCCAGCTCAGCAAGCCCTCCCAGATCCTGCCAGCCACGGTGAAGCCGAGCCAGGTCCTTCGCGTGGCGGTGCCCGCGCTGCCGGCGAGCACCGACCCGGCGCTGACGCCGCCCTACGACTCCGGCGTGGCGAGGACGGCGTTCGAGGCTTTGCTCAAGCCCAACCCAACCCTTACCGATGTTCAGCCGGCCGCCGCCGCCAGTTATGAGGTTTCGCCCGATGGCCTCACCTACACCTTCCACCTCCAGCCCCGGGGGACCTGGAGCGACGGTGTCCCGGTCCGCGCCCAGGACTTCCTGGCTGGCTGGCGGCGGGTCCTCGACCCCCGGGTCAACAGTCCCGTCGCCGAGCTCCTCGCGGGCACCGTGAAGAACGCCGCCGGCTACGACAGCCTCGATCCGACCAGCGACGCCGGCAAGATCCCCGCCTTTCTCGACCAGCTCGGCCTCCAGGCGCCCGACGACCACACCTTCGTGGTCACCCTAGACCACCCGTCCTTCGCCTTCAAGTGGATCGCGGCCGTGCCCGCCCTGGCGCCCGCGCGCGCGGACGTGACGCCGGGTCGCCCCGGTCCCGGCAATGGCCCCTTCCAGCTCGAGTCGGCGGCCGCGGACAAGATCGTCCTGACGGCGAACAGCCACTACTGGGCGGGCCGCCCCCACCTGGACGAGATCGTGCTCGTTCCCCAGGGGGACCCGGCCGCCGACCTCAACCGGTATCGGGGCGGCTCGGAGGAGATCACCACCGTCGCCACCGCCTCCGAGCCCGACGTCAGTAGGGACGGCGCCCTCGCCCAGCAGCTGGTGCAGGTTCCCGAACTGGGCGAGGTCTTCGCTCAGTTCAACGTGCACTCGGCCCCCTTCGACAACGCCGGCGTGCGGCTGGCCTTCGCCCAGGCCATCGACCGCGGCCAGCTCCTCGCGCAACTCGCCGAGCCGGCCCTGGCAAGCGTCGGACCGGTGCCCAAGGGACTCCGTGACTACCGGGCCGACCTCGCCGCCCAGCGCTTCGACCCGGCCACCGCCCGCGCGACGCTTGCCTCCTCCGGGGTTTCGCCGGTGGCGCTGCAAGGGATCAAGCTGCTGGTCCGCGACCTCCCGGCCGACCGCGCCCTCGCCGGGTTCATCGCCGGCCAGCTCAAGCAGAACCTGGGGGTCGACATCGCCCTCGACGTGCACCCGAGCCCGGACGTCACCACCACCCTGCAGACAGGCAGGTTCCAGTTCCAGGCTCCGGCCGGCTGGCTGGCCGATTATGCCGATGCGCAGGACTTCCTGGACATCTACCGAACCGAGGACTTCTCCCAATGGAGCCGTTACTCCAACCCCGCCTATGACCACCTCGTCGGCGAGGCCGATGCGTCCTCCGACCCCACCCGGCGGCTCCAGCTCTATGCCCAGGCCCAGCAGCTAATGGCCGGTGAGGCCCCGGTGGCCTTCCTCTACCAGCCGCTGGGCTGGAACCTCAAGCAGCCATACGTCCAGGGAGTCACCTACACCGCCCTCGACGACTGGCCCGGCGACCTCTACGCGGCGGACATCGTGATCAGCGCCCACTGACGTCGATCGGCGCAAGGCGGGCCCGCGGCTCCTCGCCCGGCTGTATAATCCTCGTTTGTCGCCCAGCCGGCCGTTGCTTGCTGGGGTCCGTTTCCCAATTCGGAGTGTCTCTTTGCCCACGATTCAGCAGCTGATTCGGATCGGCCGTAAAAAGCTCGTCAAGAAGTCCAAGGCGCCGGCTCTGAAAGAGTCGCCTCAGCGTCGGGGAGTCTGCGTGCGCGTCTACACCACCACTCCGAAGAAGCCGAACTCGGCCCTCCGCAAGGTGGCCCGGGTCCGCCTGACGACCGGCATCGAGGTCACCGCCTATATCCCGGGCGTCGGCCACAACCTCCAGGAGCACTCGGTGGTGCTGATCCGGGGCGGCCGCGTCAAGGACCTCCCCGGCGTGCGCTATCACATCATCCGGGGCACCCTCGACACCTCCGGCGTGCGCAACCGCAAGCAGGGACGCTCCCGCTACGGCGCCAAGCGCGAAAAAGCCGGCGCGGCCAAGGGCAAATAGTTGCCCCGCCGCAACCGTCCTGACAAGCGTCGCATCGCGCCCGACCCGATCTACAACTCGGAGGCGGTGGCGAAGTTCGTCAACATCCTGATGAAGGCTGGGAAGCGCTCGGTCGCCGAGGGCATCGTCTACGACGCCCTTTCGCGCGCCGCCAAGCAGGCCCGCAAGGAGCCGCTGGAGGTCTTCGACCTCGCGATCCGCAACGCCACGCCCCAGCTCGAGGTGAAGCCCCGGCGGGTCGGCGGCGCCACCTACCAGGTCCCGATCGAGATCCGGCCCGAGCGCCGGCTGGCGCTCGCCCGCCGCTGGCTGATCCGTTTCGCGCGGCAGCGAAGTGGGAAATCTATGGCTGAGAAGCTCGCGTTCGAGCTGCTTGACGCCTCCAACGGTGTCGGCGCGGCCGTCAAGCGGAAGGAAGAGACCCATCGGATGGCTGAGTCCAACAAGGCTTTCAGCCATTTCAGGTACTAGGAAACAGTCAGGAGGAATTCGGAAATCTCAGCAGTGGCGATGAAGACCAGCGACCGGCAGGTCGCGCTCGAGCGGTTGCGGAACATCGGCATCATGGCGCACATCGATGCCGGTAAGACCACGACCACCGAGCGGATCCTGTTCTACGCGGGTCGCATCCACAAGATGGGTGAGGTCCACGAGGGCGCTGCCACGACCGACTGGATGGTCCAGGAGCGCGAGCGGGGGATAACGATCACCTCGGCCGCCACCTACGCGGTGTGGCGCGACCACGAGATCAACATCATAGACACGCCCGGACACGTTGACTTCACCGCCGAGGTGGAGCGGAGCCTGCGCGTCCTCGACGGCGCGGTCGCCGTCTTCGACGCCGTGGCCGGCGTCGAGCCGCAGTCGGAGACGGTCTGGCGGCAGGCCGATCGCTATGGCGTCCCGCGGATCGCCTTCATCAACAAGATGGACCGGATGGGGGCCGACTTCTATATGGCCCTCGACTCGATCAAGACGCGCCTGGGCGCGCGCGCGGTGGCGATCCAGCTCCCGATCGGTTCGGAGGACAGGTTCGTCGGGATGGTCGACCTGATCAAGATGAGCACGATCATCTACACCGACGACCTCGGCACCACCTCCGAGTCAGGTGAGATCCCGGCCGAGATGCAAGAGCTGGTCGCCCAGCATCGGCACGACCTGATCGAGGCGGTCGCCGACTTTGACGACAAGATCATGGAGAACTACCTCGAGGACGAGGGCAAGTCGGTCAGCGCGGCCGACATCATGACCGCGCTTCGGCGGGGGACGGTCGCCGGGATTCTGGTCCCGGTGATCTGTGGGGCCGCGCTCCGCAACCGCGGCGTCCAGCCGATGCTCGACGCGGTCGTCGACTTCCTGCCCTCGCCCGCGGACGTTAAGGCGGTGGAGGGGACCGATCCCCGCGACGGCCACATCATCGTCCGCGAGCCGGATGAAGACGAGCCCTTCAGCGCGCTCGCCTTCAAGATCCAGATGGACCCCCAGGGCGTCGGCAAGCTGACCTTCTTTCGCGTCTACTCGGGCCGCCTCAAGGCCGGCTCCTCGGTCATGAACGTCACCTCGGGCAAGCGCGAGCGGATCGGCCGCATCCTGCGCATGAGCGCCATGCGCCGGGAGGAGGTCGAAGAGGTCTTCCCGGGCGACATCGCGGCCGGGGTCGGGCTAAAGATCACGACCACCGGCGACACCCTGGCCGACGAGACCAAGCCGATCCTGCTCGAGAACATCCAGTTCTCCGATCCGGTGATCTCGGTCGCCATCGAGCCGAAGACCAAGGTCGACCTCGACAAGATGGGTATCGCGCTTCAGCGGCTCTCCGAGGAGGACCCGACCTTCCGCGTCCACACCGACGAGGAGACCGGCCAGAACATCATCGCCGGGATGGGCGAGCTTCACCTCGAGATCATCGTCGACCGCCTGATCCGAGAGTTCAACGTCGACGCCAACGTCGGCAAGCCGCAGGTCGCCTACAGGGAGGCGATCCGCAAGCCTGCCAAGGCGGTCGGTCATTTCGTCCGCCAGACCGGCGGCAAGGGCCAGTTCGCCCACGTCGAGCTCGAGGTCGAGCCAGGCGAGCGGGGCGAGGGGTACGTCTTCGAGGACAAGATCAAGCAAGGTGCGATCCCCCGCGAGTACATCCCCGCCGTCCAGAAGGGCATCGCCGCGGCGCTGAGCACCGGTGTCGTCGCCGGCTACCCGGTGCTCGACATCCGGGTCAAGCTGGTCGACGGCCAGTTCCACCCGGTCGACTCCAGCGAGATGGCCTTCGGCATCGCCGGCTCGATGGGGATCAAAGAAGCCATGCGCAGGGCCGACCCCTGCCTGCTGGAGCCGGTGATGAAGGTCGAGGTCGTGATGCCGGAGGAGTACCTCGGCGACGTGATCGGCGACCTCAGCTCGCGCCGCGGACAAATCCTGGGCATGGAGGGCCGCGGCACCTCGCAGGTGGTCCGCTCGGCGGTGCCCCTGTCCGAGATGTTCGGGTACGCAACCCAGGTTCGTTCGATGACGTCCGGTCGAGCCACCTTCCATATGGAGTTCGACCACTACGAGGAAATTCCAGCCAACATCGCCGAGGCCATCGGACGCCGCGGCAGTTCGACCAACTAGGAGGCATCCGTGGGAAAGAAGAAGTTCGAGAGGAACAAGCCGCACATGAACGTCGGCACCATCGGTCACATCGACCATGGCAAGACGACGCTCACGGCCGCCATCACCAAGGTCCTGGCCAAGAAGGGAATGGCCGAGTTCACTCCCTTCGACCAGATCGACAAGGCGCCCGAGGAGAAGCAGCGCGGGATCACCATCTCGATCGCCCACGTCGAGTACGAGACCGAGAAGCGGCACTACGCCCACGTGGACTGCCCCGGTCACCACGACTACATCAAGAACATGATCACCGGCGCCGCCCAGATGGACGGCGCGATCCTCGTCGTGGCCGCCAACGACGGACCGATGCCGCAGACCCGCGAGCATGTGCTGCTGGCGCGCCAGGTCAACGTCCCCTCGATGGTCGTCGCCCTGAACAAGGTCGACATGATGGAGGACGAGGAGCTGCTCGAGCTGGTCGAGCTCGAGGTCCGCGAGCTGCTGACCAAGTACGAGTTCCCCGGCGACGACGTGCCGGTGGTCCGCGTCTCGGCGCTGAAGGCGCTGGAGGGCGACCCCGAGGCGGAAGAGCAGATCCTTGCCCTGATGAGCGCCGTCGACACCTACATCCCGCAACCCGAGCGGAAGATGGACATGCCCTTCCTGATGCCGGTCGAGGACGTGTTCACGATTGAGGGTCGGGGCACCGTCGTCACCGGCCGGGTCGAGCGCGGCCAGCTCAAGGTCAACGAGGAGATCGAGATCATCGGCGTCAAGGACAGCCGCAAGACGGTCGTCACCGGGATCGAGATGTTCCACAAGCTGCTCGACAGCGCCCAGGCCGGCGACAACGTCGGCGCGCTGCTCCGCGGCGTCAAGCGCGAGGAGGTCGAGCGCGGCCAGGTTCTTGCCAAGCCCGGCTCGATCAAGCCGCACACCAACTTCAAGGCCAACGTCTACGTCCTGACCCGCGAGGAGGGAGGCCGGCACACGCCCTTCTTCTCCAACTACCGGCCCCAGTTCTACATGCGGACGACCGACGTCACCGGCTCGGTCAAGCTGCCCGAGGGCGTCGAGATGTGCCTGCCGGGCGACAACATCGAGATGGAGGTCGAGCTCGGCACGCCGATCGCCATCGAAGAAGGGCTCCGCTTCGCCATCCGCGAGGGTGGCCGCACCGTCGGCGCCGGTGTCGTCACCTCGGTGACGAAGTAGCCGATTAGGTAGATAGGGGACAGGGGAACGTGGCGCAGCGCATTCGAATCCGGCTCAAGGCCTATGACCACCGGGTGCTCGACCAGGCGGCCGACAGGATTGTCGACACCGCCCGGCGTACGAACGCGCGCACCGCGGGCCCGATCCCGCTCCCGACCGAGATCTCGAAGATGACAGTCATCCGCGGACCGTTCATCGACAAGGACTCGCGGGAGCAGTTCGAGATGCAGACCCACAAGCGGGTCATCGACATCCTCGACCCCAACCCCCGGGTGGTCGACGCACTGATGCGCCTGAACCTCCCGGCCGGGGTCTCCATCGAGATCAAGTCCTGATGGCTCCCACCGTTACCCGTCCCACCAAGGGCCTCATCGCCCGCAAGGTCGGGATGACGCAACTCTTCAACGCCGACGGTACGGTCTCGGCGGTCACAGTCCTCGAGGCCGGGCCCTGCCGCGTCCTGGGCCTGCGGACGGTGGAGAAGGACGGCTACGCCGCCGCCCAGATCGCGTTCGGCGAGATTGCCGAGCGCAAGGTCACCAGACCGCTGGCCGGCGTCTACAAGAAGGCCGGCGTCGATCCCCACCGCCACGTGATGGAGATCCGCGGCTACGAGGGCCTCGAGGTCGGCCAGGAGCTGAAGGCCGATGTCTTCGCCGAGGGCGACCTCGTGGACGTGACCTCTACCTCCAAGGGCAAGGGCTTCCAGGGCCTGGTCAAGCGCCACCGCTTCGCGCGGGGCCCGGAGTCCCACGGCTCTATGAACGTCCGCCAGCCAGGTTCGATCGGCGCCACCGACGCGGCACGCGTCTTCAAGGGCGTCCGGATGGCCGGCCAGATGGGCAACGTGCGCACGACGGTCCAGGGCATCCGGGTGGTCCGCGTCGAGGGCGACCGCAACCTCCTGCTGCTGAACGGCGGCGTGCCCGGCGGCGACAACGCCATCGTGCTGGTCCGCCAGTCGATCAAGTCGAAGGTCAAGAGGTAATGGCCGAGAAAGAGAAGAAGACCCCCAAGCCGCGTGCTCCGCGGGCCAAGAAGACCGCGGAGATCGAGGTGTCGGCCGAGATCCCGATGATGGCCGAGGCGCTGACCCCCGAGGACGAGGAGCCCAAGAAGCCGGTGCGCAAGGCCGCTGCCAAGCCTGTCGCCAAGGCCGCTGCCAAGCCTGCCGCCAGGGCCGCTGCCAGGCCGGCCCCCAAGGCCGAGAAGCCGGCCCGCAGGGCAACGGTGAGGAAGAGCGACTCGCCGCTCGACGTGCAGGTCTATGACTCCAAGGGCGCCGAGGCGGGCGAGCTCCGGCTGCCGGAGTCGATCTTCGGGCAGGCCCCGAACATGGGCGTGATGCACCAGGCGCTCCAGCGCCAGCTCAACAACGCCCGCCAGGGCACCTCGGCGACCAAGACCCGCGGCATGGTTTCCGGGGGCGGCCGCAAGCCGTTTCGGCAGAAGGGCCTCGGCCGCTCCCGTCACGGCTCCGAGCGCGAACCCAGCATGGTTGGCGGCGGCACCGTCTGGGGCCCGCATCCGCGCAGCTACCGGCAGGACATGCCGCGGAAGATGCGCCGGCTGGCGCTCCGTTCGGCCCTTTCGGTCAAGGCCTCGGAGGGCAGGGTGAGCGTCATCGAAGGCTTCGCCGAGATGGAGGTCCCCAGGACCCGCGTCATCGTCGAGCTGCTCGAATCGGTCGGCGCCGAGGGCTCGACCCTGGTCGTGCTGGCGAGCGCCAACGAGCTCGTCTCCCGTTCGGCGGCGAACCTCCCCTGGGCGAAGACGATCCTCGCCCACAACCTGAACCTCTACGACCTGTTCACGCACGACCACGTGGTCATCGCGAAGGACGCGCTGGAACTTATCGAGGAGACCTTCGCCTAGCCATGAGAGCACCGTCTGAAGTGATCCTCGGACCCGTCATCTCCGAGAAGAGCTACGCCCAGTCCCAGCTCCGCAAGTACACCTTCCGGGTGGTGCGGAATGCCAGCAAGCCCGAGATCGCGCGCGCCATCGAGCAGCACTACGAGGCCCAGGGCGTCCGGGTGGAGGCCGTCAACACGGTCAACGTCCGCGGCAAGCAGAAGCGCCTCGGCATGCGGGGCGTGCCCGGCAGGACCTCGGACTGGAAGAAGGCGATCGTAACGCTGTCCCCCGGGCAGAACCTGCCCGACCTCTTCGGGAGCATCTAGCCGTGGCAGTTCGCAAGTACAAGCCGACCAGCCCCGGTCGCCGGTTCATGTCGACCTCCTCCTTCGAGGAGATCACGACCGCCAGGCCCGAGAAGAGCCTTGTCGAGGCGCTCCCCAAGGCGGCCGGCCGCAACAACCAGGGGAAGATAACCGTCCGCCACCAGGGCGGGGGCTACAAAAAGGCCTACCGGAAGATCGACTTCAAGCGGGATAAGCTGGGCATCCCCGGCAAGGTCGCGTCGATCGAGTACGACCCAAACCGGAGCGCCCGGATCGCCCTCATCAATTACAGAGACGGCGAGAAGCGCTACATCCTGGCCCCACTCGGCCTCAAGGTCGGCGACCAGCTGATGAACGGGCCCGAGGCGCCGGTGCGCGCGGGGAACTCGCTGCCGATCTCGAAGATCCCGGTCGGCTCGACCATCCACAACATCGAGCTGACCCTCGGCCGCGGCGGCCAGCTGGTCCGCTCGGCGGGCGCGTCGGCGCAGCTGCTGGCGAAAGAGGGCGACTACGCCGCCATCCGGATGCCTTCGGGCGAGCTGCGCCGGGTCAACGTCAACTGCAGTGCGACCATGGGCCAGGTCGGCAACCTGGAGCATGAGAACGAGTCCGGCGGCAAGGCCGGCCGAAACCGCTGGCTGGGCAAGCGACCTACCGTCCGCGGCTCGACCATGAACCCCAAGGACCACCCGCACGGCGGTGGTGAGGGCAAGACGGGGCCCGGTGGCAACCCGAAGACCCCGTGGGGCAAGCCGGCCCTCGGCTTCCGGACCCGGAAGCCGAAGAAGGCCTCCAACAAATTGATCATCCGCAGGCGGGAGAAGAAGTAAGTGAGCCGTTCAACCAAGAAGGGGCCGTTCATCGACCACAACCTGCAAGAGAAGGTGGCCAAGCTCAACGCGACCCGCGAGAAGAAGGTCATCAAGACCTGGGCCCGCGCCTGCACCATCTTCCCGGACCTGGTGGGACACACAGTCGCCGTCCACGACGGCCGCAAGCACGTGCCCGTCTACATCTCCGAGAACATGGTCGGCCACAAGCTGGGCGAGTTCGCACCCACCCGCTATTTCCGCGGCCACGGTCATCACACCGAGCGCAGCTCGTCTCTCAAGTAAGGAAGTAATGGAAGTCCAGGCAGTAGCCAAGTTCGTCAAGCGGACGCCGCGGAAGGCGCGGCTGGTCGCCGACTCGGTCAAGGGACTGAGGGTCGGTGAGGCCCTCGCGTTCCTCGAGTTCTCGCCCAAGCACGCCGCCACGGACGTCGCCAAGGTGATCAAGTCCGCCGCGGCCAACGCGGAGCACAACTTCAACCTCAACCGCGAGGAGCTGGTCGTGAAGCAGCTCCTGATCGACGAGGGCCCGACCATGAAGCGGCTCCGCTTCCGCAGCCGTGGCATGGCCAGCCAGTACTTCCGCCGCACCTGCCACATCACGGCGGTGGTCGAGGATCAGCCTGTGGTCGTGAGGCCGGCCCGGCCGGCGCGGCCGAAGCCCGCCGCTCGCAAGCCGGCGGCGAAGGCTCCGAGCAAGCCGGCCGCAAAGGCAGCTCAGACCGCTAAGGCCGAAGAGGCCCCCGCGGCCACCGAGGAGGACGCTTAGTTTTGGGTCACAAGGTTCATCCGAACGGTTTCCGGCTGGGTGTTTACCGTCCCTGGGAGGCGAACTGGTTCGCCGTCGACAAGGACTACACCAAGCTGCTCCACGAGGATCTGGAGATGCGCCGGGTCATCCTGAAGCGGCTGCACAACGCCGGGATCGCCAAGATCGAGACCGAGCGCTCCTCCAACGCGCAGATGACGGTCACCATCCATACCGCCAAGCCTGGAATCGTGATCGGCAAGGGCGGCGCCTCGGTCGACCAGCTGCGCGAGGACCTGGAGAAGCGCTTTGGCAACCGGGTCCGGATCTCGATCCAGGAGATCAAGCAGCCGGAGCTCGACGCCCAGCTCGTCGCCGAGAACATCGCCAGCCAGATCGAGCGCCGGATCAGCTACCGGCGGGCGATGAAGCAGTCGATCCTGCGGACGATGCGCTCGGGGGCCCAGGGCATCCGGGTCGCGCTCGGCGGACGCCTTCGCGGCTCCGAGATGGCGCGCCGCGAGTGGGACCGCGAGGGCCGGGTGCCCCTGCACACGCTGCGGGCGAACATCGAGTTCGGCCGGGCGACGGCCAAGACGACGTTCGGCATGATCGGCGTCAAGGTCTGGATCTACAAAGGCCTGGTCAAGGTCGCGCCGCGCGGCGGCGGCGAGGCGGCCGAGATCGCTCCCCAGCCCGACGTGACTGCCGTGCCGGCTCCCGAGGCGGCTTCGGCCCCGACGGCGACCGCCGTCGCCGAGGCGCCGGTTGCGGTGGAGACGGCCCAGGCCGAGGCTCCGGCGAAGCCGGTCGCTGCGGAGCCCAAGCCCGCCGCCGAGGCGACCGCCGAGCCCAAGCCGGCCGCCAAGAAGCCGGCCACCAGGAAGCCGAAGGCCGCCGAGCCCAAGGATGGAGGCGAGGATGCTTCTTCCTAAGCGCGTCAAGCACCGCAAGCAGCACCGCGGCCGCAAGGGCGGCATCGCGACCCGCGGAGCCGAGGTGAGCTTCGGCCAGTACGGGCTGCAGGCGATGGAGGCGGCCTGGATGACGAACCGCCAGATCGAGGCGGCCCGGCGCGCCATGACGCGGTACGTCAAGCGCGGCGGCCAGATCTGGATCCGCATCTTCCCCGACAAGCCGGTCACCAAGAAGCCGGCCGAGGTCCGGATGGGCGGCGGTAAGGGCAACCCGGAGGGATGGGTCGCGGTGATCAAGCCGGGCCGCGTGCTCTTCGAGATGGGCGGCGTCACCGGCGAGGTGGCCCGCGAGGCGATGCGCCTGGCCGCGGCCAAGCTGCCGCTGCAGACGCGCTTCGTGCAGTCCGAGGACGTCCACGAGGTGGCGCCATGAAGGCCGACGACGTGAGGGTGCTGGAGGCCGATGAGCTGGACGGCAGGCTCAAGAGCTCGCGCCGCGAGCTGTACGAGCTGCGGTTCAAACTGGCCGTCGGACAGCTCGACGACCACCGCCAGATCCGCAAGGTCCGTGCCGACATCGCGCGGCTCCTGACCTTCAAGCGCCAGCGCGAGCTGGGCATCCTGGTCGAGGAGGCGGAGAGCGCCGCGGCTCCGATCGCGACCGCAACGCAAGCTCCCGCCGCCGAGCCGGAGCCGGAATCTAGCGAGGAGCAGGAATGACTGAAGCAACCGCAGAGGTCCGCGGCCGCCGCAAGGAGCGGGTCGGCCTGGTGATCTCCGACAAGATGGAGAAGACCGTGGTGGTCCAGGTCTCGGACCTGACCCAGCACCCGCTGTACAAGAAGACGATCCAGCGCCGGGTGCGCTTCCAGGCGCACGACGAGGAGAACGTCTGCGGCATCGGGGACCTGGTCCGGATCATGGAGACGCGCCCGATCTCGAAGTCGAAGCGTTGGCGCGTCGTCGAAGTCGTGGAGAAGGCGAAGTAGTGGTCCAGCAAGAGACTCGCCTGAAGGTCGCCGACAATAGCGGAGCCCGCGAACTCCTCTGCATCCGCGTGCACGGCGGGCACTACCGCAAGTACGCGGGTGTCGGCGACATCATCACCGCCACCGTCAAGTCGGCCCAGCCCGGCGGGCAGGTGAAGAAGGGTGAGGTGGTCCGCGCCGTCGTTGTCCGGACCGCCAAGGAGTACCGGCGCCCGGATGGGTCGCTGATCAAGTTCGACGAGAACGCGGCCGTCGTCATCAACCCCCAGAACAACCCTCGCGGGACGCGCATCTTCGGGCCCGTCGCCCGCGAGCTACGCGAGCGCAACTTCATGAAGATCGTGTCCCTCGCGCCCGAGGTCCTCTAGGAAAAAGACAAAGAATGCTGACAAGAACCAAGAAGCCGAAGCAGCGCTGGCTTGACCTGGCCCCCGGTGACACGGTCGTCGTGATCGCCGGCAAGGATCGGGGAAAGCAGGGCGAGGTGCTCCGCACGCTGCCGGGCAGGAGCAAGATCGTCGTCCGCGGAGTCAACGTTCAGAAGCGGCACGCCAAGGCCGGCCAGAGCGCCGGGGGCACCAAGGCCATCCAGGGCGGGGTCATCGACTTCGAGGCGCCGCTCAGCTACTCCAATGTGATGCTGGTCTGCCCGCACTGCAACGAGCCGACGCGGGTCAAGCACACCGTGCTCGACAACGGCGCCAAGGCGCTCCTCTGCCGGAACTGCAACGAGCCCTACGAGCGGATCAAAAAGGCGGAGCTTCAGTAATGGGCAAAGAGAAGCAGGCCAACGCCGAGAAGATGGCGGCCGACCGGGCCCGGGGCAAGCAGGTCCAGGCCCAAAAGAAGGCCGCCGCCGCGGCGGGCCCAGCCGAACGCGAGCCCGATAGCCGGAATGCCGAGCCGCCGATGCTGAGCACGCAGTACCAAAAGAAGATCGTGCCGGCGCTGATGAAGGAGTTCGACTACGGCAACCAGATGGAGGTACCGAAGGTCGCCAAGGTCATCGTCAACATCGGCATCGGCGAGGCCAAGGACAACGACAAGGCGCTGGAGGCGGCTCGCAACGATGTCCGCACCATCACCGGCCAGCAGCCGGTGGTCGTCAAGTCGCGCAAGTCGGTGGCGGCCTTCAAGCTCCGGGCGGGCATGCCGGTCGGCATCCGGACGACGCTCCGTGGCCGGCGCATGTACTACTTCTTGGAGAAGCTGATCAACGTCGCGCTGCCCCGGATCCGCGACTTCCGCGGCGTCAGCCCCGAGGCTTTTGACGGTCGGGGCAACTACACGCTCGGGCTGCGCGAGCAGATCATCTTTCCCGAGATCGACTACGACAAGATCGACAAGCTGCGCGGGTTGGAAGTCACCGTGGTGACCACCGCGAAGACAGACGACGAAGCTCGAAGCCTGCTTGCCCAGATGGGCATGCCGTTCCGCAAGCGCGAGCGATAGGGAGAAGCAAATTTGGCGAAGAAATCCGCGATCGAATCCTGGAAGGCGGCCCCCAAGTACAAGACCCGGTTCCACAACCGGTGCCGGCTCTGTGGGCGCCCGCGTGGTTACATGCGGCAGTTCGGCATGTGCCGGATCTGCTTCCGCAACCTGGCCGCCGAGGGACGCATCCCCGGCGTGACCAAGAGCAGCTGGTAACCGCCATGGCAATGCCCACAGCTACGGGATTGACCAACACCGGGGTCGTCAGCGACCCGATCGCGGACATGCTGACGCGGATTCGAAACGCGAACAAGGCTCGGCGGAGCGAGGTCTTCGTGCCCTCCTCCAAGCTGAAGCAGGAGCTGGCGCGCGTCCTCGCCGAAGAGGGCTACATCGCCAGCTTCGAGATCGAGAAGCCGGCCGATTCCCCGGGCGAGGTGCTCCGGATACAGTTCAAGGTGCGCTCGGACCGCCAGCGGGTGATCGGCGGCATCAAGCGGATCAGCAAGCCCGGGCTGCGGATCTACGCCCGCAAGACCGAGATACCCCGCGTGCTCGGCGGGCTCGGCCTGGTGGTTTTGAGCACCAGCCAGGGCGTGATGAGCGGCCGCCAGGCCAACAAGGCCGGCCTCGGCGGTGAAGTACTGTGCTACGTCTGGTGATGAGAGAGAAGGGAATTTGAGTCGAATCGGTAAGCTCCCGATCCCGGTCCCGTCCGGGGTGTCGGTGGAGGTCAACGCCAACCACGTCAAGGTGACCGGCCCCAAGGGCACGCTCGAGCGCGCCCTGCCGGCCCAGATCACCGTCAAGCTCGAAGGCTCGAACGTGGTCTGCGAGCGCCCGTCAGACGGCCGCGAGCACCGCTCGATGCACGGCCTGACGCGGACGCTGGTCGCCAACATGGTCACCGGCGTCAGCGCCGGGTTCACCAAGAACCTGGAGCTGGTCGGCGTCGGCTACCGCGTCGCCAAGCAGGGCGACGACCTGGTCATGAACCTCGGTTTCTCGCACCCGGTAAAGTTCTCTCCTCCCTCCGGGATCACGATCGACGTCGCCGATCCCACCAAGTTCTCCGTCAGCGGCCCCAACGCCGAGCTGGTCGGGCAGGTGGCTGCCAACCTCCGCGCCTACCGCAAGCCGGAGCCGTACAAGGGGAAGGGGATCATGTACCGCGGAGAGAAGGTCCGTCGCAAAGCGGGCAAGGCCGGCAAGGCCAAGTAAACGAAGACCGGTAGGTAAGGAAGGAAAGCATGCTCAAGCAGACGGATCGGAACGGGGCGCGGGTGCGCCGCCACGGCAGGGTTCGCGGAAAGGTCCGCGGCACCGCCGAGCGGCCGCGTCTGGCCGTCTTCCGGAGCACCTCCCACACCTACGCTCAGGTCATCGATGACACCGCCGGGCGCACCCTGGCGGCGGCTTCGACGGTGGACCTGAAGACCGGCAAGAACGACCTCGGCGCCGCCCAGGCGGTCGGCAAGGAGATCGCCCAGCGGGCGGTCAAGGCCGGGATCGCGAAGGTGGTCTTCGACCGCGGCGGATACATCTATCACGGCAGGGTCAAGGCCCTCGCCGACGCGGCTCGTGAAGCCGGATTGGAGTTTTAAGTGGGTAGTCGAGCACCGTACGGCGACCGGGACCGCGGTGGGTCCGACCTCAACGAGAGGGTCGTCAGCCTCAACCGCGTCGCCAAGGTCGTCAAGGGCGGGCGCAAGTTCCGCTTCTCGGCCCTGATCGTCGTCGGGGACCAGAACGGTCGCGTCGGCGCCGGCATGGGCAAGGCCCGTGAGGTGCCGGAGGCGATCCGCAAGGGCGTCGAGGTGGCCAAGCGGAACATGATCCAGGTCCCCATGGTCGGCACCACCATCCCCCACGAGGTCAACTTCAAGTGGGGCGCCGCCAAGATCCTGATGAAGCCCGCCGCGCCCGGTACGGGGGTGATCTCCGGTGGCGCGATGCGCGCCGTCATCGAGGCGTCGGGGATCAAGGACATCCTGACCAAGTCGCTGGGCACCAACAACCCGATCAACACGGTCCGCGCGACGATGCTCGCCCTGCAGTCGCTGAAGACCGCCCAGGAGATCGCGGAGCTGCGCGGCAAGACGGTCGAGGAGATCGCCGGCCGCAAGCTCGCCCGCGCTTTCCGCACGGCGGAGGAGAAGGGCACTCTGGAAACCGAGCAGTCGAACCCGACCGAGCCGGCCAACCAGGAGGTCAAGTCATGACCGGCCCCTCGATCACGGCCACCTGGCGGAAGAGCGCGATCGGCTACTCGGAGGACATCAAGGCCGGCGTCGCCGCGCTGGGATTCCGCAAGCTCAACCAGACCCGCGAGCTGCCCGACAACGAGGCCGTCCGCGGCGCGCTGAAGAACCTGGAGTTCCTGATCTCGGTCGAGGGCCAGCCCTGGAACCCGCCCGAGCGTTCGCGCTACAAGATCTGGCGCAAGCGCTCCAACAAGAAGCACGCTAGGGGACACTGACGGCGATGCAGCTTCACGATCTCAAGGCGCCCGAGGGCGCTCGTCACAAGTCGAAGCGGATCGGCCGCGGCACCGGCTCCGGGCACGGCAAGACCTCAGGCCGCGGCACCAAGGGCCAGAACTCGCGCGGCTCGGGCTGGCGGATCGGGTTCGAGGGGGGCCAGATGCCTCTCGCCCAGCGGCTGCCCAAGCTGGGGGGCTTCAAGAACCCCTTCAAGATCGAGTACGCGATCATCAACCTGAGCAAGCTGAGCCGCTTCAAGGACGGCGCCAGCCTCGACCAGGCCGCCTTCGTCGAGGCGGGCCTCGCCGACGCCGGCCAGAAGGTCAAGGTGCTGGGCGCCGGCAAGCTGAGGCGCAAGCTGGACGTCACCGCGGACGCCATCAGCGATTCAGCCCGCGCGGCCATCGAGGCCCGTGGTGGCACCGTCACCGTGGCGCCCAAGGCAGGCCGTGCCGCGGCCAAGCGCGAACGCGCCGCGGCCAAGCTGGCGTCCCAGGTGGCGCGCGGTCAGGCCCCCAAGCCGAAGGCGGAGGCGGCCGACGAAGCTGAGGCGGCGGCACCGAGCGAGGAGACCACGGAAAAGCCGGCCGAGGAGTAGGGGCGACCGATGAACTTCCTCGAGGCGCTCTACAACGCCGTCCGGCTCCCGGAGCTTCGCAACAAGCTCCTCTTCACCGGGTTTCTGCTGGTCGCCTTCCGGCTCTTCGCGAACGTGTCCATCCCCGGCGCGAGCGCCGCCGCCCTGCAGTCGCTCTTCGGCAAGACGGCCCTGCTCGGTCTCCTCGACCTCTTCTCCGGAGGCGGCCTATCCACCTTCTCGATCGTCGCGATGGGCCTCAACCCCTACATCAACGCCACCATCATCATGCAGCTGATGACGGTCGTCTCGACCCGGATCGAGGAGATCTCGAAGGAGGGCGAGCTCGGCCGGAGGCGGATCACCCGCTGGAGCCGCTACCTGACCATCGCCCTCGCCGCGCTCCAGGCCTACGGGCTGACCGTGCTCTTCCAGCACACCTCGCCGGCCATCCTGCCGGCCGACATGGACTGGTTCCAGCGGTCGACGATCATCGTCACGCTGACGGGCGGGACCGTGATGCTGATGTGGTTCGGCGAGCTCATCACCGAGCACGGCATCGGCAACGGCATCTCCCTGATCATCTTCGCCGGCATCATCGGCCGCGCCCCGCGGACTTTGATCACGACCCTCCAGAGCACTGGCGGAGGGCTCAGCGGCTGGATCCCGTTCATCCTTTTCGGGGTTGTCGCCCTGGTCGTGACGGCGGGCATCATCGAGGTCCAGCAGGCGGTGCGAAAGGTGCCCATCCAATCGGCCCAGCGTGTCGCCGGGGGCGCCAGGACGGTGGCCGCGCGCTCCAGCTTCCTGCCCATCCGCGTCAACACCGCGGGAGTCATCCCGATCATCTTCGCGATCTCGGTGATGTTCTTCCCGACCATCATTGCCAACTATTTCGCGGCCGCCCCGACCGCCACCTGGTACTACAAGGCCTCGCAGTGGATCCAGACCTATTTCCAGCCGACGGGGCCCAGCATCGCGGCCGACGCCGCCTACAACGTCATCTACTTCCTACTCGTCTTCGCCTTCACCTACTTCTACACGTCTGTCACCTTCAAGGTCGACGAGGTGGCCGACAACCTGAAGCGGTACTCGAGTTTCATCCCCGGCATCCGGCCCGGCCGCCCGACGGCCGACTACCTGAACGCGGTCCTCAACCGGATCACCTTCGCCGGTGGCATCTTCCTCGGCCTGATCACCGTCGTGCTGCCGATCGCGACCTCGCGGATAACCGGCATCAACACCCAGCAGATGTACCTCGGCGGCACGGCCATCCTGATCGTGGTCGGCGTCGCCCTCGACACCATGAAACAGCTCGAAACGCAGCTGATCATGCGGCAGTATCGCGGGTTTATTCGGTGATCCTATGATTGCGCCCGTGAAATGCGAGCTGCCTCTATGAACCTGCTCTTGTTCGGCCCTCCCGGCAGCGGGAAGGGCACCCAGGCCGACTTTCTAACCCAGGACCTGGGCATCCCCCAGATCTCGACCGGCGACATCCTCAGAGACGACGTCAAGCGGGGCACCCCCCTGGGCGTCAGGGCTCGCGAGTACATGAATCGCGGCGAGCTGGTCCCCGACGGGGTTATGGTCGAGATGATCCGGGAGAGGATCACCCGACCCGACTGCAAGCGCGGCTTCCTGCTCGACGGCTTCCCTCGGACAGTCCCCCAGGCGGAGGCGCTGGACGGGATGCTGGAGGGGATCGGTCAGCACATCGACCGGCTGCTCTACCTGCACGTCGAGCTGGAGGAGCTGGTGCAGCGGCTGACCGGACGCTGGGTCTGCCCGACCTGCGCCCGCAGCTACCACATGGTCAACAACCCGCCCCGGGACGACCGGCGCTGCAACATGGATGGCTCGACCCTGGTCCACCGCGAGGACGACACCGAGGAGACCGCCCGCCGCCGAGCTGAGGTCTTCTATCAGCGGACCTACCCCATCCTCGACTTCTACAAGAAGCGCGGCATCTCGGTCGAGATCGATGGCGAGGGCAGCATCGCCGACGTCCGCGAGCGCGTGCGCTCGGCGCTGGCGGGGTCCATCAAGGGGGTCGCTTGATCAACCTCAAGACCAAGCACGAGATCGAGCTGATGGCCGCCTCCGGCCGCCTCCTGAACTCGGTGATCACCGAGATGAAGGCGGCGTGCAAGCCGGGGGTGACGACCGCCGAGCTCGACCGGCTGGCGGACGGCCTGATCCGTGCCGGAGGGGCTCGGCCAGGCTTCCTCGGCTACCAGGACTTCCCCAAGTCGACCTGCATCTCGGTCAACGACGAGGTCGTCCACGGCATCCCGGGCAAGCGGGTGGTGAAGGAGGGCGACATCGTGAGCCTCGACCTCGGCCTGGTCCTGGACGGGTTCTGGGCCGACATGGGATGCACCGTCCCGGTCGGCCGGGTCAGCGCCGAGGCGGCGCGTCTGGTCCGGGTGACCGAGGAGTCCTTCTGGGTTGGGATCGAGAAGGCGTGGCCGGGCAACCGGCTGGGCGACATCAGCGTCGCCATCCAAGAGCACGTGGAGGCGGCCGGCTACTCGGTCGTCCGCCAGTTCGTGGGGCACGGCATCGGCCGCAACATGCACGAGGATCCCCAGGTCCCCAACTTCGGCACGCCGCACACCGGTCCCGAGCTCCGGGCGGGGATGACGCTGGCGATCGAGCCCATGGTCAACGCGGGCGGCTTCGACGTCTACATCAAGCCGGACGGCTGGACGGTGATGACCGCCGACGGCCGGCTCTCCGCCTACTACGAGCACACCGTGGCGATCACCGAGGAGGGCCCGCGGGTGCTCACCCTCGGCGCCTCCGAAGCGGCCGCCCGCGGTTTGAAGGCCGCCGGATGAGGTATAATCGCGGTTCGTGCCCCAGCCGCCGATCTCGGTCGATGGGCGGGTGCTCGAGGCTCTCCCCGACGGAATGTTCCGCGTGGAGCTCGAGAACGGGGTGAAGGTCCTCGCTCATGTCGCCGACCGCCTCTCGACCCACTTCGTGCGGGTCCTGCCCGGCGATCGGGTCAGCGTCGAGCTGGCGGAGACGGACCGGTCCCGGGGCCGAATAAGAGAGATCAAGAGATGAAGGTCAGACCGTCGGTTAAGAAGATCTGCGTGAACTGCAAGGTGATCAAGCGCGAAGGCGTGGTCCGGGTCATCTGCAGCAATCCGAAGCACAAGCAGCGGCAGGGTTAGGAGAGGCCAGGAAACAGAATTGGCTCGTATCGCCGGCATCGACATCCCGCGGGACAAGCGGGTCGTGATCGCGATGACCTACATCATGGGCATCGGCCGAACGACCGCCGTCAAGATCGTGAAGCAGGCCAACGTCAACGCTGACACCCGCGTCAAGGATCTCAGCGACGAGGAGGTCAGCAGGCTTCGCTCGATCGTCGATCGCCTGGTCACGACCAAGGACATCCTGATCGAGGGCGACCTCCGCCGCGAGGTCGCGATGAACATCAAGCGTTTGACCGAGATCGGCTCCTACCGGGGCATCCGCCACCGCCGCGGGCTCCCGGTTCGGGGTCAGCGAACCCGCACCAACGCGCGCGGCCGCCGCGGCCCCAAGCGCACGGTAGGCGTCCGCCGCAAGAAGGGTAAGTAGAACTGAATGGGCAAGGTTAAAAAGAAGGTCGTCCGAACCCGCCGCCGCGAGCGAAAGAACGTCGCGGTGGGGACGGCGCACATCCAGAGCACCTTCAACAACACGATCATCTCCATCGCCGACATCGAGGGGAACGTGATCTCCTGGGGAAGCGCGGGCGCGCAGGGCTTCAAGGGAAGCCGGAAGTCGACCCCCTTCGCCGCGCAGGTGACCGCCGAGGCCACCGCCCGCCGGGCGATGGAGCACGGCATGCGCTCGATCGAGGTCTTCGTCCGCGGCCCGGGCGCCGGCCGGGAGGCGGCCATCCGCTCCCTCCAGGCCGCCGGGCTCGAGGTCTCGGCGATCACCGACGTGACGCCGATCCCCCACAACGGCTGCCGGCCGCCCAAGCGGAGACGCGTCTAAATGGGCAACTACGCGGGTCCGGTCTGCCGCTTCTGCCGCAGGGAGGGCGCCAAGCTCTACTTGAAGGGCGAGAAGTGCTACACCAAGTGCACCCTTGACCGGCGCGCCTTCCCGCCCGGCCAGCATGGCCTGGCGCGTCGGCGCAAGGTCTCCGACTACGGGCTCCAGCTGCGCGCCAAGCAGAAGGCGCGGCGGCTCTACGGCCTGATGGAGGGTCAATTCCGGAACTACTTCGAAGCGGCCGAGCGGGAGCCGGGCGTAACCGGCCTCAACTTGCTCCGGCACCTCGAGCTTCGTCTCGACAACGTCGTCTACCGGATGGGCCTGGGAGCTTCCCGCAAGCAGGCCCGCCAGCTCGTCGGTCATCGGCACTTCGAGGTCAACGGCAGGGTCGTCAACGTGCCCTCCTACCAGGTGCGGCCCGGTGACGTGGTCAGGGTGCGCGAGCGCAGCGCCACCGGGAGCGCCGTCTTCGACGTCGCCCGGGACGCGGCCGGTTCGCGGACGATGCCGTCCTGGCTCTCGTACAACGAGGGCGAAAAGAGTGCCAAGGTGCTGTCCCTCCCCGAGCGCGATGAGATGGAGATGGGCGTCGAAGAGCACCTGATCGTCGAGTTTTATTCGCGCTAAACCCATGGGAGGTTTCATTTCAAGTTGGCGATAGACACCCCGGTTTCGGTTGCGCCCTCGGTCAAGCGGCTGGAGGGAGGCACCGACATATTTGGCAAGTTCGAGATCGAGCCGCTCGAGCCCGGTTTCGGCATCACCCTCGGCAACACCCTGCGGCGGGTGCTGCTCTCCTCGCTCTGGGGAGCGGCGGTCACTTCGATCCAGATCGACGGCGTGGCGCACGAGTTCACCTCGATCCCGCACATCAAGGAGGACGTGACCGAGGTCATCCTCAACCTCAAGCAGCTGAACCTCAAGAGCTTCACCGAGGACCCGGTCGCGCTGACCCTCGACGTCCGCGGCCCGGCCCAGGTCCACGCCTCCGACATCCAGACCACCAGCGACGTCGAGATCGTCAACGGCGACCTCTACATCGCGACCATCGCCGACAAGGGCCACCTCCGGATGGAGCTCAACGTCGAGCGCGGCCGTGGCTACGTGCCGGCCGAGCGCAACAAGCGCGAGGGCCAGCCGATCGGCGTGATCCCGATCGACGCCATCTTCTCCCCGGTCTTGAAGGCCAACTTCACGGTCGAGAAGACCCGGGTCGGGCAGGCGACCGACTATGACCGGTTGATCCTCGACGTCTCCACCGACGGCACCATGCGGCCGGAGGAGGCCGTGGCCCAGGCGGCCGAGCTCTTCACCCGGCACCTGGAGCTGTTCGTCAGCTTCCCCGAGCGGGCCACCGCGCCCGAGGCGGCGACCGCCGGCCGGGCCGCGCCCAGCCGCACCAACGACACCCCGATCGAGGAGCTGGACCTCTCGGTCCGCGCCTTCAACTGCCTCAAGGCCAACGACATCTCCACCGTCGGACAGCTGCTCGCCAAGAAGGAGGAGGAGCTGCTCTCGCTCCGCAACTTCGGCCGCAAGTCGCTGGACGAGATCAAGGAGAAGCTGGTCGAGAAGAGCTACATCAAGCCGGAAGAGCTGGACACCGTCTTTCACTGATGCGACACGGAAAGAGCGGCCGCAAGTTCAGCCGCGACACCGACCACCGCAAGTGGCTGATGCGAAACCTCGTCACCTCGCTCATCGACGCAGGTCGCATCACCACCACCGAGGCGAAGGCCAAGGAGCTGCGGCGGCACGTCGACCGGCTGATCACGGCCGCCAAGGGGGACGACCTCGCGGCCCGGCGCCACGTGGCGGCGGAGCTCACCAGGCCGGACCTGATCGAGAAGCTGTTCTCCAACATCCTGCCGCGCCTGAAGGAGCGGCCGGGTGGGTACACCCGGATCATCAACAAGGGCATGCGTCTTGGCGACGCCGCCCCGATGGTGATCATCGAGATCGTCGACTAGGCTCGCCGCCGCCGTGCCCGGCTCGCCGGGCCTCGTGAGAGATTGAAAAGTGAATATCAAGGTCGTGCTGGAGTACGACGGGACCGGCTTTTCGGGCTGGCAGCAGCAGGTCGCGCGGCGCACCGTCGAAGGTGAGCTGAAGCGGGCGCTGTTCGAGCTGACCGGCAGGCGGATCACTGTCTACGGGGCGGGAAGGACCGACGCGGGGGCTCATGCCCTCGGTCAGGTCGCGAACTTCCGGCTGCCGGAGGACTCGATCCCGGTCCCCAAGCTGGTGGCGGCGCTCAACGCGAAGCTGCCGGCCGACGTGAGCGCTTTGAGCGCCGCGGTCGTGGCCGACCCGTTCCACGCTCGCTACTCGGCGCTCGGCAGAAGGTACCGCTACCGGTACCTCGACCGGCCGGCGCGGCCGGCGCTGGAGCGGCAGCGCTGCTGGCATCTTGCCGGCCCGCTCGATGTGCGGGCGATGGGCGAGGCGGCAGTGGCGCTGGTCGGAAGGCACGACTGGACCAGCTTTTGCTCGGCATCCGAGCCGGAGGGCTCGCGGACCCGCGAAATGCGCTCGGCGACCGTCAGGCGCGTCGATCGGTTCGTCGAGCTGGAGCTGGAGGCGGAGGGCTTCCTGCGGGGCCTGGTGCGCGGCATCGCGGGAGCGCTGGCCGAGGTGGGGAGCGGGCGCCGGCCGCCGGCCTGGCTGGGCGAGCTGCTCGCCGCCCGCGACCGCAGGCGAGCCGCCGGCGATAAGGTGAGGACGGCGCCCGCCGGGGGGTTGACCCTCATGGAAGTGATCTACGGAATGAATTCGTCAGAGGAAAAAAGTTGAAGCAGAAGACCTGGACTGCCAGGAACGAGGACCTCAAAGGGGACTGGTACGTGGTCGACGCCACCGGCGTCGCCCTCGGCCGCCTGGCCTCCAGTGTGGCGCGCCTTTTGAAGGGCAAGCACAAGCCGACCTATACGCCGCACGTCAATACCGGCGACCACGTGGTCGTCGTCAACGCGCAGAAGGTGCTGGTGACCGGTTCCAAAATGGACGGCAAGACCTATACCCGCTACTCGGGCTACCCGAGCGGTCTGCGAAGCCGGACGCTGAGGCAGGCCCAGGAGCTCGACCCGACCTTCCCGGTCTACAACGCGGTCCGCGGCATGCTGCAGCGCAACACGCTGGGCGCCGATATGCTGAAGCGCTTGCGTGTCTACGCCGGACCCGAGCACGAGCACTCGGCCCAGCAGCCGAAGGCGATCAAGTTCAACCAGGCGGGGGATATCGATCTTGGCAACTGAGCAGAATTCGGGACACGGGACCGGTCGGCGGAAGAGCGCGATCGCCCGCGTCCGCCTCCAGCCCGGCGATGGGCGGGTGACGATCAACGAGAAGCCTGCCCTCCAGTACCTCGGCCGCCGCACCCTCGAGCTGGTCGTGATGACGCCCTTCAAGGTCGCCGACACCAAGCGCTTCGACGCCAGCGTCAAGGTCGTCGGCGGTGGCAAGTCGGGCCAGGCCGGGGCCGTCGCGCACGGGGTGGCCCGGGCCCTGCTGGAGACCGATCCCGAGCTTCGCTCGGTCCTCAAAAAGGCCGGCCTGCTCACCCGCGACTCGCGGGAGAAGGAGCGCAAGAAGCCCGGCCTCAAGCGGGCCCGCAAGGCTCCTCAGTACACCAAGCGGTAATACGGGGCAAGAGGGGCCGGCCCCCTCTTCCGGATCTCCCCCTCTCGGCCCCCGGCGTGGGTTTCGCTCAAGCAACCCGTTCGGCCGGGATAAATCCGGCCTACGCGCCGCGCGACCGCCCTAAGATCGCGCCATGCGAACTGTTTCGGAGATCTGCCGGTGGTGGGCCCGACGGCAGCCGGGTCTGGAGGCCACCTGGTTCGAGGGCCGCGCTCGTACCTGGGGTGAGCTGGACCTTTCCAGCTCGAAGCTCGCCGCGGGCCTGGTAAAGAACCTCGGGGTGAAGCCGGGCGACCACGTCGCCATCCTCGACAAGAACACCGACGACTACATCGAGCTGCTCTTCGCCCTCGACAAGGCGGGCGCGATCGCAACCCCTGTCAACTGGCGCCTGACCGGCACCGAGGTCGCCAAGGTGGCGGCCGACGCCCAGTCGGTCGCGATCGTTGCGGGAGAGGAATTCCGGAGCCAGGCCGACGCCGCCGGCACCCGCGTTCTCGGCTTCGGCGAGCTGCCGCGGATGGACTCGGGCGATCCTCACCTGGACGAGGAGACGAGGACCAGCTGGCAGCTCTACACCTCAGGGACGACCGGGCTCCCCAAGGGCGCCATGCTGAGCGGTCTGAACCTCTTCGCCACGGCGGGGGTGTTCGGCACCGAGGTGCCCGAGCTGCGGGTCGGCGGCCGGGCCATGGTCGCCATGCCGCTCTATCACATCGGCGGCTGCGGCTGGGCCATGGCCGCCATGGTCACCGGGAGCACGGCGGTGCTGCTGCGCGAGTTCTTGCCCCAGCAGGTTCTCCAGGTCTTTGAGGAGCAGAGGGTCGAGACCGCCTTCCTGGTTCCGGCCGCCCTGCTCTTCCTGACCTCGCTGCCGGAGTCGCAGGGCCGCGACTACTCCTCCCTGCGCAACATCCTCTACGGGGCCTCGCCGATCAGCCAGGCCGTTCTCCAGCGCTCCATCGACACCTTCAGGTGCCACCTGACCCAGGTCTACGGGCTGACCGAGACCACCGGCGCCATCACCTTCCTGGCCCACCACGAGCACGCCGGCGAGCGCATGCTGAGCTGCGGCCGGGCGACCCTGGGGGCGGACATGAAGGTGGTCGACCCGGATGACAACGAGGTCCCCCACGGCGAGATCGGAGAGATCGTCTACCGGGGTGGCGGCACGATGGAGGGCTACTGGAAGCGTCCCCAGGACACCGCCGACGTCATCCGCGATGGCTGGTTCCACACCGGCGACGCCGGGACTCAGGACGCTGACGGCTACTTCTACATCAAGGACCGGATCAAGGACATGATCGTGTCCGGCGGGGAGAACATCTATCCGGCCGAACTCGAAAGCGTCCTCGCCGGCCACCCGGCGATAGCCGACGTCGCCGTCATCGGGGTGCCCGACGACCAGTGGGGCGAGACGGTCAAGGCGGTGGTCGTCCGCAGGCCGGGCGCGGAGCTGGTGGCCGAGGAGCTGATCGAGTGGTCGCGGCCGCTGCTGGCCGGCTACAAGCGTCCGCGGACGGTCGACTTCGTGGAGACGATCCCCCGCAACCCGAGCGGGAAGATCCTCAAGCGTGAGCTTCGCCAGGCCTATTGGGAGGGGGCCGCCCGGCAGGTCAATTAGCCGCCGTTTCGGGGCCGGATTCAGGCATACACTTCAGTTCTGGTGGGGCTCGGGTGATCTTCGCTCGCTCGCGGCGCTCTTCGGTTCTCCTGGCGGCCTCGGGCGCGGCCGTCGGGGTGACCTTCGGCCTGGTCGCCGCGCTCGTCTGGTGGTTCGAGGGGAGCGGGCCAGCGGCATTGGCCCTCGGCGCCGGCGCCCTGATCGGCGTCGGGCTCGCCGCTTGGGCGGGCTGGCAGCTCCGCGTCTGGCCTCCCTGCCGGCTCGGCTTCTTCCGGGACCGGATGGTGGTCGTTCAGGGGAGGGTGGAGCAGCACGCGCTCTGGGACAGAGTCGAGACCGCCTCTTTGGCCGCGCCGACCGACTGGTCGACCGACCGCTGGTCCGAGATTCGGATCTCGGACCGGCTGACGGTCCATCTCCGCCGTGGCAAGCCGATCGCGCTCCGCCCGGCGGACTTCGGCCTCGAGCCCTCGGGCTGCCGCGACCTCGTCCTCACGCTTCGTGACGACCGGGTCCTGCGAGCCCGACTACCGGAGTTCGATTCGGCCCTCGACCTCTCCGAGCGGCCGGTCGTCAGCGGGGAGCTGATCACGCCGCGGCTTTAGCGTCGAACCCGGAGTCCTAAGATTTTCATCTTGACCAACTCCCTTTTGACCATGCGGGGCCGCGACTTCCTCAGCATCTCCGACCTTGACCGGGAGGAGCTGCTCGGCATACTCGACCTCGCCGCCCGGATCAAGGCGGGCGAGTGGCGGGAACGTCCGCTGACGGGCAAGCAGGTCGCGATGGTCTTCCAGAAGCCGTCGATGAGAACCCGGGTCTCCTTCCAGGTCGGCATCACCAGGCTCGGTGGGGCGACCATCGCCCTCGCCGAAGGCGACGTCCAGATCGGCGTGCGCGAGCCGGTGGCCGACGCCGCCCGTGTGCTCGAGCGCTATGTCGACCTGGTCGTCGCCCGCCTTCGGCGCCACGCCGACCTGGTCGAGCTGGCGCACTCGGCGTCGATCCCCGTGATCAACGCCCTGACCGAGCTCGAGCACCCTTGCCAGGTGCTGGCCGACCTCATGACCATCCGCGAGCGCTGTGGATCGCTCGAGGCACCGGTCGCCTTCGTCGGCGACGGCAACAACATCGTCACCTCGCTGGCCCACGCGCACGCCCTCTTAGGGTTTCCCTTCACGGTGGTCACCCCGCCCGGCTACGAGCCGTCGGAGGCGCTCCGCCGCGTCGCGCCCGGCATGCAGGTCAGCAACTACCTGAACGCGGTCGCCGGCGCGAAGGTGATCTACACGGACGTCTGGACCTCGATGGGATTCGAGGATGAGACCCAGCAGAGGCGCTCGGACTTCTCCGGCTACAAGGTTGACGCCGCCCTGATGGAGCGCGCACCCGGCGCCGTCTTCCTCCACTGCCTGCCCGCCCACCGAGGCGAGGAGGTCAGCGACGAGGTCATCGACGGTCCCGCCTCGGCCGTCTTCGACCAGGCCGAGAACCGCCTCCACGCCCAGATGGCCCTCATGGCGCTGATCAGCTGATGGCTCGCTACGTCCTCAGCCTGCTCGGCTCGATGGCCGGCGCCGTCGTGAAGGTCGGCTGGGTTGAGGTAATCGACGTCCTGGTCGTGGCCGTCCTCTTCTATTACGCGCTCAAGCTCGTCCGCGGCACCCGGGCGGTGGAGCTGCTGGTGGGACTGGTCCTGCTGTCGCTCGTCGGCATCGTCGCCAGCGCCCTCAACCTCTTGCTGCTCAAATGGCTCTTCCAAAACGCGGCGCCCTTCGTCGTGATCGCGGTGATAGTGCTGTTCCAGCCCGAGCTTCGCCGCGCCCTCGACCAGGTCGGCCGCCTCAGCCATCTGAACCTTCAGCTTTCAGCGTTCAGTCCGCAGGCCTTCAACCGCGGCGTCGCGGAGGCGATCCGCGCGGCCGAGCGACTCAGCTCCCGCAAGACGGGAGCGCTGATCGTCTTCGAACGGGAGGTCGGCCTGGAGGACTACGCCGCGACCGGCGTCCGCATCAACGGTGAGCTGACGGCGGAGTTCCTGCAGACGATCTTCTTCCCCAACTCGCCCCTCCACGACGGCGCCGCGATCATCCGCGGCAACACGGTCGTCGCCGCCGGCTGCCTCCTCCCGATGCCCGAGGAGCGGGTGAGGGGCGCTGAACGCCTGGGAACGCGGCACCGGGCGGCGATCGGGCTCTCCCAGGTCTCCGACGCCATCGTGCTGGTCGTCTCGGAGGAGACGGGTTCGATCTCGGTCGTCGAGGACGGGAAGATAAGCCGCAACCTCGACGCGGACGGCCTGCGGGCGCGGCTGGTCGGCAGCCTGCAGCGGAAGACCTCGACCAACGGCCGGCCGCGCGCCCTGGCCGGCCTGCTGGAGATGGGCCGGAGATGAGCTGGATCTTCGGCAACTGGCAGCTGAAGCTGCTGGCTCTGGTGCTCTCTTTGGGCCTTTTCGCGGCGGTCGCCTTCCAGGAGAACCCGGTCGTCACGGTGCAGGTCAAGGCGTCGATTGAATATGACGGGCTGCCCGGCGACAAGATCCTGGTCCATTCGCCGACCACCTTCCCGGTCGTCCTGACCGGGCTTGCCGACGAGTTGCATGCGATCCCCGCCAGCAACGTGACGGTGGTGGTGGACGCCTCCAAGGTCAAGAACGGCGTTGTCACCGCCACCGGCCACCCCAAGGTGGTGGGGGGCGGCAGCAGCGTTCGTCCCCTCGACGACACCATCCCCATCCAGGTCACCGTCGACGACCGGGTCACCGTCAGCGTGCCGATCGACACCAGGATCACCTACGCCGAGGGCTGGACCGCCGTCCCCGGCAAGATCGCGGTTACCCCGGCCGCTCTTGGCATCACCGGAGCCGCTGGGGAGCTGAAGGACCTCCAGGCCTTCGTTGCGCCCGCGGAGCCGATCGCCGCCTCCACCGCCGACATCCCGAGCCTGGCGATCCAGTTCGTCCGCAACGGCCGGCCGGCGACCCTTCCCAACGACACGGACCCCCTCACCCATGTCGACGACTCGTCGTTGATCGCGAGCCTCCACGTGGAGGCGACCCGGCCGACCCAGACCAGCCAGGTCCCGGTCGTCGAGACGCCGACGGGCAACGTGGCTCCGGGCTACCGGATAACCGCCATCGATCTCAATCCGCTGTTCGTGATCATCGCGGGCTCCGCCGGAGACCTCGCCGGGCTCAACAGCCTGGCCCTCCCGGCGATCGCGGTGGACGGAGCGACCTCCTCCATCACCCGCCCTGTCCGTCTCACCCTGCCACCCAATATCACCAGCACTGTCACCTCGGTGACCGTCACCATCACGATCCAGAAGAACCCGGTTGTGCAACCATCGCCAACGCCGACGCCGAGCCCGTAACCGGCACTGCGCCGGGCTCGTTGGTCTTTACGTAACCTGAGAAGGGCCGGATGGCTCGTCGCCGGTGTGCGGCGGACCTCACCAGGAGCGAATCAAAGAACCATGTGTGGGATCATCGGCTACGTCGGCGAACGGGAGGCGACCCCCATCCTCATGGAGTCGCTGAAGCGGCTCGAGTATCGAGGCTACGACTCCGCCGGCGTGGCGGTGATGGAGACCGACATCCACTCGACGCTGACCAAGAGCGAGCGGAAGGTCGACGACCTGATCGCCAAGCTGACGGAGAACATGCCCAAGGGCCGTCTTGGCATCGGGCACACCCGCTGGGCGACGCACGGCAAGCCGACGATCGTCAACGCGCACCCCCACTCGGACTGCTACGCGCGGATCATGGTCGTCCACAACGGGATCATCGAGAACTTCCAGGAGCTGAAGGAGGAGCTGGAGGCGAAGGGCCATGAGTTCACCTCCGAGACCGACTCCGAGGTCATCCCGCACCTGGTCGAGGACCTCTACCAGGGCGACCTGCTGAGTGCCGTCCGCCAGGCCCTACAGAAGATCAAGGGCGCCTACGCGATCGCGCTCTACTCGCACGACGACCCCGAGTTGTTGATCGGCGCCCGGCTCAACGCGCCGCTGGTGGTGGGGATGGGGGAGGGCGAGTGGTTCCTCGCTTCCGACATCACGGCCATCATCCCCTACACCAAGCGGGTGCTCGTCCTCGGTGAGGGCGAGATCGTGGCCATCAGCCCAGTCGGGCCGCAGGTGACCACCCTCGACGGCGTCGCCGTCGAGCCGAAGGTGATCTCGGTCGACTGGGACGTCTCCCAGGCGCAGAAGGGCGGCTTCGAGCACTTCATGCTGAAGGAGATCCAGGAGACCCCCGAGGCCGCCGCCAACGTCCTCCGCGGCCGGATCCAGGACGACGGCGCCATCACCTTCAACGAGTTCTCCGTCGGCGACGAGAAGCTGAACCGGATCCGCAACGTGAAGCTGCTCGGGATGGGCACCTCGCTCCACGCCGCGATGCTCGGCGAGTACGTGATCGAGGATTGGGCGGGCATCCCGGCCAAGGCCGAGGACGCCTCCGAGTTCCGCTACCGCCGGCCCATGCTGGGCGAGGACTCCCTGGCCGTCATCGTCACCCAGTCCGGGGAGACGGCCGACACCATCATGGGCATGCGCCAGGCCCTCGAGCGCGGCGCGCTCACCGTGGCCATCACCAACGTCGTCGGCAGCACCGCGGCGCGCGATGCTCAGGGTGTCATCTACCTCCAGGCCGGCCCTGAGATCGGCGTCGCCTCGACCAAGACCTTCGTCAGCCACGCGATCAGCCACTACCTGCTGGCGATGCGTCTGGCCGCCTCCCGGCACCGGCTCTCGCCCGAGCGCCTGGAGGAGCTGGTCAAAGCGCTCCGCGGCATCCCCGAGGGGCTGCGCGCGGTGCTGGCGATGGAGCCGCGGATAAGGGAGCTGGCTCTCAAGTACGCGCAGTACCGCAACTTCATGTTCACCGGGCGCGGCATCAACTACCCGATCGCGCTGGAGGGCGCACTGAAGCTAAAGGAGATCAGCTACCTGCACGCCGAGGGCGCCTCCGGCGGCGAGTTGAAGCACGGTCCCATCGCGCTGCTCGATGCGAGCTTCCCGGTGGTCGCCCTCGCCACCAACTCGCCGACCCGGGAGAAGATGATCAGCAACATCCACGAGATGGCGGCGCGGGATGCCCCCGTGCTGGCGCTGGTGACCGAGGGCGATCATTCGGCCGACGGGGTCGCCGCCGACCTGCTCTTCATGCCGCCCGCCGACGAGGCGGCCGGAGCCGTGCTCAACACTGTCGCGCTCCAGCTCTTCGCCTACCACGTGGCCGTGGCCCTGGGCACCGACGTGGACCAACCGAGGAACCTGGCGAAGAGCGTCACCGTCGAATAGCGCGGCTCATCTTCCGAGCATGCTCGGCGGCACCTTCACCGGCTCATGGGCGGCCTGCGAGACAATCTCGCTGTGAAGGTCGGCATCGACGCCGTCGGCATCGAGCGCGTCGCGCTGGCGCTGAAGCGCTCGGGCCCGAGCTTCCTGGCCAAGGCCTACACCGAGGCCGAGATCGCTTACTGCGGCGACAGCGCCGAACGCCTGGCCGGCCGTTGGGCCGCCAAGGAGGCGGTGATCAAGTGCTTCGACGGGACCGGCATCTGCTTTCCGCGGCGGCGGATCGAAGTGCTGCCGAGTCCCGGCGGCGCTCCCCGGGTCCGCCTCCTCGGTGACCAGTCCGGCGCGGTGGTCGAGCTCAGCATCACCCATCACTCCGGCCTGGCGGTGGCCGCGGCGACGCTGACCCTGCCCGGCCTTGACGGGGCCGAGCCGCTGCTGAGCGTGCCGCCGGACGCCCTCGACCTGCCCGACCGGCCGCGTGACGGTCACAAGGGAACCTTCGGCACCGTCGTCGTCCTCGCCGGCAGCCGCGGGCTGACGGGGGCCGCCTACCTGGCCTCGACCGCGGCCGCGAGGGCGGGCGCGGGCATGGTCCGGCTCCTGGTGGCCGAGTCGATCTACCCGATCCTTGCCGGCAAGTGCACCGAGGTGATGGCGACGCCGGTCTCGGAGGTGACGCCGGGCGCCGTCGGCCATCTCGCCCACGAGGTGGTGGCCCGCCACTTCCAGGCGGCGAAGGCGGGTCTCATCGGCCCCGGACTGGGACGCGACAGCTCCACCTGGCGGGTCATCAACGACCTGGTCCTCGAGATCGCCTGCCCGCTGGTGGTTGACGCGGACGGGCTGAACGCGCTGGCCGACAACCGGCGCACTCTCTCCCGGCTGCCCCGGGGGCGCGTCCTGACGCCTCACCCGGGCGAGATGTCCCGGCTCACCGGCCGGCCGACCCCGACCGGGTCCGCGGAGCGGCGCGAGCTGGCGTCCGCGGCTGCCAGAGAATGGAAGGCGGTGGTCGTTCTGAAGGGCGCCAAAACGGTCGTGGCGGCACCCGACGGGCAGGTGTCGGAGGATTCCCACGAGGTCCCGGCGCTGGCGTCCGGCGGGACCGGTGACGTGCTCGGCGGCCTCATCGCGGGGCTGATCTCCCAGGGCCTCGATCCTTTCACCGCAGCTGTCGCCGGCGTCTATGTCCACGCCGAGGCGGGCCGCCGAATCGCCCTCCGGCAGGGTGACGCCGGCCTTTTGGCCTCCGACCTGCTGGCCGAGATCCCCTTGGTCCAGCGGCTGCTGCGCGAAGGCCGGGTGGAGCGATAAGACGAGCCAAGTGGGGCAGGCCGCCCCTTCCTGAAACCGCCCTCTCAGCGCTCGGTTTGGAAGTCGATTCCAAACAACTCAATCGGCCGGGATGAACCCGGCCTACGCGGCGTACCAGAGCGGGAGTTCGGACGGGGTGGCGTCCCACCGCTGGGCCGAGGTGGACCTCGGCGCCCTTCGCCACAACGTCCGCTGGCTCAAAGCCAAGGTGCCGTATGCCACCCGGCTGATCGCGGTGGTCAAGGCGGACGCCTACGGGCACGGGGCTCGCCAGGTGGCCGCGGCGGTTCTCGAGGGCGGCGCCTGGGGGCTGGCGGTCGTCACCCTGGGCGAGGCGGCCGAGGTCCGCGACCTGCTGGCGCCCGACCGGCTGCTGGTGATGGGGCCCCTGCTGCCGGACGACGCGCCCGAGGCCGCCGCCGGCCGCTGCGCGGTGGGCTGCTCCTCGATCGAGGTCGCGAGGGCCCTGGCGTCGGCGGCGGGCGCGCAACCCGTCCCGGTCCACCTGAAGCTCGACACCGGGATGGGACGCTACGGCGCCCAGCCGGCCGAATTCGCCGCCATGGCGCGCTTCGCGCTGGAGTCCGAGGGCTTGGAACTGGCCGGCAGCTGGACGCACCTGGCCAGCTCCGATAGCGATCCCGCCTTCACCGAGGAGCAGTACCGGAGATTCCTGGAGGCGACGGCCGGCCTGCCGGGCATCCGGCACGTGGCCAACTCGGGCGCGGTCCTCCATCACCCGGAGATGGCCCTCGATGCTGTCCGGGTCGGGATCGCGCTCTACGGCTGCGGGGACCCCGGGCTGCAGCCGGTGCTGGCGCTGCGGGCGCGGGTCGCCCACCTGAAGCCGGTCGCGGCCGGGACCACCATCGGCTACGGCCAGACCTGGACCGCCCCCGCCGCGGCGGAGATCGCCACCGTCGCCATCGGCTACGCCGACGGCGTCCACCGGGCGCGCTCGAACCGCGGCGAGGTGCTGGTGCGCGGCCGCCGGGCGCCGCTCGCCGGTCGCGTGAGCATGGACTCGATCGGCGTCGACGTGAGCGGGATCCCCGGGGTGGCGGTCGGCGATGCCGCGACGCTGATCGGAGCGGATGGCAAAGAGCGGATCCGGGCCGAGGAGGTGGCGGCCTGGTCGGGAACCATCAGTTACGAGGTCCTGACCTCGATCGGCCGGCGGGTGGAGCGCGTCTACCGCTTGTAGCAGGGGTAAGCGGGGGACCACCAACTAGACTGGATTCGGATTCATGGCCCAAGAGAGCTCGGCGAACGACCAGGACTTCGGCACAGAGGCGATCAGCCATCTCGACGCGCTCTACCGGGGCGCGCTCCGGCTGAGCCGCGACCCTGACCGGGCTCAGGACCTGGTCCAGGACACCTTCGCCCGCGCCCTGCGCTACCAGCACTCCTACCAGGCCGGGACCAACATGAAGGCTTGGCTCTTCGCGATCATGCGCAACCTCTACTGGGACCGTTTCCAGAAGCTGGGTCGCGAGTCGGTGAGCATCGACGACATCGGCGAGTTCGCGCTCTACGACCGCATGCGCGACGACCTCGGGGAAGGACCCGAGGAGGAGGTCCTGGACCGGATCGCCCGGGGCGAGGTGGTGGAGGCGATCGAAAAGCTCAACCCGCTCCACCGTGAGGTGGTGCTGCTGGTGGACGTTGAGGGTTTTTCCTACAAGGACGCCGCCACCATCTTGGAGGTCCCGATCGGCACCGTCATGTCCCGACTGCACCGGGCCCGCCAGCAGCTTCAAAAAGACCTCTTCGCGTATGCCGTGGAATCGGGTATCGTCGGCGGCGGTTTGAATAGCCGAAGCTGAGATGTACGACTGTGAAGACTGTGTGCGCCGTCTCGACCAGCTGGTCGACAAGGAACTGAGCGCGCCCGAGGTGGAGGAAATCCATGGCCACCTCGACAGCTGCGGCGACTGCACCCGGCGCTACCGGTTCCAGGAGGGCTTAAAGCGCCTCGTGAAGGTGTCCTGCGACGACACGGCCCCGGAGGCGCTGCGCGAGCGCCTGAAGAAGCAGCTCAAGGCCTAAACGGTCGGCTCGTTACCCGCTCGACGCCCTGCGCGTCATGTCGGGCATGAGAAGTAAGACTGGCGCTCGACTCCTGCTCCTGGCGGCCTTCGCGGCCTTCGCCGCCGTCGCCTGCGGCGGCGCCGCCTCCATCGCAACCTCATCGAGCTCGGCTGGGGCTGCCCGGCCGGGTGCCGGTGCGGTTGCTCCCACCGGCAAGGCGGTGGCCGGCGCCCTGGTCACCGGCGCCGCCCCGAGCCTGGGCATCGCCCAGCCGGCCCCGGCTCCCGGGAATGTCGTTCCTCCCGTCCCCGACGGTCCCCGCGTCATCCGCACCGCCCAGCTGGCGGTGGAGGTGCGCAACGGCGCCTTCGACGG
>DATLQT010000003.1:0-59656 GCA_035535055.1 Candidatus Dormiibacterota bacterium | reverse complement strand
TGGCGCTGCTCCCCGAGGCCTGGGCGTAGAGGGCGAGCGCCGCCGGGCTGTAACCCCAGTCCCCGCCGTCCGGGTAGCGGACCAGGTCCAGGTGGATCCCGTCGACGTCGTAGTTGCGGACGACCTCGGTCATCACCTCCTCGGTGTATTCGCGGACGGCCGGGATCCCGGGGTCGAGGTAGCCATAGCCGTCGTTGCTGCCGTTGTAGCGGAGGTCGCCCCAGTTGGCGCCTTCCTCCTGCCAGACCTGGCTGGTCTGCCCCACGTAGAAGGTGTTCATCCAGGCGTGGACCTGGATCGGCGGGTTGGCCGAGTGCGCCTTCTGGATGAGATAGGCCAGCGGGTCCCAGTTGGGGTGGTGGGGGTAGGCGACGTCGGAGGCCTCGGGTTCGACGCCCTTCAGGAAATAGGCGTCGCCCCGTTTGCGGACCTGCACGAAGAGGGCGTTCAGATTGGCCTTCTCCGCGCGCTCGATCAGCGTATTCACCTGGGCCGGGCTCTTGAACCCTTCGTGAAAGCCGTCGACCCAGAGCGCCCGCAGCTGCGCTGGGCCGGTCGGGACGATGATCGGTGCTGGCGTGGGCGTCGGCTGGGCCGGGATGACAGCGCCCACGATCGGCAGCTGTCTGACCTCCCTGGCCAGCTGCGCTTGGCTGCCACAGGCGATGCAGAAAACCAGCAAGAGGGACACCAGGAGCCCCCGGCCCCGCGACATGGCGGAGATTATGGTCTAGGCGTAGGTGTGCCGCCGGATCGTTTCGGGGTCCCCATACGGCTGTGCCTCCGCCCACTGGGCCGCCTCGGCCGCGGTGCGCATCGCCTCCTCGTCGAGGGCGTCGCAGCGGGCCGCCGGCAGCCTAGCGCGGAGCTGGGCGAGCGGGTCTTGAGCGCGCGCCTCGACCACCTCGGCCGGGTCCCGGTAGCGGCTGTCGTCGTCGTTGGAGGTGTTGCCTAAGAAGCGGTCGCAGTGCGCCTCCACCAGCGATGGGCCGTCGCCGGCGCGGGCCCGGGCGATCGCGCGAAAGGCCGCGCCGTGCACGGCCTCGACGTTGCGTCCATCGACGGCCTCGCCCGGCATCCCGTAGCCCGCAGCGCGAAGCACGAGGTCGGGTACTGAGGATTCGAGCCGGCTCGGCACCGACTGCGTGTAGCGGTTGTTCTCGATGCAGAAGACGACCGGCAGCCGGTGGATGGCGGCGAAGTTCATCGCTTCGTGCACCTCGCCCTTTTGGGCGCCGCCGTCTCCGAATGCGACCCAGGTGATCGAGTCCTCGCCCAGCACTCGGGATCCCCAGGCGACGCCGACGCCATGGCTCACGTGGTTGGGCTGGGGCCCCTGCTGGGAGATGACGCGGAGCCGCGCGGACCCCCAGTGGGCGTACGGCTGGCGGCCGGCGGAGTTGGGGTCGTCGGCCTTGCCGAAGAAGGAGAGGAAGGCCTCCTCGGGCGCCATTCCGATGGCGAGCATCGCCGCCAGGTCGCGGTAGTGGGGAGCCACGAAGTCGAAGCCGGCTCGGAGCGCGAGCCCGTACCCGGCGCCGATCGCCTCCTGGCCCGAGCAGGGGACGGCGAAATGGGCGCGGCCGGAGCGGGCGAGCTTCCACATCACGAGGTCCACCTGGCGGGCAAGAGTCATTACCCGGTAGGCCTGCTCGAGGTCCACCGTCACCCTTCCAGCAGCTCCTTCAGGCGGCGCAGGAAGCGGCCGGCCTCCGCCCCATCGACCGCCCGGTGGTCGACGCTCAGCGCCAGCCAGGCCCGGCCGCCCCTTGACCCGCCGACCCTCAGCGCCGCGGTCTGGCCAGGCCGCACCGCCGGGACGCCCAGCAAAGAGGAGCCGGCACCGTAGTCGACGACGGTGAAGGTGCCGTCGCCGCGGGCAGGGGAGTGGGGGCCGAGGTCGAGGTCGATCCGCACTTGCGGGTGCTGGCGGATGCCCTCCCAGGTGAACTCCGCGTTGCAGGCGGGGAAGGCGCTGCAGGCCTCGACCACGGCGGTCAGCAGCCGCTCCAGGTGCTGCTCGGGCAATGCAACTTCGACCACCGAGGCGGCGGCCGGGATCGCCGCGTCGAAGGCGGCTGTCGCCCGCGTTCGCCGTCCGCCGTCCCGGCCGGCCAGGCCGCGGGCCGCGGCGGCGATTCGGGCCCGGTCGGGGATTGCCGCGTCCTCCTGGGGATCGGAGACCGGGATCCCGGCGATGTCGGCCATCGCCACCCGTACCGGCGCCGCCTTCAGCTCGTCCATCGCCGCCTCGCAGACGAGCGCGGCGACCTCGGCGCCGAGTCCCATCGTCAGCGTGTCCTCGTGGACGACGCAGAGCCGCCCGGTCCGGCGGACCGAAGCCAAGATCGCGTCCCGGTCGAGCGGAAGCAGCGTCCGAAGGTCAAGCACCTCGGCCTCGATCCCCTCGGCCGCCAGCTCCTGCGCGGCCTCCAGCGAGCGGTGCAGCATCATCCCGTAGGCGCAGATGGTGAGGCTGTCGCCGGGCCGCACCACGCGGGCGCGCCCGATCTCCTCTTGGTGCTCGCCCTCGGGCACCGGGCCCTTGACCTGGCGGTAGGTCAGCTTGTGCTCGAGGAAGAGGACCGGGTCCGGGTCGCGGATGGCCGCGGTCAGCAGGCCCTTGGCGTCGGCCGGGAAGGAGGGCGCGACGACCTTGAGGCCCGGGACGTGGGAATAGAAGGCCTCGACCGACTGGGAGTGATAGGGGCCGCCGCGGAACCCGCCTCCGTAGGCGGTGCGGACGACCAGCGGGCAGCTCCAGTCCCCCGCGCTTCGGTAGCGCACCCGCGCCGCCTCGCCGGCGATCTGGTCGAAGGCCGCGTGGATGAAGTCGGCGAACTGGATCTCGGCCACCGGCCGGAGCCCGCGCATGGCGAGCCCGACGCCGAGCCCGGCGATGGCGGCTTCCGACATCGGCATGTCGACCACCCTGTCCGGCCCGAAGCGGTCGAGCAGTCCCTCGGTGGCCCGGAAAACGCCGCCCAGCCGGCCGACGTCCTCGCCGAAGACGAGCACCCGAGGATCGCGAGCCATCTCCTCGGCCAGCGCCTCCCGGATCGCCTCCAGGAGCGTCAGCTCACGCACCAAGGGGGAGCCGCCGCTCAGACTTCGGCGCGAAGGACGTTGGCGGTGTCGGTGGTCGTGAACGGCCCGCCGCCCAGCGACTTCTCGAGCTGGTCGGCGGCCTCTTTCAGGACCAGCTCGCGAACGTGCTCGCTCAATCCCTCCAGGCGGCGCGCGTTTGCCCACCAGTTCGCCTGCACGGTCACGAAGTGGACCGGGGAGTCCCAGGTCACCTCGACCGCCACGGTCTCCGCCTCGGCGATGCGAAACCCGGCGGCGAGGGCGGCGTGGGAGAGCTGGTCGAGGTCGGCCACCAGGGCCCGCGTGCGAGCGAGCTCGGGCGGCGCCTCGCTCTTGCCGAGCCGCGCGTCGAAGGCGGCGGCGAGCAGCGCGCCGGGGGCGTCGGGTCCACCTCGGTCGGGGCCGGGCAAGCTGGCGGCGAACCGCGCCCGGTTCTTCAGGACGCGGCGGACGCCCGCCAGAGCGCGGCCGAAGTTGGGCAGGAAGTGAAGCCCATGGCCGCAGGTGGCGGCGTCGAAGGAGGCGAGCGGAAACTGCAGGCTCTCGATGTCCATGCGGAGGAAGCGAACCGGCAGGCTCCGCCCGGCCAGGGCGGCCCGGGCGGTGTCGAGCATGCCCTGGGCGAGGTCGATCCCGACCACCTCGCCGCTTCCGTTCAGCTCGCTCGCCATCGGGATCGTCAGCGTGCCGGGACCGCAGGCCAGGTCGAGGATCCGCATGCCGGGTCGCGGCTTGACGTAGTCGAGGATGGTGTCGCGCCCGGCGGCCTGGCCCTTGGCCATCCACTCGTCAAGGCGACTGCGATAGGCCTCCGCGTGGCGGCTGAAGACGCCGGTCAGCTTGTCCTTGGTGCTCAATGCCAGCCAATCTTAGGCAGCGGCGAGCGACTGTCTAAGCTCCTTCGCGGTGAGAACCGCTCTCCTCCTCGTCATGGTCGCCGCCCAGGTCGGTCTCGCCGCCTGTTCCGGTCCCTTCGGCAGCTCCCTGCCCCCGGGCCCGGTCGGCATCGGGCTGGTCACCTCGCTCACCGGCATCGACCTGCCGCTGGGGGTTGACGTGCGCCTCGGCGCCCAGCAGGCGATCGACGAGGTGAACGCCGCCGGCGGGGTCGACGGCCACCCCGTGCGCCTTCAGGTCGCGGATGACGCCGGGTCGGCTGCCCAGGCGACGCTCTCCGCGGCGGCGATGCTGCGTAGGCACATGGCCGGCTTCATCGGTCCCGTCAATTCCGGCGCGGCGACGGCCGTCGCGGCTTGGGCGGCACCCAAGAGGCTTCCGCTCCTTTCGACCTTGGGGGACGACGCGCTTGCAGCTTCGCCCGGCGCGTTCCTCGCGGCGCCGCCGGCGAGCCGCGCCGCCGAGCGGATGCTGCTCTACGCGCGCACGGCGCGGCTCACCACCATCGCGGTCGCCCATCCCACCGGCGACGCCTACGCCGACGCCGGCGACCGGACGCTCAGGACCGAGGCGCCCCGCTATGGGGCGAGCATCGTCTCCGATCAGGCCTTCGACCCCGCCACCGTCGACTTCGGCCCCCTCCTGGCCGCGGTGAGGGCCTCGGGCGCCGACCTGCTGCTGGCCTGGGGCGGCGGCTCCGGCCCGCCGATCCTCGTGCGGGCCTGGCAGCCGTCCGGCCTCCAGGCGCCGATCCTGCTCTCGCCGGCGAGCGCCACCACCGCCTTCCTGCGCGCTGTCAGCGACGCCGGGGACGGGGCCCTGGTGGTGGCGACCGACTCGCTGCTGGCCGCTTCGATGCCGGCCGCCTCGAAGGCGGTGCACCGGCAGGTCGACCCCATGGCCATCGCCTTCGAACGCCAGAACGGCTACTACCCCACCCAGGCCGCCTTCGACGGCTACGCGGCGGCTCGACTGCTCCTGAAGGCGATCGCCGACGCCGGTAGCACCGACCCGAGCTCGGTGGACGCCGCGCTTGCCCAGCTGCAGCTGGCGACGGCGGCGGGCACCTTCCGGTACAGCTCCGACGACCACCTCGGCATGCCGGCCAGCTGGCTGGCGATCGCGGCCATCAAGGGCGGCCGGCTGGCGCCGGTCGGGTGAGTCAGGCCCGCCAGCTGCCCTCGAGCCAGGCCGCGATCTCGGCCACCAGCGCGTCCTCGCCATAGCGTCCGATCACCTGGATGCCGACCGGCAGTCCGGTGACCGGCGCCGGAAGGGTGATGATGGGCTGGCCGGTGACGTTGAAGGGCCTGGTATAGCGCGTCATCAGCGGGCGCACGCCGTCCGAGTCATCGATCCTGGGAGCCACCCGCGGCGTCGCCGGGACGAGGATCGCGTCGACCCCGCTCATCGCCTCCTCGACCTCTTCCGACAACCGCTCTCGGTCCTCGAGCGCGGCCAGGTAGTCGGTCGCCTTCACCTCCAGCCCTCGCTGGAGGTTGGCCAGCACGTCCTGACCGAACTTTTCCGGGAAGCTCTCGACTCGCTCTCGGTGGAAGGCGGCCGCCTCGGAGTTGAGGATCGCGATCCCCGGCGCGCCGAGCTCGGCGTAGGTGGGGAATTCGATCTCCTCGAGCCTGCCGGCGACGCGTTTCCAGGCGGCTCCGGTCCCCTCGTCGAGGTCCTCGAACCAGCCCTGGGGAACCGCCAGCCGGAAGCCGTCGCGGACCGTTTCGGGGACGATCCCGCTGAGGCCGGACATCATCTCCACCGCCAGCGCGGCGGTGCGGACGTCGGGCGCCAGGGATCCGATGGTGTCGAGGGAGCGGCTCAACGGCACCACCCCCTCGGTGGAGATCATGCCGATGGTCGGCTTGAAGCCGACGCAGCCGCAGAGGCCGGCTGGGATCCGGATCGAGCCGCCGGTGTCGGATCCGACCGCCCACTCGCACATGCCCGCCACCACGGCCACCGCCGAGCCGCCAGAGGAGCCGCCCGGGATCCGGCTCTCATCCCTCGGGTTGCGCACCGTCCCGTGGTGGGGGTTGTCGCTGGTGACCCCGAAGGCCCATTCGTGGAGGTTGGTCTTGCCCACCACGACGCAGCCGTAGCGGCGGATCTCACCGATCAGGGGCGCATCGACCACGGCCGGCCGGTCGGGGAGCAGCACGCCGCCGGCGGTGGTCACGGTGCCGCGCACGTCGACCAGGTCCTTCACCGCCACCACCGGCCCGTCGCCGGCCTCCTCGGTCAGCGAGATGAAAGCGTTGAGCTCGGGCCGTGCGGCGATCCGCCGTCGTGCCTCTTCGATGTCCATCAAACCGGGAGTATCCTCTACCCGCTTTGATCAATGTCGAGGCGGTCTGGTGGAAGGTGGAGATCTTCACCGGCTACCAGATCGTCACCTGCGAGATGCAGATGCGCGGCCGCTTCATGCAGGCGCTCAACGACCCGGAGCCCTACGCCACCGTCCACAACGTCGCGACGACCCCGCTGCTGCCGGGCGCGCCGCGGCTGCAGTCGATCGCCGAGGGCATCCTCAACCGACCCGCCTTCGGCGTCGTCCGCCACGTCGACGCCGAACCGCCGTCTCCCGACGAGGGGATGATGGAGATGACGCGCCGCTTCCTCTACTTCGAGGGCTCGAACTTCACCGTCAAGGGGTCGGTGGAGTTCCCGGTGGCCGCCGATCCCAAGCTGCACCGCGAGATGCTCTTCAAGGCCAAGTTCTTCCCGGTCTTCGACGCTTCGGTGGCCGTCGTCGGCGCCGAGATGGCGCCGCTCCAGTGGCCGAAGTGCTACGTGAACCGGGACCTCCTGGTCGGGCTCTACCTGGGCTAGGCCGTCGTCCTTACTAGGCGGCTTTGGGGGCGAAGAGCGCCCGGATCCGGGCGACGATGATCGACCACAGGAGGGCCAGCGCGTTGACCGGCTTGGCCCCCTGCCCGGCTGCCGGCGGCGCTGACGCGTCGGATGACGGCGCGGCCCCTTGGGTGTGGGGTGAGGCGGTCCCATCGGGAGAGGCGGGCGTCTCGAGCTTCGACTTGATGCACTCGGCCATCTGCGCCACCAGCGACTTGGAGACGTCCTCCATCAGGCCGCGGCCGAACTGGGCCACCCGGCCGGCGACGGTGAAGTCGGTGCTGACGGTCACCATGGATCCGGTCCCCGACCCGGTGACGCTCATCGTCGCCCGCGCCCTGGCGTTGCCGGGGCCGGTCGTCTCCCGGCCCTCGCCCTGGAGGACGGCGGAGCGATTCGCCTCGTCCCGCTCGACGATGCTCGCCGTCCCCGCGTAGGCGACGGTGACGGGACCGACCTTGATCTTCACCTTGCCCTTGAAGGTGTTGGGGTCGACCACCTCGGACAGCTCCGCACCGGGCACGCAGGCAACGACGCGGTTCACGTCCAGCAGGAACTGGTAGACGGTGTCGGGCGCGGCACCGACCTCGAAGGAATTCTCTATTTGCAAATTTGAAGCTCTCCTTCGGCTGACTATAATCAACCCCGTCCTGCGGGGCGCTGCACGAGGACCCTTGAGGGGGCTGAGGGGCGCCGGCGATTTTCGTTAGCTGACCACCACCTCGTTCGTTCTCCAACCGCCACTTCGGAGGAGCCCATGAAACGAAAGGTCGCGTTGACGGTCAACGGCACGCGCCGGGAGGACGAGGTCGAACCCCGTCTGCTCCTGGTCCATTACCTGCGGGACACCGCAGGCTTAACCGGTACCCACGTTGGTTGCGACACCTCGCAGTGCGGCGCCTGCACCGTCCTGGTGGACGGCAAGGCCGTGAAGTCGTGCACCATGTTCGCCGTCCAGGCCCAGGACGCGAGCATCCAGACCATCGAGGGGCTGGCCGAAGGCGACCAGCTCCATCCGCTGCAGCAGGCCTTCTGGGACAACCACGGGCTCCAGTGCGGCTACTGCACGCCGGGCTTCATCATGGCCGGCGTCTACCTCCTGCAGCAGAACCCGAACCCGACCGACGATGAGATCCGCAAGGGGCTCGAGGGCAACCTCTGCCGCTGCACCGGCTACGTCAACATCATCAAGTCGGTGAAGGCGGCGGCAGCCGCCATGGGCGGCGCCGGGACCGCCACCAGCGGCGCCGCGGTCGCCGCCGGGGGAGAGTAACCATGGCCGTCAGCCAAATGATCGGCGCCAAGATCCACCGGCGCGAAGATCCCCGGCTCATCTCCGGCCACGGCCGCTACACGGACGACATGAACCGGCCCGGCCAAGTTCACGCCAGTTTCATCCGCAGCCCCTACGCCCACGCCCAGGTCAAGTCCATCGACATCACCGAGGCGAAGGCAGCCAAGGGAGTGTTGGCGGTCTTCACGGCTAAGGACTACCAGGGGCAGATCGCCGGAACCCACCCGACCGTCGCCGGCTTCGCGGCGGAGAAGAGGACGGTACCCGAGCGATTCCCGATCGCCACCGGTGAGGTCACCTACCAGGGAGAGATTGTCGCTGTGGTGGTCGCCGAAAGCAGCTACGGCGCCGACGACGCGGCCAATCTCGTACACGTCGAGTACGAGGCACTCCCGGCGGTGATGGACCTCGACAAGGCCCTCCAGCCGGAGAGCGCCAAGGTCCACCTCGAGCTCCCCGACAACGTCGGCTGGGACATGACGCTGGTGCCCTGGGAGGCCACCCAGACCGCCTTCGACGCGGCCGAGGTGGTGGTCAAAGAGCGCATCCACCAGCAGCGCCTGGCGCCGACCCCGATGGAGACGCGGGCGCTCTTGGCCGAATGGGACGGCTTCGACAAGAAGCTGACGGTCTGGATGTCGAGCCAGAATCCGCACTTCATCCGTCTTTTCGTGGGCGGCTCGATGGGACTCCCCGAGAGCTCGGTGAGGATCGTCTCGCAGGACGTCGGCGGCGGCTTCGGCAGCAAGATCAGCCCCTACCCGGAGGACTACCTGGTGCCGGCGACCTCGCGGATGCTGGGCCGCCCGGTCAAGTGGACCGAGACCCGCACCGAGAGCATCCAGAACACCACCCACGGTCGCGGCCAGATCTTCGACGTGGAGGTCGCGGCAAAGAAGGATGGCACCCTGCTCGGCATGCGGGTGACGCAGATCCTTGACCTGGGCGCCTACCACGGCACCTTCGGGGCCTTCCAGGCCTGCGCCGACGTCATGGCGGGCGGCGCCTACAAATGGCCCATGATCTCGGCCCGGACGGTCGGAGTGCTGACCAATAAGGTCCCGACGGACCCCTACCGGGGTGCCGGCCGGCCGGAGGCCACCCACCTCGTGGAGCGGATGATGGACCGCCTGGCGCTGGAGATCGGCATGGATTCAGCCGAGCTCCGGCGGAAGAACTTCATCAAGGCGGGCGAGTTCCCCTACACCCAGAACTTCGGTCTGGTCATCGACTCCGGCGACTATGACAAGTCGCTGGACAAGGCTCTCGAGATCGTCGGGTATGACGCGCTCCGGGCGCGCCAGAAGGAGATGCGGGCGCAGGGCAAGTACCTCGGCATCGGGATCTCGACCTGGATCGAGCTGTGTGGCTTCGGCCCCAGCGGCCTGGCGGCGGCGACGGCCGGCATCGCGCTGGTCGAGTCGGCCCAGGTGAAGATCCACCCGTCCGGGTCGGTGGCCGTGTACACCGGCACCCACTCCCACGGTCAGGGCCACGAGACGACCTTCGCCCAGATCGTCGCCGACACCCTCGGCGTCCCCTACGACTCGGTCCAGATCCGCCACGGCGATACCAACGAGGGCCCCAGCTTCGGCTACGGCACCTACGGGAGCCGGAGCCTGGCGGTCGGCGGCATGGCCGTTCGCAAGGCCTCCATGAAGGTCGTCGAGAAGGCCAAGAAGCTTGCCGCCCACATGCTGGAGGCGGCCGAGGACGACATCGTCTTCGACCAGGGCAAGTTCCACGTCAAGGGCAGCCCCGAGAACGGCAAGGCGATGGGCGAGGTCGCCTTCGCCTCTTTCGGCGGTGGCCTGCCGGAGGGGATGGAGCAGGGGCTCGAGGCGGTCGCCTACTTCGACCCGCCCAACCTTGTCTGGCCCTTCGGGGCCCACGTCGCGGTGGTCGAGGTCGACCCCGAGACCGGAAGCGTCAAGTTCGAGCAGTACGTCGCCGTCGACGACTGCGGAAATGTCATCAACCCGATGATCGTGGAGGGGCAGCTGCACGGAGGCATCGTCCAGGGCATCGCCCAGGCGATGTTCGAGGACGTCGCCTACGACGACGCCGGCCAGATGCGGGGAGGGACCCTGCTCGATTACATGATCCCGACCGCCAACGAGATTCCGAACATCCGGCTCGACAGCACCGTGACCCCGACGCCGGTCAACGACCTCGGCGTGAAGGGCATCGGTGAGGCGGGCACAATCGCGGCGAGCGGCGCGGTCATCAACGCCATCACCGACGCGCTGAGCCCGTTGGGCATCACACACGTCGACATGCCGGCGAGCCCGGACCGCCTGTGGAAACAGATCAAGGAGGCGCGGGCGAAGTCCACGACCTCCGCCAATGGAGGGGGAGCGTCAGCATGATCCCAGCCGCTTTCGAGTACGAGAGGGCGACCTCGGTCCAGCAGGCGACCGAGCTGCTGGCCAAATACGGCGAGGACGCCAAGGTGCTGGCGGGCGGGCACAGCCTGATCCCGCTGATGCGCCTGCGGCTCTCGCAGCCGAGCGCGCTCGTCGACATCAACGGCATCAAAGAGCTCGACTACATCACCGTCGACAACGGCAAGCTGCGGATCGGCGCCCTGACGCGGCACGTCAAGATCCAGCACAGCGACACCGTCAAGCAGAGCCTGCCGATCCTGGCCGAGGTTGCCGACGAGGTGGGTGACAACCAGGTTCGCAACATGGGAACCATCGGCGGCGTCATCGCCCACGCCGACGCGGCGGGCGACTACCCGACGCTCGCCTTGATCCTCGAGGCCGAGATCGTCACCAACAAGCGGCGCTTCGCGGCGAAGGACTTCTTCAAGGACATCTTCACCACCCCGCTGGACCAGGACGAGCTCATCTGCGAGGTCGTCTTCCCGGTTGCCAACGGCCCGCACAAGTACATCAAGTTCCGGCGCCGCCTCTTCGATTGGGCGATCGTCGGGGCCGCGGCCCAAAAGACCGACTCCGGCTGGCGGATCGGCCTCACCAACGTCGGGACGACCCCGGTGCGGGCGACCGCGGTGGAGCAGGCCCTGGCCTCCGGCGCGTCGTCGGCGGACGCCGCCGAGCACGCCTCCGACGGGCTCAACCCGTCGGCCGACCTCCGCGCCAGCGCGGACTACAAAAAGCACCTGGCGCGGGTGCTCGTCCGCCGTGCCATCGACCAGGCCTCGGGAGGCAACGGCCACTAGGCCGAGGCTTCCAGTTCGATTTCTCAAAGGCCGGCGGGCGGGACCGCCGGCCTTCTCTTTTCCTATCCGAAAGGACTATCCCGGAGGGCGCCGGCGCAGGTAGTCGCCAAAGAGCGGCGCGGTGAAGGCGACCGTCCCCCGCTGGGGCCGATAGACGAGCCCTTTGTCGAGCAGCGAGCGCAGGAGCGGCTGGAGCTGGTTGTTGCGCAGCCCACTCCGGCGCTGGAGATGCTCGCCGGTGGCCCACTCGCCCTCCTCGGCGATCCGCAGCAGAAGCGCCCGCTCATTGCGCGAGGCCCGCAGGTAGCGGGCCTCGAAGAAGCCGCGGTCGAGCCCATTGAGGATCGCCGGCCGTAGCCGGCGGAAGTCCGCGAGGGTGATCACCTCGCCGCGGGCGCCGAGCCAGAGCGCGTCTCCGTAGACCTGCAGGAAGAAGGGATAGCCGGCGCTGTCCGCCAGCACAAAGTCGACCGCGTCATCCTCGAAGCGCCGGCCCGCGCGGGCGGCCGGGTCCACCAGCGCCGCGCGGTCCTCGGGCGGGCGGAGGTTGCCCAGCTCCTCGATGCTGAACATCCGCTCGCTGTAGCTCTTTGAACGGGACAGGTTCTCCAGCAGCGGTGCCAGCCCGCAGAGAACGAGCATCACCGGCACCTCGCGTTGCTGCGCGCCCGCGACCGCTGCCAGCAGCGCGCTCAGCGTCAGCCGGCCGCGCTTTTCGCGGATCACCTGGAACTCGTCGTAGCGGAGCACGAACCCCGGGTGCTCGGTGCGGGCGCAGAGCTGGCCGACCCGCAGCAGGGCCTCCCGCAGGTCGTCATCGAGCCGGCCCGAGATCTCACTCTGGATCCCGCGCGGCGTGATGCCCACCGTCACCTCCCCGTAGCTGACGCTGAGCGTGCCGAGGAAGCTGACGACGCCTTCGGCGGCGGCGGTGGCGGCCCCTCCCAGCCGCCGGGAGCGCGAGAGCCTCCGGGTGAGCCGGGCGAGGTCGTCGAGAAGGGTCCGCGCGAAGAGCGCCGGATCGGCGTCGGCTTCCGAGAACTCCCGCTCGACGGCCAGCCAGCCGGCCGACTCGGCGAGGTGAGAGTAGTGGTTCAACAAAACCGTCTTGCCGACGCCGCGGAGGCCGGTGACGACCAGGTTGCGGGGATGGCGCGGGTCCTGGAGGAAGGATCGAAACCGGTCCAGCTGGGCCTGCCGGTCCCCGAGGTAGGGAGGTTCCAGGCCGGTTCCCGGCCGGTACGGGCTGGGTCCGGGTTGATAAGGCATGATAAGGCTCCATTCTTATCAATCCGGACTGGATACGCTAGACAGGCAAATGGCGCAGATCGAATCGATCGACAGCGTGCTCACCCTGCTCGCCGAGCGCCATTACGTCGGCGACCGCCCGCTGGCCACCTCCATCTACCTCGCCCTCAAGCTGGGCAAGCCGCTCTTCATCGAGGGGGAGGCGGGCGTCGGCAAGACCGAGGCGGCCAAGGTCATGGCGGACGTCCTCGGTGCCCGGCTGATCCGCCTCCAGTGCTACGAGGGAATCGACCTCGCCCACGCCGCCTACGAGTGGAACTACCCTCGGCAGCTCCTCCACATCCGGCTCCTCGGCGAGGGCGCGGACCAGCAGGCCGCAGAGCGCGAGATCTTCAGCTCCGACTTCCTCCTCCGGCGTCCGCTCCTGGACGCCATCGACAACGACGACGAGGTTCCGCCGGTGCTGCTGATCGACGAGATCGACCGCTCCGACGAGGAGTTCGAGGCCTTCCTGCTCGAATTGCTCAGCGACTTCCAGATCTCGATCCCCGAACTGGGCACGATAACCGCCGAGCGGCCCCCCTTCGTGGTCATCACCTCCAACCGGACGCGCGAGGTGCATGACGCGCTGAAGCGGCGCTGCCTTTACCACTGGATCGACTACCCCGACCTCGAGAAGGAGGTCAGCATCGTCGAGGCGCGGGTGCCGGAGGCGGCCGCTGGCCTCGCCCGCCAGGTTGCGCTGCTGGTCAGCGGGCTGCGGGAGATGGACCTCTACAAGCTGCCCGGGGTGGCGGAGACGCTGGACTGGGCCCGTTCGCTCTCGGCCCTCGGCGCCAAGCGCGTCGACGCGGCCCTGGTCGAGGCGACCCTGGGAGCCGCGCTGAAGTACCAGGAGGACCTGGCCCGGGCGCGGGAGGCCATCCCGGCCCTCGTCGCCAGGGCTGAATCCGCGTAGACACTGTTCAGGTGAGCGAGGATCGCCCGGACCTGCTGCCGCGGCTGGCCGGCTTTGCCCGCCTCCTCCACGACGCCGGACTCGACGCCGGCCCCGGCCGGCTCAAGGACGCGACGCTGGCGCTGAATCACATCGACCTCGGCTCTGAGAGTGATTTCCGGGAGTCGCTGCGGACGGTCTTCGTGACCCGCAAGGACGAGTTGCCCCTCTTCGACGCCGCCTTCGACATCTACTGGGCCCCCCCCGACCCCCGCATCCTCGCCGGCAGCATCCCCGGCCGGAGCCGCTCGCTGCCGATGGCTCCCGAGCGCGCGAAGGCGTGGCTGAAGGCGCTCGGGCTGCCCCAGTCCGAGCTCGGACGCGAGCAGGACGAGAAGAGCTTCACCGCGACCAGCTCCGGCTACAGCTCGGAGGAGATGCTCCGTGCGAAGAGCTTCGACCAGATGTCCTGGCAGGAGACCGAGGAGGTGCGCAGGCTCCTCGCGCAGTCGCCCTGGCGGCTGGCCGAGAGGCGCACGCGCCGGCTGACCCCGTCGCGCTCGGGCGTGATCGACCTCCGGCGGACCACCCGCCGCGCGGTCCGCTCCAGCGGCGAGCTGGTCGAGCTGATGCACCGCAAGCAGCGGGTGCGCCGCCGGCCGCTGGTGCTGCTCTGCGACGTCAGCGGCTCGATGGAGCGCTATTCGCGGCAGCTGCTGATCTTCGCCCACGCCATCGCGCGCCGGGAGGACGTCGAGACCTTCGTCTTCTCGACCCGGCTGACCAGGATCACCCGCCAGCTGCGGCGCCGCGAGGTCGATCGCGCCCTGGAGGGAGTCGGCCATTCGGTGCACGACTTCAGCGGCGGAACCCGAATAGGCGCGGCGCTGCACGAGTTCAATCGGAAGTGGGCGCGCAGGGTGCTCGGGCATGGCGCGGTGGTGATCCTCATCAGCGACGGCTGGGATCGCGGCGATCCCTCCCTGCTGGCGACCGAGCTGGCGCGCCTGCGCCGCCAGTCGCACCGCCTGATCTGGCTCAACCCGCTCTTGGGCTCGGAGGGCTACGAGCCCCTGACCCGCGGCATGGCGGCGGCGCTGCCCCACACCGACGAGTTCATGGCGGCGCACAATCTCAAGTCCCTCGACGACCTCGGCCGCAAGCTGGCGTCGCTGGATAGGAGGGTGAACAGGCGATGAGAGAGGTGCTCGAGGAGATCCGGGAGTGGACGGCCGCCGGGGACCAGGTCGCCCTGGCGACGGTGGTCGAGACCTGGGGCTCGTCCCCGCGCCCGCTCGGGTCCAAGATGGCGGTCTCCAGCTCCGGCAAGATGGCGGGCTCGGTCTCCAACGGCTGCATCGAGGGCGACGTCTTCCAGGAGGCCCAGAAGGTGCTCAAGGCCGGCAAGGGCCGGCTGGTGCCCTACGGTGTCAGCGACGACGTCGCCTTCGAGGTCGGCCTCGCCTGCGGGGGCCACGTCGAGGTGATGATCCAGCCCCTGGCGTCCGAGCACCTGAAGCTGATCGAGCTGATCGAGGCCGAGCGCCCGGCCGAGCTGCGCACCAACCTTAAGACGGGCGAGGTCGAGCTCCGGGAGGGCGTCGGCGGCCCCGACCAGCCGGCCCGCGACGGGGACTGGTTCGTCGAGCCCCACCGGCGGGCGCCGCACATGGTGATCATCGGCGCCATCCACATCGCCATCCCGCTCCACCGGCTGGCGAAGCTGATGGGGTACCGGGTCACGGTCATCGACGCCCGGGCCAAGTTCGCCACCCGCGAGCGCTTCCCCGAGGCCGATGAGCTGGTGGTGGCGTGGCCCGACGAGGCGCTGGCCAAGATCACCCTCGACCGCTCGACCCACGTCGTGATCCTCACCCACGACCCCAAGTTCGACCTTCCCGCGCTCCGCTCGGTGGTCGGCAAGGACGTCCGCTACATCGGCGCCATCGGCAGCCGGAAGACCAACCAGAACCGCTTCGACGAGCTCCGCCTCGAGGGCTTCACCGACGAGCAGCTGGCCGAGGTCCACGGGCCGATCGGGCTCGACCTGGGCGGCCGCGGCGCCGAGGAGACCGCACTGGCGATCATGGCCGAGGTCACCGCCGTCCGCTACGGGGCGACCGGCAAAACCCTCAAAGAGGCGAAGGCGATCCGGGACGCGTCATAACCTCGGCCTCGGCCTCGCCGGAATGATCGCGAGATGACGGTGGGATGAGGTTTACTTGGTCGCCTATGGCCCTCGGGGTACGAGGGCAGGGAAGGGAGGATTTGGAGTTTTCATGGAATATTTGAAAATGCGCTGGTTGCGGCACGCCCGCGGCGCCAGGCTCGTCATCGCCGGTGCCGCGGTCGTCGCGCTGCTCCCGGTGGCGGCGGCGGCCAGCTCCACCGACGCGGGCGGCCTTGCCGCCCTGGTGACGCAGGTCCAGGCCCTGGTCGACCAGACCAGCGCCAACACCTCGGACATCGTGACCCTCAAGGCAGAAGTCAGCACGCTGACGACCACCGAGAACGCGCAGGCGAGCCTGATCGCCACGCAGGGGCAAGAGATCGCCGCGCTGCAGGCCAACTCGACCGGCGCCACCGATGACGACTCTTCCGTGCTCAACCAGGCGAAGGCGTACGCCGACCAGGGGGACTTGACCACCGCCAGCGCGATCTCGAACCGCATCTTGAACGCCGCCCTTGCCGCTGGTAGCGGCGATCCCTTCGCGGCGGTGATCATCAACCATGGCGGCCTCGGAGGCTAGCGCTCCGGGATCAACCCAACCAAGCAGGAGCCCCCGGCCCAACAGCCGGGGGCTCCTTTGTTTCAAGCGGCGAGGCGGCGCATGATCGCGATGTTCTCCGCGTCGGGGCCCTGGCCCTCGAAGCCGGGCACCTCGAGGATGAACGGCACCGTCGCCAGCCGGGGGTCGTGGAGCAGGGCCCCGAAGCCCTCCTCGCCGATCTCGCCCCGGCCGATGTTCTGGTGACGGTCCCGGTTTGAGCCAAGGCCCGTCATGGAGTCGTTGGCGTGGATCGCCTCCAGCCGGTCGAGCCCGACCACCCGTTCCCAGTCGTCGATGACCGCCGCGGCGCCGGCCGGCGTCCGCAGGTCGTAGCCGGAGGCGAAGGCGTGGCAGGTGTCGAAGCAGGAGCGCAACCGGGGATCGCCGACGGCGTCGATCATCGCCCGGATCTCCTCGAAACGAGCGCCGACGCAGCCGCCGGTGCCGGCGTTGTTCTCGATCAGCAGGCGGCTCAGCTTAGGATCGGCCCGCTCGAGCGCCCTTTGGATCCTGCCCGTGATGCCGGGCAGCGCCGCCTCGAAGCCGGTGCCCCGGTGGGAGCCGACGTGGAAGATGACCCCGTCGATGCCCAGCCTGTCCGCCGCCGCCAGGTAGCCAGCCAGCGTCGACTCCGAGCGCGGGTCGACCTTGGGGTCGTCGCTGGCGAGGTTGATCAGGTAGACCGCGTGGAAGTAGAAGGGCGGACGGCCGGCGTCGGCATGAGCCTGGCGGAAGCGATCCACGTCCTCGTCCGAGGGCTTGGGAGAGCCCCAGAAGCCGGGCGGCGTAGGGTGGACCTGGATCGCGTCGGCGCCCAACGCCGCCGCGTTGGGGAAGGCGTTCCAGAGCCCGTGGCGAGCCTCGACATGGGCCCCGATGACCGGCACTCGACTACTTTACGTGCGGTGGGCTTCTCCCTTTGAGCATCCTCTTCATGGGCCCGCTGGAATACCCGCTCCGCGGCCGCACCTTCCGAGAGCCGGATGACCCCCACGTCGCCGTCGTACAGGGGGACCGCCTGGAGGCGGCCCTCGAGCACCTCGCTCGCCGGCCCGACTGCGGCGGGCTGGCAGTCCTCGGCGTTCCCGAACGGCTGCCGCCGCTCGACGCCGTCAACGGCCGTCGCCTGCTGGTCTGCGAATCGGACGGCGGGCGGATGCGGGACTTCGTCGCCGCCGCCTGGAAGGCGGGTGCCGAGGCGGAATGGGTCAACACCAGCGAGCCCTCACCGGACCAGCTCGGCGCCTGGGCCCTTCCGGTCGCCGGCCTGGTGCTGGCGGCGGGCTCGGGCAGCCGCATGAAGGAGGCCTATGAGGAGAAGCTGCTCCTCGACTACCAGGGCGTGCCGCTGGTTCGCTACGCCGTCAGCGCCGCGGCCGAGGGAGGCTGCCAGGGCATCTGGGCGGTCTACTCGCGCCAGCAGGTCGCCACGGTGCTCGAGGGCTATGCGACCTGCGTCTACAACCCCGACCCCATGCAGGGCCAGGCGTCGTCCCTTCGGATCGGGCTCGACAACCTCCCCCCGACCGCCGCGGCGGTGGTGATCCTCCTCGGAGACCAGCCGCTGGTCGGCGGGAGGACGGTCGGCATGCTGCTTCGTGCCTGGCGGCGCGACGACGCGCGACCGGCGGTCGCCGCCTCCTACGGCGGCGATTGGCGACCGCCGGTCGTCATCGACCGTTCCCTCTGGCCGCGACTCAGGGAACTGAAGGGCGACGCCGGGGCCCGCCAGCTGCTGGGCGCTGATCCCGGGCTGCTTGATACTGTTCCGGCACCCGGCCTGCCGGACGACATCGACACTCCAGATGACTATGCCCGCATCCTCCGCCTCCCCCGACGCGATCCGCGCTGACCAGCTGCGGCGGCTCCGTGAGCGGATCCCGGAGCTGATCGAGCACAATCCCTTCTACCGGGACCGGCTGCACCCGGTCGAGTCCTGGGATGACTTCCAGCGCCTGCCGCTGCTGACCAAGGCCGAGATCGTCGCCGACCAGGAGGCCAGCCCGCCCTACGGGACCAACCTCACCCACCCGCTCGACCGCTACACCCGCCTGCACCAGACCTCCGGCTCGAGTGGCACCCGGCCGCTGCGCTGGCTCGACACGGCGGAGAGCTGGGAGTGGTGGGAGCGGGTGTGGGCGGAGCACGTCTTCCCGGCCGCGCGCGTTGGGCCTGCCGACAGGATCTTCTGCGCCTTCTCATTCGGCCCCTTCATCGGCTTTTGGTCGGCCTTCTGCGGCGCCGAGCGGATGGGGGCGATGGCGATCTCGGGCGGCGCCATGAGCACCGAGCAGCGGGCGCGCGCCATCCTCGACCTCGGCGTCACAGCGCTCTGCTGCACGCCCACCTACGCGCTCCGGATGGCCGAGGCCGCGGCCGAGCTCGGGCTCGACCTCTCGGCCTCGGCGATCCATGCCGTCATCTGCGCCGGTGAGCCGGGCGCGAGCGTGCCCGCGACCCGGCGCCTCATCGAAGCGGCCTACGGTGCCCGCGTCTTCGACCATTCCGGGATGACCGAGCTCGGGCCGACGGGCTTTAGCTGCGTCGCCGGCGGCGGCCTCCACCTGGTCCAGACCGAGTTCATCTTCGAGGTCTCCGCCGAGGGCGAGCTGATCGCGACCAACCTCGGCCGCTGGGGTTCGCCGCTGATCCGCTACCGGACCGGCGACCGGGTCGAGCTGAGCAGCCAGCCGTGCCCCTGCGGCAGCCCCTTCGCCAAGCTCGAGGGTGGCATCCTGGGCAGGGTGGACGACATGTTCACAGTCCGCGGCGTCAACCTCTACCCGAGCCAGGTGGAGGAGATCGTCCGCCGCCACCCGGAGGTCGAGGAGTTCTTGGTCGAGACCCGCACGGTGCGCCGGATGGACGAGGTGGTCCTCCTCTTCGAGACCCGCGTCGAGGCGGCAGGGATGGCGGAGATGCTCACCGCGGAGCTTCGCCAGGCGCTCGGCGCCCGCATCGAGTGCCGCCGCGTCGAGACCGGCACCCTGCCCCGCTCCGAGCTGAAGGCGAAGCGGATCAAACGGGCGTAAATTCACGCCGTGATCACCGAAAAGCGCGGTTTGAAGGTGTACCGGGAGGAGTTGACGCCCGTCAACTGGATCGAGCGGGCGGGCGACGCCTACGCCGGCCGGGTGGCGGTGGTGGATGGCCCGGTCAGCTACACCTGGGAGCAGTTTCGGGCCCGTTCTCGCCGCCTCGCCTCGGCCCTGCGCGCCGCCGGGCTCAAAAAGGACGACCGGGTCGCCTTCCTGGCCTGGAACTCCGAGCCGCTGCTGCTCGCTCACTACGGCGTCGCGCAGGCGGGCGGCATCCTGGTCGCCATCAACACCCGGCTGAGCCCGGACGAGGTTGCCTACATCGTCGATCACTCCGGCTCCGAGGTGGTGTTCCATTCGCCTGACCTCGCCCCGCTGCTGCGCGGCGTGCCGGGCAGCGTCAGGCGGATCGAGCTGGGAGCGGAGTTCGAGTCCCTCCTCGAGGCCGGCAGCGACGAGCCTGTCGAGAGCTGGCTCGAGGACGAGTACGAGACGATCGCCATCGACTACACCTCGGGCACCACCGGCCGCCCCAAGGGCGTCATGTATCACCATCGGGGCGCCTACCTCAACGCCTACGCGATGGCGGCCGACCTCAAGCTCGACAGGGAATCGAGCTACCTGTGGACGCTGCCGATGTTCCACTGCAACGGCTGGACCTTCACCTGGGCGATGGCGGCGGTGGGGTGCCGCAGCATCTGCATCCCCAAGATCGATCCCGCCGAGGTGTGGGATCTCTTCGGGAAGGGCGAGGTGACCGGCTTTAGCGCCGCTCCGACAGTCCTCATCATGCTGGTCAACGATCCCCACGCGAGGAGGCTGGACAAGCCCGTCAGGCTCTTCACCGCCGGGGCGCCGCCCTCGCCGACCATCATCTCGGCGATGTCCGACCTCGGCTTCCAGCTCGAGCACGTGTACGGCCTGACGGAGACCTACGGCCCCTACACGATCAACATCCCGACCCCCGGTTTTGACGCGCTGCCCACCGAGGAGAAGGCGCGGAGGCGGGCGCGGCAGGGATTCACCAATGCCCTGGCCGGCGAGGTGCGGATTGTCGACGAGGACATGAACGAGGTTCCCGCCGACGGCGAGACCATGGGCGAGGTCGTGATGCGCGGCAACGTCGTGATGAAGGGATACTTCGCCAACCCGGAAGCGACCGAGCAGGCCTTCCGCGGCGGTTGGTTCCACTCCGGCGACGTCGGCGTGATGCACCCCGACCGCGTCATCGAGCTTCGCGACCGCAAGAAGGACATCATCATCTCCGGCGGAGAGAACATCTCGACGATCGAGGTCGAGCAGGCGGTCGCGTCTCACCCCGCCGTGATGGAGTGCGCCGTGATCGCGGTGCCGGACGAGAAGTGGGGCGAGGTGCCGAAGGCCTACGTGGTCCTGAAGGCGGGCAGGGAGGCGACGGCCGAGGAGATCATCTCTCACGTCCGCGGCCGGCTCGCCCATTTCAAGGCGCCCAGGTACGTGGAATTCGGCGAGCTGCCCAAGACCTCGACCGGCAAGATCCAAAAGTACGTCCTCCGCGACCGCGAGTGGGCCGGCCGAGACAAGCGGATCAACTGAAATGGCGGCCGGCGAGAGGGGAGAGAAGGTCGCCCGGCTGGTGGCCGACGACCGCGGCCACTACGTCGACTGCAACGACTTCGCGTGTGAGCTCCTCGGCTATTCGCGCGAGGAGCTGCTGGCCCTGAGCGTCTGGGACCTGACGCCCGAGCCCAACGAGGTCGACGGCCTGTTGCTTTGGCAGGACTTCATCCGGACCGGGGTCCAGGCCGGCATCTACTGGCTGCTGCGTAAGGACGGCACCCTGGTCGAGCTCCAGTACCGCGCGGTCGCCAACCAGACCCCGGGCAACCACGTGTCCCTTCTGACGCCGATCGACACCGGCCGGGCTCCCTTCGAGCCGTCATGGCTGCCCGGTCCGCCCGGCACGAGAAGGCCCCGCTAGCCAGCGGGACTCCCGGCGCGAGCTTTCTACCTCCAGCCGCGAGCCTCGACCGCCTCCCAGCGGGATCGGCCGCTCTCGTCGAAGGCGAGCAGGTAGGGGTGCAGGTTGACCGTCGTGCAGGCATGGGCGGGAACGACGGCGACCCTGTCTCCGACCCGTAGCCCGGTGCCGTCCGGCGCCGTCAGCACCGCGTGCTCCTCGCTCAGCCGGGCGACGCCGAGGGCGGGGTGGCCGAGGACCAACCCGAACCCGTCGAGGCCGGCGACGATTCGGTCTGCAGAGAGCGACTTGGAGCCGCAGTCGAGGACGCAGCGATCGGCGGCGGGCGTCGAGACCACCGTCGCCACGACCGCCAGGGCGCAGTCCTCGAGGGCCTGGCTCCCGAGGGTCACCTGGTTGGCGTCGCCGTAGACATAGGTCCCCGGCCGGATCTCGCTGACGCCGCTGAACTCGGGCGCGAAGCCGGCGGTCGGAGTCGAGCCCACGCTCACCTCCGCGACGGCGATGCCCGCCCCGCGGATCAGCGCCGCGGTCGCCACCAGGCCCTGCGACTCCTCCGCCGCCGCCGCCCGGCGCTGGGCCTGGTCGGCGGCCCGGTAAGCATGGCCGCCGTGCGTCAGCAGGCCCCGAAATCGATCTTGGCCGACCGCCGCCACCAGCCGGCGCACGGCCTCCAGCGTCGCCTCGCCGACCGGCGTCCCGACCCGGTGGAGGCCGGTATCAACCTCCCAGAGGATCTCGACCGACCGCGGCACCTGCACCGCCAGCTCGACGTCGTCGAGTGCGACCGCCAGCCGGCGCACCCGTGCCGCCAGGTGCGTCAGGCGGTTGAGCTTGGCCCGGCCGGCGGGGGGATGCGCGATCACCAGGTCGGCCACCCCGGAGTCGGCGAACACCTCCGCCTCCTGGAGCGTCGCGACGGTGAGCCCGACGGCGCCGTGGTCGAGCTGCCGCCGGCCGACGGCCGCGCTCTTGTGCGTCTTGGCGTGCGGCCGCAGGCGGACCCCGGCCCGCTCGGCGACGGCCGCCATCCGGGCGAGGTTGCGCTCCATGGCCGCGTCGTCGCGGACCGCTACGGGTGTCTCCAGGCCGTCCACCGCGGCCAGCGCGCGCTCGAGATCCACTCCGAGCCGACTGAAGCTCAGACGCCCGCCGGCCGCGCCCCGAGCGTGACCTTGAGGTTCTGGTCGCTGCTGCCCCGCAGGATGGTCAGGGTGACGGTGTCGCCGACCTCGTGCAGCTCCAGCTGCCCGGCCAGCGTCTGGCCGTTGTTGAGCTCCACGCCGTCCACCTTCTGGATGATGTCGCCCTTTTGGACCCCGGCTTTCGCGGCCGCCGAGCCGGCCACCACCGAGTCGACCAGGGTGCCGTAGCCGGCGACGTCGACGCCGGCGGCGAGGGCGTCGGACTCCTCGCGGAAGGAGACGCCGAGGAACGGGTGGGTGGGCTGCTTGCCCGCGATCAGGTCGTCCGCCAGCCGCTTGGCGAGCAGGCTCGGGATGGCGAAACCGACGTTGGTGCCGGTGGTGTCGGCGGCGGTGGTCACTCCGATGACCTGGCCGTCTCCGTCTGCCAGCGGGCCGCCGCTGTTGCCGGGGTTGATCGCGGCGTCGGTCTGCATGACGTCCTTCAGCGTCTCGCTCGGTGTCGAGATGCTGCCGCCAGCGGTGATGGTGCGATGGAGGGAGGAGACGATCCCGGCTGTGACCGCGCCGGCGGTGCCGAGCGGGCTCCCGATGGCGACCACCTGCTCACCCAGAACGACCTTGGAAGAGTCGGCCAGCGTCGCCAGGGGCAGCGTGTTGTCGGGGACCGAGAGGACCGCGATGTCGCCCACCGAATCGGTGCCCTTGAGGGTGGCCGTGAAATGGCGGCCGTCGAGGAAGAGGACCTGGATCTCCTGGCCGCCCGCGATGACGTGGTTGTTGGTGATCATGTAGGTCGCCGATCCCGAATGGGAGATCGCGAAGGCGGTGCCCTCGTCGACGGAGCCGGCGCCGGTGTTGACGATCACCTCGGCGACCGCCGGCCCGAGGACGGCGGCGACGTGGGCGGGGTCGAAGGCGCCGGCGGCGGCGGGAGGAGCGGCGGAGGGCGTGGGCGTCGCCTCGGAGACGGTCGGCTGGCCGGAGGGTGAAGCGGTGGGCGTCGGCGTGTTTCGGATGGTGCAGGCCATGACGGCGAGGGCCGCCAGGGTGACCGCGGCGAGGCGCAAGGTTGCTCGACTCATTTCGTCCTCGTTTTCAACTTCTCTTTCGTGTCAGCGGGCGGCCGGTCCTCCCTCTCCGGCCGCCCCGCTCTGAGCCCCGCCGTCGACGCTCTTGATCCAGCCCGGCCGGAAGTGTGAGGGAAAGCGGAGGAAGAGCAGGAGCGACAGCACCAGGCAGACGAAGAGCGCCACGGCCACGGCCTGGCCGCCCGCGGCGGGAGGGGGGAAGAGGGTTGCGCCGAGTTCGACCAGGCAGCCCGCCCCGAAGGGGATTGCCGCCAGTGGCGCGTAGCGGATGGGGGACGCCACCGGCCGGTACCAGCGCCGCCAGCGGCCGCTGTAGGCGAGCAGGCCGCCACCGAGACAGCCTGCTGCGCCGAGCAGCATGAGGATCAGCCAGGTGCCGACCGCGTCGCCGCTGCCGTTGGGACCGAACATCTGGCCTCAATTGTCCCAGCCTTTGGCTGAAGCCCGCCTTAAGGGCGCCGGCGGGCCGCTGGCGCCCGCGGGACTGCCTTCAGCCCGAGGTGTTCCAGTAGTACAGACGGTCCAGCCAGGTCGGGTCCTGGTGGATCGCGTCGGCGTAGAAGTCTACCGCCGCCACGTAGTCGCTCGAGTGGTTGTAGGCGTAGAGGGCACCGTCCATATTGCGGCGGCCACCGGCGATAAAGAGGTAGCGGGCGGCGGCGTTGATCGCGTCCTGGGGATTGTTCACGTCGCCCTCGCCGTAGTCGGTCCAGGTCGCGGGCATGAACTGCATGGGGCCGATCGCCCCGGCGCTGCTGGGGCCGTCGACGCGGCCGAAGTCCGACTCGATGAAGTTGATGGCGGCGAGGTAGGTCCAGTCGAGTTGGTAGGCGGAGGCCGACTGCTGGTAGTACTGCGCCAGAGTCTGGCTGGACGCGGCGCCGCCCATCGGCCGGTAGTGGATGCGGACCAGGTTGAACTGGTCGATCCCGGCCAGGTGCCACATCGAGTGCCAGGCGCCGACGGTGTCGCGGACCTCGGCGGCCAGCGGTTGGGGGGCGTCATTGGCGACCATCTGCCAGGTGTTGCCGTCGGCGGCGACGCGAAGCAGGTCGACCTGCTCGCCTCGGATCGCCGACCGGTAGCGGTAGCCGGCGTTGTCCTGCTCCAGTTTCAGGATGGTGTTCGCGATCGGGTCGCTGGAGGCTGGCTGCGCGGCCAGGGTGGCCAGGTCGGAGTGCGCCTGGGCGATCGAGGCCTCATCGCCCTCGAGCCGGTAGAGGTAGCTCCAGGAGACCCGCGAGAGATCCTGGTCCTGATCGGTGATGACGCCACCGAAGCTCGCGCCCGCCGTGGCCGGCGCCAGGGCGCAGGTGGCAGCCAGGGCCGCGCCCAGTGCCGCCAGCTGCGCCTTCCAGGAACTCACGACGGGTCCCGATGCTAGGCCGGGCAGGCGACGATTCGACGACGGGCGGCGTAAGCCGATCTGCGAATCCCCCTAAGGATCGGGGCCAGCCGGCTACGCGCTGCGGGCGGGCCGCTCCCTGCGCTCGGGCCGGTCGTCACGCTGCGGGCGGTCGTCCTCGTCCATCCGCGGGATCTTGGGCAGCGCCGGCGGCCACGGATCCGCGTCGGTGAAGTGTCGGAGGCCGACCGAGTCCAAGAGCCCGGTGATCTCGTCCCCGACCAACTCGCCCTGGGCGATCAGCGCCTCGGCGGCCTGGTCGATCGACTCCTGGTTGACCTTCATGAGGCGCCAGCAGTCGATGTAGGCAGAGCCGAGCACCTGGGCGACGGTGATCCGCCCCTTGCCGGAGAGGGTGGGACCGACCTGGCCGGTCGAGTTCAGCGCGCCTCCCGCCATCTCGGCCACCGAGATGAGGTACTCGCCGAAGGAGATCGCCTTGCGGCTGAGCTCCTCGCTCAGCGCGTCGGGGCCCATGCCGACAAGGCCGACCATGTGGGTGGCCAGGCCGGTGGCCTGGCGGAGGTCGCCATAGACGCCGTCGGAGTTCTCGCCGTAGAAGACGCGCTCGCTGGCCAGCGCCCCGAGGATGGTCCGCAGCCGCCCGGCCATCTGGGACCGGAACTGGGTGAACTCCTCCTCCATCGATTGCGAGCGGAGCCGGCCCAGCGAGCCGTCGGACCGCATCCGGATCGACAGCCTGACGGGGGCGTGGTCGGGCTGGAAGAACCGCATCGCGACCGCGTGGCCCACCTCGTGGCGGGCCGTGGAGACGGCCTCCCGCTCGGTGAACTCGACCGGCTGGACCAGGCCCGACTCGATGTTGCCCATCGCGTCGCGCAGGTCCTTCCAGGCGAAATAGTCGCGGCCGTCCTCGAAGGCGTACATCAGGGCCAGGGACAGGGACTGCTCGATCATCGCCGGCGAATAGCCGTCGGTGACGCGGGCGAACTCGTCCCGGCGCTGCGTGGTGTCGAGAGCCGGATCATGCCGCTTCTTGTCGAAGTAGAGCGCCGCGATGTCCTTGCGGTCCTCGCGAGTCGGCATCCGGAAGGTGATCTGGCGGCCGAACCGGCCCGGCCGGGTGACCGCCTCGTCGAGCACCTGCGGGCGGTTGGTGGCGCCGACGAAGAAGAGGTTGTAACGAGGTGGCGAAAGAGGGGGGATCCGAAGGCTGAGGCTCGAACCGTTGGAGCCGATGCTCCGGGGTACGAAGAGGCCGTCGAGGGTCACGTTCAACATCCGCCGGAACAGCTTCTTGAAAAAGCCGGGGTTGTCGACGCCGTCCATCTGGACCAGCAGCATGTTCAGCCCGAGCTGGAAGCCGCCGCCCATCATGCCGCCCATCATTCCTCCCATCCCGCCGCCGCCCATGCCGCCGCGGCGGGTGCCGAGGGCGTCGAACTCGTCGATGAAGATGGTGCAGCCGCCCCAGCGCTTGGCCTTCTTTTTGGCGGCCCTGACCATCATGAAGACGGCGACCATGTCCATGCCCATGAACATGCCCTGGAAGGCGGACCCGGAGCTGATGATGATCGGCTGGTGGAGGCTCGACGCGATCGCCTTGGCGAGCATCGTCTTGCCCGTTCCCGGGGGACCGACCATGAGGACGCCGCGCTCGCGCTTGCCGCCCGCCTTGACGTAGGTGCGGCCCTGCTCGATGAGCTTTAGGATCCGCACCATCTCGCCGACCGCCGACTTCTGGCCGCGGACGTCCTCGACCTTGACGTCGTAGTTGGCGTCGCCCGGCTCGAGGGTCTCGCGGCCCATCCGGCCGAAGAGCAGGAAGGGCCCGAAGAAGATCATGCCCTGGGCGACGAACAGCACCAGGATGTAGCCGACGAAGCTGCCGCCCTGGACGAGCAGCGCCGGGAGCGCCGACATCGCCTCGCCCGGCCCCAGCCCGAAGAACATGTTCAGGATCAGGAAGTAGCCGCCGACGACGACGAAGAGCCACAGCATCCGGCGCCAGAAGATGGCGCGGTTGGTCTCCAGCGTCCGGGTGTCCGGATCGTCCTTGTCGGTGATCGACTCGCGCAAGATCAGCCAGCGCTTGACGATGGTGGCGATGCCCCGCACGGCCAGCGCGGCGATGAGCCCGATGAAGAAGGAGGGGACGACGCCGATGCCCCACAGGACCATGGACGAGGAGAAGACGGAGATGCCGAAGAGGACGGCGAAGATCCAAATCAGGGTCAAACCAGGCTATCCCCGGGACCACTATACGCGCGCCTTCCGGGGGGTCGGCTCTCAGCGCGGAACGGTCCTGACTGGGCCGGAAGGTTAGCGGGAGAACCTGAAGCGTGCCTGAATCAGGTCAGCTCGCGGGCTCGGTCAGCGCGTCGCGTTCGGCAAGCCTGACGGCCGAACCGGCCAGCACCCGCACCCCGGTGGCGAAGGCCGCCTCGTCGATCCGGAAGAAGGGGGAATGGTGCGAGGTCGGCACCTCCAGCTCGGGCGGCTTGGCGCCGAGCTGGAAGTAGCAGCCGGGGATGTGGGTCAGGAATTCGGCGACGTCGTCGCTGACCGTCAGGGGGTGGCCGAGGGTGGACGCCTTCTCTCCGATCAGCTCACGGGCCGTCTCCATGACGATGTCGGTCGGAGTCGGGTGATTGATGAGGGGGACCGTGCCGTGGACGAGCTTCAGCTGGGCGTCGACACTGAATTCGGTCTCGGTCTCCAAGAGGAGGTCGGCGAGGCGCTGCAAGGCGACCTCGCGGAGCTTTTCGGTGAAGGTCCGAAGGCTGCCCTTGACGAGCGCGTGCCGGGGCACGATGTTCCAGGCGCCGTCGGTCCGGACGTCACCGATGGTCGTGTGGCAGGGCGTGCCGTCCTCCCACTCCAGGCCCTCGACGACGGTCATCAGCCGCTCGACCAAGAACGCCTGGGCGTTGATCACGTTGCCCGCCCGCCCCATCATCCCGCCGTGTCCCCCGGGGCCGAGGAAGGTGATCTCGAAGGCGTCCGACCCGCCCCAGAGCAGGCCCGGCTTGGTGATCACGTGGCCGCTCTCAGCCCAGGCGGCGAGGTGGAGGCCGATCGCGAAGTCGGCGGGGTGCTGCTCCAAGAGCCCGTTGGCGATCATCTGGCGGGCTCCGCTGACCACCTCCTCGGCCGGCTGGAACACGAACAGATAGCGGCCGGGGAGATCCTCGGCCTGCTCGGCCAGCGTCTTGGCGACCCCGAGCAGGATCGCGGTGTGGGCATCGTGGCCGCAGGCGTGCATGCGGCCATCGGAGCCGGACTGGAAGTCGACTCCCGACTCCTCCTGGATCGGCAGGGCGTCGATGTCGGCCCGGATCAGGATCGTCCGGCCGGGCTTGCCGCCGTCGAGCGTCGCCACCGCACCCGTCTCGGTCGGACAGGGGTGCAGGGTCAGTCCGTAGGACTCCAGCCGCCGCGCGATCAGGTGTGAGGTCTGGTGCTCGTCGAAGCTCACCTCGGGATGGCGGTGGAGGTGGCGGCGGATGTCGATGACCTCGTCGAGGGTGGAGGGGCGAGGCTCGATGAGCTCGTGCATTTCCCCGATAGCCTATCCCGCTGTGAGGTCTCGATGAGGGTGCGTCGGGTGGTCGCCTCCAACCCCAGTCCGTACACCGGCCCGGGCACCAACACCTGGATCCTCGACGGCGACCCGGTGGCGGTCGTGATCGACCCCGGGCCTGACGACGACGGCCATCTGGCGGCGATCGAGGAGAGGCTTGGAGGCGCCCCGGTCGGCGCCGTCCTGGTGACCCACTCCCACTCCGACCACCTTCCGCTGGCCGAGCGGCTGGCCGCCGCGCACCGAGCCCCCGTGCTTCGTCATCCGGGCCTTGCCGACGGCGACCTGGTCCAGGTGGGAAGGGTGAAGCTGAAGGCGCTCTTCACGCCCGGGCACGCCAGCGATCACCTCTGCTTCCTCGAGGAAGAGGATCGAGCCGTCTTCACCGGTGACCTGGTGCTCGGCCGCGGCAGCACGATGATCACCCACCCGGACGGGGACATGGCCGCCTACCTCCACTCCCTCGAAAGGCTGATCGAGCTCAACCCGACAGTCCTCTTCCCGGGCCACTGGGATCCGGTTGAGGAGCCGATGCGCAAGCTGACCGAGTACCGCGAGCACCGGCTCGAGCGCGAGCGCCAGGTCCTGCGGGCACTGGCGGAGGGGCCAGCGGGCGCGCCCGAACTGACCAGGCGCGTCTATGCGGCCGAGGTGAGCGGGGAGGAACTGATGCGAGCGGCTGGTATGACGCTGCGCGCGCACCTGGACAAGCTGGTCGCCGAGGGGCGGATCAGGCTGACGGGAGAGCTGTACTCGCTTCCTTAGCCGGCTTTTTGACGTGGCCGTTGGCATTGCCGTTGCGGCGGGCCCGGGCGGGGCGGGTGGGCTCTTGCGGGTGGAGGCGGGCGCGCAGGACGGGGATCAGCTCGCGCAGGTGGTCCTCGACCCAGTCGTAGGCGACGACGCGGTCGCTGACCTCCCAGAAGACGCGCTCGGTGGTCATCTCCATGCGGTCGAGCGAGCGTTCGACCAGGTCCGGGTCGATCGACGTCAGCCCCGTCGACATCCGGTTGAGGACGTTCGTCTGCTCCTCGGCGATCGCCCACAGGCCGAGCTTGACGCATGCCTTCAGCACCCCGGTGACGCTCACCCCGTCCGACCCGGCGGCCAGGCTGACGAGGTTGTCGCTCAGCAGCTCGGTGAGGATCAGGGCGCGGTCGAGGTCGTGCTTGGAGAGCCCGATGATGAGCTCGGCGACGTCCTCCGCGGCGGTGCCGATGATGAACGGCATCCCCGCCGCGTCGAAGGAGCGGCCGTAGCGCAGCAGGTGCTCGGCGACGCGCAGCGAGAGGTCCGGCCGCTCGCCGCTGACGTCGACCGCCAGCCGGCGGTACTCGTTCATCACGGCGTAGGCGAAGGTCGGCGCGCGCTGGTTCAGGGCCGCCCGGAAGTAGGTGTTGAAGAAGCGGACGACCAGCTCCTCCAAGTCGCGGTCGCCGTGGGTGATCGCCCGCCGGCCGATGTCGCGGGTGGTGATGGCGATGGCGTGGATGATCTCCTTGCGGAAGGCCGGCGTCTCGCCCACCAGGTCCACGAAGGTCGCCAGCACGACGTGCTCGAGCCAGGTGTGGGTGCGGTCGACCTGGACGATGGTCTGGTCGGAGGCGCCCGGCATGTCCTCGTGGGAGACGGTGAACCAGTGCTTGGGCAGCTTCTCTTTGACCGGGATGTAGTCGTTGCAGACGAGACCGCGGATGGCGTGGATGGCGGATAGAGCCACCTCGGTGTCGCCCTCCTGGATCGAGCCCAGGGCGATGTCCGCGAACTGGCTCAGCGACTCCCTCACCCGGTGGCGGTGGATCGCCTGGTGCTGGGGCGCGCTGATCGCTCGGCCGATCTCGAGGGCGGCGTGCCGGCGGATCCCGGCGACGATCGTCTCGCCCCTCATGACCTGGAACATGTAGCGGACGTAGGGCAGCAGGAAGACGAAGTCGAGGATCGCGAGCCCGATCGCGGAGTAGACCAGGAAGTAGGGCACGTAGTCATGCTTGATCGAGGCGCTCACCCAGATCGTGAAGATGATCGAGCCGAGGAAGAGCGCGAGGACGAGCCCGTTGATGCGGTCGCGGATGAAGATGTCGATGATCCGCGGCGAGTAGCGGTCGGCCGTTAGCTGCACGCCCAGGACCACCACCACGATCACGATCGCGATGGCGACGCCCTCGGAGGTCCCGAGCAGCGACATGGTCCAGGCGGAGGCGACCGAGTCAGGGGTCAGCAGCGCCCAGAGCGACGAGTAGTGAGTGGATCGGACGGCGTCGATCGAACCCAGGATCGCGACCGCGCCGAGGGCGACCAGGACCAGGACCAGGCCGGGCCCGACCATCTGCCGGATGAGCCGCCGCCGTTCGAGATCGAGCACGTGCGCCCGCAACTCTACCTTCGGATCGCGAACCGTGAAGGGACGCCTGGGTGAAGTTTCAGTTAAGCCCGACCACGTCGTCGGCCGGCATCCCGGGCCAGCCCGCGGGCAAAGGTCCAGGCTCTGCCGGCGCCCCCTCCAGGTAGGGGGTCGGGTCGACCGGGGCGCCCGCGAAGCGCACCTCGAAGTGGAGGTGGGGACCGGTCGAGTTCCCCGTCGATCCCACCCACCCGATGAGGTCTCCGCGCTTCACCGGCTGTCCCCAGCCGACGTTGATGCGGACCATGTGGGCGTAGAGCGTCGAGAGCCCGCCCACGTGCTGGATGAGGACGTGGTTGCCGTAGTACTGGTAGTCGGGGAGGGGATAGGCGATGCCATCGGCCGCGGCGTGGATGGGCGTGCCCTGCGGGTCGGCCAGGTCGACGCCGGTGTGAAAGCCGCCCGGGCAGCCGCTGGTCGGGGTCTCGAGTCCGAAGTTGGTGCAGCCGAACGGCTGGGTCTCGACGCCCTGGACCGGCCGGAGCAGGGGCAGGCCCGCGCCGGGTCGGTAATCGGCCGGCGTTGGCGGCGCGGGCAGCAGTGGCAGCCAGTAGCCGGGCGCGATGCTGTCGTGGAACGAAGGGTCGGGGTTGGGGCCTCCGCCCGCGCTGGGGCTCGGGCTGGGCTGGCTGCTGTCGGCCTGGGGGTGACCCGCCCCCAACAGCAGCAGCGGCGCCAGCAGGAGCAGCGCTCCGATTCCCCGGCGGCGCACGTGGGTATGGTAGCCACAGTGGTAGCTGCCACCGACCTCCCCCAGCCAATCAATTCGCTGCGCCCCACCGAGCTCAGCGAGTGGCTGGCCGCGCGCGGCCAGCCAGGCTTTCGGGCCGGCCAGGTGCGTGGGTGGATAGCCCGCGGCGCCGCCTCCTTCGAGGAGATGCACGACCTCCCGGCCGGCCTCCGCGAAGAGCTTGCCGGCGCGTTCCGGCTCAACTCGCTGGAGCCGATCCTGGAGTCGACCGCGGACGCCGGGCTGACCACCAAGCTGCTCTACCAGCTGGACGGCGGCTACAGCGTCGAGGCGGTCACCATGCGCTACCCGCGCCGGACGACGCTCTGCATCTCGTCCCAGGTCGGCTGCCCGATCGGCTGTCCCTTCTGCGCCACCGGCCAGGGCAAGTTCGGTCGCAACCTCAAGGCCCACGAGATCCTCGACCAGGCGTTGGACGCCGCCCGCCGGCTGCGTCCCGAAGGGCGGCGGCTGTCCCACGTCGTCTTCATGGGGATGGGCGAGCCGATGGCCAACTACGCGTCGGTGGTGGAGTCGATCCGCCTCCTCGCCGACCCGTCGTTGCTCGGAATCAGCCCCCGCCGGGTCGTCGTCTCCACGGCCGGCCTGGTCCCCCGGATCGCGCAGCTGGCGGAGGAGAAGCTGGGGGTGACGCTGGCGATCTCGCTCCATGCGGCGCGGGACGAACTGCGCGACTTCCTGGTGCCGATCAACCGCCGCTACCCGCTCGCCGAGCTGGTCGCGGGCGCCCGCGAGTTCGCCCGCGGTAGCGGCCGCCGCGTCTCCTACGAGTGGGTGGTGCTGGCCGGGGTCAACGACACCGAGCGCGACGCCGACGAGCTCGGCAAACTCCTCGACCCCTACCTTTCACACGTGAACCTGATCCCCTGGAACCCGATCGACGACACCGAGTTCAAGGGTCCGAGCCGAAACGCCGTGGCCCGCTTCGCGGACCGCATCCGTGGCCACGGACTCAACGTGACGGTCCGCGACACCCGCGGCCGCGAGGCGGACGCCGCCTGCGGCCAGCTCCGCGCCAGGGTGCTGAAGGTGGACGCGAGCCTGCCCGGGAATGCGGGCGCGGTACCGAGCGGTTCCATTCCCGATGCTTGATTTCAGCCCCGTCCAGCGCGGAGAGAAGACCACCCAGGAGCTCGCGGCCGGGCTCAGCCAGGAGGACCTCGCCCGGTTGACCGAGGAGATGTGCGACCTCCAGCTGGAGGCGATCCGGGACGCGGTGGACGGCGACGTGGTCTTTATTCCCGACGACCCCGAGGCCGACGACACCTTCGCGGCCGGCCCGGAGGACGCCAAGCTCTCCTGGACGCTCGGGCACGTGGTGGTGCACACGACCGCCTCCTCGGAGGAGGGGGCCGCGCTGGCGCTGGTCCTCGCCCGGGGCCTCCCGGTGGAGGGTCGCAGCCGTTACGAGGTGCCTTGGACGGAGGTGAAGACCGCCGAGTTCATCCGCGGCCGGATCGAGGAGAGCCGGCGGATGCGGCTGGCGATGCTGTCCGCGTGGCCGGCCGAGCCGCACCTGGACAACTTCTACTCGCCCTACGAGGGCCGGCCGCCGATGAACGCGCTCGGGCGCTTCCTGTCCGGCCTCAGCCACGACGCCTCGCACCTGGAGCAGATCCGCAAGATCATGGGACAGGCCCGGGAGCGGCGCGCAGCCGCCTAGCCCGGCCCGACCGCGCCCCCGGGCGCTTTCTGCTTTGATGGGCCGCGCGAATGGCCCAGCAGCCTCCTCTCCGTTCGGTTGACGGCCAGTGGTTCTGGGACGGGAGCCAGTGGCAGTCGCTGGTGTCGGGGGACGGTCAGAGCGTCTGGAGCGGCAGGTCCTGGGACCCGATCCCGCCGGGCTTCACCCGCAGCAGCGCGCCGCCGCCGCCCGGCACGGCGCTGCAGCCGGTGCCGCCGCCGCAGCCCGCCGCGCCCTCGCCGCCCGCGGGCGAGCCGCGACCGTCATGGCTGCCCGCCGACCAGCCCTGGCCGCCCCCGGTGCAGACCGCGTCGCCGGTGGGCCCGCCACCGCCGGCCCCGATCGACTGGGCCGCCCGGCGGGAGGCGGCGTTCGGCCCGATGACCTCTTCGGGAGTCCGCTACGCGGGCTTTTGGATCCGCTTTCTGGCGATCTTCATCGACGGGCTGATCGTCGGCATCCCCCTGACCATCCTCTTCTTCGTGCTCTCCGGAGGCGCCGTCAACGCGGCCCTCGCCAATCCCTCGAACGGCTCGCCGCAGGCCTTCAGCTCGACCCCCAACAACGGCCTCGAACTGGTGGTGCAGTTCCTCTACTTCTCCTACTTCTGGAGCAGCGGCTCGACGCCCGGGATGCGCATCTTTGGCCTTCGGGTGGTGGACGCCAGTGGTCAGGGCTCGATCGGCTTTGGCCGTGCCGCGCTCCGCTTCCTCGGCTACCTGGTCTCGGCCTCCTGCTGCGCCATTGGCCTCATCTGGGCAGCCTTCGACTCGCGCAAGCGGGGCTGGCACGACCGGATCGCCAACACCGTGGTCATCTACCGCTAACCCGGAGGCCCTCACCTGCCGACGTCGGGGCCAGCGGCTTCAGCCACCGCGAATCGCCGGGTGGCGTCCATTCAGAGGGGGGCAGGCCGTTCGAGAGGCAGGGTTCCAGCCTCGGGCGTGTCTTACCAAGTCATCCCTGCGGCGCCCTCCGCCTCGCCCAGGGCCGGGAGCCGGGGCCTATCTGGCCGGTCCCAAACCGCGATGGTAGCCCGCCCTCTCTGCATCACGCGCGCTGCAGTAGTAACCGGAGGCGAATAGGCTCGGTCCGTAGCCGATATCCCCGGGCAGGTCGTACCAGTCGCCGGCGGCGAAGTTGCTGGCGATGGCCGGTTGGCTCCCGCAGCGCGCCCAGGCCGCCCAGTAGGTCACCTCGGGAATGGCGAAGGCCATCAGCGGAAGGAGGGCCAGCAGCAGCCAGGCGGCGCCGAGGGCGATCCAGAGCCGGCGCCTGGCGCGGATGGCCAGGTAGAGCGGGGACAGGCAGGCGACGAGTCCCAAGAGCAGGAACGCAGCTGCCAGGAGCTCGGTCACGGCACCCAATCAACCCCGGGCGTGAACAAGGGAGGCCCGAAGGTGGACATGCGAAAAGTGTGAGCACCTGCCGCCATCCCAACCTGCCCAAGCGACCAGTCCCCAACGGCCCTGCGCCTCAGGGGGATGACTAGACTCCTTCCGGGCGCTGATCCCGACGTCGGGCCCGACCAGGCGGATGGTTGGTGGCGAGGCGCGGGTCCAAAAAGGTCACCAGTCACATTCCCATCGGTGAAATTGAGCGGCTGGAGAGGATGCGAGGCATTCGATGGCGGGCAAGCTCTACGTCGGCACCAGTGGCTTCGCCTATCCGGAATGGCGCGGTCTCCGGGTAGATGGCTCACCGCCCGAGTGGCGGGGGACCTTCTACTCGCAGCGGCTACCGGCCGGCCGCTTCCTGGCCGAGTACGCGACCAGGCTCAACGCGGTCGAGATCAACAACACCTTTCGGCGGTTTCCCAGCGACGCCACCCTGGCGCGCTGGGTCCGGGAGACGCCGGGTGGGTTCAGGCTCTGCCTCAAGGCGCAGCGGGCGCTGACCTATTCGGCGGCGGCCTTTCCCAAGGCCTCGGCAGCCGCCGACTTCGGCGCCCGGATGGAACCGCTGGCGGACCGCGCCGGCCCGGTCCTGCTGCAGTTCCCGCCCAGCCAGAAGCGGAACCCCGAGCTCTTGGAGCTGCTGCTGGCGAACCTGGGCCGCCCGGCGGCGGTGGAGTTCCGCGACGCCGGCTGGCTGGATGCCGAGGTCTACGAGGTGGTCGAGCGCCACGCGGGCGCGGTCGTCGTCACCGATCAGGAGGACTGGCCGCTGGCGGACGCCGCCGGCGGGTTCCGCTACTACCGTCTGCGGCGGGACTACGACGAGGCGCAGCTGGAACCCTGGATCGAACGGCTGGGGGCGGAGTCCCGATCGGGACTCGAGGTCTACGCGTTCCTTCGTCACTCGGTACGAGCACCGGAGCGGGCTCTGAGGCTCCTCGCCGCCAGAGGAGGTACACGGTGAATAGGATCGCCAGGGCAACCATCAGCAGCGACGCCCACTGGGCCTGGCGCAGTCCCCACCAGATCTGGTCGTCGCGGAAGAAGCTCAGGTAGAAGCGGCCGGCCGCGAAGAGGGCCAGGAACCAGAGCCCGCACACCCCCGCCGGCAGCCTCGACCGGAGCTGGCGCAAGAGCGGTAGGAAGACCAGGACCAGGAAGACGCAGAGGAGGAGCTCGTAGGCAACCTCCGGGTGGACCACCAGCGCCGGCTGGCCGAGGGTGTGGGCGTTGATGTAACGGACTCCCCAGGGCAGGTTGGTCGGGGTGCCATGGTGCTCCCCGTTGATCACGTCGCCGATCCGGCCGATCGCCAGGCCGACCAGGGCGGGCAGGCCCACTGCATCTAGAAGCTTCCAGAAGCTGACCTTGCTCCGAAGGGTCCAGAGCCAGATCCCGATCATCGCTCCGAAGATGCCGCCCCACTGGCTGATCCCACCCTCGTTGAGGTAGAAGATGTGGATCCAGCGCGACCCCTCGAAGAAGCGGTAGTTCTCGACCAGGTAGAGGATCCGGGCCCCCAGCAACCCGGCGACCACGGCCCAGAAGGCGGCATCGTAGACCTTGTCGCCCTCGATCCGGTCGATCCGCCAGGCCAGCCACTGGGTCATCCGGATCGCCGCGAGGATGCCGAGCACGCTGAAGATGCCGTGCCAGGTGAGCGTGAAGGGCCCGATCGTGAAGAGGTTCGGGTTGAGGTCGATGTCGATCTCGAGGAAGGGGATCATAGGGCGCGCTCCATTCTGGCTAATGCGACGTCGCGGGGCAGGAGCGCCAGCGTGTCGTGGATGGGCGGGGAGTTGCCGCCGGCGACGGCGAGTCGGATCGGGTTGTAGAGCTGCTTGCCCGACCAGCCGCGGTCCTGGCGAAGGGCGTCGAGCACCCCCTCGATCGCGACCGGCTCCCATTCGACCTCCTGAAGGACCGCCAGCGCCGCCCTCAGCCGCTCCCGGGTCTGGTCGTCGAGCCCCGGCGTCTCGGGCTCGGTCCAGAGGTAGGCGAGCAGCGCCGGCGCGTCGGCGAGGGTCTTCATTCGCTCCCGCAAAGCGGGCGCCGCGCGCTCGAGTTGCTCCTGGCTCAGCTGGGGCAGGAAGGGTTTGAGCCGCTCGACCAGCTCGTCGATCGGCAGCCCGCGGATGTAGGTGGCATTGATCCAGTCGAGCTTCTCGCGGTCGAAGATGGCACCGCTCTGCTGGACGCGCCCCAGGTCGAACTGGGCCTCGAGCTCGGCCAGCGAGAAGATCTCCTGCTCGGTGCCGGGGTTCCAACCGAGAAGGGCGAGGTAGTTGACCATCGCCTCCGGCAGGTAGCCCCACTCCCGGAACTGGGTGATCAGCGCCGGGTGCCGGCGCTTGCTCAGCTTGGTCCGATCGGGGGCGAGGATCAGCGGGATGTGGGCGGTGGCCTCGGGGCGGGCGTAGCCGAGGGCGTCCACGATCATCAGCTGGGTCGGGGTGTTGGAGAGGTGCTCCTCGCCCCGGATGACGTGGCTGATCTCGAGCAGCGAGTCGTCGATGGGGCTGGCGAAGTTATAGGTCGGAAAGCCGTCGCTCTTGACGATCACCGGGTCACCGATCAGGTCGGCGTCGAAGCTCATCGCTCCCCTGATCAGGTCGGTGAACTCCACCCTGATCCCCTGCGGGACCCGGAAGCGGATGACGAAGGTCCTCCGGCCCTGCGGCGGCTCGGTGAGACAGCGGCGGGAGTACTTGTACGGGCGCTTCTCTCGCTGGGCAGCCTCGCGCTCGGCCGCCAGCTCCTCGGGCGTGCACCAGCAGCGGTAGGCGTTGCCCTCGTCGATCAGCCGGACGGCCTCCTGGCGGTAGAGGTCGAGCCGCTCCGACTGGCGGATGGGCCCCTCGTCCCAGTGCAGGCCGAGCCAGCCGAGGCCGTCGTAGATGTACTCCTCGTCGGCCGCCGTGGACCGCTCGAGGTCGGTGTCGTCGATGCGCAGAATGAACTTCCCGCCGCGGCGGCGGGCGAAGAGAACGTTGAAGAGAGCGGTCCTGGCGCTGCCCACGTGGATCGGTCCGGTGGGACTGGGAGCCATCCGCACCCGGACGGGGCGCTCGGCCATCGGCCCATATGCTACCGATCAGGTATGACCGGTCTCCTGGCGCTGGTCGGCGGCGATGAGTTCAAGCCGGGCAACCAGGACCAGGACACCCTCCTCGTCGCCGCGGCCCGAGGTCACCGCGGCCCGGCTTTCGTGGTACCCACCGCGGCCGCCCGCGGCGGACCCCGGCAGGCCGTCGACAACGCCACTCGATGGTTCGCAAAGCTAGGACTCGAGCTGGAGGAGCTGCACGTTTTGACCCGCACCCACGCCAACGACCCGGCGGTCGCCGAGCAGGCGGCGAGCGGGTCGTTCTTCTACCTGGTGGGGGGCGACCCGGGGCATACCGCGTCCACCCTCCGCGAGACGGCGGTCTGGGGCGCGATGGTCGCGGCCTGGCGGGGCGGAGCCGCCCTCGCCGGGTCGAGCGCCGGCGCCATGGCGATGGGGGAGTGGACGCTGATCCGCGACCGTTTCAAGGGTGACCACCGCCGCCAGTACCGTCCGGCGCTCGGGCTGCTGGCGGAGACGGCGGTGCTGCCGCACTTCGAGACCTTCGGCCACCGCTGGGCGCCCTCGGCCCTGGAGCGCGCCCCGTCCCGCGAGACGATCCTGCTCGGCGTCGACGAGCGCTCCGCGGCCGTCTGGGACGGCGCCGGCTGGACCGCCCGCGGTCCGGGCTCGGTCACCGTCATCCGAGCCGGCGGCCAGTCGGTCAGCACAAGCGGGAGCCGGATCGAGCTGCCTGCGCCCGGGCGGGAGGGATAACAAGCAGGCATGGCGCTGCGCGAGGGCTACCTCAAGCTGGGCGGCCTCACCCTGCACCACACCTGGGGCGGGAGGGGCAGCCCGATCGTGTTCATCCACGGCCTCGGCTCGTCCGGGTACATCGAATGGCGGTTCAACCTCGGCCATTTCGCCGCGCGCCACCGTGTCTTCGCGCCCGACCTGCCCGGCTTCGGGCGCAGCGACAAGCCAGCATCCGCTCGCTACGGCATCCCCTACTTCGCGCGGACCATCGACCGCTACATGGCCAACCGGCGGCTCCGCGAAGCGACCGTGGTCGGCACCTCGATGGGGGGGCGCGTCGCGCTCGAGCTGGCGCTCGCCTACCCGGCGCGGGTCGGCCACCTGGTCGTGGTCAACTCGCTCGGGCTCGGGCGGCCGAAGATCCAGCCCTACTACCCGATGATGCTCCTGCCCCGGCTCGGCGAGACGCTCCTTCAAGGGATGCGGCACGGGCTCCGCTGGGCGCCGAGCCCGGTCATCCGCAGCCTCGCCGCGCGCTTCACGGGCGCCCATGGCGACCTGAAGCAGACGATGAGCGACGAGTACCTCGACGACCTGCGCGAGATGTATGCCGCCGAGGGCTACCCAGCGGCCTACCTGGCCAGCATCCGCGCTATCGCCAATCCCCGCAGCTACCTCGGCGGGCTCGACGTCTCCCACCGGCTGGAAAAGATCCGGGCGCCGGTCCTCTTCATCTGGGGTGCCGACGACCCGCTCTTCCCCCTCGAGCAGGCCACCCGGGCCCACAAGCTGCTCAAGGGATCGAAGCTGGCGGTGATCGAAGGTGCCGGCCACACCCCCCAGGCCGAGAAGCCGGAACAGTTCAACCGGCACCTCTCAGCCTTCCTGAAGGAATAGGTGGCCGGGAGATGGAGACCACCTACCAGGGGCCGGATTACCGGGCGGCCGTCAGCGGCGGCTGGGGGCCGCCCGACCCGCTCCTCCACCCAGACCCGATCCATCCGCCGCGCCTCTACCTCTGGGTGGTGGCGGTGCTTCACTGGCTCCTCCCCAAGCTGTTCCGACTCCGAGTCGAGGGGCTGGAGAACCTGCCGGCCGGCGGCCCGTACATCATCGCCAGCAACCACCAGGCCTGGTTCGATCCGCTCTTCCTGCTGGCCGTCCTGCCCTCGCCGGTGCCGATGGTCTATTCGATGGCGCGCCGGGACACGGTCTTCAACCGAGGCTGGAAGCGAGCTCTCGTACCCCCTTTCGGCGTCTTCGCGATAGCCCCTCACGGGGGAGAGCTGGACCTGACGGGCCTCGCCAGCGTCTACCACGTGCTGTCGCGCGGCGGCCGCGTCCTGATCTTCCCCGAGGGCCGCTACTCGCGAGGAAGCCGGCTACGGCCGCTGAAGCAGGGCGTCGCCCACTTCGCCCTTCAGGCGGGAGTCCCCATCGTCCCGGTGGCCATCGACGGCGTCGACCGGCTGCGTCTGGGGAGCCGGGTGACGATCACCATCGGCCGACCGATCCAACCCGACCCGCCTGCCTGGTGGATCCCGTCGCGTCGCGTGCTGAAGCTGATCGAGAGCGTCCGCCGGGCGATCCTGACGAGCTTCGGCCACCCCCCGAAGCCACCCGAGCAGCGACTCCTGGCGCGCCTGGCAGCCCGGCTGCGCGGGTTCGCGCGAAGGACTCCTACTCCACCTGACGGCGAAGGGCCGTCCGAGCCGGGAGCGGTTCCGCCCGCCTAGCGGACGGCGAGACAGGTGATCGTTTTGAAGACCCCCTCGACCTTTTGGATCTTGTCCACGATGAGGTTGCCGATCCCCGCCACGTCCTTGGCCTCGCAGACCGCGATGACGTCGTACTCGCCAGTGATGGCGTCGGCGGCGCTGATCCCCGAGACGCCCTGGAGCGCTTTGGCGACATCGATCGCGTGACCCGGCGAGGCATTGATGAGGACGTATGCCTTCATTAGTCGAATCAACTCCCCCAAGCTGCAAGCAAAGGCCGAAGTGCTAACCAGACTTTAACGCTGTTGGCGGCCGGCCTCGCGTTGCCGGTGCCCCTAGTCCTTTTTGGGACGCGCCTTGCGGCGCTTCTCGGCCAGATCGAGGGTGACCTTGCGCAGCCCGGGGTTGTCGACGACGACCTTCGGCCCGCGGAGCTTGCGGTCGCGGGCGCCGAGCTTGGCCTTGTCCTTGTCGGGCAACTCCTCCAACTCGCCGCTCACGGAGGTTTAACCGAGCGCGGGGACGATGACCCGCCGGTGGGTGCCGCTCCCGCAGAGCTTGTCGCCCTCCCGGCACTCGACGTCGAAGAAGAGCTTGCGGCCGTCGACCCTGGTCAGCTTCGAGGTGACGGTGACGTGCCCGCCGGGCTCGGTGGGCGCAAAGTGCCGGACGTTCACCTCGAAGCCGACGGTGGTGGACCCGGGCGGCAGCAGCCGCTCCACCGACCGGTGGCTGCAGAGCTCCATCAGCCCGATCATCGCGGGCGTCGCGAAGATGCCCCGTCCGCCCACGTGGCTGGTCAGGAGGGAGTCGTCGACATCCCGTTCGAGAATTCCCTCCACACCCGGTTCGAGCGTGCTCTCTTCGGCCACGTCTACATTGTCCGAGATGTCGGTAGCCCCGGTACGCAAGGCCGTCTTCCCCGCCGCGGGACTGGGCACCCGCTTCCTCCCGGTCACCAAGGCACAGCCGAAAGAGATGCTGCCCCTGGTCGACAAGCCGACCATCCAGTACGGCATCGAGGAGGCGGTCGCCTCGGGCATCGAAGAGGTGATCATGGTCACCGGCGGAGGCAAGCGGGCCATCGTCGACCACTTCGACCGATCCCTGGAGCTCGAGTTCTACCTCCGCGAACGGGGCAAGGACGACCTCCTCCAGGTCCTCCACGAGGTCGACCAGCTGAGCGAGAAGCTGGACATCACCTACATCCAGCAGAAGCAACCGCTCGGCCTCGGGCACGCCGTCTGGACGGCCCGGCGACTGGTCGGCGACGAGGCCTGCGCCGTCCTCCTCGCCGACGACGTCATCCTCGGTCCCGAGCCGTGCCTCAAGCAGCTGCTCGACGTCCACCTGCTGGAGGGCGCCACCGTCCTCGCCACCCGCCGGGTGCCGCCCGACCAGGTCAACCGCTACGGGGTGATCGCGACCGGCAGCAGCTCGGGCCGCGTCCACGAGGTGGTGGACCTGGTCGAGAAGCCATCGGCCTCGGAGGCGCCCAGCGACCTCGCCATCCTCGGCCGCTACGTGCTCGCCAAGGACGTCATCAAAGCCCTCGACCGGGCCGAGCCGGGGGCCGGCGGCGAGATCCAGCTGACGGACGCGATTCGCCGCACGATCGCCAACGGGAAGGTGGTCGCGCTCGAGTTCGAGGGCGACTACTACGACACCGGCGAGATCCCCGCCTACCTGCGCGCCAACATCAGCCTGGCGCTCAAGCGGGACGATCTCCGCGAGCAGCTGCTGCCCTTCCTCCGGTCCCTGCTCGACGGTTGAAGATCCCCACAGCGGGGATATAATTCGCAGCGACTCCAACCCCCAGCATTCATGTATTTGCTATGGCAGTTTCAGGAAAGAGAAGGTTCGACGACGACGACAAGGTCGTGCGCTACACCACCGCCGAGAACGATTTCGAGGTGGAGGTCACGCGCACCCTTCAGAAGTGGTGCGTCACCGTCTACCAGCTGCCCAACCGCGACATCCTGGCGCAGGACTTCTTCCCGGAGCGCTGGAAGGCGCTCGCCCGAGCCCAGGACTTCATCCGCCTCCTGAACCAGCGGAACAAGAAGGAAGCCGAAGAAGAGGTCGAGCTCTAGCTCCTAGCTAGAATCACCGCTCGTGGACTTCGGGCAGCTGATTCGGCGCGAGTGGGGAGCGGTCACCTTCGTCGTCACGGTGGCGTTGGGACTGGTGGTCGTGCCGGTCGCCTTCCTGCTGCTCGGCAAGGGCCCGGCGCCGGTGAACCTGCCCGAGCCCTCGCCCAGCCCGACCATCGCCAGTACGCCACGGACCAACCTGCCCTCACCGTCACCGGTCACGAGCCCGACCCCGTCGCCCTCCCCGACGTAACTCCTCAAAAGCTCCAGAGGAGGTCGTGGCCGTTCGGCTGGACTATCTGTTCCAGGCGCAGCTGGAGATCGGCGACCTGGTCGCCCGAGGCCTGAACCCGGATCTGGATCAGCTCCTCCAGCCGCAGGCCCGCCAACGTCGCGCAGTCCTGCAGGAAGGGGAAGACGACCGGCAGGACGGCGTTCTGGAGGTGGTCGCGGGCGGTCACTCCGGTCGCCTCCAGCCCGGACTCACGCTCGAGGCTGTGATCTCGGTAGGCCATCACCACGACCTCGTCGCTGAGCATCACGGGGTCGGTCCAGGAGTAGGTGCGGCCGGAACTTTGACGGAGCATCCGGAGATGGCCGACGAGCCTGCGCATGGGCTGCGGCGGCCCCTCGATCAGGAAGGGGACGTCAGCGGCGGCGGCGTACGGATCCTGGCTCGGGTAACGAGCCGTGAAGCCGAGATCGAAGACGCCCGAGAAGGGCGCCGGCACCTTGATCGTGATCTCTTCCATGACGCCTTAAGATCGGAAACGCCTGGCGGGGCCAGGTCGAACCATAGCAACTGCTTATCAACATTGTCACTATAAGGAAACTGGGTAGTGGATCTGACGGGAATGCGCGTTCTGGACCTTACCCGGCTGCTTCCGGGCGCGTTCTGCACGATGCTCCTCGCCGACCGGGGCGCGGACGTGATCAAGGTCGAGGAGCCGGGCACCGGCGACTACATGCGCTGGTTTCCACCGCTGGTTGACGGCCAGAGCGTGGTCTTCAACTCGCTCAATCGCAACAAGCGGGGGATCACCCTCAACCTGAAGTCGCCCGAGGGAAAGGAGCTCTTCAAGCGGCTGGTCGCGGGCGCCGACGTCGTCGTCGAGGGCAACCGGCCGGGGGTAATGGACCGCCTCGGCCTGGGCTGGGAAGTCCTCCGCGCCAACCGGCCGGGCCTCGTCCTCTGCTCGATCACGGGCTACGGCCAGGACGGCCCCTTCGCGCAGCGGGCCGGCCACGATTTGAACTACATGGCGACCGCCGGCGTCCTTTCGCTCAACGCGCCGCCGGGAGGGATGCCCCACCCGCTCGCCGTCCAGGTCGCGGACATCGGTGCGGGAGGCGTGGGCGCCGCGGCTGCCATCCTCTCGGCGCTGCTGGCGGTCGCGCGGGGCGGCGAGGGGCAGCACCTCGACGTCTCGATGATGGACGGCGCCTTGAGCTGGCTGGCGATGCCGGTTGCCGAGGCCCTGGGAGGAGGCGAGCGGCCGGCGGCCGGCCGGACGAGGCTCACGGGCCGGTATCCCTGCTACCGGGTGTACGAATGCGCCGATGGCCGCTTCCTCTCCGTGGGGGCGCTGGAGCCGAAGTTCTGGCAGGCGCTGGTCGAGGCTCTTGACCGGCCCGACCTCGCCGGCCGGCACCTCGACGAGAGCCCCGGGGCCCACGCCGAGCTGGAGACGGTCTTCCGGGCCCGCACCCGCGACGAGTGGGCAGCGCGGCTCGACGGCCTCGACGTCTGCGTCGAGCCGGTGTTGGAGGTGGGGGAGGTCGAGGCGCATCCCCAGGTCGTCGCTCGCGGCCTGGTCCGGCGCGAACGGACCGGGACCGAGCTGGCCCCGGCGGTGCCGCCGGCGGACGGCTGGCGGCGCCTGGACCCCCCCGCGCTCGGCGAGCACAATGCCGTGGTCTTGGGCGAGCTCGGCGTCGACGCCGCCCGGCTAAAAGAGCTGGCCGCCGCCGGGGTGATATGAACGGGGAGGCCATTTCCCTCTTCCACATCACCACCCGCGAGCAGTGGAACCACGCGGTCATCGCCGGCCGCTACCAGGCCGAGTCGCTCGTCCTCCAAGGCTTCATCCACCTTTCGACCGAGAACCAGCTGGAGGCCACGGCGCGGCGTCACTTCGCGGACCGGGGCGACCTCGTCGTCCTCGAGATCGATCCCGCCCGGCTGCGCTGGGAGATCCGCTGGGAGGACTCCCACGGCGAGTCCTACCCGCACCTTTACGGGCCACTGGAAACCGAGGCGGTGATCGACGTCCAGACCCTAACGGTCTGAGCCCGGGTCGACTCGGTGGAGCCGCTGTTGTCGATCACGTAGGTCGCCCGCTCGCGCTTGGAGTCGATCGGCAGCTGGTTGGCCATCCGGGCCCGGGCGTCGTCCTCGGCCATGCCTCGCGCGACCAGCCGCTGAACCTGGACCTGCGCGGGCGTCCAGACCAGGATGGTGGTGGGGAAGGCTGCCTCATACCCATTCTCGAAGAGCAGCGGGATGTCCTGGACGACGATTTCCGTCCCCGCCTTCGCCGCCTCGGCCAGGCGCTGCGCTGTCCACTCCCGCACCAGCGGGTGGACGATCGCGTTGAGCCTGGCGAGAGCGGGCGGGTCGTGGAAGACGAGCTCGGCCAGCCTCGAGCGGTTGAGGCGGCCGTCGCGCACCATCTCTCCGCCGAATTCGGCCACCACCCGCTCAAAGCCGAGGGTGCCCGGCTCGACCACCGCCCGGGCGCCCTCGTCGGCGTCGATGACGGTGGCTCCCAGCTCTCGCAGGAACCCGCTCACCGTGCTCTTGCCGGAGCCGATGCCGCCGGTCAGGCCGATCAGCTCCATTGCGAACCAATACGATTCTTGTTGGAATGCAGGACGAGAAGTTTGACGCCATCGTCGTGGGGGCTGGGCCGGCCGGTATCGCGGCCGCGATCACCATGGCCAAGGCAGGGCTCCAGGTCGCCGTCCTCGAGAAGGGGGAGAAGCCCGGCGCCAAGAACGTGATGGGCGGGATCCTCTACCGCCACAACCTCGAAGAGGTGGTCGGCGACGCCTGGAAGGAGGCGCCGGTCGAACGCCCGATGATCGAGGAGCAGCGCTGGTTTATGACCGACGATGCCGCGCTGCGCTTGCTCGGCCACAAGAACCTGCGGCACAAAGAGCACCCGAACTCGTGGTCGGTCCTCCGGGCTCGGTTCGATCCCTGGTTCGCCTCCCAGGCGGAGGCGGCGGGAGCCTTCGTCATCAACGAGACGGTGGTCGAGAGCCTGATCCTGCGCGACGGCCGGGTGGTCGGCGTCACCACCGGCCGGGAGGGCGACCTCTTCGCCGACGTGGTCGTCGTCTGCGAGGGCATCGGCCTTGGCATGCGCCTCCTGGAGCGGGCGGGCCTCAAAAAGGCCATGCGCCCGGACCAGGCGGCGATCGCGGTGAAGGAGATCATGACCCTCGACCCGGAGCGGATCGAGGATCGCTTCAACTGCGAGCCGGGAGAGGGCTGCGCGATCGAATGCTACGGAAGCTCGACCTTCGGCAAGTCGGGCTTCATGTTCATCTACACCAACAAGGACACCCTTTCGGTCGGCGGCGGGGTGCTGGTCAGCGACTACAACGGCGGCGTCGTCGGACCCCGTGACGTCGGGCGCGTCGACCACGGCATCGTCAGCCCCAACGAGCTGATGGAGCACTTCAAGAACCACCCCGCGATCAGGCCGCTGCTGAAGGGCGCCGAGACCGTCGAGTACATGGCCAAGATGATCCCCGAGGCGGGCTACAAGGCGATGCCGCGGCTCTACGGCAACGGGTACCTCGTCTGCGGGGACGCGGCGATGATGGCCAACCCGGTCCACCGGGAGGGCTCCAACCTGGCCATGGCCAGCGGCCGGATGGCCGGCGAGACGGTGATCCAGGCCAAGGAGCTGGCCGACTTCTCGGAGCGGACGCTGAGCCGCTACCAGGGCCGGATCGACAATTCCTGGATCGGCAAGGACATGAAGAAGTACAACGGCGCCGTCCCGCTGCTGGAGCAGAACCCGGAGCTGATGGGGCTTTACCCGGGGCTGCTGGACCGCGCGCTGGACGAGTTCTTCCGGGTGGACGGCGTGGACAAGCGGACCAAGCAGCGCACAGTCCTCCGGATGTTCCGCAAAGAGATGGGGCTCAAGGGCCTTTGGACCCAGGTCAAGGCGGCCCGGGCGATGGGGTTTTTACCCCCCTAGAACGGGGGCCTCTTCCACAATCTCCCTCTCCCGGCGCGACGCCTGCCCCTCTTACGCGGAGATGCTGACGGCGACCGAGTGGTAGCCGCCCGCACCGCTCGGGTAGCTGGGTGCCGGCGTGCCCGACTGCAGCACCCCGCCGCCGTCGCGGGCCCGCACCAGCAGCGTAAAGGCGCCCGGCGCGGCGGTCCAGGTCGCGGTCCAGGTGACCCAGGTCAGCGGGCCCAGCGGCGTCTTCAGGTCGGCCGGCGACCAGCGGCGGCCTCCGTCGGCGCTGTACTCGACCCCACTGATGCCGCGTTTGCCGGCGAATGCGATGCCGGAGAGCGCGACCGGGCCAGCCCTGAAGAGCGATCCCTGCGGTGGCTGGTCGAACCGGGCGGTGGTCTTGACCGAGGCATCGGGGTTCCAGCCCTGGTTCTCCCAGTAGCCGCTCCTGCTGCCGGTCGCGAGCTCGATGTCCTGGACCCACTTGGGTCCCTTCATGCCGTAGTGGCCGGGGACCAGGATCCGGGCGGGAAAGCCGTGCTGGTCGGGGAGCGGCGCTCCATCGAGGCTCAGCGCCAGCAGGATCTCGGGCGACGACTGGACCAGTGCCAAGGGCAGGCTCTCGGTGTAGCCGTCCCGGGAGGTGAAGGCGACCAGGGTCGCCGAGGACTTCACCGAGGCCAGCTGAAGCACATCCCGCAGCGAAGGGCCGCTGAACTGCCCGGTGGAGATCTGGGGGCCGCCGACGTTGTTGCTGATGCACTCGAGCGTCACGTACTCGGTCGTCGGGCGTAGGGCCTGCAGCGCGGCCAGGTTGAAGCGCTGGGGCTGGTCGACCAGGCCGTGGATGTTCAACGACCAGGAGGCGGCGTCGACCACCGGGTCGGTGAAGTTCTTGGACACGACGTAGAACTCGGCGACGGGCGTCAGCTCGGGTGAGGGCCCGGCGAGGTCGCTGCCGGGCGCGGCGAAGATGGATCGGTACCAGCCGGGCACCAGCTCGATGCCGAGCACGGCCAGGGAGCCGCCGGCGACCGTCAAGGGCACCGTCCAGAGAGCTCGCCGGCGACCGGCGTCGGCCTCCGGCGGAAGCGGCGCGAACCATCCCTGGTAGCCGGACTCGAGGACGACCGAGTAGACGAGGAGGAGAAGGCCCCAGAGCAGCCACGCCACCGGCCCCTCCACCGATCCCCCAAAGCCGTCGCCGCTGATCGGAAGCAGCACCAGGTTCACGACCAGCCAGCCGAGACCGCCGACCGCCATCGCCAGGTGCGCAACCTGGTGGCGGCGCCGGAGCCAGCCGTACACCCCGCCGAGGATCGACAGGCCGGCAACCATGCCCACGATCAGTCCCGCCTCCTCAACCACCTTGCCGGCGTGCTGGAGGGTGTCGATGAGGAAGCCGAACACGGCGCCCGGCATGACGTCGAGGATCGGCTGCTGGAGGAGTTGCGGCAGCGGACGCAGCCCCACCAGGCCGGCCAGGACGTACATCAGGGCCACGGCGACGATTCCGCCCACTGCACCCGCCAGCAGACCGCGCCTCACCGGGTGGTCGCGCTGCGCCGCCGGGTCGCCCTTCACCGCCTGCTTGGTGTCCATGAGCCGCGACCACGTTACGACGGCTGCCGCCGGTGAACCGGGTTCGAACTCGCGCGGGTTCCTTAACAAGGCGTAGCAGGAATGTTTCAGGTCCCACCTACGCTCGAATGCCGTGGAACAGGTAGTGCTGAGGGTCCTGCGTGCCGAGGTGCGCAGGCGCAAGTGCCCGGGCTGCGGCAATTCACTGCGCCGGGCCGACATCGAGGCCAGCTTTCGCGGCGACAAGAGCATCCAGCTCCACTTCCGCTGCCGGTTCTGCTCCTTCGAGGGCGGCGGTGAGTTCGAATTGACGTCGGAGATGTGCCGCGAGGCGGCGCAGATCGCCTCCACCGACGGCGGCGAGCCGGCGGTTCGCGCGACCGAGCCGGTATTGGTCGAAGTCCTCGACCCGATCACCGGCGACGACCTGATCGCGGTTCACCAGATCCTCGACGGATGGTCGGGCGGCTTCGAGCAGCTCTTGGAGCCGCAGTCGGTCTAGGGGGATCGCCCGGTCCTCGCCCGCGGCGGAGTGCTTAAATCGGCCCTGTGCCGAAATCGCCCTTCACCGCCGACGACATCTACAGCTTCCGCTGGGTGGACCACGTCCGCCTGGCTCCCGCCGGTGACCGGGTCGCCTACGTCGTGCGTCGCGCCGACCGCGACGCCGTGGACTACCGCAGCCAGATCCTCATTCGCGGCACCGGCGCGGACGGGACCACCCTGGTCCAGGCGACCGCCGGCCCCAAAGATGGCAGTCCCGAATGGTCGCCCGACGGCCGCCGCCTGGCCTTTGCCGGCAGGAAGGGGAGCGCCAACCAGGTTTTCGTCCTCGACCCGGCGGCCGGCGACTCGCGCCGGCTGACCGATGCGCAGTTCGGCGTCAACGGTCTGGCGTGGTCCCCCGACGGCACCCGGATCGCCTACACGGCGTCGGTCCTCGGTCATCCCGAAGGCGTCGTCCCTGACCCCCGCGCGCCTGAAGGAGGGCCCGATGCACCACCTCGCCCGCCGATCGCGAGGGTCGCCCAGGGCCTCGACTACAAGTTCGACGGCCAGGGTTACCTGGACGGCCGCCGCAGCCACCTCTTCGTCGTCTCGGCTGAAGGTGGCGAACCTCTCCAGCTGACCTCGGGCCGCTGGAACGTCGGCTCTTTCGACTGGTCTCCCGACGGAACCCGGCTGGTGCTGACGGGCAACGCGCAGCCCGACAACGACCTGATGGAGACCGAGTTCCTCTACTCGGTGCCCTCCGCCGGCGGAGAGCTGGTGGAGCTGGCTCGGGACCTCGAGATCGGGGCCCCCCGCTGGTCGCCCCGAGGCGACCTGATCGTCTTCGCGGGCACGCCGGCGGAATCCGGCACCTACACGCGGCTCTGGCTGGTCTCGCCCGCCGGCGGCGACCAGCGCTGCATCACCGCCCAGCACGACGTCTGCGTCGGCGATCACTGCATCACAGACATGCGAGGCAGTCACGGTTTCGACATCCGCTGGACGGCGGACGGCTCCCGGATCGTCTTCCCGGCCGCCCTGCCCGGGAGGACCGAGATCTTGTCCTGCGACACGGACGGCGGCGACCTTCGGACCGAGGTCGGCGGGAACCGGCAGGTCTACGACTGGGACCTGGCCGGCGCAAGCATCGCCTTCATCGCCGCCGACCCCAGCACGCCCGGAGAGGTCCACCTCAAAGATGCCGCCGGCGAGCGCCGGCTGACACGCCTCAACTCCTTCGTCGACGATCGCGACCTGGCCCTGCCCGAGAGGATGGAATTCACCGGCGCCGACGGCTGGAAGGTCGAGGGCTGGCTCTTGAAGCCGCCCGGCTTCGACCCCGGCCGGCGGTGGCCGCTGGTGATGGAGATCCACGGCGGTCCCCACGGCGAGTATTCGTGGGCGTTCTTCCACGAGTTCCAGGTCCTCGCCTCCTGCGGCTACCTGGTCTTCTACGTCAACCCGCGCGGCTCCTGCGGCTACGGCGAGTCCTTCCAGGAGGCGTGCGTCCTCGACTGGGGCGGGAAGGACTACCAGGACCTGATGCTGTCGCTCGACCAGCTGATAGAGCGCACCGGCTACGTGGACCAGGATCGGCTGGGAGTCGGAGGGGGATCCTTCGGTGGGTTCATGACCAACTGGATCGTCGGCCACACCGACCGCTTCAAGGCGGCCGCGTCGATGCGCTCGATCTCCGACTTCGTCAGCGACTACCGCTCCTGCGACATCGCGCTCTGGAACGACCGCGAGATGGGCGTCCTCAACTGGAGCGACCCTCGCACGGCGTGGGATAAGTCGCCGATCCGCTACGCCGAGAACATCCGCACGCCATTGCTGCTGACGCACGGAGAGATGGACCTGCGCTGTCCGATCCACCAGGCCGAGGAGCTCTTCGGCGCCCTGCGCGTGCTGCGGCGCGAGGTGGAGCTGGTGCGGTTCCCCGAGGAGAGCCATGACCTCTCCCGCTCGGGACGTCCCGATCGCCGCGTCGAGCGCCTGAACCGGATCGCCGGGTGGTTCGAGCGCCATATCCCGACCGGCACCGCGAGGCCGAGCGAGCTGGCGGCGCCCGGCGACCGGGAGGGCCACACTTCCGGGGAGTAGTCGCCGCCGGGCCGCCCAGGAACGGCCTCTCGCCCGGAGTAGTCCTAGCCTGGTGCGGCGCCGACTCCCAGCTGTTGCTTCAGCTCCTTTTTGAGGATCTTGCCGGTGGCGCCCTTGGGCAGCGTGTCCACGAAGCGGATCGTGCGCGGGTACTTGTAGGCGGCCACCCTCTCCTTCGTGAAGGCGATCAGCTCCTCCTCGCTGACCGACTGGCCGGCCTTGAGCGCGACGACCGCCGAGACCTCCTCTCCCATGCGCTCGTCGGGCACGCCGATGACGGCCGCCTCCTGCACGGCGGGGTGCGCGTAGAGCACCTCCTCGATCTCCCTCGGGTAGATGTTGAAGCCGCCCCGGATGATCAGCTCCTTCTTGCGGTCGACGATGAAAAAGAACTCCTCCTCGTCCTGGTAGCCCATGTCGCCGGAGTGGAACCAGCCGCCCTTGAAGGCCTCGGCGGTCGCCTCCGGCTGCTTGAAGTAGCCCTTCATCACGTTGTGCCCGCGGATCACTATCTCGCCCACGTGGTCCTTGCCGCGAGGCAGCGGCTTGTCAGACTCGTCGAAGATCCGCATCTCGACTCCCCAGATCCGCTTCCCGATCGACCCGAAGCGGCGCTCCTCGATGCTCTGGTTGAAGGAGGCGGTGGGCGAGGTCTCGGAGAGGCCGTAGCCCTCCAGGATGGTGACGCCGAACTTCTTCTCGAAGGCGGTCATCACCTCGGCCGGCATCGAGGCGCCCCCGGAGACGGCGACCCGCAGGGCGGAGAGGTCGTAGTCGCCGACCGACGGGTCGTGGAGAAGCGCGAAGTACATCGTCGGGACGCCGCTGAAGACGGTGACCCGGTCGCGGGCCATCGCCTCGCAGACCGCCGCGACCTCGAAGCGGGGGACGAGCGAGATGGTGCCGCCGAATCGAATCGCGACGTTCATGACGCTCGACTGGCCGAAGGAGTGGAAGAGGGGCAGCACCGCCAGGCCGACGTCGTCGTCGCGGAAGCCGAAGAGGCCGCCGGCGATGGTGCAGTTCATGTAGAGGTTGAAGTGGGTGAGCTCGGCGCCCTTCGGCTTGCCGGTCGTGCCCGAGGTGTAGAGGATGACCGCGGTGTCGTCCGGGCTCGTCGCCTCCATCTCGAATTCCGCCGAGCCACCCATCAGCTCGGTGAAGCCGAGGCTTCCCTCCGGGACCGCGTCCGAGCCGGGCCTGTTGACGACGTAGGTCGTGACGCCGCTGGGGGCGCCCTTCAGCGCCTCGCCGGCGAAGTCCTCCCAGGTGATCAGGAGCCGGGCCTCGGAGTCGGCTAGGTAGAAGTTCACCTCCGGCGCCTTGAGGAGCACGTTCATGGGGACGACGACGCCGCCGGCCTTGAGGATCCCGAAGTAGGAGATGACGAACTGGGGGACGTTGGGGAGCATCAGGCCGACCCGTTCCCCGGGCTTGAGGCCGAGCGTCCGCAGGGAGGAGGCGACCTGGTTGGAGAGGGCGTCGACCTGCCCGAAGCTGAGCCGGAAGGGGTGGAGGACCACCGCCTCCTTGTCCGGGTGGGCGGCGGCCGACTCGCGGAGGATGGCGGCTAGGTTGAGGCTCATGGATGGAAATCCTATGCCGAGTTCAGACGCCTTCGAGCTGGGCCGCACAATGCCCAAAAGTGGTATTGCACATGGCGACCAGGCTCAATATATTGTGCGGGTGAGCTCGTACGACCACCGAGCCGGCACCCCTCCGCGAAACAGCTCCAGGCCGGTCGAGGTCCGGCGCTGCTCCATCCGCTCCCGGCGCGCGGCCGGCGCTTTCGGTCGGCACGGCGACCTGGAACCCGCCGCCCGCCGCGGCCATCCCGTCCAGGCCTCCCGCTAGCCTCAGGTTCCCGCCGCCTGCGGGTCCAATGGCCCTGTTACTTTTGTGGCGAAGCGGAGGAGGCTAGATAGACATGGCAAAGATCAAGGCGTTCAGTGACGAGTTCGCGGCCGCCTTCAAGGACGAGATCAACAAGTCCTCGGTCTACAAGCAGGCCGGCAAGGGCTGGAAGTGGACGGTCGGCCTGGTCGTCGAGGCCGAGCCCGATAAGAAGTTCCCCGAGGCCAAGGGAGTCCTGATGGACCTCTTCGACGGCGAGGCCCGTTCGATCAAGATGGTCGGTGCCGCCGAGGCCGGCGAGTGCGACTTCGTCATCAGCGCGCCCTACTCGCGCTGGAAGCAGGTGATGCAGAAGGAGCTCGACCCTACCAAGGGCATGATGCAGGGCAAGCTGAAGCTGAAGGGCGACCTGCCGACCATCGTCCGTTACACCCGGGCGTCCCAGGAGATGACCGAGTGCACGACGCGCATCCCGGTCGAGTTCCCTGACGAAGCCTAAGCGCCGGGGGGCGCGTCCCGAAAAGCTGGTCGAGTACGCCGACGGCGACGGCGCCAGCTCCTTCGCGATGATGCTCGGCGGTCTCATCGAGGCCAACGTGGAGGGTCGCCCCGAGAAGCGCAACGACTTCGACACCCTGAAGGCGCGAGTTGGGATCGTCGTCGAGGACATCGAAGAGTCGGTGACGCTCGAGTTCAAGGGAGGCAGGTTGGTCGTCAGCAACGGCCTCAAGCGCGATCGGCGGCTCACCATCCGTACCGACGCTGACACCGTGATGATGCTCTCCAACCTCTCCATCGGCCCCTTCGGGATGCCGATCTACGTCGATGGCGTCGGGCGCCACATCGTCGCCAAGCTCCTGACCGGCGGCCTCCACATCGACGGGATGCTCGCCAACATCCCGACGCTCAACCAAGTGACCCGAGTCTTCTCGGTGCGGTGACCCGCCTTGCCGTCGTCGGCGGCGGAGGGATGGGCTCCCAGATCGCCCAGCAGGCGGCCCTGCAGGGCGTCGAGGTCCGGCTCCAGGACGTGTCCGCCGACCAGCTGGCCAGGGCGGTCGAACAAAACCGCGCCGTGCTCCAGCGCCGGGTCGACAAGGGGCGGATGACCCAGCCCGACGCGGACGCCGCGGTCTCCCGGGTGCGGACGACCATCGACCTCGCCGAGGCTGCCGCGGACGCCGAGATCGTGATCGAGGCCATCGTCGAGAGGCTGGAGGCCAAACGCGAGGTGTTCGCCGAGCTGGATCGGCTCTGCCCGCCGTCCACGGTGCTGGCGTCCAACTCCTCGACCATGCCGATCTCGAAGATCGCCTCCGCCACCCGGCACCCGGATCGCTGTTGCAACCTTCACTTCTTCTTCCCGGTCCTGGTGATGGAGCTCTGTGAGGTGGTCCGCGGGCCGGAGACCTCGGAGGAGACCGTCCGCTTCGCGATGGACTTCGTCCGCGAGATGGGCCGGGTGCCGGTCCTGCTCAACCGGGAGATCGAGGGCTTCATCGTCAACCGCATCCTCCACCACGCCAGCCAGGAGGCCTATCGCCTCCTCGACGCGGGCGTGGCCAGCTTCGAGGACATCGACGTCGCGGTCGAGAAGGGCCTCAACTGGCCGCTGGGCCCGTTCCGGCTCGGCGACCTGAGCGGCCTCGACGTCACCTACGGCGCCCGCAAGCACGTCTACGAGACGACCGGCGACCCCAAGTACAAACCCTCCGAGGCGCTCGCCCGCAAGGTCGAGGAGGGAAAGCTCGGCCGCAAGACCGGCGAGGGGTGGTATCGCTACTGAGTCGGTAACCGTTCGGGCGGCCACGCGTTGAAAGGCGGCGAACGGTGGATCCACGGCTGATCGACTTCCTGCGGCGCTGGCTGCCGATCGCCGCGGCGATCACGCTGCTGTCGGGGACCACCTGCGTCGTGGCTCAGCAGGTTCTTCGCGCAGACGCCAACGATCCCCAGGTGCAGATGGCGGAGGACGCCGCTGCCCAGGGACTGACGGTGGCGGCGGCGGGCATTCCGGCCATCGACATCAAGCGTTCGCTGGCCCCGTGGATCCTCGTCTACGGGTCCGACCGCCGGACCGTCGGCGGCTCGGCGCGGCTCGACGGCAAGCTGCCCGACTACCCGATCTCGGCCTTCGACAACGCCCCGGTCGGCGGTCGTGACGAGGTCACCTGGGAACCCCAGCCCGGCGTCCGGGCGGCGACGGTGATCGTCGGCTTCAAGGGCGGCTGGGTCGTCGCCGGCCGCTCGCTGCGGCTGGTGGAGGAGCGCGAGGGGTTGGTCCTCCAGCTCTCCATCCTCGGCTGGCTGCTGGCCCTGGCGGCGAGCGCGGGCGCCGTGCTCGGCTTCGATCTCCTCCTTCCTCAACTGGAAAAGCGTCGCAGCCGACAATAGGGTTCGTGTTCCTTGGTCTGAACCACGTTGGCATCGCCGTCGCGGACATCGACGTGGCCGTCGCCCTCTACACCGGCAAGCTGGGCGGGAGCCTCATCCGCCGGGGCAACCTCGACGGACTCGACTTCGCCCTCGTGGACTCGGGTGGGGTGGAGCTGGAGCTGCTCCACGCGACCGATATCGCCGAGGGCATCGGCAAGTTCCTCGCCGAGCGCGGTCCGGGGCTCCATCACCTCGCCTACACGGTCGACGACATCCACGCCGAGGTGGAGCGGATGGTCGGCGAGGGGTTCGAGCAGTCGGGGGAGATCCGGGTCGGCGTCCACGGCACGCCGATCGTCTTCTTTCATCCCAGGAGCGTGGGAGGCGTCCTCACCGAGCTGGTCGAGCGGCATGCCTGAGGAGCGCAGGAACGACTCCGGGCTGCCCCTGGAGCCGTTCTACGGCGAACCGCCGCCAGGAGAGTTCCCCTTCACCCGCGGGATCCACCGCGATGGCTATCGGAGCCGCCTTTGGACCATGCGCCAGTACGCCGGGTTCGGCTCCGCCGCCGAGTCGAACCAGCGCTACCGCCACCTCCTGGCCCATGGCCAGACCGGCCTCTCGGTCGCCTTCGACCTGCCGACCCAGATCGGCTACGACTCCGACTCGCCGATGTCGAAGGGCGAGGTCGGCAAGGTCGGGGTCGCCATCGACTCGCTGGCGGACATGGAGACGCTGCTGGCGGACATCCCACTGGCCGAGGTCTCGACCTCGATGACCATCAACGCGACCGCGGCGCTGCTGCTCCTCCTCTACCAGCTGGTGGCCGAAAAGCAGGGTGTGCCGAAGGAGAAGATCACCGGGACTGTCCAGAACGACATCCTGAAGGAGTACGCGGCGCGCGGCACCTACATCTTCCCGCCCAAGCCGTCGATGCGCCTCACGACCGACCTCTTCGCCTACTGCCGCGACGAGCTGCCCAACTGGAACACGATCTCGATCTCCGGCTACCACATCCGGGAGGCGGGCTCGACGGCGGCCGAGGAGGTCGCCTTCACCCTCGCCGACGCCATCGCCTACGTCGAGGCGGCGCTCGCGGCGGGCCTCGAGGTAGACCAGTTCGCGCCCCGGCTGAGCTTCTTCTTCGCCTGCCATATGGACTTCTTCGAGGAGGCGGCCAAGTTCCGAGCCGCGCGGCGGATGTGGGCGCGGATCATGCGCGACCGCTTCAAGGCCGGGGACAAGCGCTCGCAGGCGCTGCGCTTCCACACCCAGACCGGGGGCGTCACCCTCACCGCCCAGCAGCCGCTGGTCAACGTGGTGCGGACGGCGCTGGAGGCGATGAGCGCGGTGCTCGGGGGCACCCAGTCGCTCCACACCAACGGCTTCGACGAGGCGCTGGGCCTGCCCACCCAGCTGGCCGCGGAGCTGGCGCTGCGGACCCAGCAGGTGATCGGCTACGAGACGGGCGTGGCCGCCGTCGCCGACCCGCTGGGCGGCTCCCACTACGTGGAGGCGCTGACCGACCGCGTCGAGGACGAGGCGCTACGGGCGATGGCCGAGGTCGACGAGCAGGGCGGGGCGGTGGCCGCGATCGAGTCGGGCTGGATGCAGCGGCGGATCGCCGAGAGCGCCTATCGGCTTCAGCTGCGGGTGGAGAGCGGCGACCGCGCCATCATCGGGCTCAACCGCTTCACGGCAACCGAGGAGGAGCCGGTCGAGATCATGAGGATCGAGCCCCGCGGCGAGGAGGAGCAGCGGCGGCGGGTGGCCAAGGTCCGCGCCGGCCGGGACGCCGCCGTGGCCGAGCGCTGCCTCGACCGTCTCGGCGACGAGGCTCGCGGCGCCGGCAACCTGCTGCCACCGCTGCGGGAGGCCCTGGCGGCCTACTGCACGATCGGCGAATGCTGCGACCGCCTGCGGGCGGTCTTCGGTGAGTACCAGGCTCCGGCCGAGGTCTAGCTGCAAGGAAAACAGATGCCGAAGAAGACCGACCCCAACGTCCTCAAGATCAACCTCCTCCGGCAGCGCAAGTACGAGGCCGCCCACGGCGATGGCGACGGCTACGAGCGCCAGCACGCCCGCGGCCGGCTGACCGCGCGGGAGCGGATCCAGCGCCTGGTCGACACCAACTCCTTCACCGAGCTCGACACCTTCGCGACCCACCGCTCGACCAACTTCGGCCTCGCCGAGCGACGGCCGGCAGGGGACGGCGTCGTCACCGGTTTCGCCAAGATCGACGGCCGCGACGTCCTCCTCTTCAGCCATGACGCGACGGTCTTCGGCGGTTCGCTGGGCGAGGTTTTCGCCGAGAAGGTCTGCAAGGTGATGGACCTGGCGCTGCGCAACCGGGTGCCCTTCATCGGCATCAACGACTCCGGCGGTGCGCGGATCCAAGAGGGCGTCGTCTCGCTGGCCGGTTACGCGGAGATCTTCTGGCGCAACGTCGAGGCGTCAGGCGTGATCCCGCAGCTGAGCCTGATCCTCGGGCCCTGCACCGGCGGCGCCGTCTACTCGCCGGCGATGACCGACTTCGTGTTCATGGTCCACGACGTCGGCTACATGTTCATCACCGGACCCGAGGTCATCAAGGTGACCACCGGCGAGGACGTCGACTTCGACTCTCTGGGCGGCGCCGAGGTCCACAACACCCGTTCCGGCGTCGGCCACTTCCTGGCCCAGGACGAGGACGAGTCCTTTGCGCAGACCCGCCGCCTGCTCTCCTTCATCCCCTCCAGCTGCGACGAGCCCGCGCCCTACCGGGCTCCGACCGACGACCCGAATCGCGCGGACCCCAGGCTCGCGTCGATCATTCCGGACAGTTCTCGAGAGGCCTACGACATCAAGGACGTCATCCGGATGGTGGTCGATGACGGCGACTTCCTCGAGGTCCAGGGGCTCTACGCGCAGAACATCGTGGTCGGGTTCGCCCGCCTCGACGGCCACTCGGTCGGCGTCGTCGCCAACCAGCCCCGCGTGCTGGCCGGAGCCCTCGACATCAACGCCTCCACCAAGGCCGCGCGCTTCGTCCGCTACTGCGACTCCTTCAACATCCCGCTGGTCACCTTGGTGGACGTGCCCGGCTTCCTGCCCGGCACGGCGCAGGAATACGGCGGAATCATCCGGCACGGGTCCAAGCTCCTCTACGCCTACAGCGAGGCCACCGTCCCCAAGCTGACCGTGATCACCCGCAAGGCGTACGGCGGCGCCTACTGCGTCATGTGCTCCAAGCACATCCGGGCCGACTACAACGCCGCCTGGCCGACGGCCGAGATCGCCGTGATGGGTCCCGAGGGCGCGGTCAACATCGTCTTCAAGCGCGAGCTCGAGCGGGCGAAGGACAAGATCGGCCGCCGGGCCGCCCTGGTCAACGACTACACCGAGCGCTTCGCGAATCCCTACGTCGCCGCCGAGCGCGGCTACATCGACGACGTCATCGAGCCGGGATCGACCCGGCGGGTGCTCATCGGCGCGCTCAAAGTCGCCCTCGGCAAGGAGCGCCGCCGGACGCCTCGCCGCCACGGGAACATCCCGCTCTGAGCCCGCCCGGGTAGGCGGCTTTGGCAATCTACGTCGTCCGCGTCGAGCGCGGCGGCCCCTGGGACTGGTCGCTTGACATGAGGGAGCAGGCCGGCTGGGCTGATCACGCCGCCTTCATGGACGGACTTGCCGACGACGGTTTCGCGCGCCTGGTCGGCCCGCTCGAGGGTGACCGCGAGACCCTCTGGGTGGTCGTCGCCGGCTCCGAGGAGGAGGTTCGCGCCCGGATGGCGCAGGATCCCTGGGCGGTGAATGGCATGCTGCGCCCGACCCGGATCGAGCTTTGGACGGTCGTCCTGGACCCGAAGGGAGCCACCCGTTAGGAGCCGGCGGTCAGTGCTTGAGGACGTCCACCACCAACCGCGCCGGGCCGGTGAAGACGGATACCCGCAGGCAGGCGGGCTGGCTGATCCCCAGCCCCCAGCTGTAGACCCGCTCGAAGTCACCCAGCTGGCGTGCCTCCTGCAGCGATGAGTAGCCGGGGGTCAGGTCCATAGGACCGGCGTATGCCGGGGAGCCGCTCGGGGTGGTGGCGCTGGCGCCGCGGACGACGATCTTGACGCCGTCGGCGCCCCTCAGCTGGAGGGTCTGCCCGGTCGGGTCCTGCATGAAGGTAGCGGACCCCTGGGGCGTCACCGTGTAGGTCGGGACCGGCCCGTCGAACTGGATCACGAAGCGGTCGTAGGCGGCGGTGGTCCCGACCCTCACCTGGGTGACGCTCGCCACGCCGGGCGTTCCGCCGCTGAAGGTCTGCGGAGAGGAGCAGGCCAGAGAGGCTGAGGTGGGGCTCGGTGTCGGCGAGACGGCGGCGATTGCCGGCGTCGGGGTCGCGGTCGGAAGGGCCGAAGGGGTCGCGGCGGCGGTTGCCACGGGCGCCGGACCCTCGCGGCCCTGCGGCTGCAGGCCGACGGCGACGACCAGGACCAGGGCGACGACGCCGGCGGCCAGGACGGATCCGACCACCAGCCGCCAGGCGCGCGGCGGATCCTCGGCTTGCCCGGCCCTGAGGCGAGCCCGGAGCGACGCGCGGAGGGCGGGGTGAGGCGCCTCGGTGATCCCGTCGAAGGCACGGCGGATGTCGTCTTTCATGCGGTCGGGATGACCTCCTCCAGGGCTATGCCGGGCCGGAGACGGCGGGCCGCCCGGTAGATGCGTGACTTGGCGGTTGCGAGCGAGACCCCCAGCAGCCG
>DATLQT010000002.1:0-2915 GCA_035535055.1 Candidatus Dormiibacterota bacterium | reverse complement strand
ACGAAGAGGCCGTCCGCCGCGTCGCGGACCAACGACCAAGAATGACCGACCTCCGGGATGGAGTCATAGGCAGGTGTCTGGAACAGCAGCTGCCCGGCGGCGGTCAGCGCCGGCCGGAGCAGGTGCGTGGCCAGGTTCTGCAGCCAGCCGTTGATCGCGTCGATGACCTGGGATGTGATGTCCATCAGGTGTTGAGCACCTTCTGGAGGATCGAGACCAGCATCGGCGCCAGCAGCGCCAACGCGTAGCCGATCATCGCCGACTTGATCGCGGCCTTGCCTTCCTCAACCGCCCGCGGGTTGCCGTTGGCGGTGAGGTAGCGCGCGCCGCCGATGGTGAGGAAGAGGGTCGCCAGCGCGGCGAGTAGGCCGGCGACCCAGTTGCGGACGGAGTCAATGACGGAGTTGAGGTCGCCCGGGCCCGCGGCCTGCGCCGGGACGGAGAGGGCGATGGTGAGCAGGAGCGCGGTCGCGCCGGTGGCCGCCAGGCGGGTCAGACGCCGGGCTTGCTTGGAACCTTTCATGCCCCACATATCCCCCGGAGGGAGCCGAAAACGGACGCGGCCTATCGCACGTTGTTCGCACGCTCATCGCACGCTCATCGCACGCTGAACTCGCGCGAGGAGCGAGCAAGCGGTTGGTGGGCTACCCGGAGCCGCGGGCCTCCACGGGTTGGATGCGGAACAGCGCCGGGAGGCGCCAACGTCAAGCTCGAGGTGATTGGTGGCGGTATGCAGGTGACCACCATATGGGTGGGCGTGCGGCCCTGAACGCAAGCGGGATCAGCGCCAGGCGCCAGTCTTCCGGAGGATTAGCAGCATCGCCCCCACGCAACCAGCGAGGTAGCCGGCGTTGGTCGTGTCGCCCGGGCTGCCGGCGGCCAGGCCGACGTGTTGATTCGGAAGGCGTCGCTGAGGATGTCGCCCAGCCCGAAGAAGGTGAAGGCGATCGTGGCGGCAGCACCCGCCGGGTCACGACCCAGGCCGGCGCGTCGTGCAGGACGAATCCGCACAGCGTGAAGGTTGCCAGCGTGGCGCCGCGCCGGCCCAGCAACGGGCGAGGGGCCGGTACGCGTACAAGTGCAGGAAGTACCCATAGATCGGATTCCACGAGCGCCAGAAGCCGGAGAACGAGGAGGCGCCGAATGGCCTGAGGAAGAAGTTGAAGCAGGCTCGCCCCCCGCCCTCGCGTCCCAGTTTGTGCCGCACGTACCAGCCAAAGGGCGGCCGCGATGGCACCCCGGTCGAGATCAGGGTGCGGCCTCGACTCGATACCGGCCGCCTTCCTCAGTCACGCGCCCGCCGGCGCGCCCGCCCTCCGGCAGGGACTCGAAGACCGACTTCAGTGCTGCGCCGAGGACGGTGGATTCCTTCTCCACGAGGTCAGGGTCAACCCGGCGAAAGGCCTCGAGGTCCTTGCCGTCGGCTCGGCGGGCCGCCTCCAACCAGCGCTCCTCGACGCTGGAACGGAAGCCGGTGTTCACTACCACACCGCCGGCGACCGGCCTGCCCATTCCGGTGAGGAAGCATGCCAACGTCTGGGTCGCCCGCTGGGCTCCTGACGAGATCAGGAAGTCGTAGGCGCCCTCCAGGCGCCGCCCGATCTCGACCGCAGTTCGGACGCCTTCCGGCGTGAGGACGTCGCCGTCCGCGTCCGCCTGCCGCCGAAGCTCGACGCTCTTCGCCACGACCGACCTCAATGATCCGCCCAGCGGGCCGGGGGCGTCTGCTTAGAGCCGTGCCCACCGCGCGCGACGGGCTTCACGCCGCCAGGCGAGCCCGGATTGCCTTGATTGCCCGCTCGCGGCGCTTCCGGATGGCGTCGATGCTCACCCCGGCTTCGGCGGCGAGCTCCTCCCGAGACTCGCCAAGCACCTCCTCCCGGTAGACCATCACGACCGCGCGAGCCGGCAGCCGGCCGGCTTCGATGTCCACCAGCAGCTCCCTGAACGTACGGGTGGCCTCGCTGTCTTCTGCCGCGTGGTTCTCGGTCGGCACCTCAACCCAGCCGAGCCGTCGGATCTCGTCGGCCAGCCAGCGCTCCACAGCGGTCGTGGCGCGGGTGATCAGCCGGTGCCTCGTCCAGCGAGCTGGCACCGTGGGGCCCTCGAGCGCTGCGTCGAGCGTTTCGGCGATCAGGGCCTGGGCGATGTCGTCGCGACCGATCACCGGCGGAAGCGCTGGCATCGCCACGATTGCGACCACGAGGTCTATGCGCACGGCCTCCAGCACCACCGCCGCCCAGGCCTGCCTCGAGCCCTCGCTGTAGGCCTTCAGGAGAGCGGCCCAGGCGGCGTCGTGTTGCTCCGGCGGGGCGTTGAAGTCCCCGATCACCGAGATGAGCGACTCGGCCCGGGCGAGGGTTCCGCTGCGAACGGCGGCGCGGTAAGCGGCATGGATCTGGTCGGAGAATCGGAGCATCGGGTTGGCACCTCCATGTGATGCCCCGATCGTCGGAAGGGGCCGCACGCCAGCCGCACGCTGGCTCCGCTCCGACAGGTTGGAACCGCCTTGCGGCTGACCCGCCGCGAATACGAGATGGCCGAGCGCCGGCAGCCATCGCACGCTGATCGCACGCCGTTCGCACGCTCAGCTTCGGGCCGGCGGTTTCGTCCAGGGGCTCGCTTGCTCGGTCGCCACGCCTGATGCCGCCCGCGATCCAGGTACCAAAGGGCCCGAGGCTCTCGAACGCCAGCGCGGTTGGGTCTCGGTCATAGTCGATCCGGCGGTGCACGGGATCGAGATGATCCGCGGCGAGATCGAGCACCACGTACGCGGCCCGGGGATCGCCATCGAAGGGCCCGCCCACGCTTCCCGTGCATATCAGGACGCTGCCGTCCAAGTGCTTGACCGCGGTCTCATGTCGGTGGCCGAATACGAAGTCACCGGTTGCCTCGCCGAACGCGCGGTGCCACGC
>DATLQT010000001.1:0-2575 GCA_035535055.1 Candidatus Dormiibacterota bacterium | reverse complement strand
CGAGCGGCGCATGACCGGGTGGCTGCGGAATTGAGCTTGCCAAGTTCGATGAACGCGACCACCACCCCGGGAAGGCAGCTGAGATGGCCAACCGTGTGGCCCTGGCCGGGGATCGTGACCGCGAGCGACGCGGCCATCTGTTGCGTCGCTCCGGCCACGTTGGCCGGAGGATCCTGAGGGTCGAGCTCGCCGTTCAGCAGTAGCACTGGCACACTGGTGCGGACCGGTTCCCGGTCGTCCGCCCGGACGATGCTGGCGCGGCTTCTGCCGCGCGTTCGCTGACGGCCTCCACCGCGTTGAGCCGAAGCACGAAGCGAGAACCGACTCCCGGCACGCTTTCTTCGAGCGCCACCTCGCCACCGCAGCGGCGGGCCAGCTCGCGGCTTATGTACAGCCCGAGGCCGATCCCCGGCTGGGGCAGCAGGCTTGGGTCGTTGACACGGAAGAAACGTTCGAAGACGAGCCCGCGGCGGTCATCAGGGATGCCCAGCCCGTGGTCCTCGACGGTGACCACAGCGTCTGCCGACACCGAGACCCGCACCCACGGCTTGTCCATCGCGTAGCTGAGCCCGTTGTTGATGAGGTTGTCGAGGATACGGCCGACGTAGATCGGATCGGCCTGGACCAGGACCGGGTCCGCCGGCTTCTCCAGGATCAGCTGGCCGCCGAGCAGGTGGGTGCGTGGCTCGGCGCGCTGCACGGCCTCCCGGGCCAGCCCGACGAGATCCACTTGCTGAGCCTCGCCCTGTATCGTACCCGCCTCCAAATGTGCCGCTATCAGCAGGGTGTCGACCAGCTGGTTGAGCTCAGCGGCCTTGATGTTGAGGATTTCGATTGGCCGTGACCAGGCTTCGGAGGGCGGGCCCAGGGTGCCGTCTGCAAGCATTGAGAGGTAGCCGACGACCACCCCGAGCGGCGTTCGCAGCTCGTGGGCGGCCATGTTCAGGAACTCCGACTTGCTGGCGCTCGCGGCCTCGGCGGCTGTGAAGAGCTGGGTGTCGCGGAGCGCGACGGCGGCCACGTTGCCCATCAGCTGAAGGGTCTCCAGCTCGCTGTCGCCGAATGCCTCGGCGCGCCGGCGGCCGAGCAGGAGGAGCGCGGCCACCTCGTCCCCGACGACCAGTGGCAGCGCCGCCTCCTGGCGCACCCCCTGCAGCCAGTTCCTCATCTGGGCCGGGAGCCGGCCTGCCTCGATGCCACTGGTGAACACCACCCTGCGCTCATCCACCGCCCGCTGGAGGATGCGATCGCCGGTGAACTCGGAACCGCGCGGCAGCGTCGTCCCGTCCTGGACGTCGACGCTGTCCTGCACCACCAACCGGTCCTCGTTGAGCCGTAGCAGCGCGCCCTGGTCTGCCCCCACTGCCTCCACCACCCGGGTCAGCAGGCGGCCGGTGACCTCGCTCGGGTTGAGGGAGGCGGCCAGGTCGGCCACCACCTTGACGCCCTGCTCGAGACGCTCGGCCAGCTCGCGGTTGAGTTGGCGTACCCGCTCCTCGGTCCGCTTGCGCTCGGTCACGTCGCGGCAGATCACAGTGGTCACGACCTCCTGGCCGAAGGTCTGCTCGTTCACCGAAAGCTCGGCCAGGAACGCGGAGCCGTCGCGGCGGCGGGCGGTGACCTCGAACGGCCCGGCGCCGTTGCGCGGCACGCCGCCCATCACCAGGTCGCTCACTGGCGCGCCATAGATGTCGGCCGCCGCGTGGCCGAAGAGGCGCTCGGCGGCCCTGTTGAAGAGCACGAGGTGGCCCTCGGCGTCGAAGGCGAGGATGCCGTCCGGGGCGAGGTCAAGGATGTTCTCGAAGCAGGCGTCGGGGTGGGCACGGCCCACCGATGCCAATGGGATCTCGCCGGCAACGAGCAGATGCATCGGGCAGATCCTGCACGCGATCACTTGAGCCGGCGAGTGTCGAAAGTCCCAAGCGGCTCGGGTCGATCAGTCCTCTCCGGACACCGCCGCGTCGTTAAGCATCTCGCTCTCGGCCTTGCTTGGACCCCGCAGCGACTCGACCTCGGCCCGACATGGAGCAGCAGGTACGTCGGAGGCTTCATTCCTTGGGAGGAGGTGGTAAGGCAGGCGCTTCAGTGACGAAGGGGCGAGGGGCTGGTCTTTGTCGAACCCAAGACGCCGAGGAGCCGCAGGACAGTACACCTGACAACGATCGCCGTCGATGCGCTCGCGGAGCAGCGGCGATGGCGAGAAGAACGGAGCCAGGCCACGCCCGCCTGGGCCGAATCAGGTTTGGTGTTCACGAACCTCTCGGGCGGCCCGATCGAGCCGGGAACCGTGAACGCGAATCTCTCGCGCCTATTGGCTGATGCAGATCTACCCCGCATCCGAGTGCACGATTATGCCGACCTCCTCGTTATGCCGACCTCAGGGCCGAAAGCGCCATGAGTGAACTCCGGGAGTCCTGATCAGGTCGGCATAACGCAGGCTGCTCTAGCTCATCGTCTTTGCTTGTTTTCCGGTGAACCGAGTGAAGGAGGCGGCATGGCCAGGCCAACGAGCAGGCTGAGCAGGGTGTTGATGACGGGGCCGTTGGCCCCGTTCGCAGACAGGTATGGGCTGGGG